>NZ_JBIAMW010000005.1:0-565058 GCF_042874315.1 Nocardia sp. NPDC004068
TTTTGAAGGATCACGCGGTGACCACCCTCTACTCGGCTACGACACGCCACCACTTCGCTGGCGTCCGGTCGTACACCATCCTGCTGGACACAACCTTTTTGCGGATCTCGCGGAGTCGTGCGCCGAGAGCTTGCCTCGCTTGTTGAACAGAGTTCGTCACTTCCGGATGTAC
The DNA here is from genome assembly GCF_042874315.1 of Nocardia sp. NPDC004068. Taxonomy (NCBI): domain Bacteria; kingdom Bacillati; phylum Actinomycetota; class Actinomycetes; order Mycobacteriales; family Nocardiaceae; genus Nocardia; species Nocardia sp. NPDC004068. Next base: position 173 of record NZ_JBIAMW010000005.1, read on the forward strand.
TCCGAATATCGGATGGCAGCGGGCCAGAGGCGTTCTCTGGCTGTGCGGCAGTATCCGACAATTCCGGGGTCGGTCGTCACCGCCGGACCTACCGGCACGCCTTCCGAATCCACGAGGTTGAAGGCAACCGTCTCGTCATCGAAAAGCCAGTAATCATCCTTCGGAACCGCTGACGGATCTACCGTCGACCGATCTATATACCGGATATCTTCCCCGGCTGCCACGGACGGCCCGGTTACCGAGAGCAGCCACCTCTGGTAATCCGTGTGCGGAACCGTGACGACACGTATCCGGCTCATTGCGAGACCCTGTGCAGTGAGCGACCGAATGACGTCGGTCCACTCGTCCAAGTCGTACTCGTCGTCCGGTTCCCCGGCAAGGAACCGGCGAAGCGGTTCGGACTCTTCCGGTACTGCGTAGATGTCTTTCACTTCGAGATGAAACGCTGATTTGCGAGCACCCCGAAGCAGGGCCATCCAAGCGTCATCGCCTGGCCTGAACTCCACCGAACCATGTCCTTTCCTTGCTGGGCACTTCGATTGCCGTTTCGTTCTTGTCGAAGGTCAATTTTTGGAGTGTTTCCGGGTCCGTGACCGGCCTCCCCGTGATTGTGAACGTGCCCCTCCCGGTATCCAGCAACGTTGCCGCAAGGTAGGTATTCGGTTCCAGGAAACCGAGCAACATGTGTGGAATCTCCACTGTCCCGACGGTTCCCGTCTCCCAGCCTTGGACAATGTACGTGCCTCGATCGGTGACGTAGAGAGTGGGGCAGTTGGTTCTACCCGATCCACCCATCCCGAGAAAACGTATCTCCACGAGAATTCTCCTATCGATGAACTTCTACGTACTTGCGCCTACGGCAGTCATGATCCCAGGCTCTTACCGCAGGTGTATCGGGTTTGACTGGTTGTCGCAAGTTTCCGCAAGTCTGTAGACCGCCGGGGCTGGCGTTTCGTAGCTTCGAACCAACGTCCGGGACTGGTGAAGGAGAGGCCCGGTCCCGGGCTGCCTTCCACCGACCTACCACAGGGGTTGAGATGAGCGCAGACGAAGACGAAACACACCAGGGCACAAGGCTTTACTCGTTTCCCGGCGGGATGCTCGAAGTGCAGGAATCCCCCGGTGACGAGCCGGGTACCGGAGTGTATTTGGAGTTCTACATCCCCCGGCAGTCCCATAGTGGCGCAAGGGGTTTCGGCCCTGGCGAAGTGGGGCGGCTCGACGTGGTGGACGATGGTCCGGAGGTCGCGTGATGCCGGTGTGGGTGGCGTTCGTGGTGCCGCTGGTGGTGTTGTTCGCCGTGCTGCTCTGGCCGCGCCGGGGGTGAGGGGCGATGAAGCTTGATGAACGCAGTGAGCCCGGTACATCTGCCGAAGCTCGGACCGAGGGCGCGGCCCGACATCGAGACGAAGGTGGCCAGGGGAAGACTTTCGTGTCACCACACGCGATAGGGCACCGTCACGGTGTAGGCGGTCGTGCGGTCGGCACGGATGGTCAGGCGCAGCCGCCACTCGCCTGGAGCGGGAACTCGCACACGCTGGGAGACGAAATGGTCGGGGCCGAGGTCGACCGGTTCGACGCGGCGGAAGGCGACATCGATCGGGATCGTGCCGTCGGCTTTCGTGAGTCGCCCGGTGACCTCGGCGGGGGTGAAGGGTGTGCCCGTGCTGTCGGTGAAGCGGAGGGTGAATTCCTGGGGGCCGACGCCGGTGCCGTCGATATCGACGGTGGCGTGCAGGGGTCCGGCCTCGGCCGTGAGGGAGGCGCGCGGGTTGTAGGCGTCGCGGGCCGGGGTGGTTCCGGCGAGGACGGCGGTCACGATCAGGACCGCGGTTTGGGTGGCGAGTTCGAGCCGTAGGGCGGTCGCGTGGTGGCGGACGAATTCGCGGGCGAGCCAGGCGGCGACGAGGGCCGCCGCGACGAGCGCGAGTTTGAGCAAGAGCAGGCGGCCCCACCCTGTGGTCCACAGGGCGGCGAGAGGGGTCGTGGCACGCCATGTCTGGTATGTGCCGGTGAGGATGAGCGCGGCTACCGCTGTGAGCGCGAATCTGCCGTAGCGGGCGGCGAATTCGAGGCGGCCGGGTCGCCGCAGGGTGAGGACGGCGAGGGTGACCCCGCCGAGCCACACCGCCATCGCCGCGAGGTGGATGGTGGTCGTCGCCACGGCGAGCCAGCGGTCCGCGCCCGCGACGCCATGGCCGCCGAGTGCGGTCGAGACAAGCAGGACCACCGACAACACCGCAGCCGCAACAACTCTGGGCCGCAGCGGTACACGACGGCGAGCCGCACCCTCGCCCGAAGCCGAAGCCGAAGCCGAAGCCGAAGCCGAAGGGGCTGGGGCCGGAGCCAATGCCGATGCCGGGGCTCGGGTCGATGCAGGGGCCGGGGCTGAGGCCGATGCTGGGGCTGAAGCCGATGCCGGGGCTCGGGTCGATGCAGGGGCCGGGGCTGAGGCCGATGCTGGGGTCGGAGCCGAGGTCGGACCCGATGCCGATGTCGATGCCGGGGCCGGGGTCGGAGCCGGGGCCGAAGCTGATGCCGGGGTCGATGCCGAAACCACGTGCAGGGCAGCGCGGAAGGTCAGGGCCAGCAGCGCGGCAGTGATCGTGCGGGCCAGGGCGGCCAGGGAGGGTGGGGACAGGAGGGAGCGGGTCCAGACGGCGGCGTCGGTCCAGCCGGGCGCACCGGCCAGGCGGACGGGGGCGAGGGCGACGGTGAGGGCGGAGGCGATCGCCAGGGTGAGCGCGCCCGCGCGGGCCAGTTGGCCGACGACGGGATCGCGGCGGCGCACGAGGCGGGCGACGGCCGGGACGCCGACCGCGAGGGCGAGGCCGAAATAGCCCGTGGCCGTGAGCATTCGGGCCGCGCCGTCGGCGGCGACGGCGAGCGGATCGCGCGGCGGGTCGGCGGCGAGCAGGTCCGGGGGTGTGCCGATGCCGAAGACGGTGGAGCCGGTGACCGTGTGGCCGTCGGCGGACAGCACCACCCAGGTGAACACGTAGGTGCCCGTCGGTGGGTCGGCGGGCAGCCGCACCCCGACGGTGTGGCCGCCGTCGGCGGTGAACATGCCGCCCGCGTCGACGCGGCGACCGTCGCGATCGGTGACGTGTACGCCCGATTCGGCGACGGCCACCGTCTCGTCGAAGGTCACCGCGACGTGGTCGGGGGCGCGCTCGACCGTGGCCCCGTAGGCGGGATCGGTCGACACCGCGATCGCGTGCGCCCCGGCCGTGGCGGCCGCGACGGCGGCCCACAGGGTCAGCAGCGCCAGCGTCGCGACCGTGGTGACGGCGCGGAACGCGGTGCGGCTCAAGGCTTTCGGAGACGCGCCCGGATCGCCGGGGCGCCCGCGATCGCCACGGCCGCGAGGGCGACGACCAGGGCCGCTCCCGCCAGCCAGGTCGCGGTTGAATTCGTTTGCGGGGCAGCGGCTTCGGTGGTGTCGCCGTGGGCGTGCTCGTGGCCGCCGGACAGGCGCAGGACGGGCGCGGGTTTGTCGGGTTCGGTGCCGTCGGCGCTGCGCTCGATCCAGCCGACCGAGGTGCCGTCGCTGTAGGTCTGGATCGTGGGCAGGACGAGTTCGGCGGCATCGGGCAAGGGGCCCAACAGGATTCGGAACTCGGCGAACTGCCCGGGTCCGATGGCGGCGCCCTCGCGGGCGGTGAACAGGATCGTCGAGACGGCGTCGCCGATCCGGTGGCCGTGGCCGTCGTCGATCGGGGCGGGCAGGGGTGTCCGCCGCACGGTCGCGTCCCAGCCGGGGATCGGTTCGGTGCGGGCCTCGGTGATGGGGTGGTCGGTGGGGATGGTCACCTCGAGTCTCACGGTGCCCGCCTTGTCGGATTCGGTCGGGACGCGCAGGCTCACCACGGTGTGCCCGCCCGCCGTCGCGTCCGGGGCGGAGGCGGTGACGTGGGCGGTGGCCGGGGCGCACAGCAGTGCGGTCACGCCGATTCCGAGGGTGACGGCGAGAGGTGTTCTCATACAGTGCCTTTCAGGGCGGCCGCGTCGAGCAGGGCCGAGATCGATCCGTCGTGCGCGACCACCACGGGGCCGCGATGGTCGCCGATCCGCGCGGCCGCCGCGGCGATCGTCTCGGTCGCGCCGATCACCGGCAGCGGCGGGTCGAGGTGCGCGGACACCGGGTCGTCGCCGGGCGCGGCGGCGAGGCGGGCGGGGGTGACCGAGCCGAGGATCTCGGCCACCACGGGGGAGCCGGATCCGTTGCGCTGCACCGTGACCGGCAGGGCGGTGGCCTCGCCGAGGAGTTCGCGGGCGCGGGCGGCGGAGGTCGCCGAGCCGATCACGCGGACCTCGGCGGTGGTGACCAGATCCGCCACGACCGGTTCGGCCGGTGTGAGGGCGGGGGCGAAGCCGAGCCGGGTCAGCCAGTCGTCGTCGAAGTATTTCGACAGGTAGTTGCGGCCCGAGTCCGGGGCGATCGCCACCACCACGTCGTCTTCGGACAGATCCCGGGCCACCCGCAGGGCCGCCGCGACCGCGGTGCCGGTGGAGCCGCCCGCCAGCAGGCCCTCCTCGCGCGCGAGTCGCCGTACGACGGTGAGGGATTCGTGGTCGGGGACGCGTTCGAGCCGGTCCACGATCGCGGGCCGATACGACAGCGGCCATTCGTCGGCGGCGGTGTCCGGGTGCAGGTAGTGGCCGATGGATTCGATGTACCAGGCGCGGCCGTCGCCGCCGCCGTACACCGATGCCTCCGGGTCCGCGCCGATCACGCGGACCGCGCCGCCGGAGACCTCCTTGAGGTATTCGCCGGTGCCCGTGACGGTTCCGCCGGTGCCGACCCCGGCCACGAAATGCGTTACCCGGCCCCGGGTTTGGCGCCAGATCTCCGGTCCGGTGGTGCGCCGGTGCGCGGCGGGGTTGGCCGGGTTGTCGTACTGGCCCGCGTACCAGGCGCCGGGGATCTCGGCGGCCAGGCGTTGGGCAACATTGCGGACGAATTCGGGGTGTTCGCGCGGACGGCCGCCCGGGGTGACGTGCACCTCCACGCCATAGGCGCGCAGCAGCGCGAGCTTCTCGGCGCTCGACTTGTCGGGCACCACGACCACGGCGCGGTAGCCGCGCGCGGCCGCGATGGCCGCCAGGGCGATGCCGGTATTGCCGGAGGTGGCCTCCACGACCGTGCCGCCGGGCCGCAGCTCACCCGCCGCCTCGGCCGCCTCGATCATGGCGAGCGCGGCCCGATCCTTCACGCTGCCAAGGGGATTGAGGTATTCCAGCTTCAGGTAGACGGTGGCGGCGATGCCCTCGGTGAGCCGATTGAGCCGGACCAGCGGGGTGTTGCCGATGGCCGCGGCGACCGAGTCGAAGACGTTGTCGCTCATGCCGCCGCCCGTCCCGGCTCGCCCAGCAGCGCGAGCACCTCGCGGCGCAGGTCCGGATATTCGGGGGAGTCGTGGGATCGCGGGCGGGGCAGGGTGACGCGCAGATCCCGCAGCACCTTTCCCGGGCGGGGGCTGAGCACGATCACCCGGTCGGCCAGCCGCAGCGCCTCGTCCACGTCGTGGGTGACCAGCACGGCGGTGAAACCGTCCTCGCCCCAAAGTCTTTCGATCTCGGCCTGGAGGGTCGCCCGGGTGAGCGCGTCGAGTTTGCCGAGCGGCTCGTCCAGCAGGAACAGGCGGGGCCGGTTCACCAGCGCCCGCGCCAGCGCCACCCGCTGGGCCATACCGCCGGACAGCTGCGCCGGATACGAGTTCTGGAACCCGTCCAGCCCCACCAGCCCCAGCGCCTCCGCGATCCCGTCCCGGTCCGCGGCGAGCGTGCCGCGCGCCTGCGGGCCCAGCGCCACGTTCTGCTCGACGGTACGCCACGGGAACAGCGTCGGATCCTGAAACATCAAGGCGCGATGCGGATCCGGACCCGCCACCGGCGTTCCGTCCACCCGCACCGACCCCCGCGTCGGCCGATCCAGCCCCGCGAGGAACCGCAACAGCGTGGACTTCCCGCACCCCGACGGCCCCAGCAACGCCACGAACTCCCCCGCCTCGATCCGCACCGACACCTCGGTCAACACCCGCAACCGCCCCAACTCCTGCGCCCGGGTCGGCACCGCCGCGGGCCTGCCCAACAACACCTCGACCACACTCCGCCGCCGCGGCCCGGCCACCGCGAACTGATGCGACACCCCCTCGATATCCACCGCACTGCCTCGTATGTTCACCATGGCACCAGATCCTTGTCTCACTCCGTGGCGCGGTTGGGAAGTCACCATCGCACCAGCCCCTTGTCTCACTCCATGGCGCGGTTGGGAAATCACCATCGCACCAGATCTTTCTCCCAGGCCAGGACGCGGTTGCGGATGCGGAACAGGATCAGCATCAGGGTGCGGCAGACTACGGCCATGATCACGATCGCGGCGTACATGCGGGGGTAGGCGGCCCAGCCCTTGGTCCATTGGATGTACCAGCCGAGGCCGTTCTTGACACCGAGCAGTTCGGCCACGACCAGGGCGACCAGGGAGGCGCCCAGGCCCATGAACAGGCCGGTGAAGATGCTCGGCAGGGCGCCGGGGACCGCGACCCGCCAGATCAGGAAACGCGGTGTGGCGCCGAGGGTTTGGGCGACGTCGAAGTAGCCGCGACCGACCCCGGCGATGCCCGCGCGGGTCAGCACCGCCACCGGGAACAGGACCCCGAAGGCGACGATGAACACGCTGCCGCTGTAGGTGGTGGGAAACAGCACCAGCACCACCGGCAGCAGCGTCGGCGCGGGCACCGGACCCAGCGAATGCAGCACCGGCAGCCCCCAGTACGCCGCCACCCGGGACCAGCCGACCGCGATCCCGATGGCCAGCCCGCCGACCGCGCCGATGACGAAACCGGTGAGCAGCAGCACCAGCGAATGCCAGGTGCTGGCGGCGAGGATGCCCGCGTCCTGGGTGAAGACCAGCAGCATGTGTTGCGGCGAGGCGAAATACGGAGGTTTCAGCCAGCCGGATTTCGCGGTGCTCAACTCCCAGAACAGGATCCAGGCGGCGAGCGCGACGAACCACGGAACGCGGTGGCGCAGCGCGAATGTCGCGGCGCGGCTGCGGTAGGCGTAGACGCCCCAGGCCGCGAGCAGCACGGTCCAGGCCGCGAACAGGGCGCCGACGACGGTCGGGTCGGCGGCGTCGAGGCGGTCCGGCAGTGCGAGGGTGAGCGCGGCCGTCGTCGCCCACAGCGCCCAGGCCGCCGCGAAACCGGGCGTCGGGGGATAGCGCCGGACGGAGTTCGGGGCGGCCGGGGCGCGGGGCGGCGCCGCGGTGGTGGTCACCACGTCAGACCCAGATCGGCGTACACCTTGGTGGCGAGCGCGTCCGGATCGGTCTTGCGGTCCAGGTAGCCGGTCTTGGCGAATTTCGCGATGCCGGGGGCCAGCTCACCCTTCAGCCGGGCCGCCGAGGGCGCGAAACCATAAGTGCGCAAGGTGGATTCGATGATCGACCGATCCGCGGCCACATACTTGTTGTCCGCCTCGAGCGTCGCGGCTGGGCCGATATTGGCCCCCACCCACCGGCTGCCCTCCGCCCACGCGGTGACCAGTTTGCGCGCGGTCTCGGGATCCTCGCGCAACAGCCGCCCGCTGATCGCGGTCGTGCAGCAGAACTCCTCCCGGTTGGCGCCCCGCTGATTGTTGGTCAGCTCGCGGGCATTGCCCTTCAGGATCGGCAGCAGACCGTTCGGATCGCTGCCCGCGATGGCGACGATCTCGCCCTTGGCCAGTGCCTCGCCCAGCTGGTCGCCGGGGAAGACGCGCCAGTCGACGTCCTGCGCGGGATTGATCCCCGCGTCGAGCAGATCGAGGGAGAAGAACGACATGGCCGAATCCCCGATCGCCGCGACCCCGATCGCCTTGCCGCGCAACTGCGCCACCGAGGTGATCGGACTGTCGTTGGGCACCGCGATCCGCAGGCACCCCTCGTGCAGCCCGGCCGCGAGTTTGGCATCGATGCCCTGCTCGATCGGCTTGAGCCAGGAGAAGAAGATCCCCGGCGCGGCGTCGAGCTTGCCCGCGCCCACCGCGTCCTTGATCTCGTCCCCACCGGTCTTGACGATCTCCACGTTCAGGCCGTACTTCGCGAAGATCCCCTGGTGATGCGCGGCGTACAGGGGCGCCTCGCAGATTCCGCCGCCGAATCCGATCTTCAAGGCGCGGTTGACCGTTCCGGTGCCCGGGGTGCGGCGGGTGGTGAGCCAGGCGGCCAGGCCGCCGCCGACGACGACCGCCGCCGCGACCCCCGCGCCCGCGAGGAGGGTGCGGCGGGAGACGGCGGCGGGTTCGGGTTCGGCCGGGGCGGCGAGGTCGGCTTCCTCGTCGGGGTCGGCTTCGCCCGCGGCGGTTTCCGCGCTGTCGGTGCTCGGGGGAACCGCCGGGGCGTCGGTGTCGTCGTCGTGCGGGGGCTGGGGAGTGGGGGACATCCGGAACCTCGAATCACTGTGCTGGACCGCGCATTCGGGGCGCGCCGCGGTCAGATTCGCAGAACCGTATGCCGCGCAACAGGTTTCTCGTCAGCGCGATCCGATTCGGGCTTCGAGGTCAGGCCGCGTATTTCCCGGCGAGGGCGGCGAGATCGTCGAGGACGCGCAGCGATTCGGACTCGGGGAGGGTGGGGAGTTTCAGGGTGACCCGTTCGACCCCGGCGGCGGCGTACGCGTCGAGGACGGCCGGGTCGGGCGGGGCGGGGGTGACCGTGACGGGCAGATCGGTGCCGCGCAGCGGGGCGAGTTGGGCGGGGACCGCGGCCGGGTCGCCGATGCCGTTGGGGATCCAGCCGACGCCGTGGCGGATCGCGCGGGCCGCCGCGGCCTCGCCGCCGCCGATGAAAATGGGCGGGTGCGGTTTCCGTACGGGTTTGGGCCAGGCGTGCATCGGGTCGAAATCGATGAAGCGGCCGTGGTATTCGGCCGGGTCGTCGGTCCAGATCGCGCGGATCGCGGCGAGTTGCTCGTCCAGCAGCGCGCCCCGGGTTCGGGGATCGGTGCCGTGGTCGGCCATCTCCTCGCGGTTCCAGCCCACGCCGACGCCGAAGACCGCGCGGCCGCCGGAGAGGTGGTCCAGGCTCGCGACCTCCTTGGCGGTGTGGATGACGTCGCGCTGGATGAGCAGGGTGACGCCGGTGCCGAGGACGAGCCGCTCGGTCACGGTCGCGACGGCGGCGAGGACGACGAACGGGTCGAGGGTGCGGTAGTACTCGCGGGGCAGTTCGCCCCCGGCGGGGTAGGGCGATTGGCGACTCGCCGGGATGTGGGAGTGCTCGGCGAGGAACAGCGATTCGAAGCCGCGTTCCTCGAGCGCGGGGCCCAGCCGCCGCGGCGCGATGCTCTCGTCGGTGACGAAGGTGTTGATGCCGATCTTCATACCAAGGCCGAACCCGATTGCGCGGCATCGTATTCCGGGGCTCGCACGAGCGTGAGCATGGACCGCTTGCGCAGCGTGAACCCCAGCCGCTCGTAGAGCCGGATGGCGGTGGTGTTGCGCGCGGTGGCGTGCAGGAACGGCGTCTCGCCCCGCGCCCGGATCCCCGCCCCCACGGCCCGCACCAACCGCGAGGCGAACCCGTGGCCGCGGAACTCGGCGTCGGTGCACACGGCGCTGATCTCGGTCCAGCCCGGCGGATGCATCCGCTCACCCGCCATGGCCACCAACCGCCCGTCGACCCGGATGCCCAGATACCGCCCCATCTCGATGGTGCGCGGCGCGAACGGACCGGGTTCGGTGCGCGCGATCAACGCCAGGATCTCCGGCACATCCGCGGCCCCGAGCACCACCAGCCCCGGATCGTCCGCGACCCGCAGCCCGCTCCCGTCCATCTGCACGGAATCGAACTGCTCGACCACCTCCCACCCCGGCGGCACCTCGTGCCCGAACCCCCGCAATCCCGTCATACCCCCCGGCCCGAGCAACGTCGCCAGATCCTCCCAATCCCGCTCGTCCAACACCGGCGGATGCCCCACGAACCGCGCGACCTCCGGGTCGTACCGCCCGCACCGCCCCACCCACGTCGCGAACCGCCGATGCTCCCCCCACAACGACCCCCGCACCGGATCATCCAACGGATGCCCCGAAACCTCCACGCCCCCAACCCTTCCCGAGCCCACATTCCCTCCGATCCCTGACCCGCAGCACCGTAACCCCACCCCCACGCCCCCACCACCCTTTAACTCCCCCCGAACCAAACCCCTCCCCAGGCACACGCAACACAGCCGCACCCTTTATTCGGATCCGCACCCCTTGCAGAGCCCTATAACGGGTGCGGATCCGAACAAGGGGTGCGGCTGGGGGTGGTCAGCTGGGGAAGGGGGTGTGGGTGAGGGATTCGGAGAGGCGCCAGAGGCGGGGGGCGTCGGGGTCGGTGCGGAGGCGGGAGTAGAGGGGCTGTTCGGCGGGGGCGCCGCCGAGGTGGCCGGGGCCGCTGGGGCCGTAGAGGCGGGCGCCTCGGGCGTCGGGGGAGGTGGCGGCGAGCAGGGCGGGGAGGAGGGCGGTTTCGGTGGTGCCGACGAGGATGCCGTGGCGGGAGAGGGTCGTGATGACGCGGCGGGCCGTGGTGTCGCGGGCGCGGCCCAGTTCGGGGCGGGCGGCGAGGAGGTTGGTGGGGGCCACGCCGGGATGGGAGAGGTTGCTGGTGATTCCCCAGCCCTCGGCGCGGCTGCGGCGGTCCAGTTCGAGGCCGAACAGACCCAGGGCGATCTTGGACTGGCTGTAGGCGCGGCGGCCGTCGTAGGAGCGTTCCCAGTTCGGGTCGTCCCAGTTGATCGCGTGCTGGTTCGCGGCAATGCTGATCTGCGAGGTCACCCGGGCGCGCCCGGCGTGCAGCAGCGGTAGCAGGTGGGCGACGAGCGCGAAATGGCCCAGATGGTTGGTGCCGAATTGCAGTTCGAATCCGTCGGCGGTGGTCTGCCGCTCCGGCGGCGTCATCACGCCCGCGTTGTTGACGAGGATATGGATCGGACGATCCTCCGCGCGCAGCGTCTCGCCCAGAGCGGCGACCGAATCCAGTGACGACAGATCCAGATCCCGCAGCGACACAACGGCTTTCGGGAACTCCTCCAGAATCCCGGCGACCGCCGCCGCGCCCTTGCGCGGATTGCGCACGGGCAGAACGACCTCCGCCCCGGCCGCCGCGAGCCGCCTCGCCAACCCCAGCCCCACCCCGTCGCTGCCCCCGGTGACCACGGCCAGCTTGCCGGAGAGGTCGGGAACGGTGATGTCCGGTCGAGTACGTGCCATGCTTTGCTCCTGATTTGCCCGAAGTGGATGTGAACCCAGATTGCCCCTGCCCGCTGGCTGTAGCCACGGCCTCTCGATCCCAGGCACACCGAACCGTGAGGGGGGATCCGCAGCCGTGCCCAAACTCGCAAGGGGGGATCCATAATCCGAGGCAACCCCCCGGTACCCCAGGCAGACTGAAGACGATTCCCTATCCGAGGAGGACGCACCCGTGATCGACCGAGCGGGACTCGCCGAATTCCTGCGTCGCCGCCGCGAGTCCCTGCAACCCGAGGACGTGGGACTTCCGCGCGGGCAACGTCGCCGCACCGCCGGGCTCCGGCGCGAGGAGGTCGCCGCGCTGTGCCACATCTCCGCCGACTACTACAGTCGCCTCGAGCGTGAACGGGGACCGCATCCGTCCGAGCAGATGATCGCCTCGATCGCCCAGGGCCTGCACCTGTCGCTCGACGAACGCGACCACCTGTTCCGCCTCGCCGGACACAACCCGCCCGCGCGCGGCGCGGCCAGCGAACACATCGGGCCCGGCCTGCTGCGCATCTTCGACCGGCTCGCCGACACACCGGCCGAGATCGTGACCGAACTCGGCGAGACCCTGCGCCAAACCCCCCTCGCCGTCGCCCTCACCGGCGACACCACCCGCTTCACCGGCCCGGCCCGCAGCATCGGCTACCGCTGGTTCACCGACCCGGACATCCGCGCCCTCTACCACCCCGACGACCACGCCCTGCACTCCCGCGTCTTCGTCTCCGGCCTGCGCGCGCGGGTCACCCTGCGCGGCCCCGACTCGAGGGCCGCCCACCTCATGAACCTCCTACTCGCCGAGAGCGACGAATTCCGCGCGCTGTGGTCCGATCACGAGATCGGCGTCCACTACAACGGCGTCAAGCGCTACGTCCACCCGCACGTCGGCGCCCTCGAACTGACGTGCCAGACCCTCGTCGACCCCGATCAGTCCCATCTACTCCTCGTCTACACCGCCGTCCCCGGCACCGAGAGCCACGAAAAGCTCCACCTCCTCTCCGTCCTCGGCCCCCAGCCGCACCCCTTGTTCGGATCCGCACCCGTTGTAAGGCCCTGAAGGGGGTGCGGATTCGAATAAAGGGTGCGGCTGGGGTTGGTGCCCTACACGGGTAGCTTGAGGGGGTGGTGGGGATCGAGTACAAGCCGGACGCGGATGACCCGAAGAAGGTGCGGATTTCTCGGGGGCTGCCGGAGGGGGTGTCTCGGGCGGAGGTCACCTTTCGGGTTGAGGGTGGGCTGCGGGGGTCTCGGGTGGTGCGGCGGTCGGAGGCGGAGTTCGCGTTCGTGCGCACCGCGACCGACGGGGCGTACGAGGGGGTGTGGAGTGAGCCCGAGCGGGTGTGGGTCGGGGATGCCGATCGGTACATCGAGCGGGCTCGGCGGCGAATCCTGGAGCAGGGGGCGGAGATTCGGCGGCGGCGGGAGGCGATCGATCTGAGCTGCCCGTGGTGTGCGCGGGAGCGGGACTACATCGGGGTGCTCGGATTCATCACCGGGGTCGCGGGATTCCTCACCGAGCATCCGGCCGAGTGGGGGCAGGAGATCGTCAAGCAGCACGCCTATCGCTGCGGTGGCTGCGGGTCCATGCAGTTCTTCGCCGACGGATTCCTGGAGCATCCGCTGCCGGGACGCCCGCGCGACGCCTGATCCCGATTCGACGCGATTGACGCCCACCCACACGGGTATGTAACCACTGAAACCCATTTAGCCGGTAACAGAGGTGTCGCGCATGACCCAGCTCGAAGCCCTCACCCCCCGACAACTCCCACGGGCCTGGCGCGTCGGCCTGCCCGGCCTGCTCACCCTCGCCGTCACCTACGGCTACGGCCGCTACGGCTACGGCCTCTTCCTCCCGCAGTTGCGGCGCGAATTCCGCGGCAGCGCAGGGCTTCTCGGAACCATCGTCAGCATCGGCTACCTCACCGAACTGATCGTGGTCGTCGTCGTGGGCCGCCTGTCGGGCCGGGTCGCGCCCCGCGTGCCGATCGTGATCGGCGGCCTCTTCGCCGCGTCCGGAATGGCGTTGATGGCGAGCGCGACCTCGGCCGGAATGCTCGCGGTCGGCGTCGCGCTGGCGGGAACGGCCCCGGGCTGGGTGTGGGCCCCGTACTCGGACGCGATCGACGCGGGCACCCGGAAATCGTCTCGCGCGCAAGCGATCTCGATGGTCAGCAGCGGAACCACCTTCGGTGTTCTGGTGGCCGGTCCCGCGGTGGTGCTCGTCGCCCCGTCCGGCTGGCGGCTGGTGTGGGCGGGCGCGGCGGCGGTCGCGCTCGCCGTCACGGTGTGGAATCGGCTCGTCCTGCCCCCGGTTCCGCATCCGGGACCGACCGGTGGCCCGCCTCGGCGCCAAGGCGCACGGCTACTCCCACAGCGCGGACACCTTCCCCAGCTACGAGGTGCTCGGCTGTCCCGCCGACATCGAACACCACACGCCCACCCGTACCGCCGCGAACGCGAGCGCGCCCAGCGCGGCGGCGTGTCGTGGCCGACCCCCGCCCGCGCCCGCCTGCTGCTGGCCGCCTTCTCCTCGGGCGCGGTCGGCGCGGCATACTGGGCGTACGCGAGCGTGGCTGTGAGCGAATTCCCCGGCGTCCCAACCACATTCGGCCCCACGCCCCTGTTCTGGACCATGATCGGAGCCGCCGGTGTGCTGGGCGTCCTCACCGGAACCCTCGTCACCTGCTGGGGCCTGCGCGCGGTCTTCGCGACCGCCCAGGCCCTCGTCGCCGCATCCTGCCTGCTGCTCGCCCTCCCCGGCCCCGGCTGGTTCGCCTACGTCGGCGCGGCCGCCCTGTTCGGCGCGGGATTCATGATCGGCGGCACCCTGCTGCCGCTGTGGAGCGAGCGCGTCGACTCCCGTTCGCCGACAGCCGGATTCAGTACGGTCGTCGTCGTGATGACCCTCGGTTCCGCGCTGGGCCCGGCGCTGTCCGGCCCGATCATCGATGCCGTCGGACCGGAACCGGTGTTCACATCACTGGCCGTCGCGGCGGTCGCCACCATGATGGTGTACCCACGCACCGGCGACCTCGCCGAGAACCGAAGGGAGACATAGATGCAACCCCCGCGCCTCGGCGGCCGACTGTGCCTGGACTTCGCCAACACCGTCGGCCCCCGCCGCTCCCGCCCGGACAAGGCGTCCCACGAATACCTCGGCACCCTCCCCGACCTCGTCCGCTGGTGTGCCGCCGCCGAACTCGTCGACGGTCCCTACGCTCTCCACGGCGACGACATCCTGCCCCGCTGCCTCGACCTCCGCGAGGCCATCCACCGCACCTTCGCCGCCGTCGCCGCCGACCGGCGACCCCCCGACCAGGACGTGGCCTCGATCCTGCACGCGCACAGCCGAACCCTGCGCCACGCCACCCTCACCGTCACCCACCCCCGCGCCCGCCTCACCTGGCCCCGAACCGGTCCGTCCGCCGTCCTCGGCCCGGTCGCCGACTCCGCCGTCGACCTGCTCCGCGCCGGCGACCTCGACCGGATCCGCGTCTGCCCCGGCCACGACGACTCCTGCGGCTGGCTGTTCTACGACACCACCAAGAACCGCTCCCGCCGCTGGTGCAGCATGGACCTGTGCGGCGCCCACGACAAGGTGCGCCGCCACCGCGCCCGCGCCTAGCGCCGTCGCGCGCGCCATTCCGCCTCCAGCACACCGAGTTCCGTCGTCGGGGCCTCGTCGTAGAGCCACTCCCGCGCGATGCGATGCCAATTGTTGGTCGTCTCCAGCTGTCCCAGCACCGCGAAGGTGAACAGATCCACCCGCCGGGAGAAGACGTGCTCGGCGGGCAGCCGCTGCTGGTGCATACCGCGGAACTCCTCGGCGCGCGGGTCCACGGCCATGATCACCGCGCCCGTGGCCAGTTCGGGGGTGATGGTCAGCTCCTCGTCGAGCAGATGCCAGCCCGCCGCGGCCCACACGTAGTCCAGGCACTCCTGCGGGGTGACCTCGCCCTCGGGGTCGATGATGCCGCGGGCCACCCAGGCGTCGTAGATGTCCTGGGCCCGGTACTCGCCCGCGGCCCGCAACGCAGACCGCTCGAGTTCGACGTGCTCGGGGTCCATCGTGTTGTAGAGGCCGAAATCCACGAACCCCAGCCGCCCGTCGTCGGCGAGCAGGATATTGCCCGGGTGTGGATCACCACAGAATTCGAAGTCCGCGAACAGGGAACTGACATAAAACCGGTAGATCAGCTCACCTATCCGATCGCGTTCGGGCGCGGGCAGTTGTTGCATCTCACCGAACGAGCGGCCCTCGAGGAACTCGGTCACCAGGACGTGATGCCCGCAGAATTCCTCGATACTGTCGGGTACGGTGATGCACGGATGATTCCGGTAGCGCGAGGCCACCCGATGCTGCGTGCGCGCCTCGCGCACATAGTCGAGTTCGCTGCCGATATTGCGCGCGATCTCGTCGAGCACCTCGCTGTCGGCGGCGCTGGGCAGCAACGATTTCCATAGTCGGCTGATCATCGACAGATTGCGCATATCCGCCTCGACGGCCCGATCCACGCCCGGATATTTCACCTTGACCGCCACCGCGCGGCCGTCGCGCAGCCGCGCCCGGTACACCTGACCGATCGAGGCCGCGGCCACCGGCGTCTCGTCGAACTCGGCGAAAACCCGTGCCAGCGGGCCCAGATCGCCCTCGATGACCCGCCGCATCTCCGGGAAGGGCACGGTGGGCGCGCGGTCGCGCAGCTCGGCGAGCTTGTCGCGGAACATTTCCCGATGCGATTCCGGTAGCAGATCGACATCGAGCACGGACAGAATCTGCCCCAACTTCATCGCCGCGCCCTTCATGCCGCCGAGCACGGTCACCAATTGCTGCGCGGTCTGGAGGGTGGAACGTTCGGCGAGCACGCGGCGCGCCTCCTCGGTCCGCCCGATCATCGACAATCGGGTGCCCACCCCGCGGATCGCCTGTCCCGCCGCGAGGCGGCCCATCCGGCCGCCTCGCGCGATTCGACTCTTCGGCACCCGACCGCTCACTGTCACACCTCCATGTGTCACAAACCGATGCCCACATTCCACCGCATCGCGGCCCGTGGGTTCGTGAAATTCGAATCTGGATCGGAAATCGCATCCGGCGCTAAACTGAGCGCCGTTCATTTTTCGATGCCAGCAGGAGGGGTGCGGTGCCGCCGAAAACAGTGGGCCAGCGTCATCGCCCGGCGCAGGAACGCGCCCGGGCCACCCGCGAGCACATCCTCGACACCGCGGCACGGCTGTTCGGGGAGCGCGGGATCGCCAACACCTCGACCAACCGCATCGCCGCGGAGGCCGGGGTGAGCATCGGCACGGTCTACCGCTACTTCGCCGATCGCTCCGTGATGGTCGAGGAGCTGCTCGAACGCCTGCTCGAGAACATCGAACGCCGGTTCACCCAGCGGGTTTTCGGGCTGGCGGAGAAGCAGGTGCTCGAGGTGGTCACCGGCATCCTCGAGGTGATCACCGACGAACTGGTCGCCAACGCGGCGCTCGTGCGCGCCCTGGTCGCGGGAGTTCAGTTCTACAGCAGCGGGATTCCCGAATTCGAGCCCCGGCTGCGGCTGCTGGTCAAGGTGCTGGTCATCCAGCTGCTCGGACCCGGCGACGATCACGAGTACGACGTGATCACGTTCGTGCTGATCAACACCGGTTTCGCGGCGGTGTTGCGGGCCTCGGCCCTGGAGGTCGACCCGCAACAGCGCAAGGAGGTCATCGACATGACCGCGCGCATGATCACGGCCATGGCCGAGAGCGAGATCGGCTCCCGCACCGCCTGAGCGCCGTAGCGGCAAAAAGTGAGCACCGGTGCCGAACAGTCGTCGCCGACCGTCCTCGAATCCGCCGTCACGGACGCGATATCCGCAGGTCGAGGCCGGTGCGGCGAAATGCGGAGCGGAGTATTCGAACGGAGTAGTAAGTGAGTGCGCGCCCAGCTTAGAGTTCGATCATCGACACGAGAGTGTCGTAGATCACCCGATGAGGGCGCGGGGTATCCCAGCGCCCGGGGCGGAGAGGAGCCGACGATGACGACCATTACCACCGGCGAAGCGTTCCGGACGCAGCTGACCGTGTCCGGCAAGCCGATGTCGGCGCCCCTGCAGGACGTGCGCGCGTTGTCGCGGCAGCTGGTCGGCCATTTCGTCGACAACGTGGTCCCGTGCGGGACCCTGCCCGGCGACGCCCTGTCCGGGGACGTCACCACCATCACCCGACTGTGCCTGGAACTGGCCGTGAGCATGCTCGACGGACAGGACATCCCGGCCAAGACCGACCGCCTCGCCGAGGCCGCCGCGGGCTGGGCGCGCGAGGGCGTGCCGATCGACACGATCGTGCACGCCATCCACGAGGGCTTCAAAGTCGGTATGGCCCTGGTGATGTCGCAGGCCACCGACAAGGACTACCAGAGCGTCGTCGCCGCCTCGCGGCTGGTGGTGGAGATGCTCGACACCATGACCGGCACCGTCGCGCGCGCATACGTGCGCGAGCACAAGGCCGTGGTCAGCGAGCACCACACCGCCGTGCACACGCTCACCTCCGCGCTGCTGGGCGGCTACTCGACCTCGACCATGGCCCGCGAATGCGGCATCGAGATCGCCGAGTCGTATTCGGTTGTGGCGCTGTCGATTCCGCGGCATCCCGACGAGAACAACCCGATGCTGGACGGCAAGGTCGTGGCCCGGCGCAAGCTGCGCCGGTTGCAGGCCGAACTGGCCACCCGCTGCGACGAGACGATGCTGTCGCTGCTGTCGGTGGACGGCGGCACGATCCTGGTGCCCGCCGACGCCGTGGACGACGCCGGGCTCGACGATCTGGTGGCGGGCCTGTCGGCCGCGGCGCACGTGCCGATCACCGCGGCCGTGGTGACCGCGGCGGTGGTGGAGATCCCCGGCGCCGCCGACCGCGCCCACGAACTGCTCGACATGGTGCACCGGCTGCACTGCATCCCGGGGGTGTACCGCTTCCCGGATCTGGCGCTCGAATACCAGCTCACCCGGCCGGGACCGGGCCGGGAGTCGTTGGGCGCGTTGCTCGATCCGCTCGACGAGCACCCCGAACTGCTGCACACCCTGCAGTGCCACATCTCCAACAACCTCAACCGCCAGCGCACCGCCCGGCTGCTGCACGTGCACACCAACACGGTGGACTACCGGCTCAAGCGCATCGGCACCCTCACCGGTTTCGACCCCACCGAGACCTCCGGGCTGTGGTATCTGCGCTCGGCGATCATCGCCCGCACTTTCCGCCAGGCGGAGGGCCTGGCGGGGAAGTGACGGCCGCGGCGGCCTAGGCGATGCCCAGGCCGCCCGCGAGCACCGGCCAGGACCGCTTCAGCGCGTCCTCCCAGTAGCCCCACGAATGGGTGCCCGCGGGTTCGAAATCGAAGGTCGCCGGAATGCCCAACTGCCCCAGGCGATTCTGGAGGTTGTGCGTGCAGTAGTCGACGGCGGCCTCGATCACCCCGCCGATCACCAGCTGATTGGCGTACCCGCGGGGACCGGGCTGCATGTGGCTGCCGTTGTAGACGTCGTAGATGCCGGGGATGCCGGTGCCGCTGGACACGAACAGCGCCAGCCCGCGCAGCTGATCGGCGTGCAGATACGGATCGTTGGCCGCCCACATCGGATCGTCGTCGGGGCCGTACATGTTGCGGGTGTCGCCGCCGCCCCACTGCTCCACCGACAGCTTCACGAACTGCCGCCCGAGCGGATCGCTGATCTGCGCGCAGCCGCTGTAGGCGGCCACCGCGCGGTACAGGCCGGGCGCGGCGATCGGCAGTTGCAGCACCGAGGTGCCCGAGGTGGACAGGCCCGCCAGCGCGTTCGCCCCGGTGGTGGCGAATTCGGCGTCGACGAGCGGCGGCAGTTCCTCGGTGAGGAACGTCTTCCATTTGTACACACCGAGTTTCGGGTCCGGCGCGCGCCAGTC
Organism: Nocardia sp. NPDC004068; assembly: GCF_042874315.1. Classification (NCBI taxonomy): domain Bacteria; kingdom Bacillati; phylum Actinomycetota; class Actinomycetes; order Mycobacteriales; family Nocardiaceae; genus Nocardia; species Nocardia sp. NPDC004068. The sequence continues at coordinate 19,352 of NZ_JBIAMW010000005.1, forward strand.
GGTGTAGTAGCTCCACCGCCCGCCGACCGGCTGTACGACGTTGACCTGCTTACCGGACAGGAAGCTGAGCACATCGGTGTTGCGCTGCCAGGTGGCCGAATCCTGGCCGCCGCCACCGCCGTTGAGCAGATACAGCACCGGCGCGGGCGCGTCGGGATCGGCGGGCCGCTGCACGTTCACCATGATGTCGGTGTTCATCGCGGCCGAGTGCACCCGTAGCTGCACGGTCCGCTCGTCGACCTGCCAGCGGCCGGTGATCGCCGAGCCGTCCGGCGCGTCGGCCGCGCACGGGGCCGCGCCGAGCAGTGCGCCCGCCACGACCACGACGGCCGGAAACGCGATGCGGCGCAGCATGTTCCGGAACATGAGTACTCCTGAGAAAAACGGCTGTGCCCGCCGGGCGGAGAGGCTCCGATATCCGCCCGGCGAGCACATGTGGGAAAAGGGTCTTACAGCGAGCCGCCGCCGCCGAACAACCAGGGGTTGAAGGTGCAGGTCAGATTCGGCGTCTGGGCCGGATCCAGGGTGTTGAGGATGATCGACAACGCCCGCGGCGAGTACATGATCGTCAGGTGATCGGACACGTCCTGCTCGCAGCCGTCCTGCAGGGTGATGTTGCGGACCGTCGCGCCCGGGCCCGCCTTCAGGAAGGTCAGGTCGTAGGGCGTGGAGATCTCGTCGTAGCGGGTGCCGACCACGGTGTAGTCGACGCCCGGCACGGTGTCACCACCGGCGTTGAGGTTGTTGATGAAGTCCGAGCCCACGGTCTGCTGAATACCGCTGTGGCCCACGAAGATCTCCACCAGACCCAGCACGTCGATGCCGAGGTTGTTGATGGCCCGGCCCAGCGCGCCGATGCCGTCGAGGGTGGTGCCGTGGTTGGTGGCGGAGAAGGTCAACAGGTGGTGCACCTTCGACGCGCCGCCCTCGAACTTCAGGTACTGCCGCGACACCGTGCCACCCTGCGAGTGGCCGATGATGTTCACCTTCTGCGAGCCCGTCGCGGCGAGCACGCGGTCGACGAAAGCGCCGATCTGCTTGGCGGATTCGGCGATGTTCTCCGTCGCGTTCGCGCCGGGGAGCACCGAGCCGAGACCGCCGCCCTCGATCAGGTTGGCCTGACCGTAGTTCAGGGTGAACACGCAGTAGCCCGCGTCGTGGATGGGCTGGGAGATGTAGGCGAAATTGTCGTAGGCGCTCTCCCAGGTGCCGTGGATCAGCACGACCGGCTCGGGGTGCTGAGCGGTCGGCTTGCAGCCCCAGTCGTTGGTGCCGGGCGGGGCCGCGTTGGGATTGAGCAGGCTGTAGCCGAACGCGCCGATGAACGACGTCGATGCCGGGCCGTAGCCGACGGTGTCGGAATAGTGGCCGCCCGACGAGCCGGAACTGGAACCCGAACCGCCGTAACAATCACCGGAGCCGTTTCCCGAACCCGCCCCGCTGCCGGATGTGCACGCGGACCCGGAACTGCCCGCGCTACCGCTGTCGGCGATCGGATGGGCGTCGGGATTCTTCAGCCCTTGGTCGATGTATTGCGCCAGCTGCTGTTGCTGTGTCGCTTCATCCGGCGTCAACTCCGGGGCGGCATTCGCACCCCCGGTGGTCAATGCCATGGCGAGGGTCGCGGCGCCGGCGAGTATTCCGACGCGCAGCCCGCGCCGGGCGGCACTTCGTTTCATAATCTTTGCCTCCTGCGGAACCTCATCGTTCGGTCACGGTGCGGTCGAAGTGCACCGCGACGGGCAAAAACGTAAGGCGCGGCGCGGCTTTCGCGGCCGCGACGGCGTTCATTCTGGGTACCTCACCACCGGCGGGAACGCCCGCAGGGAAGGTTGACAGCTCGTAACTGTGAAAAATGCGCACGGATCGCCTCGCGGTTCGGTGATTTTTCCGGATTCACTCGCAACCGTCCGGGAAGGGGGAGTTCGTGGGCCACCATGAGCGTGTCAGGTCAGGCGCGAGGAGCACGATGTCGATATTCGTCCGGGACACCGACGCGCAGCCGGTTATCGGGCGGTGGCGGTTCCGAAGCCGGAATGCGGTACTGGCGGCCGAGGCCGCCGGGACGGCCGTGACGACCGATGTGGAGGACGCGGCCCTGACCGCGGTGGTCGCCAACTGGGACGCCGACCGGATTCTGCACGTGGAATACGTGCTCGACATCATTCGCCCGCTCGTTGCCGGAGAGCCGCTGGACGCCGATGTCCTGTGCGAGGGCTTCCACCACTACCGCGACTATCGCATCGTCTCGCTCACCACCAGGCTGCGTGACCGCGACGACGAACTCGTGCACGTCCGCACCACCACCCTGCTGATCCAGGGGCGGCTGGCCACGGCCGACGACGGCGCCCGCGCGAGCGAGCCGGCCGGCGCGCTCGTGTCGATCCCGCTGTCCCGCCGCCGCGCCGACCCCGAAGCCGCTCGCGCCCACGCGAATTCGTCGCCGCGCCCCGTCGTGGTGCGCCCGACGGTCGGCTTCGACTCGCTACGGGTCGGCACCGCGCTGCCGCCGCACGCCGTCGTGCTCGGCGCCCACAAACCACCCCCGCCGTGGGCGATCGGCCTCGGCCTCGCCGCGGGTTATGTCGGTTCCTGGGCGGGCGATCCCGCCGCGCTGACCCGGTGCCGCCTGCACTACGCACCGCGGCTGCACCGGACGCCGGGACCGGGGCGGGTGGTCTTCCGCGGCCAGGTGGGGTGGCTCAATCCCCGCTGCCGCACCGCCACGATCGTGGTCGACGCGGACGCGGGAGAGCACAAACTGTTCGGATACGCGACGGCCGAGGTCCGCCTCGGGTGATCGTGGGCGCACGAGGAAAGCACGACGTTGTCCACCGACATCATGGAGGTGACCGCCGAGGTGGCGGTCGCCCGCAGCGCCGTCTGGCAGCTGCTCACCGAATGCGGCACCTACGCCCGCCTGTTCACCGGAATCGGGGCCTGTGACCCCGTCGCCGCGATCGGCGGACACCCGCAGTGGCAGCTGCGGATCGGCACGCCCGATGCCGAGATCCACACGCTCACAGCCGTTCTGGTCGTCGTCGTGCCGGGGGTGACCTTCGAGCTGCGCTGCCCGGCGCTCGGCAGTTTCGCCGTGGTGCGGCTGCGCGATCGCGACGAGCTGACCCGGATCACGGTCACCTGCTTCGCGCCCGGCCGGGTCCATCCCGCCGTCGCGCCGCTGCCCAACGCGCGCATCCGGGCCTGGCTCGAGGAGGGGCTGGGCCGGGTGGCGGAGCTGGCGCAGGGCGCGTCCACCGCGGTCGCGGCCAACGGCGAACGCGCGGCGCTGCGGCAGCACGCGGCGGTGTTGCGCCAGATCGTCGCCAGCGGGGTGGCCCGCACCTACCGGCTCGATCAGGCCGTGCTGCAACTGAATTCGCTGTCGCGCTGGGGGTTCACCCTCGCCGGGGGCTACGCCGCCGCAGCCGTGGTCGATCCCGGCCGCACCGCGGTGGTCGACGATCGCGGGCGGCGCAGCTTCGCCGAGATCCACACGCGCACACAGGCTCTCGCCGCCGCCATGGCCGACCTCGGGCTGACCGCCGGGGACGCGGTCGGCCTGCTGGCGCACAATCACGCGGGCGCGGTCGAAACCCTCGTCGCCGCGGGCAAACTCGGGGTCGACGTGGTGCTGCTCAACGCCGGGCTCTCCTCGCGCCAGCTCGAGGACACCGTGCAGCGGCACCGGCTCACCACCCTGTTCGTGGACCGGAGCCTGGAACATCTGGTGCGGTACCTCAGCGACGGCGTGCGCCGCTACCGCACCGATCCGACCCCCGACACGGCCGCCGAGCGCACCTCCATCGACGACCTGATCGACCTGGGGCACAAGGACTTTCGCCGATCCTCGCGGCCGGGCCGGTTGATCGTGCTCACCTCCGGGACCAGCGGCGTGCCCAAGGGCGCCCGCCGCCCGCACCCCAAGGGCTTCGCGACGGTGGCGGCGCTGCTGTCGCGGATCCCGTGGAGCGTCCACGAGACCATGGTGATCCCCGCGCCGCTGTTCCACACCTGGGGCCTGGCCGCGGTGCAGCTGAGCACCGCGCTGCGCGCCACCGTGGTGCTGCCGCGCGAGTTCGACGCCCGCGAGTGCTTGCGGCTGATCGCCGAGAACCGTGCCAGCACACTGGTCGTCGTGCCGACGATGGTGCAGCGCATCCTGGATCTGCCGCTGGCCGTGCGGGCCCGCTACGACACCTCGAGCCTGCGCGTGGTCGCCAGCTGCGGCGCGCCGCTGGCCGGGGCGACCGTGCTGCGGTTCATGGACACCTTCGGCGATGTGCTCTACAACGTGTACGGCTCCACCGAGGTCTCCTGGGCGACGGTCGCCACGCCGGAGGATCTGCGCGTCTCGCCCACGACCGCGGGCCGTCCGCCGCTGGGCACGAAAGTCGCTGTGCTGGGCCCGGATCGGCGGCCGGTGCCGGTCGGGGCGACCGGGCGGATCTTCGTGGGCAATCACATGCTGTTCGACGGGTACGTCAACTACGCGCCGCCGGACGAGGCCGACGGGCTGCTCGACACCGGCGATCTGGGCTATCTGGACGTCAACGGGCGGCTGTTCATCGCCGGGCGCGACGACGAGATGATCATCTCCGGCGGCGAGAACGTCTTCCCGCGCCCGGTCGAGGAGGCGCTGGCGCATCTGCCGCAGATCACCGATGTCGCGGTGGTCGGGGTGCCCGATCGCGAGTTCGGGCAGCGGCTGGCGGCGTTCGTGGTCAAGCGCGAGGGATCCGGACTGGACTCGGACATGATCCGCACCTACATCCGGAACCGGTTGAGCCGCTTCTCGGTTCCGCGCGACGTCCACTTCCTCGACGCGTTACCGCGCGGGGAGACCGGCAAGGTGCTCAAACGGATGTTGGGCGGGCAACCGGCCGGGTGAGCCCGGTGCTCACCGCGGCCGGGACACCGGCCAATCGTCGGGCAGGGCCAGGACCGCGCCGATGATGCGCAGCGCCGACAGCAACGCCTGCACCTCGTCCAGCCCCACGCCCACCGCGTCGGGGCGGCCGCCGATCCGGAACGGGCACACGAACAGGTCGGGGCGGTCGGCGTCGCGATGCGGGCGGCCGATGGTGACCGTCACCGGTCCGGTGTTGCCGCGCAGCGTGCGGGTCGCGATCGGCTCGCCCAGCCGATCGGTCATCGCCGCCGGTTCCGTCCGCGCGGCGCCCGGACCGGGAAACGCATGTCGAACTGGCCGAACACGGTGAGGTCCGCGCCCTCGCGGCGGGCCGCGGCCAGTTCGTCGCCGACGGCGATGAGCGCGTTGTAGAGCGCGGCGAGTCCGTCCACCCCGCGCACGGTCGATTCGCCGCGGCCCTGGACCCGGAAGCCGCAGCGGAAGTCGCGACCCCACAGCGTCGGCACCGGCTTGCCGATCTCGATCAGAATTCGTCGTTCCCGGTCGGCGATCGTCCGGGTCGCCACCACCTCACCGACACCCTTGCCCACCGCTGACCTCCGGGCTCGACCGCGATCTTTCCGGTGGGAGTTTAGGCGACTTGCGTTGGTTTCCAACGGCTTTGGTGACAGGTCCCAGCTCAGCTCAGCGCGGATTCGAACATCGGCCAGCTGCTGTGCAGATCCTGCTGCCAGTAGCCCCACGAGTGGGTGCCCGCCGGGCGCAGATCGAAGGTGGCCGGGACGCCGAGGTCGCGGAAGCGGTCGCGCAGCGCGCGGGTGCAGCCGTCGGAGATCGCCTCGAGAATGCCGCCGATCGCCAGCTGGTCGGCGAGTTTGGCGGTGTTGCCGTTGATGCCGGTGCTGTCGAGACGATCCAGCGCGCCCGCCTGGCCGTTGCCCGCGGCGACGTAGATCGCGGTGTCGCGCAGGCGATCCGCGTGCACGTAGGGGTCGTTGTCGGCCCAGGCCGGATCGTTGGGCGGTCCCCACATATTGGTGACCGTGCCGCCCATGGCGGTGACGATGGTGGCGACCATGGCCTGCCCGGCCGGGTCGCTGGTGCGCACGCACCCGCTGTAGGAGCCGATCGCCTTGTACAGGCCGGGCGCGGCCATCGCGAGCTGGAACACCGAGGTGCCCGTCATGGAGACCCCGGCGATCGCGTCGGCCCCCGAGCCGTGGAAGGCGGCGTCGATCACCGGGGGCAGTTCGCGGGTGAGGAAGGTGGTCCAGCGCGGGCGGCCCAGCACCGGATCGTCGGCGCGCCAATCGGTGAAGTAGCTGCCCGCCCCGCCGGTCGGGACGACCACGGTCACCTGTTTGTCGGCGAAGAAGCGGTCGACGTCGGTGCGCTCGATCCAGCCGTCGCCGTCCACGCCGCCGTCGATCCCGTTGAGCAGGTACAGCACCGGGGCCGGGCGGCTCGGATCGCGCGGCGGCAGCACCCGGACCGGCACGGTGGCGTTCATGGCCGTCGAGTGGACCGACAGCTCGACGACCCGGCTCGGGGGCGCGTCGGCGACGGCGGGGGAGCCGGAGCCCGCGACGACCAGCAGCGCCAACAGGGATGCGCGCCAGCGTGATCCGTGCGATGCTCGACGCGAGGTCATGGCCCGACGCTAGGATTCCGCTGTCGCGACGGCAATGGCCGCGTGCCCGGTTTGGTGATTTCGGCAAACGATCTCGTGCCGAATTGGTAACCGACACAATGTTGCTCGAAAAGTGCGGCGATCTTCGCACCGATGTTGTTGACTACGAATTCGAGCCGTCCCACCCGGGGCCAGGAGTCAACATGTCCATATTCACGCACCGTACGGGCGCGGCGATCGCCGTCGCCCTCACTCTGTTGTGCACGACGGTCGGCGCGCGCGCGGCACACGCCGAGCCCGCGCCGACCGGCGAATCCGCCGACGGCACCCGCATCGTCGAAACGCGGGAGCGTTCCGATCGGTTGGTCGAACTCGAGGTCTATTCCGCGGCGATGAAAAGCACCACGACGATCAGCGTGCTGCGGGCCGCCGATCCCGACGCCCCCGCGCCGACGTTCTATCTGTTGAACGGCGCCAACGGCGGAATCGACGGAAATTGGTTGGATGGAACAGATCTCGTCGATTTCTTTCACGACAAGCAGGTGAACGTCGTGGTGCCGTTCGGCGGGGCGGGCAGCTACTTCACCGATTGGCGCTCCGACGATCCGGTCCTCGGGCGGCAGCGGTGGGGGACGTTCCTGACCAAGGAGCTGCCCCCGGTGATCGACGCGGCCTTCCACGGCACCGGCACCAACGCCATCGCGGGGGTGTCCATGGCGGGCACGTCGGTGTTCCAGCTGGCCTTGTCCGCGCCCGGCCTGTACAAGGCCATCGGGTCCTACAGCGGGTGCGTGCGGACCAGCGATCCGACCGGTCAGGCGATGGTGCAGGCGGTGGTGACCCAGGAGCGCGGCAACGCCGTGAACATGTGGGGGCCGCCGACCGATCCGGCGTGGCGCGCCAACGACCCGTATCTGCACGCGGATCGCTTGCGGGGCACCGCGATCTACGTGGCCAGCGGGACCGGGCAGCCGGGCGCCTACGACAATCTGCCGGGCGCGAACAACAATCCGGCGCGGTTGTTGTTCCAGCTGATCTTCGGCGCGCCGCTGGAGGCGGTGACGAACATGTGCACCCACGAGTTGCAGGATCGGTTGCGGCAGTTGAACGTTCCGGCGACCTTCGACTTCCGCCCGACCGGCACCCACGCGTGGGCGTACTGGCAACAGGATCTGCGCAATTCGTGGCCGATGTTCGAGGCGGCGCTGGGATGACCCGGCAGGAGGCGACGGTCGCGCTGGGGGCGTTCGGGGCGTGCCTGATCTCGGTGTTCATGCAGATGATCGACGTGACGATCGTCAATACCGCGCTGCCGGTGGTGACCACCGAGCTGGGGGCCTCGCGGTCGCAGCAGTTGTGGGTGGTGGCGGGGTACTCGCTGGCGTTCGCGTGCGTGCTGCTGGTGGCCGCGCGGATCGGGGCGACAGCCGGGCGGCGGCGGACGTTCCTGTGGTCGGCGGCGGCGTTCACGGCGGCGTCGGTGTGGTGTGGGTTGTCCACCGGGGCAATGGAATTGGTGATCGCGCGGATCGTACAGGGGGTGGCCGGGGCGGGGATGGCGGCGCAGACGATCGCGATCATCACCGCGACGTTCCGGCGGGAGCATCATCAGTACGCCTTCGCGGTGTACGGGGCGGTGGCGGGGTTCGCCGGGATGCTGGGGCCGATCCTGGGCGGGGCGCTGATCACGGTGGATCCGTTCGGATTGGGTTGGCACGCGATCTTTTTGATGAATCTGCCGTTGGGCGTGGTGGCGATCGCGCTGGCCTGGAAGTTCCTGCGGATGGGGGCAGCGCCGGAGCGGGAGCCGCTGGATCTGCGGGGGACGGTGGTGGCGACGGGGGCGTTGTTCCTGTTGTTGTTCGCGTTGTCGGACAGTCAGCAGGCGGGGTGGCGGCCGGTGCACGCCGGGTATCTCGTGATCGCGCTGGTGTTGGGGGCGGTGTTCGTCGCGCACGAGCGGGCGGCCCGGCGGGCCGGGGGGCGTGCGCTGGTGCGGCTGGATCTGTTCTCGGACAAGGCGTTCGCGGTGGGATCGACGTTGGTGGGGATCTTCTTCGGGGTGTTCACGGCGTTCGTGTTCACCGTGTCGATCCTGTTGCAGGACGTGCTGCACTTCTCCGCCCTGCGCACCGGGATCGCCATGACCCCCTTCGCCGTCGGCGCCGGGGTGGGCGCGGTGGGCTCCCCGATCCTGGTGAACCGCTGGGGTATTCGCGCCCTGTCCGCGGGGATCGCGCTGTTCGCCGTCTGCGTGGCCATCGGCATCGCCTACCTCCACATCACCGACGGCACGGTCAACCTCCCCCTCGTCATGGGCCCCACCTTCCTCGCGGGCTTCGGCGTCGGCGTCTTCGGCATCCCGCTCCAACCCCTCATGCTCGCCAACCTCGACGAACACTCCCTCGGCGAGGCCTCCGGCCTCCTCCCCACCATCGAACAGATCGGCAACTCGGTCGGCCTCGCCACCCTCAGCGCCGTCTTCTTCCAATCCCACACCCTCACCGGCAGCACCACCATGCTCACCGCCATCACCGCCGCCGCCCTCCTCCTCTCCGCCCTCACCCTCACCCTCCCCAACCACACCCCCACCGCCACCACCCCCTGGACCTTCTCCACCCCCTAACCCCAAAAGCCCGACAACCAAACGAGCACGAACCCAGCCGCACCCCTTATTCGAATTCGCACCCGTTTCAGAGCCCCACAAAGGGTGCGGATCGGAATAAAGGGTGCGGCTGGGTTGCCGGGCCTGGGGGTCAGGGGACGGCGGTGAACAGTTCGTAGCTGTGGCCGTCGGGGGCGTGGACGTAGACGCCGCGGCCTCCGGCCAGGTGGTTGATCTGTCGGTCCCACCCGTGTTCCGGGCCGGAGCCGTACTGCACGGCGGGCCATTTCGCCAACCTCTCCAGGCCGTGCGGTCGTTCACCTCACCGACAGCGGACGCGAGCTGCTGGCCGCATCCCATGACTGGCAACGCCGTTGCTTCGACCGGCTCACCGCGACGTGGACCGAACGCGACCGCCGACAATTCGCCGGGTACCTGCAACGCCTCGCCGACGATACGACCCGCTGAATTGTCGGCCACCGAAAACGGTTGGGGGACAGTGACTTTACCTCCGAACTAGGGGCTCAGGGGTGGAGGGTGGGTTCAGGGGTGGGAGCCGGTTGACGGCGGCGGCGGAGGAAGGCGGGGGTCCACCACGCGAGGTTGCCGAGGAGCCGGAGGGTGGCGGGGACGAGGAGGAGGCGGAGGAGGGTGGCGTCGATGAGGAGGGCGGCGACCATGCCGTAGGCGATGTACTGCATCATCACCAGGTCGGAGAGGGCGAAGGCGCCGGTGACGACGATGAGGATGAGGGCGGCCGCGGTGATGATCCAGCCGGTGCGGGCGATGCCGGTGCGGACCGCCTCGGTGGTGGTGGCGCCCGCCTCGCGGGCCTCGACGATGCGGGCCAGCAGGAAGATCTCGTAATCGGTTGACAGGCCGTAGATCACGGAGACGATCAACACCAGCACCAGCGCCATGATGGGCTGCGGGGTGAAGTTCAACAGCCCAGCCCCGTGACCCTCGACGAAGATCCACGTGAGGATGCCCAGCGTCGACCCCAGCCCGAGCAGGTTCAGCACCGCCGCCTTCAACGGCAACACCACCGAACCGAACGCCGCCACCATGAGCACCGTCGTGATCAGGAACACCAGCGCGATCATCCACGGCATCCGATGCAGCAGCGCGTCCACGCTGTCCCGCTGGATCGCGGGCTGACCGCCCACCAACACCGTCGTCCCCTTCGGCAACGGCATGGACCGCAGATAGTCGATGGTCGCGTCCGCGTCGTGCGCGTCCCGCAACACCGTCGAGGTGGTGAACACGTTCGGATGCGAAGGCCCCTGCACCGCGGGCGGGAACGGCGCGGTCAGTCCGGGCGCCTTCCCGGCCGCGTTCACCACCCCGTCCACATCGGCGGTGTTGTGCGTGATCACCACCAGATCCACCGGATTGATCTGCCGCAGCGGGAAGATGTGATCGAACCGCGCCTGCGCCGTGCGCGCCGGATGCTCCGGCGGCAGGAACAGTTCGCTGATCCCGCCGAAGGCCACGTTCCGCACCGGCGCGATCAACACCACCAGCAGCACCAGCAACGGAACCGCCACGGCCACCGGCCTTCTCATCACCCACCCCGCGAGCCGCCCCCACGCGTTGTCGCGCCCCCGGTCCGCCGCCCGCCGCGCGTGGAAACGGTTGAACCCCAGCCAATCCACCCGATGCCCGAGCACCGCCAGCATCGCGGGCAGCACCGTCACCGAGATCAGCGCCGCCAGCGCCACCGTCACCATCGCCCCGAACGCGAACGACCGCAGAAACCCCTGCGGGAACAGCAGAATCGCCCCCGCCGCGACCACCACGATCGTCGCCGAGAACGCCACCGTCCGCCCCGCGGTCAGCACCGACCGCCGCACCGCCACCGGCACCTCGTGCCCGTCGGCCAGCTCCTCGCGGAACCGGCTCACGATGAACAACCCGTAGTCGATCGCCAGCCCCAGCCCGATCATCGAAACCACCGGCGACACAAACGAATTCACCTCGGTCACCGTGGTGAGCGCGCGGATGATCCCCCACGCCCCGAGCACCGTCAGCCCGCCCACGATGAGCGGCAGCGACGCCGCCACCGCCCCGCCGAACAGGAAGAACAACAACACCGCCACCGCCGGGATGGCGAACAACTCCATCCGCCGCTGATCGTGGGCCATGGTGTCGTTCAACGCGCTCGCCACCGGCTGCCCGCCCGCGACCTCCATATCGATCCCGGGTATGCGGAACTCGTCGGCCACCGCGCGGTAGTTGCGCATCACCTCGGTGTCGTCGTTGCCGCGGATGGCCACCGACGCGAAGGCGTAGTCGCGGTCCGGGGTGCCGAAGACGTCGGGCAGCGCCAGCCCCGTCTCGGTCGGCCAGTAGGTGCCGTTGATCTTGGCGATCCGGTCCGGAAACCGTTGCGGCAGCGCGTTCAACTGCCCGGTGACGGTCGCCGCGAACGCCGGATCGTCGATCGTCTTCCCCGCGGGCGCGTGATAGAGCAGGATCACGTCGGCGATGTGGTCGTGCCCGAACGCCTCGTCCTTGACCCGGGCCGCCCGCGCCGATTCCGAACCGGGGTCGTCCCATCCGCTGACGCTGAGGTGGTCGCCCAGCCCGAGCCCGTACAGGCCGAGCGCGAGCAGCCCGGCGACCGCGACGCCGATGACCGTGAAACGCCGCCGCACGATCGCGTCGACCCAGCGGGTGAACTCGGCGAACAATGCCTTCCTCCTAATCGATGACATCGTATTTCGACGAGGGCCACGAACAGCGCAAACGTAACAACTCCCAGCGAATTTTCGGCTGCGGATTCGAGAGTCTCGACATGTGACAAGCGCGTCCGGTACCGAATTGTGATGTGTCCCTGAGCCACTGACGCTCGCTGTGATCGCAGTTACGCTGACCTCGACGTCACCTATCCATCTCATAGTGATTCGCCTGGAGAATGGCGATCGACAAACTTTCGCACCCGGAGGGATGTGCATGTCGGATATAGCAATTGTCGGCATCGGCTGCAGATTTGCAGGCGGAATCGACTCGCCCGACACCTTTTGGGAATTCGTCCTGGACAAACGCGACGGCGTGGTGGATATGCCCGCCGATCGCTGGGACTATCGCCGCTACTACGATCCGGAACCGCGCACCCCCGGACGCAGCTACACCAAGCGCGGCGCCTTCATGACGATCGACCCGTGGGAGTTCGACCCCGATTTCTTCGGCATCTCCGCGCGCGAGGCGACCCAGCTCGACCCGCAGCAGCGTCTGATGCTGGAGGTGACCTGGGAGGCCCTCGACGACGCCGGTGTCGCGCGGCACGCGGCGGGCCGCTCGATCGGCGTCTACGTCGGCGGCTTCGTGGTCGACCAGTCGGTGATCGGCGTGGTCGGCCCGGCGCTGTTCCACACCGATATGCACACCCCGGCCAGCGCGTCCTACACCATGCTGTCCAACCGAATCGCCTACGCGCTCAACCTCGTCGGGCCCGCGCTGACCGTCGACACCGCGTGCTCGTCGTCGCTGGTGGCCTTCCACCTGGCCTGCCAGGCGATCGCGAACGGCGACTGTGAGATGGCCCTGGCGGGCGGCGTCAACGTCATGTTGCAGCCGGAGACGTTCGTGCTCATGTGCAAGGGCGGCTTCCTGGCCACCGACGGCCGCTGCAAATCCTTCGACGCCTCCGCCGACGGCTACGGCCGCGGCGAGGGCGCGGGCATGGTCGCGCTGAAGCGGCTCGAGGACGCCGAGCGCGACGGCGACCGCATCTACGCCGTGGTCAAGGCCACCGGCGCCAACCAGGACGGCCGCACCACCGCGATCACCGTGCCCAACGCCGATTCCCAAGAGGCGCTGGCCCGTTCGGTGTGCCAGCGCGCCGGACTCGCGCCCGAGGAGATCACCTACGTGGAGGCGCACGGCACCGGCACCCTGGTCGGCGACCCGGTGGAGCTGCGCGCGCTGGGCCGCGTATTCGGCGCCCCGGCGGGCCGCACCCGGTCGCTGGGCGTGGGCTCGGTGAAGTCGACCATCGGCCACACCGAGGCCGCGGCCGGTGTCGCGAGCGTGATCAAGGCGGCGCTGGCGATCCGGCATCGCACCATTCCGCCGCAGGGCTGGCTGGAGAAGCCCAACCCCGACATCCCCTTCGACGAACTGGGCCTGCACGTGCAGCTCGAGGCCGAGCCGCTGCCCGCGGACGCCGCGCCGATGTCGGTCGCGGTCAACGGTTTCGGTTACGGCGGCACCAACGCGCACGCCATCCTCCAGGAGTACCGGCCCGCCCATCGGCACGAGACCGTCGAACCGGCCGGTCCTGCACGGCATTTCGGCATCCTGCCGATCTCGGCGCGCAGCACCGGCGCGGCCCGCGCGCTGGCGGGCCGCTACGCCGACCTGATCAGCGCGGGCACCGACGCCGAGCGCCTGGCCGAGGCGGTGTGGACGCGCACCGCGCATCACCACTACCGCACCGGTGTGCTGCTCGGCGACACCGACGACGTGGTGCACGAACTGCGGCAGTTCGCCGGGGGCGAGGGCCGCGACGCGGCGCGCACGATCATCGCCCGCACCGCCGAACCGGTCTTCGTGTTCTCCGGCATGGGCCCGCAGTGGTGGGGCATGGCCCGCGAATTGGTCACCGGCGACGGCGTTTTCGCCGAGGAGGCGCGGCGCATCGACGCCGAGTTCCAGGCGGTCGCGGGCTGGTCGATCATCGAGGAACTGCTGAAGCCCGAGGAGGAGTCGCGGGTCCCGCGCACCGAGGTCGCCCAGCCCGCCAACTTCCTCGTGCAGGTCGCGCTCGTGCGGGAACTGGCCCAGTACGGCATCCACCCCGCGGCCGTCGTCGGCCACAGCGTGGGCGAGGTGTCCGCGGCGTACGTCACGGGGATGCTGTCGCTGCGCGACGCGGTGCTGGTGGCGTATCACCGCGCCCGCCTGCAGGCCACCACCGCCGGCACCGGCGGGATGCTCGCGGTCGGCATGTCGCTCGAACAGGCCCGCGCGCTCATCGCCGACGATCCGCGGGTGGACATCGCCGCGGTCAACAGCGCCAGCTCGCTGACCCTGTCCGGCGACGCCGACCGGCTCGACGAGATCGCCGAGAAGCTCACCGAGGACGGCGTTTTCGCGCGCCGTCTGCGCGTCGAGGTGCCCTACCACAGCCGCCTGATGGATCCCATCCTCGACGAGCTGCGCACGGTGCTCGCGGAGCTGAAGCCGATGGCCCCGACCGTGCCGCTGTACTCCTCGGTCACCGGCGAGGCGGTGCTCGGACCCGACTGGGACGCCGAGTACTGGTGCGCCAACGTCCGCGAACCGGTGCGCTTCGCCGACGCCATCGGCACACTCATCGCCGCCGACAGCCGGGTGTTCCTCGAGGTGGGCCCGCATCCGGTGCTGTCGGGCAATATTCGCGAGATCCTGCTCGGCGCGGACGTCAACGGCACGACCGTGTCGACCCTGGACCGCAAGCAGCTCGATTCGGAGAGCGTGCGCCGCACCCTGATCGGCCTCTACGCGGCGGGCGTGCTCGATCTGGACGCGCTGTTCCCCGCCGACGGCCCGGCCGTCCCGCACGTGCCGCTGCCGCGCTACCCCTGGCAGCGCACCCGGCTGCACTCGGCGCTCCCGCTGTTCGAGCAGGCCCGCCTCGGCACCCCGGGCAGCTACGCGATGCTCGGTGACCCGGACGTGGAGGGGCGCCCCGACTGGCTGTTGCAGGTCGGCACCGAACTGCTGCCGTGGCTGGCCGATCACGTCGTCAACGGCGTGAAGATCATGCCCGGCGCGGCCTACCTCGACGCGGCGCTGAGCGCGACCGCGACCCGGATGGGCACCAAACGCGTTGCGCTGGAACAGGTCCGGTTCGTGGCCCCGCTGATCATGGGCGGCCCGGACGTGCCGCTGGTCGCGCTGACCGTGGAGGAGGCGAGCAACCGCTTCCTGATCCGGTCCCGCTCGGCGACCGGCACCGCCTGGACCGTGCACGCCACCGGCCGCACCCTGACCGGCAGCCACCGCCAGACCAAGGTGAACGTGCCGACCCTCGAGGTCGGCGTCGACGTCGACCCGCAGCTGTTCTACACCGGGCTGTCCGCGGCCGGATTGCAGTACGGTCCGTCGTTCCAGCGGGTGACCTCGGCCCGCGTGGGCCGCGACGCGGTGGTCGCGACCGTGGACGGCAGCATCGCCACCGACTCCGGGCATCTCGCCCACCCCGCGGTCGTGGACGCCGCCATGCAGAGCGCGGCCCTGCTGTTCGCCGACGCCCGCGTCGACGAGGGCACCCTCGTTCCCGTCGGGGTGGCGGCCGTGCGCCTGGTCGCGGCGCTGCCCGAACGCATCACCGTGGTGGCGCGCCGCGACCCGAAGGCCCGGCTGCGCGCCGACGTGGATCTGCTCGACGACGACCACAACCTCGTGATGCGGTTGAGCGGCTTGCAGATCGGCGCGATCTCCCCGGGCCAGGACCCGTTGCACCGCATGGTCGACTTCTTCTACACCGAGACCATGGAGGAGCGCGACGCGCTGGATCCCGCGGCGCTGCCGCAGGATTCGGTGAGCACCGTCGTCATCGCCCTGGGCAGCACCAGCCGCCGCGCGGGCCAGCTGGCCGCCGCCATCCCCGGTTCCCGGCTCTACGTCGCGGGCGTGGCCGGGCGCGAACTGGCCGCGGACCTGTCGGCGACCCTGCGGGCCGCCCAGGAGGAGGGCCGCGACCGGCTGCACGTCTGCGTGGTCGCGGGCGAGGTCGAGGACGATGTGGCCGACCTGTGGACCCTCGAGCGCATCGCGGTCGCCATCGACGAGTTCGTGCACCCCGAGACGACCAACGACCAAGGGCCGCAGAGTGTTTTCGGCGACGGCCGGTGCCACGTCACCCTCGTCACCGAACGCGCCTTCGCGCTGCCCGACGACGGGATCCCGCCGAACTCCAACCACTCCGCCCTCGCCGGTGCGCGCCGCGTCCTGCTCAACGAGCAGTCCGCGCTGCGGTGGCGGCTGATCGATGTCGAACCCGACACCGAGATCGACCGGCTGGTCACCGAATTGGCGGTGCCGGGCGCGTTCTGGACCGACAATATGGACGAGGTCGTGCTGCGCGGCGACAAGCGCTGGGCCCCGATGATCGCCAAACCGCTCGGCGAGCGACTCGACGCCCTCGACACCCCGGAGCCGCTGACCGATCCGGAGGCCAACTTCGAGCTGGAGCTGCCGCGCACGCGGCTGCTGTCGGCGCTGGCGTGGCGGGAATGCCCGCGGCGCGAGCCGGGCCCGGGGCAGCTCGAGGTGCGCATGAAGGTCATCGGCCTGAACTACAAGGATCCGCTCAAGGTCATCGGCCTGCTCGGCGAACGCGAGCTCGCCCCCACCTATTTCGGCACGGTGCCCGGCATGGAGGGCGTCGGCGAGGTGGTCCGGGTCGGCGAGGGCGTCACCGGCATCGCGGTCGGCGATCAGGTCGCGGTGGCGGCCAAGGGCATGATGAAGCGCTACGTGGTGGTCGAGCGCGAACTCACCATCCCGCTGCCGCCCGACACCGACCCCGGATACTGCACCAGCACAATCGCTTTCGGCACCGCCGAATACGCCCTGCACGATCTGGCCAACCTCCATCCCGGCGAGACCGTGCTCATCCACGGCGCGGCGGGCGGCGTCGGCACGGCCGCCATCCAGGTGGCCAAGGACCGCGGCGCGCGCATCATCGGCACGGCCAGCACCGAGGAGCGCCGCGCGCACGTGCTGGAACTCGGCGCCGATTACGCCATCGACTCGCGCTCGCTCAACTTCGTCGACGACGTGCTCGAGTTCACCGACGGCAGGGGCGTGGAGGTCGTGGTCTCCAGCGCGCCCGGCGAGATCCTGCGGCAGAACTTCAACGCCGTCGCCGAATTCGGGCGCATCGTGGAGGTCGGCAAGGCCGACATCTACACCGGCGGCCTGCTCGAGATGGCCAACTTCGACAAGAACGTGGCCTACTTCTCGATGGATCTGGACCGCCTCGTCGCGGTCGACGCCCAGCGGCTGACCAAACTGCTGCAACGGGTCTACGAGAAGGTGATCGCGGGCGTCTACAAGCCGCTGGACTACCGGGCGTTCGAAACCGACGACGTGGCCCACGCGTTCGAGGAGACCATCCGCTCGACCGGCCTGTCCCGCATCGCGCTGCGGATGGACTCGGCGAACCCGTCGGTGCGTCCGTACCTGCCCGGCGTCGAGATCCACAGCGACGCAACGTATCTGGTGACCGGCGGCTTCGGCGGCTTCGGGATGGCGATGGGCCGCTGGCTGGTGCTGCGCGGCGCGCGGCGGCTGGTGCTGCTGGGCCGCGGCGGCGCGAGCACCGAGGAGGCGCGCCGTCAGCTCGAGGCGTGGCGCACGATCGGGGTGGAGGTGATCGAGGAACGGGCCGACGTGACCGATCCGGAGGCGATCGCCGCCATCGTCGCCCGCGCCCACACCGCCGAGCGGCCGCTGCGCGGGGTGTTCCACTCCGCCGGCGCGGTGGCCGACAACCGTTTGGCGGCAATGGAATTCGAGGAACTCGCCAAGGTCTACCGGCCGAAGGTGCACGGCGCGCGCGTGGTGCACCAGGCCGTCGCCGACGCCGGGATCGAGCTGGACATGTTCGTGCTGTGCTCCTCCGGCGGCTCGATGTACGGCATCTACGGCCAGTACAACTACACCGCGGCCAATCTCGCGGTGGAGGCGCTGGCCGAGGAGTGGTCGCGAGCCGGGGAGCGGGCGCTGTGCGTCGGCTGGGGCCACCTCTCCGGCGCGACGGGCGGCATGGCCGCCGACGAGACCGCGCTCAAGTACCTGGATCTGGTCGGCTTCGATCCGATCGACATGGCCGACGCCACCGCCTATCTGGAGCAGACGCTGCGGCTGGGCATGGCGCGGGCGGCGATCATCCCGACCGACTGGGGCAAGCTGACCGGCACCTTCCCGCAGCTGACCCGGACCGGCCGCACCATCGCGCTGGCCCAGGCGAGCGCCAAGGACACCTCGGAGCTGGCCCGGCTGCGCGCGGAGGTGGCCGCGATCGAGGAGAGCAAGCGGGGCGCGTTCGTGGCCCGCAAGATGGCCGAGGAACTCGCGGTCGTCATGGGCGTGCCGGTGGAGTCGATCGACATGACGGTGCCGGTGCCCGAGCTGGGCCTGGACTCGCTCATGGCGGTCGAGCTCGGCGCGCGGGTCACCAAGACCCTCGGCATCGACCTGATGTCGTTGCAGATGGGCCGCTCGTTCAGCCTCGAGCAGGCGGGCCCGAAGGTGGCGGAACTGATCCTCGCCGGGGAAACCGGTGCGGGACAACCGCTTCCGGACGCGGTGCCGGTCCCGGCCGCGGCGAACGGCGCGGCGGCCGAGCCGGTGCCGGTGCTGGCGGGCGAGGCCCGGCCGTGACCGACCGTCGTCGTCGAAAGAGGTAGCACCGTGGTCAGTTTCGGACTGATCGACGAATGGGAGCCGGGACCGGGGCGACTGGTCAGCTGGGTCGCGTCACCGGATTCGGTGGCGCGCGCCCGGCGGGCGCCGGTCCACCCCGCCCCGCCCTCCCATCAGCAGGAACAGTATCTGCGGCTCGCCGACCGGCACGCCGAGGCCGACTTCCGGTACTCGGGCCTGTGCCTGGTGACCGCGGAGATCCCGACCGGTGATCTGGATCTGGACGCGATGACCCGCGCGGTCAACGCGTTCCTGCGGCGCCACGACACCTTCCGCACCTGGTTCCGGATCGACGCCGCGGGCGCGATCGAACGGCATCTGGTTCCCGAGGAGGACGTGGAGTTCGTGCCGATCGAGTACGGCCGCATCGACGACGCCGACACCCTGCGCGATCACGTCCAGAAGACCACGCCGGGGCCGTTCGACTGGGACTGCTTCACCTTCGGCACGATTCAGCGGGAGGAGTCGACCACGGTGTACGCCGCGGTCGACCACCTGCACACCGACGGGTTCGGGCAGTACCTGACCGGCTTCGACCTCGCGCTGCTGTATCTGCACGAGGTGTGGGAGGACACCGGGATGCTGACCCCCGCGGCCAGCTACCTGGACTACTGCGCCACCGAGCGCGGCTACACCGGCCGGATGACCCTCTCCTCGCCGGGAGTGCGCAAGTGGCTGGAGCTGATTCGCGGCAACGACGGCGAATTGCCCTCGTTCCCTTTGGATCTGGGGCGGCGCACCGATGTGTACAACCGCAGCGCGCACCGCACGGTCACGCTGTTCGACGAGGCCACCGCGCAGCGGTTCGAGCGGGTGTGCCGCGACAACGGCGCGGAGTTCGTCGGCGGTGTCTTCGCCGCCGCGGCGCTGGCCGAGCGCGATCTCGTGGGCGGGGACTACTACTTCGGCATGACCCCGGTCAGCACCCGCAGCTCCCCGGAGGAACGGGCCTCGGTCGGCTGGTACGCGACGCTGCTGCCGGTGGCGTTCCCGCTCGGGCCGACCGCCACGTTCGCGCGGGTGGTGAAACTCGCCCACCGGGCCTACGAGAACGGAATGCGCTTGGCGGCCACGTCGTTCCAGCGCGTGGTGGAACTGCTGCCCGCCGATTCGGATCTGAATCTGCGGCCCGGCTGGGCGACGCCGATGATCTCCTTCGTCGACGCCCGCGAACTGCTCGGCAACGATCTGTTCGACGTCGCCTCGTGCGGGCTGTACGCCAATCGCGCCGCCTCCGAACAGGTTCTGATCTGGATCAACCGGTTGGCCGATCGGACCATGCTGAGCGTCATCTATCCCGACACCCCCGTGGCGCACGGGTCGGTCGAACGGTACGTGGACACGCTGAAGGCGGTGTTCGTGGCCGCGGTCGAGGAAACGCAGTGAGGAGGACGCGTGCACACCGCGTTTCGTGATCCGGGCATCCCCGACGGCGAGAAGTCGGTCTACACCGTGACCGTCGCCGAGCGGCCGCCCAAACTCGATCTGATCAGCGTGGTCGGCCACGACGGTGACGGCTACCGCTCGATCGTGGAGGTGAGTCTGGGGCACGGCAATTTCGCGATGACCGTCGAACAGCGCTTCCAGCGGGCGGGTGGCCTGCTGCGGGCCGAGAACTACCGGGCCGAAACCCGTTCCGGCACAACGGTTGTCTCGCGGGAGGAGGCGAATTTCCTCGGCACCGCGCATCTCCAGTTCGGCGGCGGCCTGGCGCCGTTCCCCGACAATGTGATGCCGCTGCTCGGCGGGCTCACGCTGCTGCGCGGCCTGGATTTCACCGAGGGCGCCGAGGAGCTGGTCGATCTGTGGCTGGCCTTCTCGGTGAGCATCCCGTTCGCCGTCAAGGTGGAGCACACCGCCGAGATCGACGTGCCCGCCGGCTGCCGCACCGGCTGGCAGGTCCGGCTGCGCCCCCGCTTCACCGGATTGAACATGCTCATGGAGAAGGTGATCGGCGGCTTCCTGCCCCCCTCGGTCGCCCACTTCGAGGCCGACCCACCCCATCGCCTGGTCCGCCTGAGCTTCCCGACCGGCCCCATGCCGTGGGACCCGCGGGGCCTGCTCGAGCTGGTCGCCTAGGCTCGCTCGCGCCGACCCGGTACTGTCCCTGCCGGAGACGGAAGGAGTGTGCGTGGGTGAGTCGATGACCTGGGTGCAGGCGCTCGTGCTTGGTCTGGTTCAGGGGTTGACCGAGTTCTTGCCGATTTCGTCGTCGGCGCATCTGCGCATCGTGTCGTCGCTGTTCTTCGGCGACGACGCGGGCGCCTCGTTCACCGCGGTGACCCAGCTGGGCACCGAGGCGGCGGTGCTGGTGTACTTCGCCAAGGACATCTGGCGGATCCTGGTGGCCTGGTGCACCACGCTGGTCGAGCGGGTGCGCGGTGAGGCGCGGGTGCCGGTGCCGGTGAGCGAACAGCCGACCACCGTATTGCCCGTCTACACCGACGATTTCGACCCGCACGCGCTCGACCCGGACGCGCAGCGCGAACTCGACTACCGCATCGGCTGGTACGTGATCATCGCGACCATCCCGATCGGCGTGCTCGGCCTGGTGTTCAAGGATCAGATCCGCACCGGCGCGCGCAACCTGTGGCTGGTGGCGGCGATGCTGATCGTCTTCGCGCTCGTCATCGCCGCGGCCGAGTACTACGGGACGCGGCGGCGGCCCCTCGAGGAACTCACCACCCGCGACGGCTTGATCATGGGTTTCGCCCAGTGCCTGGCCCTGATCCCGGGCGTCTCGCGGTCGGGTGCGACGTCCTCGGCGGGCCTGTTCGTGGGCCTGACCCGCGAGGCGGCCGTGCGCTTCTCGTTCCTGCTGGCGATCCCGGCGGTCCTGGCGTCGGGCCTGTTCAGCCTGCCCGACGCGTTCCAACCCTCGGGCGAGGGCCTGCAGGCGTCGGGCGCGCAACTGCTGGTGGCCACGGTGTTGTCGTTCGTGGTCGGCTACGCGTCGGTGGCGTGGCTGCTGAAATTCGTGGCCCGGCACTCGCTGAACTGGTTCGTCGGCTACCGCATCGTCCTCGGTCTGGTGGTCATGGGCCTGCTCGCCACGAACGTGCTCAGCGCGACGTAGGGCTCCCTACGAGCCATCGGACCCATCCGACGGCAGAATCGAGGCATGGGAGCCAAGGCCGTAGTCAACGACATCACCATCGCCGAAACCGACACCTACGAGACGGTGGAGGGCAACATCTACTTCCCGCCGGAATCGATCCATCGGGAGTATTTGACCCCCACCGACTCTCACACGACCTGTCTGTGGAAGGGCGTGGCGAGCTACTACACGATCGATGTGGGCGACGGCCAGCCGCTGGTGGACGCGGCCTGGTACTACCCGGAGCCGAAGAAGGCCGCGGCGGCGATCAAGGATTATGTGGCGTTCTACAAGGACAGGGTGGATATCGTCGCGGAGTGAGTGACGTCAGCCATCGTGCCGCTGGGGCGCCCAGCCGAGCGGCGGGGATTCCGAGGGGTCGCCGTAGGCGGTCACGAACTCCTCGTCGGCGGGGATGGGCTGGGCCCAGAACTTCAGGCCGAAGTGGACGGGGAGGCGGCGAGCGTCGACGGTGATCACGCGGCGGGTGGTTTCGAGGTGAAGGGCGGGAAGAGTGGGGTCGAAGCGGGCGATCACGAATTCTGTGCCGTCCTGAGCTCGGCCGTACATGAACTCGACCCGCTTACCATCCTCCAGCGGCGGTCCGCCGAAACCCCAACCCTCGTTCACTCCCGGCCCGGCGATCTGGATGTCGGTCATCAGCACATCGCGACCCGGATGCAACGCCGCCATGATCTCCTCGGCGGGACCGGCCTCGACCCACCAGGTCAGCCGCCCGTCCGTGCGGCGATCCGTCACCGGCGTCAGATCCATCGTCCCGCCTCTCTCGCGGATCAACGCTTGATATCGGCACAGGCGACGCCCTTGCCGCCGATCCAACTGCCGCACATCAGCTTTCCATCTTGCATCGTTCCGGTCGGGCCCAGCTCGTCATAGTAGAACCCAGCCGTCTCTCCCGCCGTGTTCGGCCGCGGACACGCGGTGTGGTGCATCCCCTGCACGCGACTCGCGCCCGCCGGGAACCACTGCCAAGAATTGTCCATGCAGCCCTCCGGCGGTGAGTAGTAATACAGCGCGGACTTGTCCACGAAGATGCTGTCGCCCCACACGTGAATGCAGGTCAGCTCCCTGCACTTCAGCGCCTCCTTGGCCTCGGCGAATCCCGGAGCGCCCACCAGCTCGAGTCGGCCGCCGATGACTGTCGGCCGATCGGGCAACACTTCCGGATGCTTCTCGAGATAGGACACCGACACCCACGTCAACCGTCCGACCTGCCAATACTGCCCCCGGTCGGCCTGCTGCGCAGACACCGGCCAGGCCGTGACACCGAGAGCGGCGACGACCGCGAGGACAGCCGTGAAGAGTGCGCGAAACATGATCAAACCCCCTCAGCCTCAACGGATTCGGTGAAATCCGCCCGCGCTCAGTCTAGAACCCGACCGGCGGCCCGCACGGTCTTCCGTCGCGGGCCGTTCCAGGGCGAACTCCGAGATTCCACCGGCGGCGCGATTCGATCTTCCCGGCGCGGGTAGAGCCCGGTCGAAGGGTTGTCGGTCCGACGTTGGAGGGTCGTATGGCGCGAGCGAGGGTGATTCGTGGGGTGCGGGCGTTGCGGGTGCTCGTGGATCTGGGGTTCGCGCCGGTGGCGGCGGGGGTCATCGCGCGGCGGCGGCGGGTGATGGGGCTGCTCGAGCGTGGGCAGGCCGATACCCGGGCGCTGACCCGGATGCGCCGGCTTCGGGACGAATTCGGCAGGGGGCCGGTCGAATTGGATCTCGGGCTGCGGCGGATCGTGGTCGTCACCGATCCCGACGACGTGGGCCGTGTGCTGGCGGAGTCGCCCGGCCCGTTCCATCCCGCCAACAAGGAGAAGCTCGCGGCATTGCGGCAGTTCCAGCCGCACGGGGTGCTGATCTCGCGCGGCCCGGTGCGGGAGCGGCGGCGCGCGGTGAACGAGGCGGCCCTCGACACCGGCTCGGAACTGCACCGCCTCGCCGACCCCTTCGCCCGCGTCATCGCCGAGGAGGCCGACGACCTGATCGAATCCGCCCTCCGCGACCGCTACATCGACGCCGACCGCTTCACCACCGCCTGGTTCCGCATCGCCCGCCGCGTCACCCTCGGCGACGCCGCCCGCGACGACCACCACATCACCGACGACCTGTGGCGCCTGCGCTCGGCCGCCAACTGGTCCTTCGCCGCACCCCCACACCGCCGCCGCCGCGACCGCTTCATCGAACAGCTCTACCGCTACTGCGACTCACCCCAGCCCGACAGCCTCGCGGGCGCGGTCGTCGCCGCCTCCACCGACGCCGCGGTCGACCCCATCGGCCAGATCCCCCAATGGCTGTTCGCCTTCGACGCCGCGGGCATAGCCCTCACCCGAGCCCTGGCCCTGCTGGCCACCCACCCCACAGAACTCGACCGCGCCCGCTCCGAATCCCTTGCCCCCCAAAGCATCCAGCCCCGCCCCTACCTCCGCGCCTGCATGCTGGAATCGATCCGCCTCTGGCCCACCACCCCCACCATCCTCCGCGACACGACCGAACCGGTCACCTGGCGCGATGACGCCCCGATCACCCAGCCGGGCACGGCGGTGCTCATTGCCGCCCCGGCGTTCCATCGCGACGCCGAACTCCTCCCGTTCGCCGACGCCTTCACTCCTGATATCTGGGTCGATGGGCGGGCGCAGAGCTATCCGCAGCTGGTGCCGTTCAGTGCGGGACCGGCGGAATGCCCGGGGCGGAATTTGGTGCTGTTCACCACGAGTACCTTGTTGGCGCATCTGATCGAGGGGGTGGAGTTTCAGCTCACCGGGGGTTCTCGGCTCACGCCGGAAAAGCCGCTCCCGATGACGTTGAACAATTACGGGCTGGAATTCGGTGTCGCACCGAGACATTCGTTGTCCCTGAGTTCGACCGCGCCGTCGGACTGACCCCACACGCGGACGGCCCGCTGGGAACTCGTTGAGCAGCACAGATTTTCGCAGATGCGAGACTTCGCGTTAGGCTTGGGGTTCACCGGGGGAAGGGGGCCGGTCGCCCATGCGATCCAACGTCACCGCGATGTTCGCCGCCATCTTGGCTTTGCTCGGCGGCACACGCGGCGTCTACGCGCTCACCGCGATCCGATTCCTCCCCGGCAGCGACCTCGACCCAACGGGCTTCTGGCGCAGCGTGAAACCGCTGATCCTCCTCGGCGCGGTTCTCGCCGCCATCATGCTCCTCGGCGCAGTGCTCCTGCTGCTCCGCAAACAAGCCGGACAAATCCTGATCGCGGCCGCTGGAACCGCCTATCTCGCCCTGTCGACCGTCTTCACCATCATCGACCATCGCCACGGCGGCACGGTGCACACCGGCGTCACCTTGAACACCCAACTCACCCTCATCGGCGTCGTCGGCACGGTCTTCAACATCGCGATGCTGGTGCTTGTGCTGCTGCCCGGCACGTCACGCTGGCTGGCAGACCGGCCGGGCTTCCCTCGAACCCCCTACTGAACAAAGGGCACAAGGCCATCTGCTCGGCGCCCGAAATCACTGAGAGAGAACAAGATTCGTAACTGAGCCGAGGAGCGGGCCGTGAACGACAAGACTCGCAGCCTCCGTCGCCGAGCAACCACCGCCGACGGTGAGAACATGCCACGCTGCCCCGATTGGCTCAACCTCCGGATGGCCGCGAGTGGTGGGGCGACGCTCCGGCGGCGGGCTGGCCCCGCGTGCTGGATCCCGACACGCGGCTGGTCACCATTCCTGTACCCGAACGCTGATCTCGTCGGCGCGGTGCCCCGGCTGTCCAGCCAGCGGGAGTTACCATTCGTCAACGGAGCGCGAGCGCCGCTGTTCCAGAACTCGACTGATCAGCCCACGGGCGGCGTCGCCGACGACCGCAAGCTCCGCCAACGCACCGAAAACGCGACCGTACTGGGCGATCTCCCGTGGCCGGGTGATCGTCAGCTCGGCAGTGATGGTTTCCACCAGCACCATTCGGTTGTCGTACATGACGAAATTGGTTGTCTGCATGGGAATTTCGGCCTCGGCGGGAACAATGCCGAGCCTGACCCGAGGCAGCCTGATTACGGACAGCAGCCGGTCCAGCTGTCCTGTCATAACATCATCCCCGCCGACCGTCGTTCGCAACGCCTGTTCGGCGATGAGAATGGCGAAGTGGTGGTCGCCTCGGTGCAGAAACTGTTGGCGCTCCATACGTTTGGCGATACCGGCGTCGATGTCATTCGGGATGGCGTGGCGTGCGATGGAACGTTCGAGGATCGCGCGAATGTATTCGGCGGTTTGCAGGATGCCGGGGATCAAGACGTTCTGGAAGATCCGGGTATGGGTGGTTCGGGCGGCGAGCTTGACCAACTCGTCCTGCGCCCGGCCCGTACCGGCGCCGAGTAGTCGCCGCATTTCCAGATAGGCGGCGTCGATGTGGTACAGGCTGGCGAGGAGGTCCGGCAGCTGATCATCCGCGCCCGCGAACGTGCAATAGGCGCGGACGTCGGCATCCGAAGGCCGGAGTCTGCCGTATTCGAGCTTGGACACCTTGGACTCGTGCCAACCGGCCAAGGCCGCGAGCTGGCGTCCCGTCAGACCCGCGCGACGACGAATCTCCCGGAGCTGTTGTCCGAGTGCTTCTCTCGCGTCGTGAACCTCGTTGGTCACTGCTGCGGCGACGCACCTACGTAGTCGGCGAACGGAATCGCCGACGGCCACAGTCGCCGCTGCACGGACAGACACTCGCCGACGATGCCAGGATCGGTGGTCACGGCCATCCCCGCGGGCCGCCCCGCGTGGTCGACCAGGTTGAACGCCACCTCTCGCTCGTCGAACAGCCACCAATCGTCAAGGGGAACGTCTCCGGCCCGGTGCCGCGGAACATAGCGGATGTCCTCACCCGCCGCGACATTGCTGGCCGTGATGGACAGCAGCCACCGGTGGTAATCCGAATGCGGCTCGGTGACCACGCGAATACGGCTGACGACAACCCCGCGGGCGATCGTCTCGCGCATGAACTGGATCCACGGACGTTCCGCGTAGTCCGCCGGTGTCGGTTCGCCGTTCAGGAATCGTCGCAGCGGCTCGGACTCGGTGGCCGTGGTGTAGGCGTCCCGGACCTCGAGGTGGAACGCACTACGCTGGCACTCGCGAAACGGGTCGTCGGCCGCGTCGCCTCGGAGTAGTTGCACCGTAGTACGTCCTCTCTCGCTTCGGCACCTCGATGGCGGTCTCGTCGGCTGCCAACGTCAACTGTCGCAGCGTCTCGTCATCGGTGATCGGGCGGCCCGTCAGGATGAACGTACCCCGACCAGTATCGGTCAGGACCGCGTCGAGGAACGTATCCGGCTCCAGGAAACCCAATAGCAGATGCGGGATTTCGACGGTCTCGGGATTGTCGGTCTTCCAGCCCTGCACGAGGTAGCTGTCGCGGTCGGTCGCGTACAACGTCGGGCAGTCGCGGTCGCCCGAACCACCCTTACCGAGGAACCACAGGCGCATGATGAAGCTCCCTTCCAGCGGATGCGCGGATTATCCGCGCCCCCTTCATCTTTCACATACAGACGGCAGGTGTGCCCGGTAGTCGCCGAAATCGTTCAAGTTCTTGCAAACCACTGGCGTGGCGGCGAACTCGCGCCTTAACGTCGGATCGCCGCCGGTTCGTGCGACGGACCCATGACTTGATGCCATCAGTATTGAGCAGGAACGAGTTCTCGCATGTCGCAATTCATTTCGTCCTCCCGCGCAGAAAACGTCCTGCGAAAGGGCCGGATCATCGGTGCCGACGAGACACCCGATGCCATGGTGTGGCGCGTCGCTGACGCACTCGCGCAGGAAGAGTCGGCGCTCACCGACCAGCGTGCGGGCGCGCAGTTCGCCGAGGAATTCGCGGCCGCATTGGCGGACAGGGCTATTGTCATGAGTACGCCCGTTATGACGAATGCCGGCCGCTACCCCGACCGTCCACTCACAGCCTGCGCGATGCCGACCACGAACGTCGATCCGACCAATTCGAGGGAGCTCGAGGCCGAGATCATCCGGCTGCACGAGCAGGGCATGGGCACCGGCTTCAATCTCGACGCGGCGGACGATCCGGTCGCTACCCTGTGCTTCCTCAACAGAGTGGCGATGGCAAGTGCCAGCAATGGCCGGGAGGACCGGCCGGTGGGAAACATGGCGATCCTCAGCGTCCGGCATCCGAGAATTCGCGAGTTCATCACCGCCAAGGTCGACGCCTCATCGGACGACAACGAATGGAAATTCAACATCTCGGTCGACCTCGACCGTGAGTTCATGCGTGCGCTGGAACGTGGCCGGGCGATCGAGCTTCGCAACGGCCATCATGTGGATGCCCGTGAACTTTTCGACACCCTGTGCGCAGCGGCCGCGGCCTGTGCCGATCCGGGCATCGTGTTTCTCGACCGGATGAATGCCCGAAATCCCTTGCCGGGCATGGGCACATACGCCACGACCGCACCGTGCGCCGAGGTCGGCCTGATATCGGGGGAGACGTGCCAGTTCGGCTACCTCAACGTTCGAAAGTTCGTCACCACCGACAGCGTGGGTAGGGCGGTTGTCGCTACCGCGAAGCTGACGGCGGCGACCCGGTTGCTCACCCGCGCCCTGGACAACAGTCTCCAAATCAGCCTGACGAATCTGACCGACCCTCGGGCGCAACATGTCTCGTCGCAGAAGCGGAAGATCGGCATCGGCCTCTGCGGTGTCGCTGACGCGCTCAGCGTGGCAGGCTTGCCTTACGACTCCGCCGCAGCCCGCATCCTCATGTGCGATGTCCTGTCCCTCGTGAACTTCACGTCCAAGGAAGAATCGATCCGCTTGGCCGAGCAGCGCGGGCCGTTCGGAGCCATGCGCACCACCCTGCTCGGTAACCGCCACCGAGAGACGCCGGGGCATATCGAGCGGTTGTACGGGCAGCTCCAATCGGACACGGTTCCGGCCGCGGACTGGCGAGCGCTGTCCGTCCGCGTGGCGGAAACAGGGATGCTGCGCCATGTTTCGACGATCGCGCTTCCGCCTACGGGTCGCAGCGCCTTGATCATCGACGCGTCGACGGGAATCGAGCCACACTTCGATACCTTCGCGGCGACGGAGGAGGTGCTCGCCGCACTCGCGAGCTTCGTTCAGGAGAAGTACCGGGAGTCGATTTACGCGGATGCGTCGAGTCGTTCCCAACCGGTCCGAGAAATTCTGGCGTCCGCCTCCGACATCGGCCCTGCGGGGCATATAGCGATGGTAGCCGCGTTGCAGCAATATACCGACGAGGCGATTTCGAAGACAGTCAACCTGCCCTTGAGCGCCACGGCCGATGACGTGAGGCGAGTATACTGCGCGAGCTACGAAGCCAACCTGAGCGGCATCGCGGTGTATGTGGACGGCAGTCGCGCGACGCAGCCGAAAAGACTTGCGGCACAAGGAGAAGCATGCGGGATACGACTCATTTCCAATACTGCCAAAAGCTGGTCGTCATAGATCCGGCAACCGATAGCGTCCTGCTGGCCCGACGCAAGGGAGAGGCCGATTATGATGGCGTTTATTCCCTGATCGGTGGCAAGATGGAAACCATCGACGGCAGCATTCTGGACGCGATCCGCCGTGAGAAGGACGAGGAGATCGGCAAGGCGGCCAAGATATCGGTCGCTGCCGATTTGTCGTACAACATCCTGTTCAGAAAGAAGGATGGCAATAGTATGATCCTGCCGCACTTCTATGCCGAATACGAAGGCGGCGACATCGAACTCAACGACGAGTACGCGGACTATACCTGGGTGCCCGTCGAGCAGCTGGACGCGTTCGAGCCGAAGATCGACACGATTCCAGCCGCGGTGCGATGGGCGAGGGAGGTCGGTGCGCTCGTGAAGAAGGGGCGGGGGCTGACGGAGTTGTAGGGTCGTGGTCGTGCGGGGGTGGTCAATTACTGCGAGGTGAACTCACGGATCAGGACGTCGAAGCGAGGGGCGTTCGGGAGGTTGGGGCGGAGCCAGCCGACCTTGTGCCAGCCCCAGCGGCGGTAGCGGTCGTAGGCGCGGGAATTGGTGGGGTCTACGAGTAGGGTGGCGCGTTTTTCGGGGCGGGTGGTGCTCAGGTCGTCGTGCATGGCTCGGGCGATGCCTTGGCCGGTGTGGGTGGCGCAGACAATGATCTCGCTACCGGCGAAGGTGCGGGTGCCGTCTTCGGTGGTGAATTGTATTGGGTCCCCGCCGGTTTCGAGATGTAGGCCGTTCCACCAGCGGGTGTCGGCTGGCAGCGGCCAGCCCCAAGCTTGTCGCATGGGCTCGCCGTTGAGATAGGCGATTACGTGGGCGAACCCTTCGCGTGCGGAGTAGGAACCGAGTCGCGCAGCAACCCCAACGGCGAGTGGCGCAGGTCGCCGAACGGGGCTGCCTTCACCTTGCAGCGGCGGTGGCCGTCCTCGCCAAGTCTCGTCCAGCGTGGGCCTGGATCGCCGCCGGTGTTCGAGAACCTCCCGTCGGACTGTCACCTACCGGCCGCCTTCCGCGCCAAACTGTCATAAAGCTCCCGGAATTCGGCTCCCGACGCCACGTTGTCCACGGCAGTGCGAACCGGCTCCAGAACACGCAGCGTCCGAGTCGAACTGATGGAAGACAGCTTCAGCAAAGCCTGATAGCCATGCTCCAACGCACCGGTCGTGTCGCCGAGCTGTGCTCTGCTCGCGGCCGACCACGCACGAATGATGGTGGCGTTTCGGGTCTGGGTCGGGCTCTCGGCGGCGGTCGCGAACAATTCCGCCGCCTTGGAGAGGTCGCCGAGATCGGCGTGGGCGCGTGCCTCGTGATCAACGACTTCCGCGTGTCTGACGAAGTGCAGCCACTTCGGAGCCTCCGCCAACGGCTCGAGCTGGAAGGCTTGGTCGAGTTCTCGCCATGCGGTCGCGACGGCTCGGTTGAACGCCGTCCGATCGCGGAGCAGGCCGTATGCCTGCGCTTCGCGGATGGCGATCAACGCGTGTATCCGGCCGGGCGGCCGTCCGCGCACCAGCGTGCGAGCCCGGTCGGCGAATTGCAGTGCGCGGTAAGGACTTCCGCCCCGGCCGGTACGCGCGAGAACGTATGCGAGGTTGGCCGCACCCATGCAGACATGTGCGATCAGGTCGTTGTCGTCGGCCTCTGCGCCCAAAGTCATTGCCTCGGCGTAACATCGACGCGCCAGTTCGTGACGATCAGCGTCGTAAGCGAGCCAGCCGGTTATCGATGCCAACTCGCCCACCGCGCTGGCATACGCCTTGCCGGTTGCGTTGTCGTACGCGCCGCGGTCGAGGAATTCCTTCGCCGCCTGCAAATGCCGAAGCGCGGGTTCGAGCAACGCCGCCCCGCCCGCCTCCCGATCTTGTCGTCTGAATGCCTCGACCTCTGCCATAATTCGGTGAGCGTCGGCCATCCCGAGCCGAATCTGCCCGTCCCGCACCAAGATCGCGGTGCCCGTGGCCGCTGCCGCCAACTTGCCCAGTTCGCGCCGTCTCATCTCGTCATCGACTTCCCCTGTGTCGGTATCGAAGTCAAGGGAACCGGTACCACCTGGTACCGCCACAGCGAACGTCGTTCCGCCACTACCAGCATGCCCCCCACCCCGCACCCGCGACAGCTCCGCCAGAAACCTCTCCCGCTGCCCCTCCTCCAACCGCGCATACGCCGTATCCAACGCCTCGGCCGACCCGCCCTTGACCGGCCGCTCGGCCGTACACTTCTGCTCCCACTTCTGAATCGTCTCGACCTTGAACCCGAGCGCCTCCGCGAATTGCTCCTGCGTCATCCGCAGGGCGGCCTTGCGCAGTGCCCGAACCTCGGTCTTCGTCCATGTGCTGACGACCATGCCCACCCCTCACCCCTGCGATTGATGATCAATGGGAGAAGAGTACGGCCTTCGTGCCAGGTTTGTGGCTGGGATGGCCGAAGAATTTCCCGGAAGCTTGTGGCAGACAGGTTCATTCGATAGCAAAGGAAACAAATATGCCCGCAGCGGGTTCGACGGTGGCGCGACGAGCGCTCGGCCGGCAATTGATGAAGTTCCGGAATATGGCGGCCATGAGTCAATTCCAGGCCGCCCGAATTCTCGGGATCTCGCCGCAGACGATGGGTCGCCTCGAGGACGGACTTTCCGTGCGTTCGGCGAGCGACCTGTACATGAATACGCTGTGCGACAACTACGGCATCTCCGACGAGCATCGGCGCATGATTCTCGCGCTGGCCCGGGAGGTGCGCACCACGGCGAAGAACGGCGGCGGCTGGTGGCGTCCGCACCTGGACCGTACCGAAGGCGACCCCGACCCGTACTCGGCGGTGGACGACGCGGCCACCCGGATGACGGCGTGGTCGGTCATCCTGCTGCCGAAGATCGTGCGCACGCCCGACTACTGCCGCGCCGTCGCCTGGACCGAATTCCCCAACGCCCCGGCCGATCTGATCGAGGGCCGCATCGACCGATCCCTCAAACACGCTCGGCGACTGGAGGATCTGTCCTTCCACGCCGAGATCATCCTGTCCGAGGCGGCGATTCGCGAGGAATGGGGCGGCCCCGGGGTGATGGCCGAACAACGTCGCCACCTCGCCGAACTCGCCGAGCGTCCCAATGTCTCCGTCCGTGTCGTCCCCTTCGACACCCGCAATCACATCGGCGCGCTGACCGGCCCCTTCGCCCTCCTCGAATTCCCCCTCCTGCCCCACACCCGTTTCCTCGAACCGCCGCTGATCTACATCGAGGAATATGTCGGCAACCTCTACCTCGAGCGCTCGGCCGAGGTGGCCAGCTACAAATCCGTGATTCCCGAGCTCCGCCGCGTGGCGCTGAGTGAAAGCGATTCGAGCGCAATGTTTCTCGAGTAACGGATGAACTCGGGTCATGACCCGCGAGGGTCGGCGGGATAGGCTGCCCATCGTGTTAAGGATTCGGCATCTGGTTCTCGCCGCCATCGTGGCGACGGGCGTGACCGCGTGCGGCGAGTCGGAGCCCACATCGGCTCCGATCACGCGCACGACCTGCGACGCCACCGCGGCGAACGGAGCCGTCTTCACCACCCGAGCGCGCCCCGATCTGCCCTTCACGCTCCATCTTCCGCAACTGCGGGGTTGGCAGGTCACGCCGGACGACGCGGCCGATCTGGTGTTGCGCCGCACCGATCGGCTCGCCGGGCGGACGGGCAGCGCGACCATCACCCTCCGCGTGACCGAACCGCGTCGCGCCGACAACCGCACCAGCGTGTTCGTCGCATACGAGGGCCCCTGGCGGCAGTGGCGGTCCGAGTCGGTGCAGGTGTGCGGTCGCGGCGGCACCCGTTCCGGCGGGATCCATCCCGCGTCCGACGCCGAGGGCGGCGACCGCTACCACGAATACCTCGACTTCGATTGTCCCGCAGGCGAATTGCTGTATCCGATCCGAATGCTGGTCGAGGCCACGGCCGCCGACCGAGACCTCTACCGACCCGATATCGACAGTTTCATCGATGGGTTGCAGGTCGTGCCGACAGCCTCCGCGGGGTGAGCGGCGTCGTCCCTGCCCCGCCGGCACGGGCTGGATCGGAGCGAACCGCTCATCGGTTCCCGCGACCGCCTAACGCCCCGCCAACTCCGCCACCACCGGGGCGAACCGCTCCGCGGCTCCCGCGCCGATCACGAAGTACGAGAAACCCATCTCCTCTCGCCGCCGCTGAACCTCCGCCACCGCCGCAGCCGGATCGTCGGGCAGGACGGTGAGCGCGTCCGCCTCCCGCCACGGCGTGGGGTCGGTGTCGGGCGGGGCCATGTGCGGTGCGACCCAGTCACCGATGGCCGGTACCGCGAGCGCGAGCTCGACCTTCTCGTTGTCCCGGAACTCGCTGGCCATCGGCGCGACCTGGCCGCGCGGTTGGTCGCCCAGGACGAAGGTCACCGTGTCGGCGACCTCGGCGGCCAGGGCCCGCGCCTTCGGCCCGAGGACGGCCATCGCGACGGGGGTGTGCCGGTCGGGTCCGTCCAATTCGCGCAACCGCTCGACGGTCTCCCGGATCTGGGGCAGCCGCTCGCCCCGCGACGGGACGTCGGCCACGCCCTTCTCGTGCAACTCGTCCTCGATGCCGGGCCGGCCGGTGCCGATGCCCATCTCGAAGCGCCCGTCGGTCAGCAGCGACAGCGAATGCGATTCCCACGCCGTCAGCCACGGCGCGCGCAGCGGGGACGCGTACACCCAGGTGCCCACGCGCAGGTCGGTGATCTCCGCGGCGATCGTCAGCAGGGGCGCGGGCGCGGGTTGGGTGAGCGGGAAGTCGGGCACGAGCAGCGTCGAGTAACCCAGGTCGCCGATGCGGCGCGCTTGCTCACGCCAGGTCGGCAGGTCGGTCAAGAGCGGGGCAACGACCCCGAAGCGGAACGGTTTCGTCATGGCTGAACTCCTCATCGTCGGTATCCAACGATATGGACGACGAGTCGGCACGGAATTCATCGGTGCGGTGGGGCGGATGCCTGCGACCGTTGTGTTCGCCGAGATTCGTTGGAGCACAACGGCTCCGGCCGCCACGGCTGGGGCCACCAGCTACGTCACCGAGAACCCCGCAGTTTCGCTGCCGAGATCAGGGGCCGCGTGTCGCGCTCGAAACGTCCGGTCAGACGGACCCACTGATTCCTGGGTTGTGCCTCTTCTTGATTTCGCTGGCGATATCCCCTTTGGACTGTGCTACAGCCTTGATCCGAGAACTTATGTGCACTCTTCCGCTGCTATCCGAACGATCGCATCCACCGCCTTGTCTGCTTCCTTCCGATGATCGGCGAAGAGGAGTGTTCCCGTCCGATGGTGATGGTCGATCGCCACCGCTTCGAACTTGACTCTGATCGAGGACCGACGTTTCCGAATCGCTTTTTCAACGTCGCCGCCCTGCTCCCGGTACTGTGCGGCCGCCCAGCGGATTACATTCTCGGAGATCTCTCGCTGCTCGGGGTCGTCGAGCTGGCCTTTGGCCGACTTCCAGGCATAGTCATCGATGGACTCATCGAATGTGCGCTTGGTCTTCTTCAGCTCTTTCGGCTCGAACATGATTTCCTCTGCTTCGACCCTCGATATGTCGCATGGCGCAGTACAGCGTCTCACAGATGTTTCTCCCAGGATGTCCTGTGAATGAACGACACTCGCTCATGGTTCATTGCTTGCAGGAGAACGGACTTCGACCTCGAGATTTGTCAGCGGAGCCCGTCGAACAGGTCGGTCTCCTGATCCGGCGCCCCCGTCACCCGATTACTGTGGCGCACAAAGGTTTCCGTGCCGAAGATGCCCTGCTGCACTTCCGCGGGCAGGCTCAGCAACATGATGCTGTCGCTCTGGCTGCCGTGAGCCTGGAGCGCCTTCAGTTTGCGCGGGGCGTAGGGGGTGACGTCGACGACGGTGGTGATCCGGTCCATCGGCGTGCCGAAATCCGCCGGCGGCTCGAAATCGACGGCGCCGCTCGCGCGCAGCGCCGCGAACATCTCGAGGGAGGGCTCGCGGGGGATCGCGGTGTAGTAGAGCTTGGCCGGGATATCGGTCGCCTCGGTCGCGGCGACGGCGATGCGATTGGCCTGAATGTGGTCGGGGTGGCCGTAATTGCCGTTCTCGTCGTAGGTGACGACGACCTGCGGACGGTAGTGCCGGATGAGATCGGCGAGGCGGGCCGACGCCTGCTCGACGGGGATGTTGCTGAACGCGCGGGGATCGTGGTTGGCGTCCCAGCCGTCCATTCCGGAATCGCGGTAGCCGAGCAGTTCGACGTGCTCGATGCCCAGCAGCGCCGCCGACTCCTCGAGTTCGCGCAGCCGCAGGGCGCGCACCTCGTCCTCGTCGTGGCCGGGCTCGCCGGGCTTGATGCCGCCCGGCGCGTCGCCCTGTTCACCGTTGGTGCAGGTTACCAGGACCGTGCGGATCCCCTCGGCGGCGTAGCGGGCGAAGATTCCGCCGGTGCTCATGACCTCGTCGTCGGGATGGGCGTGTACGGCCATGATCGTCAGTGGCGTCGTTGCGTTCACCCTGGCATTCAACACCAGGGACCGAGGCGGTCATTCCGTGCCGGTGACGCCCGGATCTCGCTCAGCGCCGGGCGTGTCGTCCGACCGCGTGCAGGTGGCGCAGCGCCTGGGCGTAGGACTCCCACAGCGTCGTCTCGCGGTAGGGGATGCCGACCTCCGCGCAGAACCGGGTGACCAGGGTTTGGGCGCGCGGCAGATTGGGTCGCGGCATGGACGGGAACAGGTGGTGCTCGATCTGGTAGTTCAACCCGCCCAACGCCAGATCGGTGAGGTGGCCGCCGCGGACATTGCGCGAGGTGAGCACCTGACGACGCAGGAAGTCCGTGGCGTCGGTGGCCGAAAGTACTTCCATCCCTTTGTGATTCGGCGCGAACGTGCAGCCCATGTAGAACCCGAACAGACCC
Organism: Nocardia sp. NPDC004068; assembly: GCF_042874315.1. Lineage (NCBI taxonomy): Bacteria > Bacillati > Actinomycetota > Actinomycetes > Mycobacteriales > Nocardiaceae > Nocardia > Nocardia sp. NPDC004068. The sequence goes on from NZ_JBIAMW010000005.1 coordinate 55,335, forward strand.
TGCTGCACGACGACGAACGCGAGCGCCTTACCGGGCGGCAACACCGAGAACACCACGCCGAGGTACCCGATCGCGTGCACGGCCAGCAGCGCCGCCTCGACGCCCCGATGCCGGAGTGGCCACCGCAGCAATCCGCGAACGCTCTGGACGTGCAGACTCCAGCCCTCCAGCAACAGCATCGGGAAGAACAGGTACGCCTGGTAGCGGAAGACGAACCGGCGGAAACTCCGCTCGGTGCGCGCCCGCTCACTCGAATGGGCCAGCACCCCCATGATGTCCGGATCCGCGTCCTCGGTGTTCGGATGCGCGTGGTGCCGATTGTGATTGCTGGTCCACCACCCGATGCTCACCCCCGTCGCGAGATTCCCGAACAGCAGACCCGTCACATAGTTCCCCCGCCGCCCCGCGAAGATCTGCCGATGCCCCGCGTCGTGCCCGAGAAACGCGCACTGCGCGAACACCATCGCCAACCACGCCGCGACCCCCACCTGCCACCACGAGTCCCCGACCGCGACGAACGCCGCCCACCCGCCCCCCAACGCCAGCAGCACCCCCGCACCCTTCCCGTAGTAATACCGCCGCCGCCGATGCAACAACCCCGCCTCCCGCACCCGCCGCATCAGCACCGCGTACTCACTACCCCGCGACCCCACGACGCCGTCCACCACCAGGGCGTGCATCCGTTCCTCTCCCACCATCGCCGGTCTGCTCGAACAACAGAATGCCGAGATCAGACCACGACCAGGCAAACGGAATGTGCCGGGGGATCATACATCTGGGTGGTCGAACCAGCCGTGGCGGTTGCGGTTCTCGAAGAAACGGTCCTCGGCCTCCTCGCGTTTGCGCCTGCGGCGGGCCTTCTCGGCCCGCTGCCGGGCCGCGTTGGCCTCGGTGAAGGTGGAGACGGCGTCGAAGCGGGCGTCGGCGCGGAGCTCACGCAGGGCCTCGTCGACCTTGGGTTGTTTGTCGGCGAGGGCGGCCCGGTAGGCGGCGAGGATGGCGGGTTCGTCGTCGACGGTGACCGAGAGGAGGCGGTTCTCGGCGTCGATGATCACTCGAATGCCTTGTGCGACACCGGTTCCGCGGATTTGTTGGAGGGCTTGGTGGGCGCGTTGGACTTTTCGGCCGAGTTCCTCGAAGTCGGCGGGGTTCATGGCGTGCCTTCGATCACGTCCGGCGCGGGAGTCTCCGCGCCCAGACCCTCGTAGGGGAAGCAGGGGGATGCGGCCACGATGCTCAACCAGCCGTCACCTTTGCCCGCGTCCTGCACGATGAACGTGTAATGGTCCGGGGTTCCCAGTGCCGCTAGCGTGTTCGTTGCCTTCGGATCCAATTTCCAGCCCCAGTTCTTCCACGTGTCGCGCAGGAGCGAGAAGAATCGCGAGGTCTGTCCCGGTGGTACTCCGGCAACCCAGTACAGAGCCTGTACCTGATGCGGTCCGCGTTCACGATGGCCGTCGTAGCACGGCATCGTATCGGCCGGTTCGAACGCGGTCGCATGGTTGACACCATCGGGCGACAAAGAGAATTTGACTCCGATCTCGTTTGCGGTTCTCTGTAGGTACTGGAAGATGTATCGACGGGCTGCTTCTTCCGTGAGTGATTGCTGCACCGCATCTGCTCCCTTGTGCTGCGAGACTGTGCATTCAGTGGTCGACAGCGCAATCAACACCATTGCCGAGACGACGAGTAGTCCAGGACATAATCGTGCCATCATTCGACCGTCGGGTTGTGACCGGCGATGATATCGGCGATATTGACCAAGGATTTGCAGGGTTTGCCGTCGGGTACGTCCCAATATTGACTGTGGGCGTCGGTCGTTACGCCCCACGGTCCGTCTGCGCCGGGGTCCGATGCGAACACCTGCGCGCCGAAGTCGGGGTTGTTGGGATTGGGGCCGAACGGGTCGCCCAGCAGTGCGAGCTGGATGATGTCGTGCTCGGCCTTCGTCGCGAATATGTGCTTCGGCACCTGGTCCTGCGGTACTCCGTCCAGGTGGAGGTCCCAGGCGTGCTCGACCGTGGTACCGGGGCTCGCTACCAGGACCACGGCATCGGCATCGAGACTTCGTCCGTGGGCAGCCGCATCACCCACGACTGTAGTGCCGTAGCTGTGCGCTACCACCGAGTTGTATGAGGGCGGTTCACCATGAGAAGCGCGCAAGCCCTCCTGGAAACGATCCAGAACCGGTGCTGCGGCGTCGGCGTACTTGATGTTCGAGGCATCGTCGACATCCCAGTCGAAGGGGTTCAGGTGCTGGTCGACATCGACCGGTGTGGGAGGTGTGTCGTATCCGATCCAAGCGATCACCGCAGGGTTCTCGGCGCCTTTCGATTTCGCGTACTCCGCCATGAACTTGCACCTCTTCATATCTTCGGACATTTTCGAAGGTTGTGTGCCTGTGCCGGGTACGTAGGTGGCGACATGGTCGGCGAAGTCGGGATTGCCGATGGACACCGCCGCGTGGGCGTTGCGACCGGTCTGCGTATCGAGAAGCATCAGGTAACGGTTCTGTGCGGCGAGCGAGGACGCTGTCGTACGCAAATCGCCGAGTTTGTTCGCTACCGCCGGATCGCCCGCTTCGGCCCGGGTGATCTCGTCCTCCAGTTTCATCCTATTGTAGTAGTCCCGATCGATCACGGGGATACCATCTCTATTGCCTAGATAATTGTCGTGCTGCCAGAGGGCGTCCTTCTCCGATCGGGTCAAGGTCTCCCAAAAGGCATGAAGCGCAACAGGGTCGGTGGGCAGGGGCTTCCGCCCCTCGATGATGCTCAGCACGGGCGGCCGTAGTGACGGCCCCGCCGGGTTCTGCTGATATACCACGAGCTGTTGCAGTTCATTGGTAATCGCCTGTGCAGCTTTGCGTTCGGCCTCCTCGAACCGAACCAGCAGGTTCATGATTCGAGACTGAAGGTAATCGGCGTGGCCGTCCAGTTGTTTCTGGATGAGATACACCGCTATGGAATTCGTGGTGTTGGGGAGCGTGGGCGCGGTGACCCGACCGGTGTCATCGACCTTCATGCCACCCCGCGGAACGTCGCCGTCGACGAGGCCCAGCAACGCTGCGCGGTAGCCGTCGAGTTCGGTACCGCAGCTGTGCACGAGGGCCGCGATGATCCGCACGTCCTCACCGATGTGATTCGCCGCCAGCCCATGCGCCAGCGCGCGCGCCGAGGTGGCCGCGGCGCCCTCGCCCTTCCACTCCGCCATCGCGTCGTCCACGTCGCGGTTCATCCGCCCGATGCGTCCGGTGAAGATCTCGTTCTGTGCGGTCACGTCGGCTGCGAAGGCCACCAGCGATTCCGGATCGCAATGCCGCACATGACTTATCGTCGCCATCGCGCTCACCCACCCCTGGTATACCGAGCCAACTGGTCGGCGTATACGCGATCGTTCTCCTCATAAGTCTTCGCCGCCGCCTTCGACGCATCCGCCATCTCGCGAATATTCCGTCCGATGAGTCCGAACGCCCCGATCACCGCATCGCCGATCCGCGCCCCCACATTCTGCAACGGCGAGTCCGGCATGACGACCGACACCGAAATCTTGATCTTCCCAATGGCATCCGCGTGGTCGGCGAGCGTATCCCCGAGTCGATGCAGCGTATCCAGGTCCGCTTGAAGCATGTCGGCCAATGTTTCCCCCTGAAAGCTAAGCGCCAACAGCAAAGCTTTCGGGGAAGATTAACACGACGTACCCCACTCTGTCGCTGTGTCCGGAAAATGAAAATGATTCAGAAATGTAATTTCATTGCGCTGGGCCGAAACTCGCACGCCGGGGAATGCGGAAGGATATCCCCAGCGGTTGCCATCCGTTTCCCGAACCCCGCCGATCCGCTAGAATTCGATCATGAGAACCGCCGTGCTGCGCGTAAACGTCGATCCCGCAGGCGAACTCACCGCTGCCGAGTTGGAATCCGGCATCGCGACGCTGACCGAAAGCGCCCGAGCCCTCGGCGCGGAGGTGCTCGACACCGACCCCGCCGCACTGCCCCGCCACCGCCGCGAGATTCGACTACTCATCACCACCGAGCACCCGGAAACCGACTCCGAGCCTGCAATCGCCCTGTGCGCCAACGCGTTCGGAACCCACCCCCAAGCAGGCCCCCTCACCTACATCAGCCGAGGCACCGACGACGACGCCCACGGCGTCCTCGCCGGGTTCGGCCTCACCGGCCACCTCACCCGCGAACAAGGCCCCGACGGCTACGACATCATCAACGTGACCCTCGCGGAGCGAGACCTCGCCCGAATCCCCGAGAGCCGCATCCACACCGCCCTCGAGGCGGCGCTCAACTGTGAGGTGCGGATCCGAGCGCGCTAGCCAAGAACCCCAGGATCGCGGGCGCCGCCAACACCCACGTATCGAACATATTGTAATGATCCACCCGCCCCCGAGCCTGATCCTCCATAGCCCGCTCCCACGCGTCCTCCGGCCACGGCGGATCGATCAGCACCGACCCCTTGATCAGACAGCTCACCTCCAGCGACGTCCGCTTGGGATGGTCCAGATCATTCTCCCCACCCCGAATGATCAACGTAGACACCCGGATTCGGTCGAACAGCTCGTCATCGACCCCCGGAATCGTCTGCCCAGGCTTGGGAACGTAAGCGTTCAACCACCGCAACGACAGCCTGACGAACTCGTCAGCGTCCAATGCCAACAGCCGCTGCTCGTTGCGCGGATTGGCCGCGATGCGCTCACGCCACTCCCGCATCCGCACCAAACCCTCGACCCCGCGCCCCCGCACCGTCTGCAAACTCGGAAGTACGTAATACGCACCGAGATTGAACGTCCCGTAGATCCCACCAACGATATTCCACAACACCAGCGACGTGACCAACTCCGGGTATAGGATCGCGGTCACCATGGAATCCCGAGCCCCACCGGACCCACCCGCGAGCACACACGGCCCGAGATCCAGCGCCCCCAGCAATCCCGCCAAAGTCTCTGCCCGCATATGGGATTCGGACCGCCCGTAGAACTGCACATCCGACGACCCGCAATTGGGCCGGTCCCACAACAACACCCGATAACCGCCAGCCACCAGCGCCTCGGCGAGGGGCCGCAACCCGGGAATGTCCATGGCGAACCGACCGCCGGGCGTCAGGACGATGAGCTCGCCTGTCTCCCCGAGGATCTCGTAGGCGACCAGGCCGCCGCGCACCATCTCCCCGGGCACGACTACCCCTTCTTCTTCCGGCCCGATTTGCTCAATCGGAACTCCGGCGGGAACTGATCGTCGTTCGATTTCACCGAATTGCTCAGCCCCGATTCCCGAGCCTGCGCGAGCATGAGCTCGTCCCCATCCGGTCGCGCATGCCCCCCGATCGATTCGAACATCCCCGCCAACAGACTCCCCATATACTCCCCCTGCTGCTGCTTCATCACCTCGAAGAACACCTTCTGCATGAACACCGTGTCCACCGGTCGATTCCGCGCACACGCCAGCGCGTACTTCGCCGTCTCGTCCTCGAGCTCCTCCCGCGCGACCACCTTGTTCAGGAAATTGCAGTCCAGCATCTCCCGAGCGGTGAACGGCCGCCCGGTGAACACCATCTCCTGGAACTTCCGCAACCCCATCGTCTGCGCCCATGTCCACATGCGCGGCCCCCACCCGTAGTACCGGAAGGACGGATGCCCGAACAGCGCGTCGTCCGAGGAGATGACGAGGTCCGCGTCGGTGGCCTGGTAGAAGTGCCAACCGTAGCAGTAGCCCTTCACCTCCACGATGCTGATCTTCTTGAACTCCTGCAAACTCCGGCACCCCGCGGCCGAATTGCCGTACCAGGCACCGATATTCGCGCCGTGCCGGAACGAGCCGCGCGGGGGATACCGTACTTCGTCCGGACCTATCCGGTACTCGCTCAGCAGGTGGCCCGGATCGGGGTCGTTCTGGGCCTCCAGGAATTCGGGGAGGTCCGCGCCCGAGCCGAAGTCCTCGCCCTCGCCGCGGATGACCAGGACTTTGACATCGTCATCGATGCTCGCCCGGTGCAGGAGGTCGGCGTAGCGCAGGCGCGCGGCGATGGTGGGGGCGTTGAGGTGGTCGGGCCGGTCGAAAGTGATTGTCGCGATGCGAGTTTCGACGTCCTTGTCGTAGCGGATCATCTTCTCCGCGGCGGCGCGTTCCCGAGCCCGCGCCCGAGCGCCGTTGTTCACCGAGCGCGCCATACCGACACAGCCAAGGTCGTGAGATCCAGCGCGGGACTCAACGGGATCTCCCCGGCCCCGGCGCGCTTCATGAACTCCGCTACGACCGTCGCCGGGTCGCCCTCGATGTCGTAGACGGCGAGATAGCGGTGTGCGGGGGACTCGCCGCCGGGCAGGCCGCTGGGCACCACGTCGAACCGCTGACCCGAGACCACCCCGGGCACGGCCCGCACGTCGTCCAGGTGCTCGGTGTCGTACCATTCGTTGAACGTGTCGTCCTGTCCCGCAACGGCATTCGAGAAGACGAGCATCTTCGACTCAGACATCGGTGTCCTTCCGGATCTCTTCGGGGCGTGTCGCGTCCGACAGCGCGATGATGGCGTGGGCGGGACAGTCGAGCAGCGCGCGCAGGACGCTGTCGCGGTCCTCGGGCGGCACCGTGCCGTCACCCTCGAGCGCGGCGTAACCCCAGTCGTCGAGGGAGAAATACGCGGGCGCGTGCCGCGCGCAGATCCCGAACCCGTCGCAGAGGGTCTTGTCGAGGCGGATCCTCACGGCAGCGCCTCCACCGCGAAGGGGCGTTCGGCGCGAAAGGGTCCGCCCGCGCAGTCGCGGCACGAGCCCTGGAGGTGCGCGTTCACCTCGCCCGGGAACCGATTCAGCAGCGTCGCCGCCATATTCACCGCCGCGTCGAGCGTGCCGCACGCCCCGCGCCCGCGCAGCGAGACCGACCAGCGCCGCAGCCGTTCGAGATCGCCGGAGTCGGCGAGCCCGTCCCGCAGCGCCGCGGCGACGGCCGCCATGGCCGCGGTCCCGTTGAAACAGGAACCGCACTGCCCGGCGTTCTCCCGGGCGAAGTACGCGAGCACCGAGGCGCCGACGGCGACCGGGCATTCGGTGGTGAGGAACGAGATCGCCCCGCAGCCGAGCCCGCCGCCCAGAGCGCGGAAGGATTCGTGGTCGAGCGTGGCCCCCAGCACCTCCCGGCCCAGCACGCCCGTGAAGTAACCCCCGGTCAGCGCGCCGCGCACGGATTCGGGCGAAATACCGTGCAGCGCAAGTAGTTCCGTGACGGGTGTGCCGTGCGGCAGCTCGTACAAGGCCGGGGGGAGCGCACCCCCCGTGACCGTCGCCAGGAACGTCCCCGGCGAGGCGGGCGTGCCCACGGATCCGAACTCCGCCGCCCCGTGCCGGTGGAGGTAGGCCAGCTGGGCCAGCGTCTCGACATTGCTCACCACCGTGGGCACGCCATCGACACCGCGCTCGAAGGGGCGCGGTGGCTTATCGGTCGGCAGCGCCGGGCCGCCGTTGATCGCGCGGACCGCGGCGGTCTCTTCACCGGCCACGTAACCCGCGCCTACAGTCACCAATTCCGTTGCGGGAAAATCTATCTCGGCGCAGGACCCCAGTTCGCTCAGCGCCGCGTCGGCCCGGGCTGCCGCCTCGGCATCGGAGAGATAGACATATGCGCGCCGCGCCCCGACCACCCCCGCCGCCAGTCGCAACCCGTCCAACACCAGATGCGGCCGATTCCGCAACAACCACTTGTCCTTCACCGAAGCCGGTTCGCCCTCTTCACCATTGGCGACCACGACCGTCTCCGCACCATCCAACCCGGCCGCGCGCACTGTCGCCAGCTTCACCGCGAGCGGGAACGCCGCGCCGCCCCGCCCCCGTAATCCGCTCTCGCGCACGGCATCCAGCACGTCCTGCGCGGAGCCCGACGCGCGATACCCGCCCTCGGCGCGATAGGCGGCCAGGCCCTCGGCTCGCAGCGCCGCGCTCTCGCCGCGAGTGATGGCCAGGTCCTCTGGTCGGAGCGCGGCGCTCTCGCCGTGGGCGGCAACCGAATCCACGGAACGCGCCCCGTCGTCGTCAGGGTTCATGCCCGCGGCGGTCGTGCGCAGCAGCCGAGGCGGGCATCCCGGTAGCGCGCCGAGCGTGAGCCCGCCCGGCTCGACAGTATCCAGCACCGCCCCTCCCCTCAGGCCGTGACCACGACGTCGTCACCGACGACACGTACGGGATAGGTACGGATACTCCACTCCGGTTTCACCGCGGTGGTCCCCGTGGCCAGTTCGAAACCCCACTGATGCCACGGGCAGTAGATGAACTCCCCGTCGCGCACCATCACCGCGTCGCCGGGCACCGACTCGTCGACGATCGTGCGTCCGCGCGGCCGCCCCGCGCACAGCGGGCCGCCCTCGTGCGGGCAGTAGTTGGCGATGGCGTAGAAGGTGCCGCCGACATTGAACACCCCCACCCCGTGCCGTCCGATGGGCACGACTTTCGAAGTGCCGGGCGGGATTTCGGCGACGGTGGCCACGACGTGCTCCCGGCCCTGCGCGAGGCGGGGCCGTTCCGGTTCGGCCGTCATCTAGAACACCCGCCGCTGGCCGTCGACGGCCGGGATCGACTCGGGCAGGTGATAGGTCTCGATGCCGTTGCGGAACATGACCCGTTCGCGGGCGGCCTCGGGCAGATGCTTGACCAGCCAGCGCGGATCGTCGAAGGTCCAGTGCGGATAGTCCGAGGAGTACAGCAGGATCCGCTCCGCCTCCATCCACTCGAATGCCCGCGTCAGCTCGGTCTTGTCCTCCGGATAGTCCAGCGGCTGGGTGGTGAAGCGGATGTGCTCCTTGACGTACTCCGACGGCTTGCGCTTGATCGTCGTCCACGCCTTGCGCTGTTCGTAGACGGCGTCCATCCGCCACATCAGCGGCAGAATCCAGGTGAACGCGTGCTCCACGAACACGATCCGCAGCGCCGGGAACGCGTCGAAGACGCCGTCGAAGATCAGGCTCATGATCTGATTGGCCGCCAGCAGCGAGTAGCTGACCATGAAATCGTGGTTGTAGCTGGGGAATCCGACCGGCGGCATGGGCATGGTCTCGTACGAGCCGCGGCTCAGATGACAGCTCACCACCAGATCGTGTTTCACCGCCGCCGCCCAGATCGGGTGGTACCGCGGATCGCCCCAGCTGGGCCGCGGCTCGGCCTTGATCAGGATCTGCGCCATGTACGGATGCCCGGCCCACTGCTCGATCTCGCGCACCGCGGCCACCGGATCGTCGATGGCCACGCAGATCGAGCCGCGCCAGCGCTGATGCCAGTTGTGCGTCGGATCGAGCCAGTGGTTGGCCAGCCAGTGATTGATGCCGGTGGCCAGCGCGCTGGTCGCCTCCGGCAGTCGGCACGCCTTGACCGTCGGCTCGAGGATGGCGATATCCGACCCCGCGTCCACGATCAGCTGCCGGAACGCCAATTCCGGATCACTGCCCGGGAATTCGCCGTCCGCGGGGAAGGTATCCACCCGCATGGCGTAGGAGTGCGCGTAGTCCGGGGCGTCGTAGACGATGGTGTCGCCGACCCGATGGCTGAGGAAGTACGCGCCGCGCTGCGGCTCGGGAATGTACTCCACGAGTTCCCCGCGCCGCGGCACCGGATGCACGTCGGAATCCACCACCCGCACGGGTACCAGCTCGGGACCCGAAGCACCCTGCCGGGCCGAGCCCCCGGGTGCGGGATCGGTACCCGACACACCCTGCCGGGCCGAGCCCCCGGGTGCCGGATCGTGGGTGCGCCGATGGGCCAAGGTCATGGTCGTCCTCCCTGGGATGTCGTCAACGGGCCGTGGCCGTGGCGGGGATGTCGATGCCGTACAGGCGGGAAGCGTTGCGCCAGCTCAGGTTCGCGCGCTGCTCGGCGGACAGGGCCGGGGGCAGTGCGGTGATGTCGGTGCAGTGCCAGTGCGGGTAACTGGATCCGAACATCACCGTGTCCTGCTTGCCGGTGAACGCGAACCACTCCGCGGCGAACTCGGCGTCCCCGGGACCGTCCAGGCCGCCGTGCACGAAATACACGTGGCCGGGCAGGTAGTCGCTGGGCATGCGCGGCGCCCACGGGGTCTGCTCGAGATGCGGCCGCCCGAAGGTGTCCATCCGCCACATGAACGGCGTCAGCAGATCCGCGCCGCCGTCGGCGAAGACGAACCGCAGGCCCGGCAGTCGCTCGAACACGCCCTCGGCGATCATGTTCATCAGGTGATAGACGTAGTTGAGGCCCATGAACCCGATGTACTGCTCATAGGTGCGGGTGTGTCCGGAAGGCGTGGGCGGCAAGGCGATCGACTCGCCGGTCTCGATGTGCGCGGCCACCGGCAGGCCCGCCGCCGCGGCCGCCTCCCACAACGGCCAGAACTGGGGTTTGCCGTACAGCTCCCGCGATTGCAGCGGCACCCCGAGCTGCACCACCCGCTCGTGTCCACCCCACCGCTCGAGCTCGCGCAGCGCGCCGGGAATGTCCTCCGGATTGACCCGGATCGTGCCGCGGAAGCGGTCGCCGAACTCGGCGTGCTCGAGCCAGCGCGTCACCAGCATCTCGTTGTGCGCGGCCAGCACCGCCGAGGTCAGATGCCGGTCGGGCAGGATGCCGCGCGTCATCGGATGCAGCACCGCCACATCCACGCCGCGCTCGGCGAACAGCTGCCGGGCGACGAACGCCGGATCCGAACCGGGATACCCCTTGTCCGGGCCGCGGGTACCCTTCGCGTACTCCCCGCCCGGCGCGCCGTACCAATCCATCTCCGGATCGGGTATCCCGCGACTGGTGAACGGTTCGCGCAGGAAGCTCCGCAGATCGCGGTTCGACGCGAAGAAGATGTGCACGCTCGCGTCGATCACCGGCAGGTCGGTGCCGTCGGACAGTCGGATCATCTGAAGTCTCTCGGTTGAGCGAAATCTAATTCTCTCTGTATGAGAACATTACTCTCGGTGGTTCGGCCGGGCAAGCGCCGCCGCTGCGGCCGATCTCCGAGATTGCAGTATCGACCGTATGAGAATACGATTCTGTTCAACAGAGAATCGAGGTCTACACCGTGTCTTCGCAGCGGGAATCGCAGGTCACCTCCTGGGACACCGAGGTCGATGTCGCCGTGATCGGCAGCGGCGCAGCGGGTTTGACGGCGGCGCTGACGGCCGCGGTGGCCGGTGCGTCGGTGCTGGTGTGCGAGAAGGCGGCCACGGTCGGCGGCACCAGCGCGGTTTCGGGCGGCATCGCGTGGATTCCGGCGCACGACCGCTCGCCCGACGGCCCGTTGACGGTGGCCGACGCGCTGAGTTATCTGCACGCCCAGTCGCTGGGCGCGATGGACGACGAGCTGGTCGAGACATTCGTGCGCACGGGCGCGACGATGGTCGATTTCGTCGAGCGGCACAGCCCGCTGCGGTTCGAGATCGCCGCGGGCTTCCCCGATTACAAACCGGAGTTGCCGGGCGGGAAGCCGGGCGGCGGGCGGTCGCTGAGCCCGGTGGCCTTCGACCTGGCGCGGCTGGGGGAGTGGCGCGACTGCATCACCGCGTTCCCGCCGGACTGGAGCAATGTCGGTTTCGACGCCGAGACCCGGGCCCGGCTGCACACCGGGGTGACCTCGGAATCGGCCGATCTGTGCGTGGCCGGGACGGCGCTGGTGGCGAGCCTGCTGTCGGGGGTGCTCGCCGCCGGGGTCGAGATCCGCACGGGCGCACGGGCGGTGGAGTTGATCGCCGCCGACGGTGTGATCGCGGGCGTCCGGATCGCCACGGCCACAGGCGAATCCACGATCCGCGCGCGCGGCGGTGTGGTGCTGGCGGCGGGCGGGTTCGAATGGGACGCGCGGTTGACCCAAACGTATCTGCGCGGCCCGATGCACGGCGCGGTGTCCCCGCCCAACAACACCGGCGACGCGCTGCGGATGGCGATGGCGCACGGCGCGGACCTGTCGACCATGGGCGAGGCGTGGTGGGTGCCGATCGTGCGGATTCCCGGCGACACCATCGACGGGCATCCGCGCAGCCGCAGCGTGCGGCTCGAGCGGACCCGGCCGCGCAGCATCATGGTCAATCGGGCGGGCAGGCGGTTCACCAACGAGGCCGGGGAGTACAACTCCATGGCCGGGGCCTTCCACTACCTCGACCCGAGGCACGGCTACGTCAACGATCCGGCGTGGATCGTGTTCGACGCGGAGCATCTGCGCCGCTACGGCTTCCTCGGCATCGCACCGGGCGACGAGGTGCCCGAATGGTTCTGTGCCTCAAACGATCTCGCGGACCTCGGGGCCAGAACGGGCATCGATCCCGACGGGCTACGGGCGACCGTGGAACGTTGGAATCGCGCGGTGGCGGCGGGGTCCGATCCCGACTTCGGGCGCGGCTCGAGCGCCTACGACGGGTATTGGGGCGACGAGCACGCCGCCACCCTCGCGGGCCGCACCCTCGGCCCGCTCGACACCGCCCCCTATTACGCGGTCCCGGTGAGCGTGGGCGCGATGGGAACCAAGGGCGGGCCGCGCACCGATCGCGACGGCCGCGTGCTGCATGTGAACGGTTCGGTGATCGGCGGCCTGTTCGCGGCGGGCAACGCGATGGGCGGGCCGACGGGGCGGGCCTACGGCGGCGCGGGCGGAACCATCGGGCCCGCAATGGTTTTCGGGTACCGGGCCGGGCACGCGGCGGCGACCGGCAAATCGGTGGAGCCGTGAGCGCGGCGCGACGGGCGGACGGAGGAGGACAGTTGTCGGAGTACGAGAGCATCTGGAGCGATCTCCAGGGCGTGGCGTTCGACCAGGGGTACCTGGACGTGGGCGGGGTGCGCACCCGCTACCTGCACGCCGGTGATCCCGCGCAGCCGTCGCTGGTGCTGCTGCACGGGTCGGGCGGGCACGCCGAGGCATACGTGCGCAATCTGGCCGCGCACGCCGAGCACTTCGACACCTGGGCCATCGACATGCTGGGCCACGGATACACCGGCAAACCCGGTCATCCGCTCGAAATCGCCCACTACGTCGAGCATCTCATCGGCTTCCTCGATGTGATCGGCGCGGACCGCGCGCACATCAGCGGTGAGTCGCTGGGCGGCTGGGTGGCCGCGCGCGCCGCCGTCGATCATCCGTCCCGGGTGGATCGGCTGGTGCTCAACACCGCGGGCGGGTCGCAGGCCGACCCGGAAGTCATGGCGCGCATCGTGAATCTCTCGATGGCCGCCGTCTCGGATCCGACGTGGGAGACGGTGCAAGCGCGGATCAAGTGGCTGATGGCCGACAAGACCAAGGACTACGACGATCTGGTGGCCAGCAGGCAGCGCGTCTACCGCCAGCCCGGCTTCGTGGCCGCCATGCGCGACATCATGGCATTGCAGGACCCCGAGATCCGGCAGCGGAACCTGTTGGGCCACAAGGAGTACGGCGCCATCACCGCGCCGACGCTGGTGCTGTGGACGAGTCACGATCCGACCGCCGACGTCGCCGAGGGCCGCCGGATCGCCTCGATGATCCCGGGCGCGCGCTTCGAGGTGATGCCCGACTGCGGGCACTGGCCGCAGTACGAGGACGCCGAGACCTTCGACGCCCTGCATCTGGGCTTCCTGCTGGGCGGCTGACATGACCGACACCGATGTGCTCATCGTCGGCGCGGGGCCGGTCGGCCTCACGCTGGCGAATATGCTCGGGATGTACGGCGTGCGCACCCGGGTCGTGGAGGAGCGCGCGACCCTCATCGACTATCCGCGCGGCGTCGGCCTGGACGACGAATCGCTGCGCACCTTCCAGGCCATCGGGCTCGCCGAGGCGATCCTGCCGCACACCACGCCCGACCAGATCATGCGGTTCGTGGACTCGCGCCGCCGGTTGCTGGCCGAGATCGCGCCCAGCGACACCTCGTTCGGCTGGCCCAAGCGCAACGGGTTCGTGCAGCCGCTGGTGGACGCGGAACTACTGGCGGGGCTGGAGCGGTTCGACAGCGTCGAGGTGAGCTGGTCGACGGCCATGACCGCCTGCGTGGACACAGGCGAGCACGTCCGGGTCGAATTGACCACGGCGACAGGCATTTCCGTGACGACCGCGCGCTACGTCGTCGGCTGCGACGGCGGCCGCAGCGCCACCCGCAAACAGATGGGCGTCAGCTTCGACGGCACCACCTCCCCGACCCGCTGGCTGGTCATCGATATCGCCACCGACCCGCTGGGCCACCCCAATATCGAGGTCGCCGCCGATCCGGCGCGACCCAATGTGTCGGTGTCGATCGCGCACGGCATCCGCCGGTTCGAATTCATGATCCACGACGACGAGACCGACGCGCAGGCCGAGGATCCGGAGTTCGTGGCCGGGATGCTGGCCCCGCTGGTGCCGCATCCGGAGCGGCTCGACATCATCCGCCGCCGCCTCTACACCCACCACTCCCGTATCGCGGGCGAATTCCGCAGGGGCCGTGTCCTTCTGGCGGGCGACGCCGCGCATCTGATGCCGGTGTGGCAGGGCCAGGGCTACAACAGCGGCATCCGCGACGCCGCGAATCTGGGCTGGAAGCTCGCCGCGGTGGTGACCGGCAGGGCCACCGACGCGCTGCTGGACAGCTACGACCTCGAGCGACGCGACCACGCGCGCGCCATGATCGACCTGTCCACGCTGGTGGGCCGGGTCATCTCGCCCACCGACCGCAGGGTGGCCGCCGCGCGTGACGCGCTGGTGCGGCTCGCGGCGGCCATTCCGCCGGTGAAGCGGTACGTGCTCGGAATGCGGTTCAAGCCGATGCCGCGCTACGACCGCGGCGCGGTCGTGCACACCTGGTCGCGGTCGCCGAAATCGGCGGTCGGCACGCTGTTCGTACAGCCGCGGGTGGACACCCGCGAACACGCCGGGGTCCTGCTCGACGATGTGCTCGGCCCGTGGTTCACGGTGCTGTGCTGGAACAACCAGCCGCGCAGGCTGCTCGGCGAGGACGCCTTCGCACGGTGGAAGGCATTGGGCGCCAAGTTCATTGCCGCCCGGCCGCAGACGCAGCTGCACTGGACCGACCAGGACGATCCCGATGTCGTCATCGTCGGCGACCGCACGGGCGCGCTCAAACGCTGGTTCGACGGACACGCCGACTCGGTGCTGTTCCTGCGCCCGGACCGCTGTATCGCGGGGGCGACCATCGCGCAACTCGCGCCGGACCTCGCCGCGGACCTCGCCGACACGCTCACGCTCGCGCCGGGAGGTGACGATGCCGCTGGCCCTGTGCTGCGTCTCGCACAGCCCGCTTCTTGACCTCCCCGGGCCCGACCGCGACCTGCTCGACGATATCGAGGGGGCGCTGGCGGGGGCGGCGGAGTTCGTGCGCGACTTCGAACCCGAACTCTTGGTGACCTTTTCGCCCGACCACTACAACGGGTTCTTCTACCGGCTCATGCCGCCGTTCTGCGTCGGCGTCCAGGCCCGGGGCGTCGGCGACTACGGCACCTACTCCGGTGCGCTGCCCGTGCCCGCCGACGTGGCCGCCGATCTCGCCGAGTCGGTGCTCGCGGCCGGGGTCGATCTCGCGGTGTCGATGGACATGGACGTCGACCACGGCACGGTGCAGCCGTTGCAACGTCTGCTCGGCGCCGCGACCGCCGTGCCGGTGGTACCGATCTTCGTCAATGCCGTTGCCGCGCCGCTGGGTCCGCTCGCCCGGGTGCGGGCGCTGGGCGCGGCGGTGGGGGAGTACCTGGCCGGGCTCGACCGGCGGGTGCTGGTGATCGGATCGGGCGGCCTGTCGCACGATCCGCCGGTGCCCACGCTGGCCACCGCCACCGGGCCGGTGCGCGACCGCATTCTGCACGGCGGGCCGCTCACCGCCGAGCGCCGTGCCGCCCGCCAGGAACAGGTCATCGCCGCCGCCCGCGAATTCGCCTCCGGCGCGGGGCCTTCCCGGCCGCTCAACCCGGACTGGGATCGGCGGTTCCTCGACGTGATCGACGGCAACCGGCTGCCCGACCTCGACGCCTGGACCACCGCGGAGATCACCCGCGAGGCGGGCAACTCCGCCCACGAGATCCGCACCTGGATCGCCGCCTTCGCGGCCCTGGGGAGCCAGGGCCCCTACCGCACCATCCACCACTACTACCGACCCGCGCCCGCGCTCATCGCCGGATTCGCCCTGCGCACAGCGCTTCCCGAGCGGGACCGCACCGACCGGAGGCGAGTGTGACCCCCGAACCGAGCTTCGACCGGACCGTCGACGTCCTCGTCATCGGATCCGGCGGGGGCGGGCTGACCGCCGCCCTCACCGCCCGCGCCGCCGGGCTCGACACCCTCGTCGTCGAGAAGTCCCCGCGCTACGGCGGTTCCACCGCGCTGTCCGGCGGCGGCATCTGGGTGCCGGGCGCGCCCGCGCAACGCCGCGACGGCTACACCCCGGCCCCGGAGGCCGTGGTCGAGTACCTGAAGGCCATCACCCAGGGCCTGGTCACCGAGGAACGCCTGCGCGCCTACGTGGCCAAGGCGCCGGAGATGATGGAATTCCTCGAAAGCCAGAGCGACTGGCTGGAATTCGTGTGGAAACCCGGCTACGCCGACTACTACCCCGAACTCCCCGGCGGCGACCCGCGGGGCAGCACCATCAATGTGCCGCCCATCGATCTGCGCGTCCTCGGCGAAGACGAGGAACTGCTGCTCGCCCCGCTCGCGCTCGCGCCGAAGGGAATCTGGCTGGGCCCCAAGGATCTTCGGCTGTTCTACCGGGTGCGGCAGTCCTGGCGCGGTAAGGCCGTGCTGGTGAAGCTGGTGTGGCGGATGTTCCGCGCCCGCGTATTCGGCGACCGGATCGCCGCCATCGGGCAGTCGCTGGTGGCCCGGCTGCGACTCGCGTTGCGCGAGCACGACATTCCGCTGTGGCTCGACGCCCCGATGCTCGAGCTGATCACCGCCGAGGACGGGTCGGTCGTCGGCGCGGTCGTCGACAAGGAGGGCACCCGCCTGCGGGTGCGCGCCACCCGCGGGGTGATCCTGGCGACCGGCGGCTTCGACCATGACATGGCCTGGCGCAAGGAACTCGAACCGGTCATCGAGCAGGACTGGAGTTTCGGCAATCCGGCGTCGATGGGCGACGGCATCCGCGCGGGCCAGCGGATCGGCGCGGACACCGACCTGATGAACGAGGCGTGGTGGTTCCCCGCCATCCAATGGCCCGACGGGCGCATGCAATTCATGCTCAACGAGCGCATGATGCCCGCCCAGTTCATCGTCAACGGCGCGGGCGAGCGGTACATCAACGAGGCCGCGCCCTACATGGACTTCGGGCACGCCATGCTCGCGGGCGAACGCACCGGGGTCCGGCACATCCCCAGCTGGCTCATCACCGACGCCCGCTCCTGGCACCGGTACGTCATCGCCGGACATCTGCCGCTGCCCAAGATCCCGTTCGCGCCCGTGCCCACCGGCCGGAAGATCCCGCCGCAGTGGCTCGAGTCCGGCGTGGTGAAGGCCGCGAACTCCTGGGAGGACCTCGCCGCCCAGATCGACGTGCCGCCGGATCGGTTGCGCGCCACCGCCGAACGCTTCGACCAACTCGCCCGCACGGGTCACGACGACGACTTCCACCGCGGCGACAGCGTCTACGACAACTACTACGGCGACCCCACCCTGCCCAACCCCAACCTGCGGCCGCTGGGCAAGCCGCCCTACTACGCATTCCGGATGGTGCTCGGCGACCTCGGCACCTCGGGCGGACTGCGCACCGACGAGCACGCCCGGGTCCTGCGCGCCGACGGTTCGGTGATCGAGGGACTGTACGCCACCGGCAACACCTCGGCCGCGGTCATGGGCCGCAGCTACGCCGGCGCGGGCGCCACCATCGGCCCCGCCATGACCTTCGGATACATAGCGGCCCAGCACATTTCGGACTCCCACGGAGGAAACCAATGAAGATATCCCTGTTCTACGAATTCGCGCTGCCGCGGCCGTGGGTGCCCGAGGACGAACACGAGATGTTCCGCGACGGCCTCGACGAGGTGGAGGCCGCCGACAAGGCGGGCTTCGCCACCGTCTGGCTGACCGAACACCACTTCCTGGAGGAGTACTGCCACTCCACCGCCCCGGAGATGTTCCTGGCCGCGGCGAGCCAGCGCACCGAGGACATTCGGCTCGGTTTCGGCGTCATGCACCTGCCGCCCGCGATCAACCATCCCGCCCGTGTCGCCGAGCGCGTCGCCACCCTGGACCTGATCTCGAACGGGCGGGTGGAGTTCGGCACCGGCGAATCGTCGTCGGTCGGTGAACTCGGCGGATTCAATATCGACCCCGCCGACAAGCGCGGGCAGTGGGAGGAGGCGCTCGACGTCGCCATCCGCTGCATGATCGAGGAGCCGTTCACCGGGTTCAAGGGCGAACACATCGAAATGCCCGCCCGCAACGTGATTCCCAAGCCGTACCAGCGCCCGCATCCGCCGGTGTGGGTGGCGTGCACCCGGCCGTCGTCGGTGCAGATGGCCGCGCAGAAGGGCATCGGCGCGCTCAGCTTCGCGTATACCGGGCCCGGCCCACTCGGCGACCGCGTGCGTGGGTACTACCAGGAGTTCGAGGACAAGGCCGCGCCGACCATCCCGCAGCTCAACCCGAACATCCTCGCCATCGGCGGCGATCTGTCGATGATGGTGGCGCCCACCGACGAACAGGCCGTCCAGCGGCTCGGCGTCGGTGGCGGGTTCTTCTCCTTCGGGATCATGCACTACTACATGACCGGTCAGCACACCCCCGGCCGCACCGGCGTCTGGGAGCGCTACCTCGACGCGGTGAAAGAGGACGAGACGCTGGCCTACGGTCCCGGCCGCGGCGCGATCGGCTCGCCCGACACCGTGCGCGAATTCCTGCGCAGCTACGAGGAGAGCGGGGTGGACGAGATCATCCTGCTGCTCAATCCGCGCAGCCACGAGGCCACGATGGAATCCATCGAGCTGATGGGCAAGCACGTGCTGCCGGAGTTCATCGAGCGCGACGCGAAGGCCGTGGCGGACAAGGCGAAACGGCTCGAACCGATCATCGAGAAGGTCGAGAAGCGCCGCAGGCCGCTGCCCTCCCCGGAGTTCGACGAGACCTACGCCTTCGGCGGGCTGCCCACCGGACGCGGCGGCAAGTTCACCGCCAGCGAGATCCCCGAGGCCATGGCCGAGATCAACGAGGGACGCGTACAGGCCGCGCAGCGGCTCAAGGAAGAACAGCAGCAGTAGGCGAGAACGAGGATGCCCGCGGTGGAACGCATCGATGAACTCTGGCGGTACGACGGCCGACGCGTCGTGGTGACCGGCTGTTCCTCGGGGATCGGCGCGCAGGTGGCGCGTCAGGTCCGGGACCTGGGCGGCGAGGTGATCGGCCTGGATCGCGCCGACCCCGATATCGCGCTCGACGCGTTCCACCGCGTGGATCTGACCGACACCGACTCCATCGATCGCGCGGTGGCCGCGATCGGCGGGGGAGTGGACGCGCTGTTCAATGTCGCCGGGGTGTCCTCGGGCATCGGCGATCCGCTGCGGGTTGTGGCGATCAACTTCCTCGGTCTGCGGTACTGCGCCGAATTGCTGTGGGCGGCAATGGGTTCCGGCGGCACCATCGTGAGCGTCTCCTCGCTCGCGGCGGCGGGCTACCTCGAGCACCGCGACCAGTCCGAGGGCCTGCTCGCCACCACCGGCATGGCCGACGGAATCGACTGGTGCCGTGCGCATCCCGAGGCGATCGCCGACGGCGGCTACCGGCTGTCGAAGGAGGCGATCATCCACTACACCATGCGCCACGCCGTCCCGCTCGGGGCGCGCGGCATCCGGATCAACTGCACCGCACCGGGAGTCACCGAGACGCCCATCCTGGACCAGCTGCGCTCGGCCTACGGCCAGGACTATCTCGACACCATCCCCAAACCGCTGGGCCGGGTCTCCACCCCGGCCGAGCAGGCGGCGGTGCTGGTGTTCCTCAACAGCCGGGCCGCGAGTTACATCACCGGCCAGGTGGTGTGGGTCGACGGGGGGAACACGGCCGCCCGCATCGCGGGGACGGCCGCCGCAAGCTCCGAAGGGAAACGATAGTGGCCGATCTGACCGATTTCCGGCGCGTCGCCGAGCGGGTGCGCAACTGGGGCCGCTGGGGCGCGGCCGACGAACTCGGCACGCTCAATTTCATCACCGCCGAGAAGGTCGCCGCGGCGGCGGGTCTGGTCCGGCACGGGAAGGTATTCCCGCTGGGTGTGGACTTCGGCTCGAACGGCCCGCAGGGCGCGTTCCAGTTCCGGCACAACCCCGTGCACGTGATGACCGTGGACGGCGGGGACGCGCGGACGCTGGCCGAGTACGGGCCGAAGTGGTTGCGCAACAGCGTCGCTCGCGAACTGAGCGGATTCTTCGCCGACAACCCCTTCCGGTTCAACGACGATCTGATCATCATGCCGTTGCAGGCGGCCACCCAGTGGGACGCGCTGTCGCACGTGTACTACGAGGAGCAGCTGTACAACGGGTTCCCGGCGAGTTCGGTCACCAGCCTGGGCGCGGTGCACTGCGGCATCGACAAGGTCGACGGCAAGGGCATCACCACCCGCGGCGTGCTGCTCGATCTGGTCCGCCATCGCGGGGCCGAAACCTTCTTGGCCGCGGGCGAACCCATCACCCCCGACGAACTCGACGAGGTGGCCCGCGCCCAGGGCGTCGAGGTCGGCACCGGCGACATCGTGCTCATCCGCACCGGCTGGTGGGCGCGGTTCCAGGAGGCCGGGGACGGCTCCGAACCGTACTCGGGGCTGGACTGGCGGTGCGCGACGTGGCTGCACGAACGCGAGGTCGCCGCGGTGGCCGCCGACAATCTGATGGTCGAGGACCCGGTGTCCGGCGTGGACGGCACCTTCCTGCCGATGCACATGCTCTGCCTGCGCGATATGGGCCTGATGCTCGGCGAGTACTGGGACCTGACCGCGCTGGCCGCCGACTGCGCCGCAGACGGCGTCTACGAATTCCAGTTGATCGCACCGCCGTTGCGCGTGGTGGGCGCGGTCGGCTCACCGATCAACCCCCTCGCCATCAAGTAGATGCGCGACCCGGAGGAAGCACGAGGTACCGGCATGACCGTGAGCACCACACCGGCGGCCGTCGGCGACGCCACCGGCCGCGACGAGCGCCCGTTCGTCGTCGGCGTCGGCGGCACGCTGCGATCGGGCTCGTCCACCGAACGCGCGCTGCGCCACTGCCTTTCGGCGGCCGAGCGCCTGGGCGCGCGCACGGCGGTGTTCAGCGGTCCCGACATCAACCTGCCGATGTACAACCCGCACGACACCGTGCGCACACCCGCCGCGACCGCCCTGGTCGAGGCCCTGCGCGCGGCCGACGCCGTGGTGATCGGCTCACCCGGATACCACGGCGGCATCTCCGGGCTGGTGAAGAACGCGCTGGACTACATCGAGGATCTGCGCGGCGACCCGGTGGTGTATCTGGACAACAAGCCGTGGGGCTGCATCACCTGCGCCTACGGCTGGCAGGCGGCGGTGGGCACGCTGGGGCAGCTGCGGGTCATCGGGCACGCGCTGCGCGCCTGGCCGACGCCGCTGGGGGTGGCGATCAACTCCGCCGATCCCGTGTGGGACGCCGAGGGCACGCTGGTCGACTCCACGGTGAACGCCCAGCTCGAACTGCTCGCGGCGCAGGTGTTGTCCTTCGCCCGTGCGAGCGGGGCCCGGTCGTGACCGCCGTCGCCGCCGCCCTCGCCGAAGTGCGTTCGCGCGGCATGGTTCTCGTGCTCGGCGCGGACGGACGGCACGGGCATCTGGTGACGGCGGCCGAACACGCTCCCGCGGACGCGATCGAGGCCGCGGATCTGCTCGGCGAGGGATCCCGCGCGCTGCTGGTGCGGGTGCCGGTGGCGGCGGAATCGCTGAAAGCCGTTCGCGCGCAGGGCTTCCCGACGATCACGACCGAGGATCTCACCGATCACCGGGACCGCGAGCTGGCCCGGGTGCGCCGCCACGGTTCGGCGCGAGTCCCATTGCCGCCCGGGGGTTTCCGGGCCATCGGATTCGTCGACGGCCTCGGCCGCGAACACGTCGCCTTCGTCCACGGCGACCCGGAGTCGGCCCCCGCCCCGCTGGTGCGGCTGCACGGGGAATGCCTGCTCGGCGACGTGCTCGGCTCGGCGTTGTGCGACTGCCGCGCGAACCTGCGCGCCGCCCTGGATCGGATCGCCCGCGCGGGCTGCGGTGTCCTGGTCTACGTGCGCGCCCAGCGCGAGGCGATCCGCACCGCCCTGACCGCTGGGGCGCAGCGACATTCGCTCACCGCCCTCGATCGCTATGTGGCCGCGGCCATCCTGACCGACCTGGGCCTGCGCACGATCCGGCTGGCGGTGACCGGCCCCGCTCCCGAACTCGAGGGCGTGCGGATCGTGGACCGCGTGCCGCTGCCCGGAGGTGCGTGGGCGTGGCCGGACGACGCCTCGGCCATGGGGAGCGCGTCGTGAGCGCGCGGCGGACACTCGTGGTGGACGGGCTGGTCACCGGATATCTGGAGGCCGGTGCGGGGGAGCCGGTGGTGTTGCTGCACGGCGGGGAGTTCGGCTGCGACGCCGAGATCGGGTGGGAGCACACCATCGACGCGCTGGCCGGGCGGTACCGAGTGCTCGCGCCGGACATGCTCGGGTTCGGGACCTCGGCCAAGGTGGTGGACTTCACCGACGGGCGGGGGCTGCGGATCCGGCATCTCGCGCGATGGCTGGCCGTGCTCGGGGTGGATTCGGCGCATTTCGTGGGCAATTCGATGGGGGCGATCAATCTGCTGGTCGACGCGACCGCCACACGGCCGCGACTGCCGATGCGGAGCCTGGTCGCGCTGTGCGGCGGGGGGACCATCCAGCAGAACGAGCACATGCGGGCGCTCTACGACTACGACGCCACCCTGCCCGCCATGCGGCGCATCGTGACGGCCTTGTTCCATTCGCCGTCGTTCCCCGGCGACGAGCGGTACGTGGAACGCCGCTACCGGTCCAGTATCGCGCCGGGCGCGTGGGAGGCCTTGGCGGCGGCCCGATTTCGCCGTCCCGAGGCCGACGCGCCGCCCGCGCCGTCGAGCGAGCGCGCCTACCACCGCATCACGGTGCCGGTGCTGCTGGTCGAGGGCGAACGGGACAAGTTGCTGCCGCCGGGCTGGGCGGCCGAGATCGCCAAGCAGATCCCCGACGGGCGCGCCGAGGTGGTCCCGGACGCGGGGCATTGCCCGCAGATCGAACAGCCGGGGGTCGTGAACCGGCTGCTGCTGGGCTTCCTCGACGAACACTCAGGAAAGGAATCGACCTCATGAGCGAGGAACTGGCGGGCAAGGTCGCCATCGTCACCGGGGGCGCCGCCGGGATCGGCCGCGCCACGGTCGCCCGGTTCGTCGCCGCCGGGGCGCGCGTCGTCGTGGGCGATATCGACGCCGAGGCGGGCGCGGAATCGATTGCCGCTTACGGTGATTCGGCGGTGTTCCGGCGCGTCGACGTGGCCGATCCGGAGCAGCTGGAGGCGCTCGTCGACGTGGCGGTGCGGACCTTCGGCGGGCTGGACGTGCTGTGCAACAACGCCGGGATGTCGGGCACCATGTACAAGACCTTCCTCGACGACGACCTCGGCGACTTCCACCGGGTGCTGAGCGTCAACCTGCTCAGCGTCATGGCCGCAACCCGCCTCGCCGCCCGGCACATGGCCGACCACGGCGGCGGCTCGATCGTCAACGTGTCCTCCATCGGCGGCATCCAGGCCGGGGGCGGCGTGCAGTGCTACCGCGTGTCCAAGGCCGCGGTCATCCACTTCACCAAATCCGCCGCGATCGAGCTGGCGCGCCACGACATTCGCGTCAACTGCATCGCGCCCGGCAACATCCCCACCGGCTTCCTCGCCGCGTCGGCCACCCGGATGCGCTCGGAGGTCAGCGAGCGATTCGAGGCGGCCGTGCGCGAATCCATGCGCGCCGACCGGCCGTTGGCCCGCGAGGGCACCCCCGAGGACGTGGCCGAGGTCGCGGAGTACTTCGCCAGCGACCGGTCCCGCTATGTCACCGGCACCGTCCTGCCGATCGACGGCGGCATCACCGCCGGAAAACCATTGCGCCCCTTGCCCAAACCGGACGGCCGGGTCGCCGCGACGACGGAGCGGTCGTGAGCCGCGTCCGCCGCACCGGCGTCCTCGTCGTCGGCGCCTCCGCCGCCGGGCTGGCGACGGTCGAGGCGCTGCGCCGCGACGGCTACCGCGACCCGATCACCCTGCTCGGCGCGGAACCGCACCTGCCCTACGACCGGCCGCCGCTGTCCAAGCAGATCCTGTCGCGGACCTGGCGACCCGAACGGACCCTGCTGCGCACGCCCCGGCTGCTCGCCGACCTCGATATCGACCTCGTCCTCGGAAACCCCGCGCTCGCACTGGATTCCGCGACCCGCACCGTCGAGACCGCGACCGGGCCGATCACCGCCGAGCACATCGTGATCGCCACCGGCGCCCGCCCGCGCACCCTGCCCGGCGCGATCGAGCCGACCGGGGTGCACGTGCTGCGCACACTGGACGACGCGCTCGCCCTGCGCGACGGCCTGACCCGCGCCCGGCGCGTAGTGGTGGTCGGGGAGGGCGTGCTGGGCGCCGAGATCGCCGCCACCGCACGGCGGCTCGGGCACGAGGTCACCATGACCGGGTTGCAGCACGCCCCGATGGCGAACCAGCTCGGGGACCTCGCCGCCGGGAAACTGGCCGAGCTGCACACGGACAACGGCGTCCGGTTGCGGCTCGGTGCGGGCGTCCGGAACCTCACCGCCCGCAACGGCGCGGTCACCGGGGTGGTTCTGGACTCCGCGGGCGGTGCGGAGACGGTGCCCGCCGATCTCGTGGTCATCGCGATCGGCGCGGCACCCGTCACCGACTGGCTCGTCGGCAGCGGGCTGCGACTGGACCGCGGCGTCGTCTGCGACGCGCGGTGCCGCGCCGCCGAGAACATCTGGGCGGCAGGCGATGTCACGCGCTGGCACCATCCCGCCGTGGGCGCGGGCTGCCATCTGGAGAACCGCACCAACGCCACCACCCAGGCGCACCTGGTGGCCGCCAACATCCTGGGCGCGGACCGGGCCTACCAGCCCGTCCCGTACTTCTGGACCGATCAGTACGACACCAAGATCCAGGTGCACGGGATCATCCCGCCGGACGGCCGCGCGGTCGTGGTCGAGGGCGATCCGGCGGCCGGGCGGTTCGTCGCCCGCTTCGACCGCGCCGACGGCGCACCGGTCGCGGTGCTCGGCTGGAACATGCCCAAGCAGGTCGCCGCGCACCGGCGTTCGCTGATCGGCACATTCGAGGTCCACGCGCCCGCGTACGCCCCGTAGAAGGAGGGTTCGGATGAAAGTCACTGTCGACCAAGGCAAATGCGTCGCGGCCGGGCACTGCGTCATGCACGCCGAGCGGGTGTTCGACCAGCGCGACGACGACGGCATCGTCGTCCTGCTCGACGAGCACCCGCCCAGCGAGCTCGCCGACGACGTCCGCCAGGCCGCGGCGGTGTGCCCGGCCTCGGCGATCCACATCGAGGAATGAAACGGCAGGAGTCCCAACGTGTCCGAAGTGATGACCGACGTCGCGCAGACCGACGGTATCTCGGAGTACCCGATGCTCCGCTCGTCCGCCTGCCCCTTCGCGCCGCCCCCCGAGGCGCTGCGGCTGGGGCGGGCCGCGCCGCTGAGCCGGGTGCGGATCTGGGACGGCAGCACCCCGTGGCTGATCACCGGCCACGCCGAGTACAAGACGCTGATGGCCGATCCGCGGGTGAGCGTGAACGACCACCTCGACGGGTTCCCGCACTGGAACGAGGGCATGAAGTCCATCGTCACCAGCCGCCCGCCGTCGGTGTTCACCAGTGACGGCGAGAAGCACAGCCACTACCGCCGGATGCTCACCAAACCGTTCACCGTCAAGCGGGTCAACGGGCTGCGCGAGGTGATCCAGCGGGTCACCGACGAGCACATCGACCGAATCCTGGCCGGGCCCAAGCCCGCGGATCTGGTGGCCGGACTGGCGTTGCCGGTGCCGACGCTGATGATCAGCGAGATGCTCGGCGTGCCCTACGACGACCACGAGTTCTTCCAGGAGTCGGCCACCGCCAGCGTCGACCGCTTCGCCACCAAGGAGCAGGCCGACGAGCGCCGCAGCACCCTGGCCCGGTACCTGGTCGACCTGATCAAACAGAAGCTGGACGAACCGGCCGAGGACGCGCTGTCCGATATCGCCGAGCGGGTGCGTTCGGGCGAGATCACCATGGGCGAGGCCGCGCAGCTCGGCACCGGCCTGCTCATCGCGGGCCACGAGACCAGCGCCAATATGATCTCCCTCGGAGTGCTCGCGCTGCTGGACAATCCGGAGCAGTGGGCGCTGCTGCGCGACACCGACGATCCGAAGGTGATCGCGGGCGCGGTCGAGGAGCTGATGCGGTATCTCAGCATCATCCAGAACGGGCAGCGGCGGGTGGCGGTCGGCGAAATCGAGGTCGCGGGGCAGACCATCCGCGCGGGCGAGGGCATCATCTTCGATCTGGCCCCGGCCAATTGGGACGAGAAGGCGTGGGACGAGCCGGACAAACTGGATCTGCGCCGCCCGGCGAGCAAGCACGTCGGCTTCGGTTTCGGCCCGCATCAGTGCGTGGGCCAGCAGTTGGCCCGCGCGGAGTTGCAGATCGTGTTCGGGACCCTCGCGCGGCGGATCCCGACCCTGAAGCTGGCGATCCCGTTCGAGGAGGTCGAGTTCAAGCACGACCGCCTCGCCTACGGCGTCTACGTGCTGCCGGTGACCTGGTAGGTCCGCGACGCCCCGGCCCGCGCCGAGCCGATCACTCGGTCCGGGCGGGGGCGCGCACGACTTCCGGTGTGCCGCCGATGATTCCGTCGGCCGCCAGGGTCGCGATCCGTTCCGCGGGCAGGCCGAGTTCGGTGAGGACCTCGGTGGTGTGCTCGCCCAGCAGGGGAGCGGGGGCGCGATGGAACTGTTCGGGTCCGGCGGAGAAGCGGATCGGGACGGTGCTGTGGCGCGCGGTGGGCAGCACGGGATGGGCGACGGGTTCGAAGAAGCCGCGGTGGAGCAGGGGCGGCAGCTCGGTCTGGCGGTGCGGTTGCATCACCTTCGCCACGGGAATGCCTGCGGCCCAGAGGGTTTCGACGATCTCGTCGCTGTCGCGTTCAGCGCACCATGCGGCGAGCCGGGCGTCGATGAGGTCGTGCTGGCGGCGTCGGCCCTCGGCCGTGTCCAGGTCGCGGTCCATGGCCCAGGCGGGGTTGGCGAGCACCTCGCGCAATTGCCGCCACTGATCGTCGGTCTCGACCGCGATCGCCACCCAGCGGTCCGCGCGCCCGAACTCGTCGGTGCCCGCGGCGCGGTAGAGGTTCTGCGGCGCGGCCACCGGGCCGCGATTGCCGTCGCGTTCGAGCAGCGCGCCGTAGGCGGAGTACTCGATGACCTGTTCGGCGGCCACATTCAGCGCGGCCTCCACCATCGCCGCCTCCACCAGCACCCCCTCGCCGGTGCGGCGGCGGTGTTCGAGGGCGAGCAGCAGGGCGTTGAGGGCGTGCACGCCCGCGTTGGGGTCGCCGATCGAATAGGGCTCGACGGGATTCTGATCGGAATAGCCGGTGAGCCAGGTCAATCCGGACGTGTCCTCGATGACGTAGGCGAACGCCGGATGGTCGCGCCACGGACCGTCCAGGCCGAAACCGGGCATCCGCACCATGATCGCGTCGGGCCGCAGCTCGCGCACGGTGTTCCGATCGAGGCCGAACTGTTCCATGACGCGCGGCGTGTAGTTCTCCACGATTACATCGGCGCGAGAGATCAACGCGTGCAGGATCTTCCGGCCGTCGTCGGTGCGCGAGTCGACGGTGATGCTCCTCTTCCCGGTATTCAGGCCGGTGAAGATCGGCGACTTCTCCCACCATCGCTCCTCGGTGGCGGGCACGCCCGCGATGAGCCGCGTCCCGTCCGGGCGGGTCCCCGATTCCACATGCACCACGTCCGCGCCGAGCATGGCCAGATAGTGGGTGCACGACGGCCCCGCCCAGAAGGTGGTCAGATCCACCACCCGCAGGCCGCGGAACGGCAGCGCGTCGGATTCGGAACCGTTGGAAGACACCGGGGTTCGAGGCGTCAGGGCGCGATAGTGGTCGGTGTGCTCGCCCAGGCGCGGGGCGGGTTCGGGGGCGCGCAGGAGCGGGGGAGCGGTGCGGTAGGGCGGGCCGGGCTGGGTGAAGCCGTCGCGGGGGTTCGTGGTGAAGAAGCGCCGCGCCTGGTAATGATCCATGGTGGGCGCGTTCGCGCCGTGCACGACGGGGCCGTTGGGGATACGGAAAGCCGTTGCCAGATCCCGGATTACGTCCACGGGCTGTTCGGCCATCCACGCCATGATCTCGGGCGCCTTCTCGGTGGCACGTTCGGTGATGCCGGGCCCGATGCCCTCGTCGATCCACTCCGGATGACCGACCATGGCGCACAGGTCGAACCACTGCTGGGCGGTGCCGCAACCCACGGCGACCATGCCGTCGGCGGCCGCCGCGACACCGGGCACGCTCAGCCGCCGCCGATCGCGGAACGGGCGGCCCAACCCCTCGAAGAACGACACCGGATAGTAGGTCAGGCCCAGGATCTGGGTCTCGAGCATCGACAGATCGCACAGTTCGCCCACCCCCGTGTCGTGCGCGCGCCACCGCGCGGTGAGCGTGGCCACCGAAGCGTATGCGCCCGCGAACCATTCGCCGATCCGCCCGCCCACGTGCACGGGCGCGCGGTCCGGCGCGCCGCGTCCGAGTCCGACGATGCCCCCGGACCAGGCTTGCAGCGTGAACTCGGTGGAGGGCCGATCCGACCACGGACCGTCCAGCCCGAACGGCGTGATCGCGGTGACGATCAGATGCGGGTGGCGGGCGCGCAGAGCGGCGGGCGCGCAGTGCGGATGCTCGGCCAGAGGGGAACCGGGCGACCACACCGCCACCCGCGCCGCCGCCAGAATCCGGTCCACCAGCTCCAGATCGGCGGCGACCGCCGGATCGGCCACGACGCCGCGCTTGGATCCGGCGAGGAAGGCGAACAGCGCCCCGTCCGCCCCGGGTGCGAGTTCCGCGCCCGAGGCGGTCCACCGCCGCAGCGAATCCCCCTCGGGCGCTTCGATCTTCACGACCTCGGCCCCGGCGTCGGCGAGCAGTTTGGTGCAGTATCCGCCCGCGATGCCCGACGACAGGTCGGCCACCATACAGCCGTCGAGAACCTCCATCTCAGCGGTCCCAGTGCGGCGCGCCGGTCAGCACCTCGGCCCCGGTGTCGGTGATCAGCACCGCGTCCCGGCCGAAGACCGCGCCGACGCCGGACTGCCACACATAGCCGGTGACCGCCAGGACCATGCCGGGTTCGAGGCGTTCGGCGGTCGCGGTGCCGCGCAATGCCGGCGACACCACGGGCGAATCGAAACCCATACCCAGGCCCCGGGCCACCGGCACGGGCGGCAGCGCCTCCCCGGCGGCGGTGTAGGCGTCGAGCAGACCGGCCGCCGACCGGCCCGGGCGGCAGGCTCCGATCAGCTTGTCCCACAGGCTGTTCCAGCGTCCGTAGAGGCCACGGGCGCGGGCGGAGTCGCCGACCGGGTGGGTGCGGCCCACCTCGCCGATGTAGCCGTCGCCGAGCACGCTCGCCGAGATCGCCACCAGATCGCCGTCGCGGGCGCGCCGGTCCACTCCGGCTCGGCGCCACGGGTGTTCGCGCGAGGTGACCCACGCGCAGTCCTGCGCGGCGGGGGTGCTCACCCCGCCCGCGGCCTCCGCCTCCAGCACGACCGCGGTCAGCTCCTGTTCGGTGACGCCCGGCGCGAGGTGGGCCACGGCCGCGGCGAGCGCGTCCTCGGCCACCCGCAGCGAGTCGCGCAGCACCGCGATCTCCTCGGGCGTCTTGATCCGCCGCGCCGCCCGCAGGGCGAGTTCGCCGTCCACCAGCTCGGCGTTCGGGAACGCCGAGGGCAGCATCGCCGCGAAAGACGGTGACAGCGCGTCGGTTCCGACCCGCTTCGCCGTCGCCGCGCCCGGGATCTCGCGCAGCACGGCGATGAGGTTCATCGGGTTCCAGGCGAGCCCGTACAGGTGCTCGTGCGGGATGTCGTCGGGGATGCCCTCGTCCCAGGTGCTCAGCAGGTGCACGTCGCCGGTCTCGCGGACGAGCGTGGCGACCGGGCCGAAGGGCCGGGTCCCGGCCACCCACAGCTGCGGCGCGCCGGAGACGTAGCGGGCGTTGCCCTGTCGGCCGAGGACGAGGACGTCGAGGTCGTGGGCCCGCATCTGGGCCAGCGCGCGCTCGCGCCGCCCCAGGCGCAGGGCGCGGTCGTCCGGCGCTACCTCAGTCTTCATAGGGCGCGTAGGGGTAGTCGGTGAGTGCGGTCCAGCCGTCCTCGGTGATCACGATGATTTCCTCACTGCGGTAGCCGCCGGTGCCGTCGGTCCAGACGACCGGCTCCAACACCAGCACCATGCCGGGTTCGAAGACGAAGTTCTCGTCGTACTCGGGCCCGAGATCCGTTCCGATCATGGGCATTTCGGCCGCGCTGACCCCGATGCCGTGACCGAGGTAGAAGTGCGGCAGCCAGGGTTTCACGCCGTCGTTGGCCGCGGTCGCCGCCCGCGCCAGATCCGCCGCGGTCGCCCCCGCCTTCGTCACGTCGAGCACGGCGTTCAGGATCGTGCGCCACCGCCGGAACTGGTCGCGCTGAGCGGCATTCGGCTCGCCACCCACCAGCCAGGTGCGGCCGAAGTCGGAGCAGTAGCCGCCGTAGGTGATGCTGACATCGGTCCACAGCACATCGCCCGCCGCCAGTTCGCGCGCGGTGGTGAGCAGCGGCAGCGCCAGATCGCCGTGCGTGGTCCACACGCCCGCGGCCCTGCTGTCGGGCATGACCTGCCAGATGGCGTCCAGCATGGTCGCGGTCGCGCCGAGTTCGAAAGCGCGCCGGATGAATCGGGCCGACAGATCGATCTGGCGGCGGCCGGGAGCGAGCGCGGCCTGCACGTCCACCATGGCCCGTTCGGTGATCCGGCACGCGGTGCGGATACACGCGATCTCGTCCGGGGTCTTGATCAGCTTGGCGGCCCCGACCACGAGGGCCGCGTCCGAGGGCGGGCCGCCGGGAAAGACCGCGTCTGTCGCGCGCCGCATCGCCCCGGTGCATTCGTCCACCGCGACGGTCGAGCCCGCGGGCACGAGTTCGGCCAGCCGCCGCGCGAATTCGGCGACGCCCTCGTCGAATTCGAGGTACACCGGGCCGTGCAGATGGTCGTCGGGCAACTCGGATTCCGCCGCCGCGCCCTCCCGGAACGGCAGGAACAGATGCGGCCACGGGTCCCCGGCCACCACCACCGCCACCGGGCGCTCGACGTGCGCGAGTCCGGCGTCGCCGAGCGGCCAGTTGGCCCCGGTGGCGTACACGACATTGCTGTTGTGCAGCAGGACCAGCGCGTCCACGCCCCGCGCCGCCATCGCCGAACGCAGCCGCGCCCCGGTGTCGCGGCGCATACGGGCGCGATCGGGCCGCTCGGGTATCTCGAACCGCGCGGCGCCCGCGGTCACGGAGGAAGTCATAGGCCCAGGAAATCCTTGATATTGCCGCTCACCACGCGCGCGGCGTCCTCGGGTCCGACCGCCTCGACCACCGCGGCCAGCGACTTCTCCGAATAGCCGAACGTGCTCTCATTGTGCGGGTAGTCCGACGACCACATCACCCGGTCGCGGCCGATCTGGTCGACCATGGACAGCCCGAGCGGATCGACGATGAACGAGGCCCGCATGTGATTTCGCCAGTAGTGGCGCACCTCGTGCTCGACCGGGCGGTCGAGCATGTGCTGGAAGGAGGCGAGCATGTGCTCGGCGTCCTGCAACGCCGCGGGCACCCAGTTGATGCCGCCCTCGAACCAGCCGACCGACAGACCGGGATGGCGGTCGAGGATGCCGCTGAAGATGTACTTGGCGAACAACTCCCGGAACGGGGCGACATTGTGCATCATGCCCACGGCCACGCTGTTGACCTCGCACGGCGCCGACAGCGGCGACTCGCCGATGTGATGGGCGACCGGCACCTCGGACTCCTCGATGGCCTCCCACACCGGGCGCATCGCCGCGCCCGCGTAGTCGATGACCTTGCCGTCGTCGTCCTTACCGGCCGACAGCGGCAGCAGAAACGTCCTGAGCCCCAACGACTTCAGCTCCGCGAGGGTGCGCCGCGCGCCCTGTCCGTCCCACCAGTTGATCAGGCCCACACCGTAGAACGCGCCGCCCGAACGCTCCTGCAACTCGGCGATGTACTCGTTGTACACCCGGAACGCCAGCTCCCGAATCTCCTTGTCCGGGTAGAACAACAGCGCCAGCAGCGCGTTGGGGAAGGCCAGCTCCTTGGCGATGCCGTCGGCGCGCAGGTCCGCGATGCGGGCCTCGAGATTCGCGCTGCCCGATCCCTCGAGCGGGTCGTACTGCATGAGCACATGGCTGAAATCGCCGGGCAGGAACGACTTTCCCTTGCGGCCCAGCTGATACGCGCCGTCCTCGTACCAGACCCGCGGCGCCCGGTCCTTGAGCGACTCGGGGAACCGCTCGTAGAAGATGTCGTCGGCCAGCGAGATGTGGTTGTCGGCCGAGAACACCTCCGTCCCGACGGGAAGCCCCAGACCGCCCTCGGCATGGCCGCGCCGGTCCTTGGGCGGCCCGAAGCCGCCGGGCGGGTACAGGGAAGCACTGCTGGTCGGAGCCGACATCGGGTCCCTCCATGACTCGGTTCGCTTGTGAGAATGACGTTATCATTTTTTGAGAGTCATGTACATGTAGTCGTCGTGGAGCTGGCCTTTTTCTGCCGATCTGACTGGGAGAATGGTGTTATCCTCGAGGCCATGGACGCTCGGTCTCACGATCCCCGCCGCGGCGATCCGCGGGTGCACAAGCTCGCCGGAACCCGCCTGCGCTTCGACTGGGGAATCGTGCGATACCGCCTCGACGTGGTCGCGACCAGCGTCGCCGACGCCGTCGAACACGCCGGGGGCTGGCTGTTCGACCGGGCCGCCGCGGGCTGGGAGGTGAGCGTGCTCGTCCCCGAGCCCGACGACGATCGGCCGCTGCGCATCCTCGGCGCGGAGGTGCTCGATCTGCGGGCGGTGCTCGACACGGGCGGGGTGGACCGGCGGCCGCACGCGATCGCGGTGGCCGCCGAACTGATCGACTGGGACGCGCGCATGGCCGACGGGCTGCGCCGCGCCCTCGACGACGGTGGCATCCAGGTCGTCGGCTGGGGCGCCAACTGGCCCGCGGTGCCGGAGTACCGGGTCGATCCGGTGCTGCATCACCTGAGCGCGGCGGCCCAGGTGTTCAAGGCGCAGGCGCTGGCCGCCGCGGGCGTGCGCGCCGCGGCGACCGGGCCCACCGAGACGCTGTGCAGCGGAATGGCTTGGTGGCCACCGGTTGTCGCGGATCTCAGTCCCGTGGGCGGGTGATCCCGCGCGAGCAGAACGCCCACACGTCCGCGGCGGTGATGGGATCGGCGTCGTCGTCGGCCGCGGTGGGCCGGGCGATGTACATGACGGCCTGCATGGTGATCGCCGCCAGGCGGCGCGGATTCGCCCCGGGCGGCAGCGCGCCCGCCCGCTCGGCCTCGGTGAGCAGTTCGGTGAACAGCTCGAAATGCGACGCGTGCGCCTTGCGGACCTCCGCGGCCCGCGAGCGCAGCAGCTGCGGCGCGAACTCGGTGAACAGCGGCCGTTGCGTGCGCGGATCGGGTCGGCACAGCTGATAGAGCAATTCGACGGCGATGCGCAGCTTGTCCAGCGGATCGGTGCGATTGCCGGTGGCCGCGCGGATCTGCGCGACGGTCCGGTCGAGGGTGTCCTCGTAGAGCGCGAGCAGCAGTTCGTGTTTGCCGTCGAAGCGCATGTAGAAACTGGTCAGCGACTGCCCGGCGCGGTCGACGACCTCCTGCACGGTGATGTCGGTGCTGCCCTTCTCGGTGATGGCCGCTTGCGCCGCGTCCAGAAAACGGTTGGCGCGGTTGCCCGCTCGCACCCGGGCCCCGCGCAGCGAGCGGTCGACCGAGCGCCGCACCCAGGCCGGTTGCCGCTCCTCCTCGAGATGGCTCATGCGCGTCCTGTCCCTCGGCCCGGTGGGCCTACACCGGATCGAACGCCGAAATGCGCCATATCCCTTGGGTTTTGGTGAGGGTGACGCGCACGCTGCTGGCGGTCATCGCCGGATCGGGTTTGGCGGCGGAGGTGGTGCTCTGATCGATGAACACCAGGGCCGTGGCGGTGTCGTCGCGCAGGTCCGAGACCGCGGCGCGCACGACCGTGGCGGTGGTCTTGACGGATTTGTCCTTGGCCGCCGGGGCCACGATCTGCTGGGTGAACTGGGTGTAGTAGGTCAGGAAGTCGCCGGTGAGATGGGATTTGGCGGTGTCGAAGTCGTGATCGAGGGTGTCGGGGGCGTAGGACAGCAGCGCGACCGTGCCGTCCCGGGCGGCGGCGAGCGCGGCGGCGCGATCGGAGTCGTCGGCGTGGCGATCGGGCAGGTACTGGAACCAGATCAGCGACGCCGCGGTGACGGTGCTCGCGAGCACGAGCACGGTGAGCGCGACGGCCCCGGGCGCGCGGCGCAGCGCGGCGAGTCCGCGACGGATCAGGTGCGCGGCCACGGTGGCCCCGGTGCGGACGGCGTTCACGGCACGAACTCCACTTTCGACATCTTGATTCGGTCGTCGGCCCGCGTCACGGTCACGCTGAGCCGCCACACCCGCGGTTCCTGTTTCGCCCCGGCCGAATTGGTGATCTGCGAGGTGGCCGCCACCAGGATCACGGCCGAGTCGTCGGTCATGGACTCCACGGCGGTCGCGGTGACCTTGCCCTCGGTGGTGACCTGCGATTGCTGGACCACCTTGGTGAAATCGTCCGCGCGGCCCTGGAAGTCGTCACGGAACGCCCCGGTGGAATTGTCCAGCACGCGCTGCACATCGTCCTTGGCGTGGTTGAAGTCCAGCGACGTCAGCGCCACCACCCCCTGCCGCGCCGCCGCCGTGAACTCCGCCGCCCGCCGCTGCTCCGCGTCCGCCTCACGATGCCGCCACACCGAGAACCCGCTCACCCCGAGCGACACCACGATGAGCACCACCGCCACGGTCACCACCGCGCCCCGCCGCCACCCGACCGCCGCCACCCGAGCCCGCACCCGCCGCAGCCGGGTCCGCTCCTCGGAATCCGCCTCGCCCGCAACCGATTCCCCCGCGCCCTCGATGTCCGCTCGGGCCTCCGCTTCCGCCGCGGAATCCGCCTCTGCCACAGTGGGTTTCGACGCGTCCCGCGCTGCCTCCGGAGTCGGGTGTTCCTCGGACCCGGTGGGTTCCGGTGGGGTGGGGGAGACGGGCACGCTGGGTTC
Organism: Nocardia sp. NPDC004068; assembly: GCF_042874315.1. NCBI lineage: Bacteria > Bacillati > Actinomycetota > Actinomycetes > Mycobacteriales > Nocardiaceae > Nocardia > Nocardia sp. NPDC004068. The sequence continues at coordinate 90,716 of NZ_JBIAMW010000005.1, forward strand.
GGTTGCGGGCGTGCTGGTTTCGGTCGTGCGGGCCGAGGCTTCGGCGCGCTGGCGTAGCCGGGCGGCGCGGGCGCGGGCCCGGGCGGCGGCGGCCTCGGCCTCGGCGGCCTCGGCGGCGGCCTCCGCCTCCTCGGCGGCCAGGAGCAGGGTGCGGGGATCCACGTCGGGATCGGCGAGATCTTTCACTCGGTGATCACCGCGGCCTCCGGCCGGACCGTCACCGGCGCGGCCAATCGCTGTTCGTCGCAGATGCGTTGCAGCTTCTTCAAGGTGTCGTCCAGGCCCGGGCCCAGCCGCTCCCCGGGGGTGAAGGTCGCGGGCAGATGCCGCATCCCCTGGATGACGCCGATGGTGTCGTAGTGCACCGTGCCCTCGGGATCGCAACGGTAGTCGGGCATCCGGTCGAGCACCGCGGTGAGCATGGACTTGAACACCGTGCGCGCGACGTTCGAGCCGATGCAGCGATGGATGCCGATCCCGAAACTGAAGTGCCGGTTGCCCTTCCGATCCAACAGCACATCGTCGGGATCCGGGAACACCGCCGGATCGCGATTGGCCATCGCCCACGACAGCCACAGCCGCTCGCCCTCCTGGAAGCGGGTGCCCGCCACCTCGAAGTCCTGCGCGATGGTCCGGCCGTCGCCGGGCGCGGGGGTGAAGTAGCGCAGGAACTCCTCGGTCGCCGGATTGAGCAGATGCTCGCGCTCCCGGCCGAGCAGCTCGCGCTGGTCCGGATGCTCCGACAGCCACTCCAGCGCGTGCGCGGTGAGCGCGGTGGTGGTGTCGAACCCGCCGCCGATGATCAGCCCGAGCATGCCGAGGATCTCCAGATCCGGCGCGGGCTCGCCGTCGATGCGCAGTTGGATCAGCGCGTCGACCAGACCGGGCCGCGGATTCTGTTTGATCTCGTGCAGATTGGTGACCAGATCCAGCCCCATCTGCCGATGCATCTCCGCCACCCGCACCGCGTCGGGGGAGTCCTCCGGGGTGTAGACCGCCGCGTGCACGGGCTCGCTGTAGACCGACCACTTCTCCAGCGGGATCCCGAGCATCGCCAGGGTCAGCACGGCGGGAACGATATTGGCGAGATCGTCGACGAAGTCGATGCGCCCGTCCTCGATCCGCTCGTCCAGGCTCGCGCGGACCACCTCGTCGATGAACGGCTCCCACCGCTTGACCGCCGCGGGCGACAGATACGGGTTGAGCACCTGCCGATAGATCCGGTGCTCCGGATCGTCCATCTCCAGGATGCCGCCGCGTACCACCGAGGCGCGCCGGGCGGTGGGGATCGATATTCCCTTGTAGCCCTTGCGTTCCCCGTGCAGGTCGTGATCATTCGACACGTGCGGGCAGCGGGCCAGCTCGAACACCTCGTTGGCGCCGCTGGCGACCCAGTGCCCGTCGTAGGTGTCGGTCCACGCGATCGGGCAGCGCTCGTGCATCTCCCGGGTGATCTGCTCGAAGCGGCCGCGGTATTCGGGGGTGTGCCGGTCGAAGTGGTAGCGGTTGCGTTTGCGGTCCTCGCCCGCGGCGACCTCGTCGATGCTCACAGTGTGTTTCCCTCCGGTGTGCTCACGCCTCGGCGATGGCGCGCTCGGGGCACGAACGCACCGCCTCGCGCACCTGCTCCTCCTGATCGGCGGGCACCTCGTCGAACACCGCCGTCGAATGGCCATCGATCTCGCTCAACTCGAACGCCTTCGGCGCGGCCAGGGCGCACAGGGTGTGGCCTTGGCAGCGTTCCGGATCGACCCGAACCTTCATCGCACTGTCCTCGCTGTCGTCTCGTCCGCCGGTCTCACAGGTGGTGGTCGTACCACTTCAGATAGCCGCCGCCGTCCACCCGCAACTGCATGCCGGTCACGTACCGGGCCTCCTCGGAGGCGAGGTAGACGATGGCGTTGCTGATGTCCTCGGGCTCGATGTAGGAGATCGGCATGGCCTGCTGCACCCCGAACACCGGTTCGGCGTCGGCGCGGGTGGGGTGTTCCAGATCGGGGCGGAAAGAGCGGTACATCGGCTCGCTCTGCAACATCGGGGTGTTGCAGTTGGTCGGATGCACGACGTTGAGCCGGATGCCGTGGGGGGCAAGGTGCGTCGCGAGGTCGTGCACGTAGGCCGACAGCGCCCGCTTGGAGTGCACGTAGGCGATGCCGCCCAGATCGCGGCCCGGCTGATCGGTCTTGGAGGTGTCCATCATGGCCGCGGTCGACCCGGTGGCGATGACCGACGCGCCGGACCGCAAGTGCGGCAACGCGACCTGGATGGCGTTGATGGTGCCGATCAGATTGGTGTCGATGACATCGCACCACGCCTGGTACTGCGGCTCCCCCTTCATTCCCGCGATCCCGGCCTGGGCCACCACGATATCGAGCCTGCCGAATTCGGCCAGCCCCGCGTCCAGCGCGGCGCGCAGCGAATCCGCCTTGCGCACATCGGCTTTCGCGGTGACGATGCGGCGGCCGGTCTTGCCGACCAGATTCGCGGTCTCCTCGAGATCCTCCGGACGGGCCAGCGCGTAGCCGAGGGTGGGGATGTCCTCGCACAGATCGACCGCGATGATGTCGGCGCCCTCCTCGGCCAGGCGGACCGCGTGGCTGCGACCCTGGCCGCGCGCCGCGCCCGTGATGAATGCGACCTTGCCCTCGACACGTCCCACGGTCGTTCCCCTTCACTGCTGGGTGCTCGATGCGAGAAGAATCATACTTCCGCGAAAGAGAACGGTACTCTACCTAGAAGTTGGCAGCAAGGTTCGACTCCGTTCACAACCAGGAGTGGAGCGCGAGAATCACATTTTCAGTGAGGCGGCGATGGGTGACACCGGCGAGACGCGGCAAGCCGCCTGGAAACAGCGCGCGGTCGAGCGTGCCCTGCGCGGCGCGGCCCAGCGCGCGGGGCGGCGGGTCGAGCAGTTCCTGGACGCGGCGCAGGCCATCATCACCGAGAAGGGCAGCACCGACTTCACCGTTCAGGAGATCGTGGACCGGTCGGGGCAGTCGCTGCGCAGCTTCTATCTCCAGTTCGACGGCAAACATCAACTGCTGCTGGCCCTTTACGAGGAGGCGGTCGGCAAGACCGCGGCCCAGATCCGCGCGGCCGCGACCGTGCGCGAGGATCCGGTGGACGCGCTGCGCACGGCGGTCGAGCTGCTGTTCCATCTGTGCCGCCCGGACCCCGACGCGCACCGGCCGCTGTTCACCGAGTTCTCGCCGCGGCTGCGCACCTGCGATCCGGCCGAGGTGCGGGCCGCGCACGCCGCGCTGTTCGCGCTGTTCGCGGAGCTGATGGAACGGGTCGGCGCGGCCGGGCGGCTGCGGCCGGGCGCGAATCCGCGACGGCTGGCCGCGACGACCATGCAGGCGGTCATGTTCATCGCCCATCCCGGTACGGTCGAGGCCGATCCGCATCCCATCTCGGCCGCCGAGGCGTGGGCGTTCTGCGCGCACGGCATCGTCGGCGCTGGCGAGTATTGAATTCTCATATTCGGTATGCAAGCCTTGTCGATGACGAGAATCTTATTATCCGTTTGTGAGAGGGAGGTGGGTCGATGGGTGTCGGACTGCCCCGTTGGTCCCCGGCCCTGTCCCGGCGGAGCGTGAGCGTTCTCCAAGTGATCGGCGGGCTGTTCGCCATGTCGGCCGACGCGGTTCGGTTCGTCTTCCGGCGGCCGTTCCAGACCCGGGAGTTCCTCGAGCAGTCCTGGTTCATCGTGCGGGTGTCGCTGGTGCCGACGCTGCTGGTGGCGATCCCGTTCACGGTGCTGGTGAGCTTCACCCTCAATATCCTGTTGCGCGAGCTCGGCGCGGCCGATCTGTCCGGCGCGGGCGCGGCCTTCGGGGCGGTGACCCAGGTCGGGCCGATGGTGACCGTGCTGATCGTCGCGGGTTCGGGGGCGACGGCCATGTGCGCGGACCTCGGCTCGCGCACGATCCGCGAGGAGATCGACGCCATGCAGGTGCTCGGCATCAATCCGGTGCAGCGCCTGGTGACTCCGCGCATGCTGGCCTCGGGTCTGGTGGCGTTCCTGCTCAACAATCTGGTCTGCATCATCGGCATCCTCGGCGGCTACGTCTTCTCCGTCTACGTCCAGGACGTCAACCCGGGCGCGTTCGCCGCGGGCATCACGCTGCTCACCGGCGTGAACGAGGTGATCATCTCCTCGATCAAGGCGCTGCTGTTCGGATTGGTCGCGGGGCTGGTGGCCTGCTATCGGGGGCTCATCGTCACCGGTGGGGCCAAGGCCGTCGGCAACGCGGTCAACGAGACCGTGGTGTACGCGTTCATGTCGCTGTTCGTCATCAATGTCGTCGTCACCGCGATCGGCATCCAGATGACGGCGAAATGAGGTGCCGCCCATGACCATTGCCGCGCGCTATCCCAAACAGGTGCGCCGCGCGCAGCGGCCGATCAAGGGTCTGGGCCGCATCGGCGACCACACCCTGTTCTATCTGAAGGCGCTGGTGCGCGCGCCCGCGGCGGCGGTCCGCTATCCGCGCGAGACGATCCGGCTCATCGCCGAGATCAGCATGGGCTCAGGGGCTTTGGCGGTGTTCGGCGGCACGGTCGTCATCGTCGGGTTCCTGACCCTGGCCACCGGCGGCACGCTCGCGGTGCAGGGGTACAGCTCGCTGGGCAATATCGGCATCGAGGCGCTGACCGGATTCCTGTCGGCGTTCATCAATGTGCGCATCTCGGCGCCCGTCGTGGCGGGCATCGGACTGGCGGCGACCTTCGGTGCGGGCGCGACCGCGCAACTGGGCGCGATGCGCATCAACGAGGAGATCGACGCGCTCGAATCGCTGGCCATCGAGCCGATCGCGTACCTGGTGGGCACCCGGATCGTCGCGGGCATGGTGGCCATCACGCCGCTGTACGCGCTGGCGGTCATCGCCTCGTTCCTCGCGAGCCGGTTCACCACGGTGTTCCTGTTGGGGCAGTCGGCGGGACTCTACGACCACTACTTCTCGACCTTCCTGAATCCGCTGGATCTGGTGTGGTCGTTCGCGCAGGCGTTGTGCATGGCCATCACGATCCTGCTCATCCACACCTACTTCGGGTTCTTCGCCAGCGGCGGGCCGTCCGGGGTGGGCATCGCGGTGGGCAACGCGGTGCGGACCTCGCTGATCGCGGTGGTCTCGGTGACGCTGCTGGTGTCGCTGTCGGTGTACGGGGCCAACGGCAACTTCAACCTGTCGGGATAGGGAGCGATGCTGTCGAATGTGTTGCGGCCCTTGCTGGGTCTGCTGTCCATCGGCGCCGTGGTGGCGATCGTCGCGGGCGCGATCACGCTGTTCCGCGGCGGGCTTACCGACACCGTGCCGGTGACGGTGCTGGCCGGGCGCGCCGGGCTGGTGATGTACCCCGACGCGAAGGTGGAGATGCGCGGGGTGACCGTGGGCCGGGTGAGCGCGATCGACGAACGCCCCGACGGCACGGCCGCGATCCACCTTGCGATCCGAGCGAATCAGGTGCGGATGATCCCCGCCGACGTCTCCGTCGACATCGCCTCCACCACCGTCTTCGGCGCGAAGTTCGTGCAACTGATCCCGCCGGACCGGCCCACCCGGGCCACGCTCGCGGCGGGTCAGGTGTTCGACGCCGACCACGTGACCGTCGAGATCAACACGGTCTTCGAACAACTCACCCAGGTGCTCGGCAGCATCGAACCGGAGAAGCTGAACGAGACCCTCGGGGCCATCGCGGCCGCCACCAAGGGCCGCGGCCAGCACATCGGGCAGATGCTCACCGACCTCGAGGCGTTCCTGGCGAAGCTCGATCCGGGGCTGCCCGCGCTGAACACCGATCTCGCGCAGGCCCCGGCGGTGGTGAACGCCTACGCCGATGCCGCGCCCGCGCTGCTGGACACCGCGGGCAACGCCGCGCGCATCAGCGAGACCCTGGTGGCCGAGCAGCACAATCTCGACGCCCTGCTGACCGGCCTGATCGGCTTGTCCGACACGGGAACCCAGGTGCTCGGCGACAACCATGCGGGCCTCGCGTCCACGCTGCGGCTGCTGGTGCCCACCACCGAACTCACCGACGAGTACCGCGACGCGCTGAACTGCTCGATGGCCGGATTGGCGAAGCTGTACCGGCTGCCCCCGGCGCGGATGGAGGGCGTCGCGATCTCGGCGAACTTCCAGTTCGGCACGTACCCGTATCAATACCCGCGGGATCTGCCCAAGGTGGCGGCCAGCGGCGGTCCGCAGTGCGAGGTGGTTCCGGTGCCCTACGAGGGGAAGCCCCCGTTCGTCGTCGCGGACGTCGGCGCCTCGCCCTGGGAGCATCCGCGCCGGGATTTGGAGCTCAACGTCGACTCGATTCAGCAACTGCTGCTGGGCATTCCGGCGAACGGGGCGCCGCGATGAGGCGGCGCAACTCCCCGCTGCTGAAGTTCGGCGCCTTCGCCGCGGTGATGGTCGTGCTGTCGGGGGTGCTGATCCTGGTGTTCGGCGACTACCGCACCGGCTCCACCAACGGCTACTCGGCGGTGTTCACCGACTCCTCGGGCCTGCGCGCGGGCAACACCGTGCGCGTCGCCGGGGTGCGGGTGGGCACGGTGAAGGGTATCGAGCTGCGGCCCGACCACACCGTGACGGTCAGCTTCGACGCCGACCGCGGCGTCGCGCTCACCACCGGCACCCATGTCGCGGTCCGCTACCTGAACCTGGTGGGGGACCGGTACCTCGAACTGAGCGAGGGACCGGGCTCGACGACGATCCTGCGCCCGGGCGCGCGGATCCCGGTCGAGAACACCACGCCCGCACTGGATCTGGACCTGCTGCTGGGCGGGCTGAAACCGGTGATCCAGGGCCTGAACTCGCGCGAGGTGAACGCCTTCACCTGGTCGCTGCTCGAGGCCGTCCAGGGCAAGCAGGGCACCCTCGATTCGCTGATGACCCGGACCGCGTCGTTCACCACCACCCTCGCCGACAACAGCGCGGTGATCCAGCAGCTGATCGACAACCTGAACACGGTGATGGCGACGCTGGCCGCGGACGGCAACCAGTTCGCCGGGACCGTCGACCGGCTCGAGCAGTTGGTCACCGAGCTGTCACGGGATCGCGATCCGATCGGCGCGGCCATCACCGCGCTCGACACCGGCACCGCCTCGATCGCCGATCTGCTCACCCGGACGCGAAACCCGTTGGCGGGCAGCGTGGCCGAGCTCGCCCGGCTCGCGCCCGCGCTGGACGGCGACAAGGAAACCCTGGAGACCGCCATCCAGAAGGCCCCGGAGAACTTCCGCAAGATGGCCCGCACGGGCACCTACGGCAACTTCATCCAGTACTACCTGTGCGAGATCACCGTCCGGGTGAACGATCCGTCCGGCCAGGTCGTGGTGCTGCCCGCGATCAAGCAGGACGCGGGGAGGTGTGCGCCCTAGTCATGCTCGAGTATCGAGGCGGTCGGCTGTTCCGTCAGGGTCTGGTCGGCATCGTCGTCATCGTGTGCGTCATCCTGATCGGATTGCAGTCCCAGGCCGTACTGGCCTGGGGCACAACGGTTCGCTACGAGGCGGTGTTCACCGAGGCGGGCGGGCTCACCGTCGGCGACGACGTCATCGTGTCGGGGGTGAAGGTGGGCAGGGTCGCGACGGTGGCGTTGCGCGACGGCGACGCGCACGTGGAGTTCACCACCGAGTGCACCGTCCGGCTCGGCGACCGGACCTCCGCGCACATCAAAACCGGTTCGCTGCTGGGCAAACGGATCCTGACCGTGGTCTCCGAGGGGTCGGGCACGCTGCGCCCGCACGCGGTCATCCCCACCGAGCGGACCTCGTCGCCGTATTCGCTCACCGACGCGGTCGGCGACCTCACCGGCAATGTCACCGACTTCGACACCAAGGCGCTCAACGAGTCGCTGGATCTGCTGTCGTCCACCCTCGACCACATCGCCCCGCAGCTGGGCCCGACCCTGGACGGGCTGACCAAGCTCTCGCACACCCTCAACGACCGCGACGCCGCGCTGCGCGCCCTGCTCGGCGCCACCGCCGACGTCAGCGGCATCCTCGCCCAGCGCGGCGATCGGCTGAACACGCTGCTGCTCAACGCGAATTCGCTGCTCGGCGTGCTCGCGGAGCGGCGGCAGGCGATCGTGGACCTGCTGGCCAACACGACCGCCGTGGCGCGGCAGCTGTCCGGACTGGTCGCCGACAACGAGGCCCGGCTCGGGCCCGTGCTCGACCACCTGAACTCGGTGGCCGCCATGCTCGAGAAGAACCGCGACAGCATCTCCGCGGCGCTGCCCGGCCTGGTGAAGGTGACACTCACCCAGGGCGAGATCGTGTCCAGTGGACCGTTCTACAACGCCTACGTCGCGAATCTGCTGCCCGCCGAGCTGACCCAGCCGTTCATCGATCAGGCGTTCGGGCAGCTGCCGGTCCCCACTCCCGCACCGGAGGCGCCCCGATGAGAAACCGTCGCATCCTGCGGGCCGCCGGGGCCGTGCTCATCGTCGCCGTGATCGCGGCGGCGGCGCTGGTGGTGCGCCGGGAGATGTTCGCGCCCACCACGATTCGCGCGGTGTTCGCCTCCGCGACCGCCATCTACCCCGGCGACGACGTGCGGGTGGCGGGGGTGAAGGTCGGCACCATCGCCGCGATCGAACCGCGCGGCACCGGTACCGAGATGGTGCTGCACGTCGACCGCGGGCTGCGCGTGCCCGCCGACGCGCGCGCGGTCATCATCGCGCAGAGCCTCATCGCCGCGCGCTACGTGCAGCTCACCCCGTCCTATCGCGGATCGGGGCCGACGCTGGCCGCGGGCGCGACCATCCCGCGCGAACGGACCGCGGTGCCGGTGGAATGGGACGAGATCAAATCCCAATTGACCCGGCTGGCAACGGATCTGGGCCCCGACAGTGTGCTGGCGAGCAGTTCCACCGGACGTTTCATCGACAGCGCGGCCGACGCGCTGGCGGGCAACGGCGACAAGCTGCGCCAGACGCTGGCCCAGCTGTCCGGTGTGGGACGGATTCTCGCCGACGGCAGCGGCAACATCGTCGACATCATCGAGAATCTCCAGCGGTTCGTCACGGCATTGCGCGACAGCAACACCGAGATCGTGCAGTTCGAGAACCGGCTGGCCTCGCTGACCAGCGTGCTCGACGACAGCCGCTCCGAACTCGACACCGCGCTGACGACGCTGACCACCGCGATCGGCGAGGTGCAGCGGTTCGTCAACGAGAACCGCGACAAGGCGAGTGAGCAGGTGCGGCGGCTGGCGGACGTCACCCAGAACCTCGTCGACCATCGCGGCGATCTGGCGAACCTGCTGCATCTGTTCCCGACGAGCCTGGCGAACTTCTACAACATCTACAACCCCGACACCGGTACGGAGGCGGGCGTTTTCACGCTGAACAACTTCACCAACCCGGTCCAGTTCGTGTGCACCGCCATCGCCAGTCTGGAGAACGCCACCGCCGCCCAATCCGCCGACCGCTGTCGCGAATACCTCGGGCCGTTTCTGAAGATGCTGGCGTTCAATTACCTTCCGCTGCCGGTGAATCCGATCCTCGGGCCCACCGCGGATCCGAAGAACCTGATCTACACCGAGCCCGATCTCATCCCGAAGGTGGTCGACACCCGGACTCCGGCGCCCCCGCCGCCGAGCCTGGGCGACATCCTCCTCCCGGGCGGAAGGCGCTGACCATGACCCACTCGCATCGCGGCCGGCTGCTGCTGACGCTGGGCGTCTGCGCGGTGCTCACCGCCGGGGGCTGCGGCTGGAACGGGGTGAACTCGCTGCCGTTGCCCGGTGCGACCGGGCACGAATCCGGATCGACCGTGATCCACGTCGAGATGGCGGATGTCGGTACGCTCGTGTCGAATTCGCCGGTCATGATCGACGATGTGGTGGTCGGCAGCGTCGGCGCGATCACGTTGCGCGGCTGGCACGCCGAGGTGGAGGTGTGGATCCGGCCCGGCACGGTCGTGCCCGCGAACGCGGTCGCGATGATCGGGCAGACCAGCCTGCTGGGCTCGAGTCATCTGGCGCTGAACACCCCGCCCGGCGCCGCGCCCGCCGGACGGCTGTCCTCGGGGGCGACGATCCCGCTGAACTCCTCGTCGACCTACCCGTCCACCGAACAGACCCTCGCCTCGCTGTCGGTGGTCGTCAACGGCGGCGGGCTCGGCCAGATCGGCGACATCATCCACGGGCTGAACGAGGCGTTCGCCGGGCGGCAGGACACCGTCGGATCGCTGCTGACCCGGCTCGACACCCTCATGGGCACCCTCGACGGCCAGCGCGACAACATCGTCGCCACCATTGCCGGATTGCAGAGGCTGGCAACGACATTCGCGGGTCAGCGCGATGTGCTCACCGACGCCCTGGAGAAGTTGCCGCCCGCGCTGGACACGCTGCTGGCCGCGCGGCCCGATATCGTCACCGCGCTGAACAAGTTGAAGACCTTCAGCGACACCGCGACCGGGGTCGTCACCGACGTCGGCGACGATCTGGTCACCGATCTCGAGCATCTGGAGCCGACGCTGCACTCGCTCGCCGACGTCGGCGCCGACATCAACTCGGCCATCGCGTTCGCCACCACCTATCCCTACGGGCAGTACGGCATCGATCACGCGCTCAAGGGCGACTACGTCAATCTCGACGCCACGGTGGATCTGACCATCCCGCGGTTGCGGCGCGAACTGCTGCTCGGCACCCCGCTCGGCGATCCGACCGCGGTGGTGCAGGCGGCCATCGGGGATCCGGGGTACGCCCGCCAGACCAGCGATCCGCTGTCGGTCGGCATCGAACCCGCTCCCGCACAGGGGAATTCGGGAGGCCGCTGATGCTGCTGTCGCGTTTCGTCCGGATGCAGCTGACCATCTTCGCGATCCTGTCGGTGATCGGGATCGTGGTCATGGCGACGGTGTACATGCGCCTGCCCGCGCTGACCGGGCTGAGCACCTACCGGGTCGCGGTGGATCTGCCCGCGGCGGGCGGGCTGTACCGGTTCGGCAATGTCACCTATCGGGGCGTGGAGGTCGGCAAGGTCACCAGCGTCGAGCTCACCCACGACGGGGTGCGCGCCTCCCTCGCCATCGGCGAGAAGTGGCGCATCCCAGCCGATGTCGAGGCCGAGGTGCGCAGCGTGTCGGCGGTCGGCGAACAGTACGTCGAGTTGCGCCCGCGCACCGACAACGGGCCGTATCTGCACGACGGTTCGGTGATCGCGCGGCGCGACACCACGATCCCGCAGCCGGTGGGCCCGATGCTGGACAGCCTCAGCGCCCTGGTCGGCACGATCCCCAAGGACAAACTGCACGAGCTGCTCGACGAGATGTTCCGGGGCGTGAACGGCGGTGGCTACGACCTGGATTCGCTGCTGTCCTCGACGGGCAAGGTGGCCGCGGGCCTGAACGGGGTGGGGGAGAACGCGCGCGCCCTCGTGGAGGACACCGGCCCCCTGATCGATTCGCAGGCCCGCACCGCGGACGCGATCCGCATCTGGAGCCGCAGCCTCGCCGGGGTCACCGATCAGCTCGTCGCCGACGATCCGCGGGTTCGGGCGCTGTTGCAGAACGGCCCCGGCTTCACCCACGACGTGGCGCAGCTGCTGGATTCGGTGAAACTCACCCTCCCGGTCCTGCTGGCCAACCTGACCACTGTCGGCCAACTCGCAGTGACCTACCACGCCAATATCGAACAGGTCCTGGTCCTGCTGCCCCCCGCCATCTCCATGATCGAGGCGGTCCACCCCACCAACAACGCCTCCGGCTGGGGCCTCGGCGACTTCCGCCTCAGCGGCACCTCCGATCCCCCCGCCTGCACAGTCGGCTTCCTCCCACCCTCCCAATGGCGTTCCCCCGCCGACACCACCACCCTCGACACCCCCGACGGCATGTACTGCAAACTCCCCCAAGACTCCCCGATAGCCGTCCGCGGCGCCCGCAACTACCCCTGCGCCGGGCATCCTGACAAACGCGCCCCCACCGCCGAATTGTGCGACAGCGACCAACAATATGAGCCGGTCGCCAACGAGCAGCCTGTAGTCGGCCCCTACCCTTACGACCCGGGCCTCGCCGGACAGGGCATCCCCCAGGACGAGCAATCCCGCACCCCAGGGTCCGCCAACCTGATGGGTCCGTCGATCGGCGTCGCGAAATACGATCCGAACACCGGCAAGTACGTGGGGCCCGACGGCAAGCTCTATGAGCAGACCGATTTGGCAGGGGGGAAGCCGCAGGTGTGGAAGGACATGCTGCCGCATTGACGGGGAACGGCCGGGGTGTCGAAATTACTGGAGCCTTCGCATCGCTCGGGCGATCAGGGCTCGGGCGTCGTCCCGGTAGGCGGCTTGTGTTGCGAGAGTGGCGAAGGTCTTCTCGTGTAGGGCGATTTCCGAGGGTTGGGTGATGGTCAGTTCGGCGCTGACCGTCTCCGTCTGGACTCGGGTGCGGTCGTAGATGACGAAATTGGTTGCGGGCACGCGGTATTCGGCGGTCAGCGGGAGGATGCCGAGTCGAATACGGGGATGGGTGATCGTCTCGGTCAGCCGGGCGAGTTGATTGAGCATCACCTCGTCGTCGCCGACGGTGCGGTAGAGCGCCCACTCGCCGACGATCAGGTGGAAGCGGCGCTCGCCACGGTGCAGGACGCGTTGGCGTTGCATGCGGGCGGTGAGTGCCTCGTCGAGATCGTTCCTGCCCGCGGTGACGGCGATACAGGCCGTGAGGACGGCGCGGGCGTAGGGTTCGGTTTGCAGTAGGCCGGGGACGACGTCGGGTGACCACCAGCGGATGAGCTTGGTGCGGCCTTCGAGCTGGATGGATTGACGCTGTCGGTGCGCGTGCCCCGCTGCCACCGCGCGTTGCCATTCGAGATACATCGCCTGCGCGTTTCGTAGCGAGGCGACGAGATCATCGAGAACGGAGAGATTGCCGACGGCCGAACACCATTGGGCCACATCCTCTTCTGTCGGGCTCTGCTTGCCGTGCTCGATTCGCGACACCTTCGACGAGTGCCAGCCACAGGCGGCCGCCAGCTCGACGCCGGACATGCGGGCGGCTCGGCGCAACTCCCGAAGGCGTGCACCGAGTGCCGCCCGCGCCTGCTGAACATCGGTCACGCCTGGACGTACTCGCTCTTGACGTAGGCGGCGTGGTCGATTCCCTTGGGCCACAGGATGTCTCGTGCGTGACTGGCCCAGTCCGCCAGCCCTGGATCGGTGCTGATCGACAGGCCCATGAAGCCGCCTTCCTCGTCGAAGGTGGTGAACGCGAGCGTGGCACTGTCGAACAACCAATAGTCGTCGGCGGGAATCGCCGTCGGCCGAGCCAGATGGCGGGGGAGCCAGCGCACGTCTTCGCCGGTCTCCACGTTGTCGTCGGTGTTTTCCAGCAGCCAGCGCACATAGTCGGAGTGCGGCACGGTGACGACGCGCAGTCGTTCGAGTGCGACGCCGCGACCGGCGGTTTCGATCATCAGCTCATCCCACGCGCGCCAGGAGTCGGGTTGCTGCTCGCGTTCGTACGGCTCACCGGCCGCCCAGCGGCGCAACGCTTCGGCTTCGTCGGCCACGGCGTAGCTGTCGCGCACTTCGAGATGAAAGGCGCTGCTACGCGCCCGACGAAACAGCGGGGCCCAGATGTCGTCGCCGCTGACGTGGAGCATCAGCGCACCTCGACGGCGGTTTCGTGCGGATCGAGCGTCAGTTGCCCTCGCACGTCGTCGGTCACGGGGGTACCGGGAACCAGGATGACGCCGGGGGTGCTCGTGGCTTCCACGGGCAGCATCATGCCCGGTTCGAGCCAATCGAGCAGCCGGTGGGGGACAGCGACCGCATGCCCATCGGGGATTCGGTCGCCCTGCACGATGAGGCCGTTGTCATCGGTGGCGTAGACGGCCGGACATGCGCCGTGATCGGAGCCGGACCCGAGCAAGCGAAGTGTGGTCATGGCAGAGCCCCTTTTGCGGAATGCGGAAGAGCGGGCACGCAAATCGTGACGTCCCACGGCGATTTTGGTCAAGGTCGCGCGCAAAGACGCGCAAAACGGTGGCCACGCCACAGTGGTGGGCTTCAGCATCGATGAACAGGCACTCGGCATGAGCGAAAGCCCGCGCGGGACAGCGCATTCGGCTTGCTCATCCCTGGTGCCGAACTGCCCCACCTCAATATCGAAGGAGTGCGTTTCGGTGCGTCGATACTTGGTGAAGGTTCATTGCTGCGGCAGTCGCTGGCTGATCCAGGTCCCCGCGGTCGATAGGTGGACACCGGTCGACGACAAGAAGGCGATCGAGCCGACCGCCCGGCAGATGATCGCCGCCCTCACCGGAGCCGCACCCGACACCTTCGACGTCGATCTCAGCGCAGGCCCGGTGATCGGCGACATCGAGGAGTACGCGGTAGGCGCCCGGGGCCTGCAACGCTGGCAAGCGCCGGAGACCGCAAGCATCGGCCGCTCACCCCAGCCAAAAGCAAAGCGCCCCACCTGAATATCACGCATGAATCATGGCGATGACGCCGAACGTCGTCTTTGATCTCGTGCTATGCCCGGTCTGTCCGCCGCCGCCGCAGCAACAGCAACACCAGCGACAGCAGACCCAGGGCCGCGACCGCGACGGCCAGTCCCAGTTCCCGATTGCCGCCCATTCCCGCCGCGCGGATGAGGTCGATGGGCTCGGCCGCCGGTCGGGTCGGCGTCGCGACGGGTTGCAGCTCTTCGTCTGAATCTATCTGTGTGGCAACGAGTTCGGCGGTGGGAGCCGAAGCCGAAATCTCAGCCGCCAGATTGTCCGCGAACCGCCCGATAAGCGTCCCCGCCACATCCGCCAGCACCCCCCTGCCGAACTGCGCGGGCTTGCCGGTGATCGCCAGATCGGTCTCCACGAAAACATCCGTCGTCCCGCCGTTCTCGACCATCCGGCAGGTGACCACCGCCTTCGCGGTCCCGTTGCCGCGCGTCTCCCGCCCACCACCCTCGAGCACGGCCACCTTGGCCTGCTCGTCCTGGGAGAGCACCTTGATGACGCCGGTGTAGGTGAGCCCCACCGGACCCAGCTTGACCTTGATCTTGCCGTGGAAGTCGTCGCCCTCGCGGGAGGTGAGCACCGCCCCCGGCACGCACGGCGCGATGCGTTCCAGGTCCAGCAGGACCGGCCAGGCGTCGGCGGCGGGGACCGGGATGCTGAAGGAGTTCTCGAGTTTCATGCGATCTCCTCGACGGGAGCGGATTCGGCGGCGAGGGTGTCGGCGGCGGCGCGGACGGCGCGCACGATGCCCTGATATCCGGTGCAGCGGCACAGATTTCCCGACAAGCCCTCGCGGATCTCGTCCTCGGACGGATCGGGGTGCTCGCGCAGGAAGGCGGTCACCGACACCACGAAACCCGGTGTGCAGAAACCGCATTGGAGCCCGTGCTCGTCGCGGAACGCCTGTTGCACGGGGGACAGCCGCCCGTCGGGGGCGGCGAGGCCCTCCACCGTCGTCAGCTCCGCGCCGTCGGCCTGCACGGCGAAGATCAGGCAGGCGCGCACCGCCTCCCCGTCGAGCAGCACCGAACACGCGCCGCACACCCCGTGCTCGCACCCCAGATGCGTGCCGGTCAGCCCGCAGTTCTCGCGCAGATAGTCGGCGAGGGTCAGCCGCGCCGGAACCCGGTCGCGGCGCACGCGCCCGTTGACGCGCACCTCGATCTCGACGTCAGTCATCGCCCGCCTCCTCAACGGCGCGCCGCCACGCGCGCGCCACCATGGTCGCCCCGAGCCGCCTGCGGTAGGCGGCCGAGCCGTGCACGTCACCGGTGACCGACGACAGCGCCGCGGTCGCGGACCGGCCCAGCTCGGCCGGATCCACCTCCGCCACCGCGCGGCCGGTCACCTCGGCCTCGATCCCGCTCGCCCGCACCGGCGTCGGGGCCAGCCCGAACAGCCCGATCGCGCAGCGCTCGATCCGCGAATCCGCATCCAGCCGCACCGCCACCGCGGCCCCGGCCATGGCGAAATCGCCACTGCGCCGGGCGAATTCCTCGATGGCGAAACCGCACCGCCCCCGCCACACCGGGAACACGACGCCGGTGAGCAGTTCGTCGGGTTCCATCGCGGTGGTCCACATACCGGTGAAGAACTCCGCCGCGGGGATCACCCGCCGCCCGCGCGGGGACAGCGTCTCGATCTCGGCGTCGAGAGTCAGTGCCACCGTGGGATATTCGGCCGCGGCGTCGGCGTGCGCGACCGCCCCGCCGAGGGTGCCGCGATTGCGGATCTGGAAGTGCCCGATCAGCGGGGTCGCCCGGTTCAGCAGCGGCACCCGCCGCCGAATCTCGGCCGAGCGCCCGACCGCGGCGTGCGTCGTCGTGGCGGCCACCCGCACCGCGTCCGGGGTCGACTCGATGCCGCGCAACTCGTCGAGCCCGCGCAGATCGATGAGGTGCTCGAAGGCGGCCAGCCGCAGCGCCAGCATCGGCACCAGGCTCTGACCCCCGGCGAGGAGTTTGGCCTCGTCGCCGAATTCGGCCAGCAGCGCGACGGTTTCGTCGGTGGTGGCCGGGGCGTGATATTCGAAGACCGCGGGTTTCACTCGGCCACCCCCTTCGCCTCGTCGAGCATGGCCACGATCCGCGCGGGCGACAGCGGCAGCCGGGAGATCTCCACCCCGAACGGGGACAGCGCGTCGGCGACCGCGTTGAGCACGGCGGGCGTCGAGCCGATCGCCCCGCCCTCGCCGACGCCCTTGAAGCCGCCGGGCCCGGCGCTGCGGGTCTGCACATGCCCGATCTCGATGGTCGGCGCCTCCGCGGCCGTCGGCATCAGATAGTCGAGGAAGGTCGTGGCGACCGGGTTGCCGTCGTCGTCGTAGGCCAGATGCTCGTAGAGCGCGCCGCCGATGCCCTGCACGGTGCCGCCGTGGATCTGACCCTCCACCACATTCGGATTGATCATCGGGCCCACGTCCTCGCTGACGATGTAGCGCAGCAGCGTCACCGCGCCGGTCTCGATGTCGACCTCGCACGTGCACACGTGGGTGGCGTTGGCCCAGATCATCATCGCCTCGGCGCGGTGCCGGCCGGTGGCCTCCAAACCCGGTGGGACGCCGGGCGGTAACGCCTCGGTCCGGTGGTAGGCGGTCTGGGCGATCTCGGCCAGCGTCACCGTCCTGTCGGATCCGGAGGTGGTGGCGCGGCCGTGCGCGAACTCCACCTGATCGACGGCCACGCCGAGTTCGTGCGCGGCGATGGCGAGGACGCGCTCGCGCAACACCTTCGCCGTCTCGGCGATCGCGCCCGCGGTCATGGATCCGGAGCGGCTGCCGTTGGTGCCGCCGCCGACCGGGGCCACCGCGGTGTCGCCCTGGATGGTGTGCACGTCGTCGAGGTCGACGCCGAGCGCGTCGGCGGTGAGCTGCACGACCGTGGTCTCGAGGCTGTTGCCCGCCGAACCGCCGGACACGTAGACGTTCACCTTGCCGGTCGGGGCGATCCGGATGGTCGCGCCCTCGGTGCTCAGGAACGGGGTACTGCCCGTGGTGGGTTCGACATACGTGCACGTGCCCACGCCGAGGTACCGGCCCTCGGCGCGGGCGCGGCGCTGTTCGGCGCGGAAGGCGTCGTAGTCCAGCATCGCCAGCGCCTGTTCGAAGGTCTCGCGCGGGGTGGCGTCGGAATAGGGCATGCCATTGGGATTGGCGGTCGGCATGTCGTCCCGGCCGAGCATATTGCGCCGCCGCAGCTCCACCGGATCCATGCCGATCTGCCGTGCCGCGGCGTCGAGCAGCACCTCGCGGGAGACCGATTCGAACTGCCACGGCCCCCGATAGGCCACGCGCCCAACGGTATTGGTGTAGACCGACGCCGTGCTGAACCCGGCCTCGGCCACCCGGTACGGGCCGGGGAACAGCATCCCGACGGCGATCGAGGCGGTCAGCGGTGACGGGATCGGATAGGCCCCGACGTTCTGCACGTGCTCGATGGTGGCGGCGAGGATGCGGCCGTCGGTGTCGAAGGCCATGGCGACCTCGCCGTGTTCGTGGCGGGACATGCCCGCCGCCATGAGGTTCTCCTGCCGGTCCTCGATCCATTTGACCGCGCCGCGCAGCGTGCGCGCGGCCAGCGCCACGCACGTCTCCTCGCGGCCCGGCGCGACCTTCTGCCCGAAGCCGCCGCCGGTGTCGCGCGCCACCACCCGCACCCGGTGCTCGTCCACGCCGAGCAGGCGGGAGAAGAAGCCGCGCACCTCGTGCGGGGACTGGGTCGACGACCACACCGTCAATTCGCCGACGCTCGCCGACCATTCCGCGACGATGCCGCGGGTCTCCATCGGCACCGGCGCGTACGCCTGCTGAAAGATGGTGCGGCGCACGACATGTGCGGCAGCCTCGAAGACCGGGGCCAGATCGGCGGGCGGTCGGCCGCCCAGCCCGCCCGCGGAATTGCCGGGGAAGCCCGCGTGCACGAGTTCGGTGGCGGTGGCGGCGGTTTCGTAGTCGACCACCGGGGGCAGCGGGTCGTAGTCGATCAGGACCAGTTCGGCGGCGTCCTCGGCGACGTAGCGATTCACGGCGACGACCAGCACGACGGGGTCGCCGACGAAGCGCACCTCCGCATCGGCCAGCGGCGGGCGGGGGACCGGCGGGAAGCCGGGAGTGTCCAGGGCATAGGTGATCTCGTGCACGCCCGGGTTCAGATCCGCGGCGGTGTAGACGCCGAGCACGCCGTCGAGGGCGAGGGCCGCGGTGACGTCGATCCGCTCGATGCGGGCGCGGGCGTGCGGGCTGCGCACGAAGCACGCGTGGCCCATGCCGGGCCGGACGACGTCGTCGACGAAGGTCCCCGCGCCCGTGAGCAGGCGCAGATCCTCGAGTCGGGGGACGCGGGTGCCGACGGCGCCCGCGGTGGTCGTTGCCTGACTCATCGCACGCTCCCGCGCGCGGGCCTGATTCGAGCCATCGGGCCGATCCTCCGTTCACCGTGAGCCGAGGTGATGTATGTCGAAAATGAAAATGTACTATGAGTATAGACGAGAATCACATTCTCGCCTCCGATCGGGCCCTCGAGGATGGAACATGCGCGACCTGGCCGCACACCTGCTGCGCTGGCATGCCGACGGCGCCACCTACGCCCTCGCCACCGTCGTCGGCCTGACCGGCAGCGCCCCCCGCCCCCTCGGCACGTCCATGGCCGTCGACGCGTCCGGCGCCGTCCGCGGCAGCCTCTCCGGCGGCTGCGTCGAGGCCGCCGTCCACGACCTCTGCCAACACGTCCTCGCCACCGGCCTCCCCCTCCGAACCCGCTTCGGCTACACCGACTCCGACGCCTTCGCCGTCGGCCTCACCTGCGGCGGCGAACTGGACGTCTTCATCCGCCGCATCACCCCCACCGACTACGCCCCCCTCGAGGCCGCCCTGCGCGAGCCGGGCCCGATCGCCCTCGTCACGGATTTGGAAACCGGTGCGGCAGTGGCGGTTACGCCGGACCGAGTGATCGTCGCGGAGGCGGGTTTCGGTCGCGTAGCGGCGGGGAGCGCGGGATCCGGTGCCGGTCGTGTGGCGGCAGGAGATGCGGGGTCCGTCCCCAGTTGTGTGGCGGCAGGGACTGCGGAATCCGTTCCCGATCGCGCGGCGGTAGGGGATGCGGGGTCCGGACCCATTAGCGCGGCGGCTGGGGATGCTGCACCTTGCGCTTTCGTGCCCCTGGGCGAGGATCGCGGGGTGGACTCGGGCCGGGGTCCCCTGGCGGACGGGGGCGCGGAGCCTGGCTCTGTGCCGTCGGATTTCGACCGCTCGGCGGGCTCGGGTCCGGATCCCCGGATGGCCGGTGGCGCTGATTCGGGCGGCGGGGTGGCTTCGGGCCCGGGTCACGCGGGGCTGGAGCCAGTGGCGGGCTTCGACCGTGCGGGGGCTGACTCGGCCCTGGTGGGGCAGGCGCGGGCGATGTTGGAGGCCGGGGTCAGTGGGGTGCGGGTGGTGGGGTGTACGGATCGGGAGCGGACGGTGTTCGTGGCGTCGTTCGCGACGGCGCCGCGCATGATCGTGTTCGGGGCAACGGATTTCGCGTCGGCGCTGTGCCGGGTGGGGCGGCTGCTCGGGTATCGGGTGACCGTGTGCGAGGCGCGGCCGGTGTTCGCGGATCCGGCGCGGCTGCCCGACGCCGACGAGGTGGTGGCGCGGTGGCCGGACCGGTATCTGCGGGAGACCGAGGTGGACGCGCGCACGGTGCTGTGCGTGCTCACCCACGATCCGAAATTCGACATCCCTGTGCTCGTGGAGGCGTTGCGGCTGCCGGTGGCGTACGTGGGCGCGATGGGGTCGCGCCGCGTCGACCGCGAGCGGCGCGCCCGGCTGCGCGAGGCGGGGGTCACGGAAAGCCAACTGCGCCAACTGCGTTCGCCCATCGGCCTCGAATTGGGCGGGCGCACACCCGAGGAGACGGCGGTCGCCATCGGCGCGGAGATCGTGGCCGTGCGGCGCGGCGGCTCCACCCGGCCGCTGTCGGCCACCGAGCGGCCCATCCATCCCGTCGGCCGCGAGCGCGCGGCCGCGAGCTGACCATTGCACAAGGACATCGGAGGAACAGTGCGCATCGGAGTGATGATCGGGCCCGAGAAGGGCGATTCGGCACGCAAGCTCGAACGGATGCTGCGCGATATCGAGTGGGCGGAGTCGGCGGGCCTGGATACGGCGTGGATCCCGCAGATACCGACCGACTTCGACGCGTTGATCACCGTCGCGGCCATGGGATTACGGACCTCGCGCATCGAATTGGGCACGGCCGTCGTGCCTTTGGCGGCGCAGCACCCCATAGCCCTGGCGCGCCAAGCGCTTTCGGCACACGCCGCGGCCGGAGGCAGGCTCAGCCTCGGCATCGGCCCCTCGCATCACTGGATCGTGCGCGACATGCTGGGCCTGCCCTACGAGCGCCCCGCCGCCTACACCCGCGACTACCTCGAGGTGCTCGACGCCGCGCTGCGCGGCCCCGGCACGGTCGAGGTGTCGAACGAGACCTTCACCGTGAACAACCCCCTCGACCTCGGCCCGGTCGCCCCGCTACCGGTCCTGGTGGCGGCCCTCGGCCCGGTCATGCTGCGCCTGGCGGGCGAGCACGCCGACGGCACGATCCTCTGGATGGCCGACGAGCGCGCCATCGCCGACCACGTCGTCCCCCGCATCACCAAGGCCGCCGCCGACGCGGGCCGCCCCGCCCCCCGCATCGTCGCGGGCCTCCCCGTATGCCTGTGCGCCCCAGGCGAAGTCGACGCCGCCCGAGCCCGCGCCAACCGCATCCTCGGCGAGGCCGAGATCTCCCCCAACTACCAGAAACTCCTCGACCGCGGCGACGCCCGCGACATCGGCGACCTCTGCATAGCCGGAGACGAGGAAACCATCCGCACCGCCCTACGTCGCTACGCCGACGCGGGCGCCACCGACCTCTCCATCCGCCTCCTCCCCCTCGGCGAAACCCGAGACGCCCTCATCGCCTCCAAACAACGCACCCGAACCCTCCTGGCCCACCTGGCCCACGACCTACGCTGACCCCCCAAAGCCGAGGCAACCCAGCCGCACCCTTTATTCAAATCCGCACCCCTTGCATGGCCCTACAAGGGGTGCGGATGCGAATAAAGGGTGCGGCTGGGGTTGGTTCAGTTGGGGTAGGTGGTGGTTTCGGCGAGGTCGGTGGCGGTGCGCACGAGGGTGGGGACGAGGGGGCCGAAGGCTTGGAGTTTTTCGTTGTCGCCTGCGCGTTGGTAGCCGCGTTCGAGGACGATGGCGAGTTTCCACTTGGCGAGGATGAGGTAGTAGTCGAGGTCGTCGACCTGGCGGCCGGAGACGTCCGCGTAGTGGGCGGCGAGGGCCTCGCGCGACGGCATGCCTTGCAGATTCACGTAACTCGCGGTGGCCGCCTCGGGGGCGGAGGTGTCGGCGGGCCAGCCCTCCAGCATCCAGGCCAGATCGAGTTTCGGATCGCCGACCGTCCCCATCTCCCAATCCACGATCGCCGCGAGCCGCGCGGGCGCGCCGTCGGCGAACATGACATTGGCGAACTGGTAATCGCCGTGCATGAGCCCCGGCACGTAATCCAACGGCCGATGCGCCCGCAGCCACGCCGTCGCCACATCCATCCCGTCGAGCTCGCGCCCCTTGATCCGCTCGAAAAGGCTTGTCCACCGGTCGACTTGACGCTCGTGAAACCCCTCGGGCCGCCCCAGATCGTGCAGCCCGCGCGCCCGCCAATCCACCTTCGACAACAAAGCGATCCCCTCGACCAACTGATACCCCAGCCCCGCCCGGGCGCCGAGATCGGTATCGAAGGGCGCGGGCCAGTTCCGATGATCCATCGGCGACCAGCCGTCCACGAACCCCATCAGATAGAACGGCCGCCCCAACACCCCCGCGTCCGCGCACACGGCGACCGCGCGCGTATGCGGCACCTCGCTCCCGTACAGCGCCCGAATGATCCGCCACTCACGCAAAATCCCCTTGTCCCGCTCGGTGGGCGCGGCCGCGGGCGGAATGCGCAACACACACCGCTCCCCATCGCGCTCGATCGCGTAGATCTCGTTCTGCGCGCCCCCCGACAACAGCCGCGCCGACACCGGCACCCCCGCCCCCGGCAGTCCCGCCTCGTCCATCCAGGCACCGAGTCGTTGCAAGTCGATCACCGGTGCCCCGCTTCCCGGCCGACACGAAAGCCGATGCGCGCCCGGCCGATACGCCCACCCGGGCGGTCGATGTCCATCACAGGTCTCTCCGCTTCCCGACCGACATGAAGGCCGATGCGCGCCCGGCGGATACCCGCATCCCAGCGTCCGGTGCCCATCACAGATTCCCCGCTTCCCGATCTAGATAGTCCGCGAGCTTGACCCGAGCCGCCTCGAGCCGCCCCGGAATCCATTCCGTCGGCCACCGCCCCGGGCTCGGAACATGATCGCGCAGCACCTGTTTCGCGACGGTCGTCTTGTGCACCTCGGTGGGCCCGTCGGCCAGCCCCATGACGGCCGCCCCGTGGATCATGGTGAACAGCGGTACCTCGTTGCTCACCCCCAACGCACCGTGCACCTGCATGGCCCGCCACGCGATGTCGTGCAGCACGGTCGGCATGACCGTCTTCACCGCGGCGATGTCCTTGCGCACCTTCTTGTAGTCGTTGTACTTGTCGATCTCCCACGCGGTGTAGAGCACGAACAGCCGGAACTGGGTGAGCTGCGCGTAGGAGTCGGCGATATAGCCCTGCACGTACTGCTTGTCGGCCAAGCGGCTGCCCGCCGTCTCGCGGCTCAGCGCCCGCTCGCACAGCATGTCCAGGGCCTTGCGCGCCAGACCGATCGTGCGCATGGCGTGATGGATACGCCCCCCGCCGAGCCGCGTCTGCGCGATGACGAACGCCTGCCCCTCCCCGCCGAGCAGCGCCTCCGCCGGAACCCGGACATGGTCGTAGTGGATGAGCGCGTGCGTGCCCTCGTCCAACGGCTCCCCGTAGAGCCCGACATTACGCACGATCCGCACCCCCGGCGTGTCGGTGGGCACCAGGAACATCGACATCCCTTGGTGCGCGGCCACATTCGGGTTCGTCACCGCCATGACGATCAGGAACGCGGCCGTGCGCGCGTTGGAGGAGAAGAACTTCCAGCCGTCGATCACCCAGTCCTCGCCGTCGCGCACGGCCCGCGTCTCGAAGCGCGTCGGATCCGCCCCGGCCTGCGGCTCGGTCATCGAGTAGCAGGAGAAGATCTCCCCCTCCAGCAGCGGTCGCAGATACCGGTGCCGCTGGTCGGGAGTCCCGTAGTGGGCGATGATCTCGGCATTGCCGGTGTCGGGCGCCTGACAGCCGAATACGATCGGCGCCCAGGACGAGCGGCCCAGAATCTCGTTGAGCAGGGCCAGTTTCAGCTGCCCGTACCCCTGCCCGCCCAGGTCGGGCCCGAGATGGGTCGCCCACAAACCCTGTTCACGCACCGCCCGTTTGAGCGGTTCGATCGCCTCGCGCCGTTTGCCGGTCAAGGGGGTGAACTGCTCACCCGGCCAGACCAGATCCAGCTGCTCGACCTCGTCGCGGACGAACGCGTCCGCCCAGTCGAGCTTCGCCTGGAAGTCCGGATCGGTCTCGAAATCCCATGCCATGACGCACTTCCTGTCGAAGAATATCATTCTTAAACTTCAGAATGCTATTCTTACCACACTCGCGGAAGCTTTGGAGAAGAAGATTCTTATGTCAGAGAACGTTGAACTCACCTCGGCCCCCGACCTGGCGGGCCGAATAGCGCAGCGCACCTTGGCCAAACGCCGGGCGGGCTACGAGGACGAGGTGCGCCGCCTGCTGGACGCGGCGCTGACGGTCATGCGGCGGCACGGCACCGGCTCGCGCCCGCGGGTCACCGATATCGTCGCGGCGGCGGGGCTGTCCAACGACGCGTTCTATCGCCACTTCCCGTCCAAGGACGCGCTGGTGGTGGCGCTGCTCGAGGACGGGGCGACGCGGCTGTGTGCGACCGTGGGCGAGCGCATGGACCGGGAGAGCTCACCGCGGGCGAAGGTCCGCCGATGGGTGGAAGGCATTCTGTCCGAAGCGGATCCGGCGATCGCCGACACCACGCGCGCGGTGCTGTGGAACGCGGGCAGCCTGCGCTCGGGCCTGGCCTTCGGCGCGTCGGCGGCGAGCGCCCCGCTCGCGGCGCTGCTGCACACGCCGTTCGCGCGGCTGGGCAGCGCCGATCCGGAGTTCGACGCCGCCGTCGCCGCGCACGCGCTGGTCGGCACCCTGTCGGACTACCTGTGGCGGCACACCCGGCCGACGGCCGCCGACGTCGACCGCCTCACCGCCTTCTGCCTGCGCGCCGCCGCCTCGGGTCAGCCCTCGTAATCGACGGTGATCGACTCGGTATCCGGAACCGCCTGACACGTCAACACATACCCCTCCGCCAACTCGTCATCGGTCAGCGCCTCGTTGTGCCGCAACGTCGCATGCCCCGCCGTCACCTTGGCCATACACGTCGCGCAGTTCCCCGCCTCACACGAGAACGGCGGCGCCAACCCCGCCCGCCGCGCACTCTCGAGCACCGTCTCACCCTCCTTACGCGGCACGGTCTTCTTCTTCCGATTCAACAGAATCGTGATGGTCCCGGCGGCCGAGCCCGATGTTTGGGTCCCCTGGGTCGAGCCGGAACCTGTTGCGGCCGAGGCATTCTCGACCGAGCCCGGGAATGCTGCGGCAGGGGTCGAGGCCGAGGCGGACACCGGGGCCGGGGTGTCGGCGAGGCGGGGTGGGGGAGCGCCGAAGCGTTCGCTGAAGACCGCGCCCGGGCCCGGGAGGGCCAGTTCGACCATCTCCATGAATGGCTCCGGGCCGCAGATGTAGTGGTCGGCGTGGGTGTCGGGGCCGACGAATTCGCGGATGGCGGCGGCGTCGAGGAAACCGGACGTGCTGTCGAGGTGGCGGGTCACCTCGAGGCGGCCGGGGTAGCGCTCGGCCAGGTCGGTGAGGGCCGCCTCGAAGATCATGGAGTCGGCGTCGCGGTCCGCGCACAGCAGGCGGACGCGGCGATCGGTGGTGGCCAGGGCCGCCTTGGTCAGGGACATGATGGGCGTGATGCCGCTGCCGCCGCTGTAGCCGAGCATCGGAACGTCGGTGTCGCGCAGGCAGAACCGCCCGGCGGCCTGGGCCAGTTCGACCACGTCGCCCTCGGTGAGGTGGTCGTGCATCCAGTTCGACACCTTGCCGCCCGGCACGCGTTTGACCGTGGTCGTGAACTCCTCGTCCACGCCCGGCGCGCTCGACATCGAATAGGACCGATACAGCGTCGTGCCGTCGACCTCGACCTTGAACGTGCAGAACTGCCCGGCCCGGTAGGAGATCGGGCCCTCGTGCGGCGCGAGGACGAACGTCCGCGCGTCGATGCTCTCCTTGACGATTCGGGTCACTGTGGCGCGTCGGAACGCCGGGGATCTCGCCATCGACCTCACCTCCTGGTATTAACATTCTAACGACGCGAGAATATGATTCTCCAACACGAGACGGAGTCTTCTCAAATGACCTCTGGCCCCGAACCGGCGGCCCTCGCCTTCGAGGGACGTGACTACAGCCGTGCCGAACTCGAGGATCTGGCCGCGGGCCTGGCGGTGGAACTGGCCGCGGCCGGGGTGCGCGCGGGCGAGCGGGTGGCGGTGATGTCGTCCAATCGGCCGGAGTTCGTCGTCGCCGTGCTGGCGCTGTGGCGACTGAACGCCGCGGCGGTGCTGATCAGTCCGGCGTGGAAGCACGACGAGGTCACCCACGCGCTCGCGGTCGCCGGGCCGACCCGCGGCATCGGGGATTCGCCCGTCCTGGCCGGGCTGATCCCGATGCGGCATCTCGACGAGCCCATCACTCCCGTGCGCCGCGACTTCCACGCCCCCGCACCGGATTCCGACGCGGTCCTGGTGTTCAGCTCCGGCACCACCGGCATGCCCAAGGCGGTCCGGCACACCCACGCCTCGCTGAAGGTCGCGGTCGGGCAGTGGCAGAAGGTGCTCGGCCTCACCGCCACCGATCGGATGCAGATCGCGACCCCGCCCTCGCACATCCTGGGCCTGCTGAACATCGTCACCGCGCTGGCGGCGGGCACGTGGATCCGACTGCACCGGCGCTTCGATCTGGACACCGTGCTCGACTGCGTCCAGCGCGACCGGATCACCGTGGAAATGGCCGTCGCGCCCATCGCGCTGGCCATCGCCGCGCACCCGAAACTCGAGTCCTACGACCTGAGTTCGCTGCGCTACATCATGTGGGGCGCCACGCCGGTGACGGTCGCGGTGGCCGAGACGGTGACCCGCCGCACCGGCGTGGGCTGGCTGCCCGCCTACGGCGCGAGCGAACTGCCGGTGATCGCGTGCAACCCGATCGAGGGCGCCCGGCTGGACACCGTCGGCAAGGCCGCGCCCGGGGTGTCGATCCGGGTGGTCTCCCTCGAAGAAGGCCAGCCCCTCGAGACGGGCGATATCGGCGAAATCCAATGCCGCGCCGACTCTTTGATGGCCGGATACCTCCCCGACGAGGCGACCGCCGACGCCTTCGCCGACGGCTGGTACCGCACCGGCGACGTCGGCTACATCGACGACGAGGGCTGGATCCGGCTCACCGACCGGGCCAAGGAGATGATCAAGGTGCGCGGCTTCCAGGTCGCGCCCGCCGAGATCGAGGCGGTGCTGCACGGGCATCCGGCGGTGGCCGACTGCGCGGTGTTCGGGGTGCCCGACGCCGCGGACGGGGAGGCCATCGTCGCCGCGGTGGCCGCGGCCGAACCGGTTGCCGCCGAGGAGCTGATCGACCTGGTCGGGGCCCGTCTCGCCACCTACAAGCGGCCGCGCCGGGTGGTGTTCGTTCCCGAAATCCCGCGCCTGCCCTCGGGTAAGGCACTGCGTCGAGTTCTGAAGGAGCGCCATGGATGTCCGTCTGAGCAGTGAACAGCGCCAATTGCGCGAGGCCGCGGCCCGGTTGGCCGACGAGCTGGGGCCCGGTTCGGTCGCCGATCTCGACGACGAGGTGCGCCGGGCGCGGCTGGGCAAGGCGGTCGAGACAGCGGGCTGGCGATCGTTGCGCTCCGACGGCGCGTCCGGGGTGGAGGTCGCGATCGTGGCCGAGGAGTTCGGCCGAGGTCTGGTCGACGTGGCCTTCCTCGGTCCCGCGCTCGCCGACGACCTGCGCCAGCGCGCCGGGCTCGCCGAGGCGAATCGCACTGTGGCCGTGGAGGATCGGGCCATCGACGCGCTGGGCAGCGACCGCGTGCTGGCTGTGGCCGACGGATCGGTGCTTACCGCGCGGACCGGGACACCCGTGCTGGGCGCGGACCTGACCCGTAGCAGCGCGACCATCGACGGGCGGCTCGAACCGATAGGGGAGCTGTCCGCCGACGACGAGACACGCTGGTACGCACTGGCTCTGGTGATGACCACGGCCGATCTGCTCGGAACAGCTAGGGGCGCACAACGACTCGCGGTCGAGTACGCGAAAGCGCGCCAGCAGTACGGCAATTCGATCGGCTCGTATCAGGCCGTGGCGCATATGCTCGCCGACAACCAAGCCGTGATCGAGGGCGCGATCAGCGTGCTGCGCTACGCGTCGTGGGCGGTGGACGAGCTGACCCCCGCCGAGGCCGAACGCGCCGCGCGAGTGGCGAAGGTGTACACCGCGCGCGCCGCGGTCTCGGTGTGCGAGGCCGCGATCCAGGTGCACGGCGGCATCGGTAATACCTGGGACTGCCTGGCGCACGTGTATCTGCGCCGGGCCCTGACATCGATCGACATGTTCCCCGTCCGCCTGGAGGAGATCGACCTTGGACTTTCGTGACGCACCGGAGGAGGCCGCGTTCCGGGCCCGGCTGCGCGGCTGGCTGACCGAGACGGCGGGCGAATTCCCCACCGCGGGAGACGAGTACTGGGCGCGGCAGGGTGAATGGCATCGGGCGTTGTACGCGGCCGGATTCTTCGGGCTGTCGTGGCCGAGGGAGTTCGGCGGGCACGAACTGCCGCCCGTCTACGACGTGATCCTGGACGAGGAGCTGGCCCTCGCGGGCGCGCCGCCGCGGCCCAGCCTCGGTTACCTCGTGCACGGGCTGGGACGGCACGGCAGCGCGGAGCTCCAGCGGCGGTTCCTGCCCGGCATGATCGACGGCACGCAGCGGTGGTGTCAGGGGTTCAGCGAGCCGGAGGCGGGGTCGGATCTGGCGTCGCTGCGCACGACCGCGACGCGCGACGCGGACCGGTACGTGGTGCGCGGGCACAAGATCTGGACCAGTTACTCCGATGTGGCCGACTGGTGTCTGCTGCTGGCGCGGACGGACCCGAATGTGCCTCGGCACAAAGGGATTTCGGCGTTCGTCATCTCCATGCATCAGCCCGGGGTGGAGCAGCGGCCGCTGAAGATGATCAACGGGGTGACGCGGGAGTTCGGGCAGGTGCTGTTCGACGAGGCGACCGTCCCGGCGGAGAACATGGTGGGCGCGCCGGGGGACGGGTGGAAGCTGGCCATGACGGTGGTGGGGCACGAACGGGAGCCGTCCACCCTCGGGTACGCCGCGCGGTACGGAAAGCTGGTGCGGCAGTTGGCCGCTCGCGTCGACGGGCCGCCGCCGACGGAGCTGGCGTGGGCCGCGGTGCAGACCGAGATGTTGCGGCTGCACGTGCGGCGGCGGCTGTCCGAACAGCTCGACGGCGTCACCCACGGGCCGGACGGATCGCTGGACAAACTGCTCATGACCTGGGTGGACCAGTCCGTCGGTCATGCCGCGCTGGCGGTCGGCGGGCCCGACGACCCCGAACTGTTCGCCACCTATCTCTACAGCCGCGCGCAGAGCGTGATGGGCGGGACCTCGCAGATCCAGAAGAACATCATCGCCGCGCGCATTCTCGGACTAGGAGTCTGACATGTACGACCTGCCCCCCGTCCTCGACGTCCGCGCCGACGAGCCTCTGCGCGTCATCACGCTGAACCGCCCCGACGCCCTCAACGCCGTCGACGACGACCTGCACACCGCCCTGGCCCACCTGTGGCCGCGCCTGAGCGAGGACCCCGACGCCCGCGTCGCGGTGCTGACCGGCGCGGGCAAGGCGTTCTCCGCGGGCGGCGACTTCGCGTATCTGGCCGAGCTGAGCCGGGATTCGCGCCTACGCGCCAAGACCATCGCACACGGCCGCGACATCGTCCTCGGCATGACCCGCTGCCGAGTCCCCGTGATCGCGGCCGTCAACGGCCCCGCCGTCGGCCTCGGATGCAGCCTCGTCGCATTGAGCGACCTCGTCTACATGTCCGACACCGCCTACCTCAAGGACCCCCACGTGCAGGTCGGCCTGGTCGCCGCCGACGGCGGCCCCCTCACCTGGCCCCTGCACACCAGCCTCCTACTGGCCAAGGAATACGCCCTCACCGGCGCCAAGATCCCCGCCTCCCGAGCCCGCGAAATGGGCCTGGCGAATCACATTGTCCCCGACCCACTTTCGGAAGCTCTGGCCGCCGCCAAACGCATCCTCGAACTCCCCCGCCAGGCCGTGGAGAGCACCAAGCGCTTGCTGAACCTGCACCTCGAGCGCGCCGTACTGGCCACCTTGGACTACGCCACCACCGCCGAGGATGTGTCGTTCCAGCACCCGGATTTCCTGGCGACCATCGAGCGGCTCACCAAGCGGGGGTGAGTCCCGCCTTCCCTTCGACGCCCCCTTGTTCCTCGCATTTCGACCCCCGCCTCACCCCCCCATGTTCCTCGGCTTCGGACGCCCCCAGGGCGGCCGAAGCCGAGGACCCCACTTCACTTGGGCCCGAACCGCAATGCCCCATCCAGCCGAATGACCTCCCCATTCAAATAATCGTTCTCCACGATCGACACCGCCAACTTCGCGTACTCCTCCGAACGCCCCATACGCTTGGGGAACGGCACCTGCGAACCCCAATGGGCCTCCAGTTGATCCGCGGCCTTGCCGTAGGCGGGGGTGTTGACCAAGCCCGGGGCGATGGTGACCACGCGAATTCCCAAGGGGGACAGGTCACGGGCCGCGACGAGGGTCATGCCGACGACACCGCCCTTGGCGGCGGCGTAGGGGAGCTGGCCGATCTGGCCCTCGTAGGCGGCGATCGAGGCGGTGCTCACGATGACGCCGCGCCGGCCCTCGTCGAGAGGGTCGTTCTTGGCCATGGCCGCGGCGGTCAGGCGCATGACATTGAACACCGCGGTCAGATAGAACTCCACAGTGGTGCGGAAACCGGCCAGACCCAGCGGGGAGCCGTCGCGGCCGACGAGCCTGCCGCCGGTGGCCGGGCCGCCGTGGGTGTCGACCGAGATCCGCAGTGGCGCAAGCGCACTCGCCTCCTCCACGGCCGCCCGCACGGACCGCTCGTCGGTGGCGTCGGTGTGGACGTAGCGGACGCCGAGTTCGCTCTCGAGCTGCCTGCCCTTCTCCTCCGCGACGTCGGCGACGACGACCTTGGCGCCCGCGGCGTGCAGGCGGCGCACCGTGGCCTCACCCAGTCCGCCGGTGCCGCCCACCACCAGAGCGGAGCATCCTTCGATCTGCATGTGGCGTTCCTCTCTTGTAACTCACGCTCTCTCATTGAGAGAATAATGTTCTCATGAACATCGGCATGATCCTAGACATGGCCGCCGCGGCGAGCGATCGCCCCGTGGTCACCTTCGGCGACCGGTCGCTGCCCGCGGGCGGCCTGCTCGACCTCGCGCGCCGGGCCGCGACCCGGTTCGAGGGGCATCCGGCGGTGCTCTACCTGGGCACCAGCCATCTGGCCTATCCGGTCGCGCTGTTCGGCGCGGCCCTGGCGGGCGTGCCCTTCGTCCCGCTCAACTACCGGCTCGGGGCCGAGCAGTTGGCGGCGCTGCGCGAGCGGCATCCCGGGGCGCTGGTGATCGGCGGCGACGAGCTGGACTCGTTCGTCGACGGGCTGGGCGGATTGGCCCCGGCGGCGGGCGAGTTTCCCGCGGACGGGGACGCCGTGGCCGCGATCATCTACACCAGCGGCACCACCTCCGCGCCCAAGGCCGCGCTGCTGCGCCACCGTCACCTCATGGCCTATCTGCTGAACACCGTCGAATTCGGTTCGGGCGCAGGGGAATCCATGCTGGTGTCGGTGCCGCCGTACCACATCGCGGGGCTGACCAACCTGCTGTCGAATCTGTACTCGGGGCGTCGGGTGGTCTACCTGCCCGCCTTCGACGCGGGCCGCTGGCTCGAGACCGTGCGCCGCGAGGAGATCACGCACGCCATGCTCGTGCCGACCATGCTGGCCCGCATCGTCGCCGCGGTCGACGGCGAGGACGCGGGGACGCCGAGTCTGGTGAGTCTGGCCTACGGCGGCGCGCGCACCCCGCGTCCGGTTCTGGAACGGGCCTTGCGCGTGTTTCCGGGCACCGGCTTCGTCAACGCCTACGGGCTGACCGAGACCGCCTCGTCCATCGCCGTACTCGGCCCGGACGATCACCGTACCGCGGCCGCCTCCCCGGATCCGGCCGTGCGGGACCGGCTCGGCTCGGTCGGCCGTCCGCTGCCGGGGATCGAGATCAGCGTTCGCGACGAGGCCGGGCGGCCGGTGCCGGACGGGGAGCCGGGACTGGTGTTCGTGCGCGGCGAGCAGATCTCCGGCGAGTACGGCGATCGCAGCGTGCTCGACGCCGAAGGGTGGTTTCCCACAAGGGATCTGGGACGTCTCGACGCCGACGGGTATCTGTTCATCGAGGGCCGGGCGGACGACACGATCATCCGCGGCGGCGAGAACATCGCGCCCGCCGAGATCGAGGATGTGCTGCTGGAATACCCGGGCGTCGAGGAGGCCGCCGTCATCGGCGTGCCCGATCCGGAGTGGGGGCAGCGGCTGGTCGCGGTGGTCGTCGGAAGCGGCGATCCCGACGTCATCCGCGCCTGGATCAAGGACCGGCTGCGCTCGTCCAAGACCCCCGACGCCATCGTCTTCCGGGCCGAGCTGCCCCGCACGGACACCGGAAAGCTGTTGCGCCGCAACCTCGTCGCCGAAATGGAGGCCACCAATGCCTGACGCCGTCCTCGTATCCGCCCTGCGCACCCCCATCGGAACCGCCCGCAAGGGCACGCTGCGCGACACCGACGCCTTCGAACTCGCCCGGCACGTGGTGAGCGCCGCGGCCGAACCCCTCGCGGGCGAGCGCGTCGACGACGTGATCCTCGGCGAGGGCCGCTACGGCGGCGGCGTCCTCGCCCGGCACGCCGCCGTCACCGCCGGACTCACGAATGTGCCCGGCCTGGCGCAGAATCGGCACTGCGCGGCGGGCATGTCCGCGGTGCAATCGGCCGCGGCGACCATCCGCGCGGGCATGGACCGGCTCGTGATCGCGGGCGGCGTGAACTCCGATTCCACCGCCCCCCGCGCCCGCTTCAAGGTGGGCGAGGACGAGTGGATCGATCCGTGGGTCTCGCCGAGCCACCCCGACCGCCCCGACGCGCCCTGCCTGGACATGTCGATCACAGTCGGCTGGAATACCGCTGTGCGCGCGGGCATTTCGCGTGCGGAGATGGACGAGTGGGCGTTGCGCTCGCACCGCAACGCCATCGCGGCGATCGATGAAGGGCGGTTCAAGGAGGAGATCGTCCCGATCGAGACGCCGCACGGGGTGTTCGACACCGACGAGCATCCGCGTCGGGACACCAGTCTCGAGAAGCTCGCCGCGCTGAAGCCTTTGCATCCGGAGATCGAGGGGTTCTCCATCACGGCGGGCAACGCCAGCGGGGCCAATGACGGCGCCGCCGCCCTGGTCGTCGCCAGCGATGCCCTCGGGCTGCCCGCGCTGGCCACCATCCGCGCCTGGTCGTCGGTCGGCGTCGACCCCGCGGCCACCGGGCTGGCTCCCATCGATGCCATCCGAATCGCCGCCAACCGGGCGGGAATCGCCCTGTCGGAGGTGAAACTCTTCGAGATCAACGAAGCATTCGCCTCGGTGCCCATCGCCACCATCCGCGCCCTCGACCTGGACCCGGACCGCGTCAACTTCAGTGGGAGCGGGTGTTCGCTCGGGCACCCGGTTGCCGCCAGTGGTGCCCGTATGTTGGTCACGATGGTCCACGAATTGCGCCGTCGCGGTGGGGGATTCGGGATCGTGGCCATGTGCGCGGGTGGGGGGATGGGTTCGGCGACGGTCCTGGAGGTCGCTGCCGCTTAACGCTCGGCCCGCTCTCTTGGTGTGGTTCGGAAAGCCAGGCGGCCCACGGGGAAGTCGCCTGGCTTCGAGCGCGGCAATCCTTGGCGGTGCAGGTCGGATCTTCTACTCGTCGGAGATCGCCAGAATTCTTGCGGCGGAATCGCTTTCGCTCAGCGCGACCCGGCGGAGTTCGGTGCGAGCGTCCTGGTAGCGAGCAACCTCCTCGGAGCGTTCGAGGTACAGATTGCCCACATACTCCTCGATGTAGACCAGCGGAGGTTCGACCCATTTCGAGTTGGGCAGGAGGGGAAACTCCAGCAACGAGAACGGGCCGACCAACGCCCCGAGATGACTGCGGGCGTTGTGGGGGACCACGCGGATCGAGATGTTCGAGCGTTGCCCGATCTCGACCAGGTAGCGGCGTTGTTTGGCCATCACCGAGGGCCCACCCCATTCTTCACGCAGCGCCGCCTCCGACAGCATGACCTCGGCCGTGAAGCCGGGATCATGAAGGCGCTGTTGCTGTTCCAGCTGTGCCTCGATACGGGCCTCGATCTCATCGGTGGGCGCGTGCGGCGATTCAGTCCACGCGACCGCGCGCAGATAATCCGGTGTCTGGATCAGGCGTGGCAGCAGGATGACACTCCAAGCGCTCAAGCACGTGACCGAATCGTGCAACCACGAATACGGATCGATACCGTCGCGAGGGCGGTCCAGGTGTGCTCGCCACCAGCCACCGCCCTTCTTCTTGGTCGCCCGAACATCCTGTGCCAGCGACAGAATGGTGCGGCGCATCTCGTCGGAGACACCGTAGCGATCACACAACGCGTTCATGTACAGGTCACTCGTGTGCCCGGACAGCCCATCTTCGAAACGGCCGACCGTCTGCGCCGAAACCCCGAGCACTTTCGCGGCGGAGAGTTGGCTGATTCCCGCCTTTTTCCGCAATGCTTGCAATTGCCGACCCAGCACCCGTCGTGGGACTGTCGAGCCTGCTACACCCATCTTATTCCCCTCACTTTCGGATCGTAGAATTTCGCATCAGGAACAATGATTTTCGACGGAATCGGCGGCCGTTCGATCCGGTACTTTTGCCCGTACCAAGTCGCGCCTGGCAGACGTTGTGGGAGGCCGCTATTCACCACGTCCCCCGGGACGCTGACTCGGATTCATGCCCGCTCTGTGCATGTTTGGACTCCTGACCGATTGGACGAGTGTGTTGTGGACACCCCGCAGAAGAGGGATGCTTGGATGTAGTCTCGCTCGATAACGGAATGCGTGAACGGTCAACATTGGTCAACAAATTCAGGGGATGAATGATCAGCGGTGACGAACTCAGACGGCTGCGCGAGGCGGCGGGACTCGGGCTACGGAAGTTCGCGGATCGAAGCCACTTCACCAGGCAGTACCTCAGCCTGATCGAGCGAGGTCAACGGCCGGTGACGTCCGCCGTGCTGGCTGCCTATGAGAATGTGCTCGGTATCGGCGTCGGCGATGATGGAGATGTGAACCGGCGCAGCTTCTTGACAGTATCCGTAGCGGCAGCGGCGAACGTCGCTGTCCTCAACGACTTGCACGCCAGTTTGGCGGGTGGGGATCCGGAACCCCTTGCGGTCGTGCAGACCTCGCATGCGGTCGATCAGGTGTTGGCGACGCGGTTGGACGGTTCCACGGTGCGCAGGCTCCTTGCCTGGTCGACGGACGAACCCTCTGACATAGTGCGCGTGAACGCGGTCGGCATCCTGGCCAAGTTGCCCGGGCAGGGCGCCGCACGGCAGGTTGTTCGCGTGATCGAGCACGATTCCGCCGTGCGGAGCCGGTACGAAACGGCCGTCGTGGCTCGGCTGTGCGGCATCAACCACACACAGGCGCACGGCTATGTCCAGACCCCAGAGCTGATTCCCTCCGCTGAACTTGTGGCGCAACGGCTTTCGGCTGAGGCGATGAATCCGAACGACGCGGGCGCACGGTGGTGCGCGGCTACGATGCTCGCGAAGCTCAGCCCCTACCTCGGACAGGAGTAGTGCGTGTACGTGCTGGAGATCAAGAACGGTGAACTGCTCAGCCAGATCGAGGAGCAAGCCGTCGCTCAGGGCATCAAGAACGCGGCGATCGTCAGTCTGATCGGTGGAGTCGACTCGTTCACTGTGTCGACGATGCCCATGAATGACGCGACCTCGGACGTTGTCAGCGAGTACGCCATGCCTGCCGAGATGCACGGTTCGGGTGAAATCGTGGACGGCTCGGTGCATATCCACGCGACCATGGCCGTCCAGGGAGACCGGGCCGTGGCGGGGCATGTGCACAAGGCGAATATCGAGACCTGGTTCGCTCGGGCGTATGTGATCCCTACCGACGTTTCTTGAGAGAAAAGCTTCGAGGGTGTCGGCCCCGTTGAGTGCATGGATGGAATCGCCGACTTGGCCGTGGCGACAGCTCGTTCGGCTTGCCCGCGCTCGGGGCGGGAGATTGATGGACAGTGGACCTCATGGCTGATGTGACATGGGATCACTGGTGGTGGCGTCCGGGCTGGCGAATGGGGAGGTCGTTCTACACCTGGCATGTCACCTTCGGCGACGACTCTCCGGTGGGAAAGTTGGTGGCGCAGTTCGCTCCCGTGCTGCGCGAGATGCCGACGATGACGCCCGTGGTCCGCGAGGGACTGCACATCACCATTCAGGGCGTCGGGTTCGGTGACGAGGTGTCCGACGAGGATCTGGACGCGATCATCGCGGTCGCTCGGCGGCGACTGGCTCGATCGGCCGCCTTCGAGTTCGAGGTCGGTCCG
The DNA here is from genome assembly GCF_042874315.1 of Nocardia sp. NPDC004068. Taxonomy (NCBI): domain Bacteria; kingdom Bacillati; phylum Actinomycetota; class Actinomycetes; order Mycobacteriales; family Nocardiaceae; genus Nocardia; species Nocardia sp. NPDC004068. Next base: position 127,082 of record NZ_JBIAMW010000005.1, read on the forward strand.
CCGAAGGTGGACGAGGAGACGGTCGGTATGCCGGTGCGTGATCCGGGCGCGCTGGAAGGGGTGCGTGCCGAGTTGCGGGCGGCGATCGGGGAGGTGTGGGGTGAGGAGGGCGTGCCGGAACGGGGTGTGTCGTTCACGCCGCACCTGTCGCTGGCGTATTCCACTGGCGCGGCGTCGATTTCGGTCATGACGGAGAAGATCGCCGCCGCGGGATTGGAGGAGGTGACCGCGACCGAGACGGTTACGGCGATCTCCTTGATCGAGCTGAACCGCGACGCTCGCCGGTACGAATGGCGTGAGGTGGTGCGGGTGCCGCTGGCCGGGCATCGCACGGCTGGTGAGCCGGGAGCCGAATGACGATACTGGCGTCGTGGCGACAGTTGTTGCGTTCCATGCGCACCCGGACGACGAGATCCTCCTGACGGGCGGCCTGCTGGCGAAACTGGCCGACGAGGGGCATCGGACCGTGATCGCGGTGGCGACCGACGGTCATGTGGATCCGTTCGACGGCGAGATCGCGCCGCGGCTGCGGGAGTTGCGGGCCAGTGCGGAGGTGCTCGGGGTCGCGCGGGTGGCGCATCTCGGATATGCCGACAGCGGGCACGGTGCGGAGCTTTATCCGGATCCCCCGGGGCGAATTCGGTTCGTGCGGGCCGAGATCGAGGAGGCGGCAGAAAGACTCGCCGCGATCCTGCGGGAGGAACGCCCCGACCTCCTGCTCAGCTATGACCGCAACGGTGGCTACGGCCATCGTGACCACGTTCGGGTCCAAGAGGTCGGCAGCCGCGCCGCGCGGCTGGCGGACGTTCCCCGGGTTCTCGACGCCACCTTCCCGCGCGAACTCCTGCGGCGCTACGCCGCTCCCTTCCGCTGGCTCGGCCGCGACACCACCATCCTCGACGACTGGTTTCTCTCCCGCGCCGAGACGACTCACCGTGTCGATGTGAAAGCGTATGCGCCCCAACGGCTTCGAGCGCTCACGGAACATCGGTCGGTGCTGGTGGGGGACAGCCGCTTCGCGACCATCGGGCGCACCCTCCTGCGGCTGCCCCGACCACTGCGAAACCACCTGTTCCGCTGGGAGTGGTACGCCGAGGAGGGCGTCGGAACGCGAGTCCCGACGCCGCTGGACGACATCTTCACCAGCGCCGTTCGATCGGCTACGTCGTGAACAACTGGATATGCAGATAGCGGCTCGTCTGGTCCCGTTCGTCGACGACGATCACGCGAAAGACCGTCTTGCCGTCCGTCCCTCGATGTTCGTCCTCGGCGCGCAGGATCGAGGGTGAGGTGTTCAGCGGTGGGCCCGCGATGGTGGGTTCGGCGACCTGGAACACCTTGACCAGAGGGGCGGAGAAATTGGACGACCGCAGCAGTTGGTCGACGCCCTCGGGGGTGGTCGACAGCGCGAGCTGGTAGAGGGTGTCGGCACCGCGTTCGGTGCGAGCGTCGAGCACCGAAACCCCTTCGGGGAGGACGATTCCGCCGAACGCGGTGGCTTCGGCGACAATGGCGTCCCGATTGTCCGCGGGTGTCGAACCGGGCCGCGGCTCGCCGCCGTTGCCGGTGCCGGAGCAGGCGGTCATTCCCGCGACGGTGGCGGCGAGAAGGCCGATCAGCCAGATCGATCGAATGCCGGGATTCTTTCGCCTCATCTGGTGGGATCACTCCTTTCCCCGTCTCGGCTGTCCGCCGATCCGGGTAGATTCACCGGGCCGTTCGCGGGGATGGGCCCCCGGTACCAGCGAACATCGCTCGAGCCCTCGATATCGTACTCACGCGCAAGTCCGGCGGTGTGCAGTGATCCCATGTCCTTGTCGGTGACCGTGATGCCCGCGATCTCCGTGCTCTTGCCCTTGTCCCAGTTGTAGCGGTCGTGGAGGTGAATTCGATACGCCACCACCACATTCGGCTGCGCGCCGTGCGCGGGCTCGAGCGTGGTCACCGAACCGCTCGCCGCCAACCGGATACCGCCCATGGCGAAGAACCAGTCGGCGCTCATGCTCTTGGTGATGTAGAAGCCCTGCCAATTGGTCTGGAAGGTCACCGGGGTGTTGTAGGACGAACTCGCCACCGCATTGCCCGCGATCCGCCGTATTTCCCCCTCCGCGATGGCGTTCGCCGCGGTATTGGCCGGGCCCACATCGTGGAGGACCGAATCGACATTGACGTGGAGCGTGTCCCCGGTGTCTTCGAGATAGTGCCGAAGATGCGCGGCCGCATGGGTGTATCCGAGCGCGTCGGCCGCCATGGCGGCCGCCCCCGCGATTTCGGCGTAGCCGAGATCGTCGAATCGGCTGTACCAGGGCTGTGAATTCCATTTGCCCGCACCGGGATCGTCCTGTGGCGGAGCCGGAGGTCCCGGCATCGGGGGGAGGCTGGGGCGGCGGCGTGGGGGGCGGTCCCGGTTGTGCGGTGGGTGTGGGTTCGGTGCTGGTCATCGTCTGCTCCCCCTTCCCTACACGGCGATTCCGTTTTGCCACCACGTGTTGTCGCCGAATCCGTACCGGATCGCCGCCGGGGTGGGCGCCATCTTCTTCGGAACCTGGAAGGACGCCACGTCGAAGGTCGGCGAGGTGCGGCCCTGCGAATAGTTCAGGGCGGAGGACATGTGCCCGATGAGTTCGGTCATGTCGTCGTGCCGCGATTTCGCGGAGGACTTCATCGAATCGACCGCGGAGAGGATCTCGGACCGGTACGACTCCCGCATCGGATGGTCGGTCAGCAGTGCCCACACGCCGAGGGGAAGGGTGAGACCGACGAAGGTCATCGGCCGCGAGATGTCGTTGACCAGTCCGACGGTTTGATTGTGTACCAGGCGTTCGAGGCTTTCACCGCCGCTCCGAACGATTTTCGACACCGCGTCCATATCCCAGCTGCGCTCGGCGACCGCGTGCCGGAGAGCACCCGCCCGGTGGCCGAACGCCTGCGAGCCCAGCCGGGTCCAACCGGTTTGCAGCCAGGCGGTTCCGCCGGAGATGTTCTCCGACGTGGCATGGTCGTTCACGCCCAACAGGCCGATCCGCTCGCCGACGGACTGGAGTTCCTCCCAGTCCGCCACCAGCGGTTCCAGATAGTCCTTCGCGGGCCGGAGACCGATCTTGCGATGCAACGGCTCGTCGTAGGGCGTGATGAAATTCATTCCCGCGGAGACGATCTCGCGAAGTCCCACCTGTGCGCCCGCGACCTCCGGCAGATCGGGAAGATGCAAGCCGCCGAACCGGGCGATCTCCCCTGGACCCGAAAGCGGATGCGTCACCGGGGCGTCGGCGGCGGTCGCGAGCGAGTCGGTCGAGACGACCTCGGCATTGCCGTATTCGCGTCTCGCGCTGACGAGATGGGTACCCAGCCCGTCGACCGTGGCCAGATCGTCGCGATGCGCCGAGGACACCTCGGTGCGGAACTTCGCGAGCGCCGGAGCCAGGGTCGCCAGCAATCCGGTGGTTCCCTCCGGCAGCGTGACCCCCGGCAGCAGTCTCCCGGCGTTCGACGAGAAACTCGTCGTGATGTCATGGAGATCCAGCCCGAACCCCGACAGGGCGGCCATGTCGACCGCGAGTTTTCCCATGACGCCTCCCGATACATCACTCCCCGCAACCGTGGCACGGACGAGAGGGCTTGGAAAGCCGATCGAATCGGGGGCCTGCGCGTCGGTTCAGAACATGAGAATGGGCCGTCAGGAGACCGGCAGGCGGACCATGGCCTCTTGGGCGTAGGAGGCTACGAGAGTGCCTGTGGGGGTGAGGATGTCGCCTCGGCCGTAGGTGCGGGCGTGGGCGAGGGTGGGGGAGTGTTGGCGGAGGAGGAGCCAGGTGGTGGTGGTGAAGGGGCGGTGGAACCAGAGGGTGTGGGAGGTTACCGCGGAGAGGAAGGTGGTGCCGTTGCCTCGGTGGTCGACGCCCTCGACGGGGCGGAGGGCGGTGCCGATGAGGGTGAGGTCGGTGGCGTAGGCGGCGAGGGCGGGGGAGAGGGACGGGTTCACCTCGGGGGTGCGCATCCAGAGTTCGAATTCCGGTGGGGCGCTGGTGGGGTCGTCGAGGTCGACCAGGGAGCGGACCTCCCAGGGGAGGAGGTCTATGTCGCGTTTGTACTCCGCGGACGGCAGGTCGGGGACGGGGGCGACGTGCTGGAGGTCGGGGCCGTCCTCGGGGGCGTGCAGGGAGATCGAGGCGGTGGCTATGACGCCCTTGGACTGTTCGGCGAGGACCGTGGCGGCGGCGAAGGAACGGCCGGAATGGGTGCGGTGCAGGCGATATCGGACCGGCTCGTCGGTGCGGCCCTCGCGGGGGAACAGGACGTGCAGCGATTTCACCGACTTGTCCGGGAAGCTCAGCGCGGCGGCCCGAACGAACTGCGCCAGCAGCTGGCCGCCGAACACACGGTGATAGGCCAACGCCTGATTGCGCCCCTCGTACTCGTCTACACCATCCTCGGAAGAGGGCAACACGGACAGATCGAGGCAAGCGAGAAGGTCGGTCCACAGCTCCGGCATGAAACCGAGTGTAAATAACCCTCTCCCGAAAGAGAACTATATTCTCAAGCCCGCGTGAACCCGTGCGCGCAGAAGTTCCAGACCTCGGCCGCCGTGATCGGGTGCTGGGTCTCCTCGTCGATCGACCCGGAGGACTGCGCGGTGAACATGACCGTCTGCATGACCATCGCCGCGAGCCGGCGGGCGTTCGCGTCCGAGGGCAGTTGCCCGGCCGCGGCGGCCTCCTCCATCAGCTCGGTGAACAGCGCGAGCAGGGGCGCGTGGGCGACCTTCACCTGGCTGGGGTGCGAGAGCAGCAGTTGCGGTGCGAAATCGGTGAACAGCGGGCGCTGCGCGGACGGGTCGGGGCGGCACAGCTCGAACAGCAGCTCGACGGCCACCTGCAACTTGTCCAGTGGATCGTGCTGACCGTCGGTGGCCGCGCGCAGCTGTTCGGCCGTGCGGCTCAGGGCGTCCTCGAACAGGGCCAGCAGCAACTCGTGCTTACCGTCGAATTGCAGGTAGAAGCTGCGCAGCGACTGCCGGGAGCGGTCGACGACCTCCTGCACCGTGAAATCGGTGGTGCCCTTCTCGGTGATGATGGCCTGTGCGGCGTCGAGGAAGCGCTGGACGCGTTCCTCCGCGCGGACCTTCGCCGCGCGCAGCGAGCGTTCGACGGCGCGTTGCTTCCAGGCGGGCTCCTCGCTCGGACTGGTCACGAGCGTCTCGGTTCCCTGGGAAATGGGGAGAACATGCATGCACTGTACCGGAGAACGGGGTGTTCGCGGTGGTCGGACGGCCCGGTCGCGGACGAGGCGGGAGGGTTACTTTCCAAAAGTGAGAATGCTATTCTCGAACCGTTGCGATGCGGAGCTTGCGAGGAGGCGTGCCGGAATGCTTTTGGAGTTCGACTCCGACCAACGGTTGTGGCAGAAGACCGTCCGCGACGTGGTCGCCAGACACGCCCCGGCGCGGTTGATCCGGCAGGTGGTCGACGCGGGCGCGCCGACCGACGAGCTGTGGCGCACCTACGTCGAGCAGGGCTGGACCGATCTGACCGATCCGGCCGACATGGTGGAACTGGCCATCGTGCTCGAGGAACTCGGCCGGGCCAGCGATCCCACCCCGTTCCTGGCGACCATGAGCCAATTCGCCCCGCTGGCAACGAGATCCGGGATCACCGGCGCGCCGGGCGCGGCCGTGACGGACGGCGTGACCGCCCATCACGACGGCACCGGCTGGATTCTCACCGGCACCGCCCGCCACGTCCTCGACGGCGACCGCGCCGACTGGTTCGCGGTCACCACCGTCGCGGGGGTGTTCGTGGTGCACTCCGCCGACGCGATCGTGCGCCGCGAGGAGGTCTTCGACCCGGTGCTGCACCTGGCCGAGGTCAGCTTCCCCGGCGTGCGGGTGCGCAACGAGGACCGGGTGGACGCCGACCCCGAGCGGGCCCGCCACATCGCGCTCACGGGAATGGCGCTCACCATGGTCGGGGCGTGCGCGCGGGTGCTGGAGCTGGTGCTCGAGCACGTGCGCACCCGCGAACAGTTCGGGGTGCCGATCGGCTCGTTCCAGGCGGTCAAGCACAAGGCCGCCGATATGCACGTCGCGATCGAACGGGCCCGCGCCCTGGCGTATTTCGCGGCGCTGACCATCGCCGCGGACGATCCGCGCCGGCGGGTGGCGGCGTCGATGGCGAAAGCCGGTGCGGGCGAATGCCAATCGCTGGTGTTCCGGCACGGCATGCAGCTGTTCGGCGCGATGGCCTACACGTGGGAGAACGACCTCCAATTCGCGCTCAAGCGGGCCAAATCCGGCGAGCTGCTGCTCGGCGGCGCGGCCGAACACCGAGCCCTGATCGCCGAGGAGTACCGTGCGACTGACTTTTGACGCCGAGGTCGAGCGCTTCCGCGCCGAATTCGTCGAATTCCTCACCGAGCACATGCCCGACGAGGCCAGCGCGCTGGCCGAACGGCCCGTCTCCAGTTCGGAGGTGCCGGGCTGGGCGCGGGACTGGCAGCGCACCCAGTTCGAGCACGGCTGGCTGCTGCCGGGCAATCCGCCGGAGTTCGGCGGGCGCGACGCGAGCATCCTCCAGCAGTACGTGCATCTCGAGGAGCTGTCGCGGCGGCGGATCTACCACAGCTTCAATCCGCAGGGGCTGGGCATCGTCGCCGCGTCGCTGCTGTCGTTCGGCACCGCCGAGCAGAAGAAGAACTGGGCCGTGCGGATTTTGCGCGCGGAGATCACCGCCTCGCTGGGTATGAGCGAGCCGGGCGCGGGGTCGGATCTGGCCGGGCTGCGCACCCGCGCGACGCGCGACGGGGACGACTTCGTGGTGAACGGGCAGAAGGTGTGGACCTCCGGCGCGCATCACGCCGACGTGCTGCTCACCTTCGTGCGCACCGATCCGGAGGCGCCGAAGCACAAGGGCATCAGCGTGCTGCTGATCCCCACGGACACACCGGGTTTGACGCGGCGCCCGTTCCCCTCGATCTGCGGCACCCGCGACGTCGACTTCAACGAGGTGTTCTTCGAGAACGTCCGCGTCCCCGCCGAGAATCTGGTGGGCCCGCTCAACGAGGGCTGGAAGGTGGCCAACGGTTCGCTCGGCCACGAACGCACGATGCTGTGGCTGAGCTTCGCCGACCGAATGCGGTGTCTCATCGACGATTTCGAGCCGCGCACGGTGTTCGACCGCGACCACTACGCGACCCTGGTCATGGACAACACCGCCCTGCGACTGCTCGGCTCGGCGGCCCTGGCCCGTGCGGCGCGCGGCGAGCAGGATGTGGCCGCGCTGTCGGTGCTGAAGCTGCTCGGCTCGGAGGCGGTGCAGAGCGCGGCCGAACACGCGCTCGACGCGGCGGGCGCGGACGGGCTGATCGATCCGGCGTTCACCGGGCCGCTGCATCCGCTCAACCACGACAACTCCGTCGGCAGCTGGTTCGAGCGCTACGCGCGCAGTTTCGCGGGCACCATCGCGGGCGGCACGTCGGAGATCCAACGCAACATCATCGCCGAGCGGGTGCTCGGCCTTCCCCGGAGCTGAGGTCCATCGTGTACATCCGCTACGAGGTCGCCGACAAGATCGCGACCATCAGCCTGAACCGTCCCGAGGCCGCCAACGCCCAGAACGGTGAACTGCTCGACGAACTCGACGCCGCGTGGACCAGCGCGGCGAACGATCCCGAGGTCGCGGTGATCGTGCTGCGCGCGGAGGGCAAGCACTTCTCGGCCGGGCACGACCTCAAGGACCGCTCCTGGCCGGACCCCGCCAAGATCACCCTCGACCGCATCGTCGAGATCGAATCCCGCCGCTACCTGGAGTATTCGCTGCGCTGGCGGAATGTGCCCAAACCGTCGATCGCGGCGGTGCAGGGCCGCTGCATCGCGGGGGCGCTGCTGCTGTGCTGGCCGTGCGATCTCATCGTCGCGTCCGAGGACGCGCTGTTCTCCGATCCGGTGGTGCTGATGGGCATCGGCGGGGTCGAATATCACGGGCACACTTGGGAATTGGGGGCGCGCAAGGCGAAGGAGATCCTGTTCACCGGCCGCCCGGTCACCGCCCGCGAGGCGGAACAGACCGGCATGGTGAACCAGGTGGTGCCGCGCGCCGAACTCGACGAGCGCACGCGCGAGCTGGCGGCGCGGATCGCGGCCAAGCCCGCGTTCGGCCTGCGCCAGGCCAAGCGGGCGGTCAATCAGACGCTGGACGTCCAAGGTTTCTATGCGGCGATCCAATCGGTATTCGACATTCATCAGACCGGGCACGGAAACGCGTTGAGCGTCAACGGATTCCCGATCCTCACGCAGTTGGAGGACATGAAGTCGAATATCCAGTGATGATCGTTTCTCGAAGATGAGGATCTCCATGCGAATCTCGTTCCCTCGCACCGTCGTCGCCGCGCTCGGCGCCGCGGCCCTCGTGACCGCGACCCTGACCGGCTGCTCCGACGACAAGGACAACAGCGCCACGGCGAGTTCGTCGGCCGCCGCCTCGGCCGCCGCCACCAGCGCGGCGGGCCAGGCCGACGCCGCGACCACCAAGGCGATCACCGACGCCTTCGTGACCTTCTTCAACGCCTCGACGCCGGTGGATCAGCGCGTCGCGTCGGTGGAGAAGGGCCAGGACTTCGCGGCGGTGTTGCAGGGCGCGGCGGCCAACCCGCAGGCCCAGGGCACCACGGCCACCGTCTCGGCGGTCAAGCTCGTGGACGCCACGCACGCCAACGTCACCTACACCCTGCTCATGGGCGGCAATCCGGTGCTGCCCGACCAGACCGGCCAGGCCGTCAAGGACGGCTCGGCGTGGAAGGTGGCTGCGGCGACGTTCTGCGCGCTGCTGTCGTTGCAGGGCGGCGCCTCACCCGCCTGCTGAGCTCAGCCCAGCTGCGCCAGCCGGGGTGCGTGTCCGAGAGCTCGGATGCGCGCTCCGGCCTCGCGCGTGAGTTCGGTTGCGCTGCCGAGCAATCCGTCGAGCACCAGTGCGCGGCGCACGAACCGGTGCAGATCGTGTTCGGCGGTGAACCCGATGCCGCCGAGGACCTGCTGGCAGTGCCGGGCGGCGGTGAGCGCGGCGGTGCCCGCGGCGGCCTTGCCCAGCAGCGCGCCGAGATCGTCATCGGAGATCCGCAACGCGGCCTCCGCCCCGTCGAGGGCGACCCGCGTCTCGGCCAGCCGGTGCCGGACCGCCTGGAAGGAGGCGATGGGACGCCCGAACTGGCTGCGCTCCAAGGCATGTCGCCGCGCGAGCCCGAGCATCGCCTCCCCGGTGCCGAGCAGCCACCACCCCAGCGCCCGGCGTCCGGCGGTGAGGGGGAGATCGGTGGCGGCTGTGACCAGACGCAGCGGCAGTTCCTCGTCCAGGGTTTCACCCGGCCCCCCGGTGCGTTCCCAGCACACCCAGCGGCCCCCGGCGTAGGGCAGAATCACGCTGTCGCCCAGAGGTTTTCCCGACTCCGCCGCGATGACGTCGCCGAGCAGCGGGGCGTGGGCTCCGGTCTGTCCGAGGAGCCGGAACACCAGTGGTATCGCGATGTCGGCGTGGTCGGTGAGCAGCTCGGCCCAGCCGAGGTCGGCGAGGGCGGTGGCGAGGTCGGGCCCGCGCGCGGTGGTCATGGTTCCGCGCAGTGAGTCGGTGAGCAGCCGCAGGTCCTCCGCGTCGAGCACGCTCACTCCTTTCCCAGGCCGAGCACGTGCCGGGCGATGATGTTGCGCTGGATCTCGGCGGTGCCGCCGTAGATGGTGGCCGCGCGGGAGTACAGGTATTCGGTGCGCCACGGCTCCTCGCCGAATTCCACGGCGCCGGGCAGCGATTCGCGCGCGGTGTCGAACAATCGCTGTTCGGCGGTGGCGAGCAGCACCTTGTCCACCGAGGTCTCCGGGCCCAGCCGGGCGCCCTCGGCCAGGCGTTGCTGGGTCTCGCGGGAGCGGCAGCGGGCGGTGTGCAGCGCCAGGTAGGCCGCGCCCAGGGCCGCGTCGTCGGTCGAATCCGTCTGCGCCAGCAGGCGATCCAGTCGGGTGAACAGGTAGGTGATGCGATGCCAGAAGCAGGTGGAGCGTTCGTGCGGCAGCAGATCCATCGCCACCCGCCAGCCGTCGCCGGGCCGCCCGAGCATGCGGTCCGCGGGCACCGCCACCTCGTCGAGGTAGACCTCGGCGAACTCGTCGACGCCGTGCATGGTGCGCAGCGGGCGCACGGTGACGCCGGGGGAGTCCATGTCCACGAAGAAGGCGGTGATGCCGTCGTGGCCGGGCCCGGTGCGGGTGAGCAGCACGCAGCGGGCCGCGTACTGGGCGAGGCTGGTCCACACCTTCTGACCGGTGACGATCCAGCGGTCGCCGTCGGGCCGCGCCTTGGTGGTGAGCGAGGCCAGATCGCTGCCCGAACCCGGCTCCGAAAACCCTTGGCACCATTGCTCTTTCCCGGACAACAGTCGCGGTACCATCTCCGCCGCCAGCCCGGGAGGCGCGTAGGAGATCATGGTCGGCGCGAGCACCTCGACCATGGAGTAGATCCCCGGCTCGGCGAGATCGCGGGCGGCGACCTCCTCGCCGAGCACCGCGCGCAGCACCGCCGGACCGCCCAGCCCGCCGACCTCGGGAGGCCACCCGTAACGCATCCACCCGGCCTCGTGCAGCGCGCGCCGCACCCGGGCCAGCTGCGCGACCTGCCCGTCCAGGCTGTGGTCCGGTCCGGGCGTGAGGTCGTGCTCGTCGAGCCACGTCCGCAGCGCCGCGCGGAACTCGGCGACCGGCGCGGCGGGCGAAACCTGTTGCGCGGTCATGCCTTCGAACGCTCGAAGGCGTGCGGGATGCCCGAGTCGTGGTCGCCGTTGCGGCGGATGAAGGTCATCGCGCGGGTGCGCAGCCGCCAGCCCTCGGCGGTGCGGACCAGGGTGTCGGTGTAGTACCCGATGCGCATGTCGTGGGTGCTGTGCTCGACGAAGCACAGCGTCTGCGTGCCGGTGGCGGAGTCGCCGTCGATGTCGAGAACCGGTGTGCCCGTGAGGAACAGGCCCTTCGGCGCGGCGGCCACCAGCTCCGGGAACCGGTCGAGTGGATAGACGTCGCCGAACGCGCTGTAGCTGCCGTCGGGGGTGAACACCGCGACCACGGCGTCGATATCGTCGCGGGTCATCCCGACCGCGTAGCGGGCCAGCAGTTGCTGGATCTCGAGCAGGTCGTCAACGGTGGACATACACCTTCCCGCCTTTCATCACGAAGCGCACGTCCCGGGTGACGGTGATGTCCGCGATCGGGTCACCCGGGACGGCGATGACATCGGCCAGCTGTCCCTCGGCGAGGCGCCCGCGGTCCTCCACACCGATCAGCTCCGCCCCGGCGATCGTGGCCGCGCGCAGCACGTCCGCGGCCGGGATGCCGCGCTCGACCAGGGCGACGAGCTCATCGGCGTTGCGGCCGTGCGGAATCGCGGGCGCGTCGGTGCCGACCGCGATCTTGACCCCGGCCTTGTAGGCGGCGAGCACCGAGGTGCGGGCCTTGGGGAACATCTCGGCGGCCTTGGCCCGCAACGCGGGATCGGCCTTGCTCACGTCCATGGCGTCTGCGAGCCGGGTGGTGGGCACCAGCCAGGTGCCGTGCCGCACGAGTCGATCGATGGCGTCGTCGTCCATGAGGAAACCGTGTTCGATGCAGTCGATCCCGCAGTCCACCGCGTGCCGCACCGCGTCCGCGCCGTGGGTGTGCGCGGCCACCTTGAGCCCGCGCCGATGCGCCTCGTCCACGATGGCGCGCAGCTCGTCGTCCGAATAGTGTTGCGCGCCAGGCGCTCCGGTGAGCGACATGACGCCGCCGGAGACGCACACCTTGATCAGCTGCGCGCCGTGCTTGATCTGGTAGCGCACCGCCTTGCGCACCTCGTCCACGCCGTTGGCGATGCCCTCCTCGAGGGTCAGCTTCAGCACGTCGGGGGCGAACGCGGAGAACATGGTCGGATCCAGGTGCCCGCCCGTCGGGGTGATGGCGTGGCCCGCGCACACCACCCGCGGGCCGTCGATCCAGCCCGCGTCGATCGCCTTGCGCAGGGCCACATCCAGCAGATAGCCGCCGGTCTTGACGAACAGGCCCAGATTGCGCACGGTGGTGAACCCGGCGCGCAGCGTGCGGCGGGCGTTGCCCACCGCTCGCAGCATCCGCAGCGCCGGATCGTCGGTGACGCTCGAGGCCAGCCCGGTCTCGCCGCGTCCGCCCATGAGGAGGTTGACCTCCATATCCATCAGGCCCGGCAGCAGCACGGTGTCGCCGAGATCGATCACCTCCCCGTCGGTGTCGCCGCCCACTCCCGCGATCCGCTCGCCGTCCACGCGTAGGATGCCGGGCCGGACGATCTCGCCCGCGTCGACGTCGAGCAAGCCGGCCGCCCGCAGGGTCACCGTGGTCATGATCAGACCACCGGCTCGTCGATCAGATCCAGATACGCCGCACCGGAATCCGGCACCCGCGGCTGCTTCCACACCTCCACCGGGAACGACACCATCACCAGCGACTGCAACAGGTGGAACAGCGCCCGCGCCTCGTCGGGCAGATCGTGCCAGTCGAAGCGCTCGATATAGGCCAGCGCCGCGTCCAGCCGCGGGAACACGGTGTCGTAGAGGTCCTGCATCTCGGCCATCGTGGAGGCCAGGCGTTTGGCGTAGCGCTCGGGCTCGGTGGGCAGGATCCAATCGGAAAACGGTGCCAGATCGGCGAATTCGGCCGGGAGCGGGGTGGCCGTGTGCTGATCAGTGGGTGTTGCCATCGCGGTACTCCTCGATGATGCGCTGCACGGTCTTGTGCAGGTGACGGAGCAGGATCTCCTGGTCGTTGAGCGGGAAGTCGGTGATCTCGCGGGTGGCGATCATCGTCTGGGTGGCCTCGAGGGTGTTCGCGTCCTGGAGCGCGTACTCCTTGAAGGTCACCGCCGCGAGCTCCTGGGCGAGCCGCTGGCGGGCGTTGGCGGCCGGGACGAAGTACAGGCTCGCCTCGAAGATGTGCCGGTCCACCGCGGTCGGCCAGTAGTGGTAGGTGAGGTACCAGCCCGGCGCCCAGAACAACAGCGAGAAGTTCGGGAAGAACTCGAATTCGTCCACGCCCCAGGCCCGATGGCGCGCGGGGTTGATGCCCGGCGGCAGCGGGTCCAGACCCTCGATGTCGGGCCGGTCCCACGGGCCGAACAACCCGCTGCGCAGCGCGCGCTCGATCGGCTTGACCATGTTCGGATCCTTCGGCGGGGCCATACCGCCCCACGAGGACACCATCGAGTGCGGGGCCGCGATCTCGTAGTGCAGCGCCTCGAATCCGACGTCGTAGAGTTTGGCCGCCTCGTCCTTGACCGCCTGCTTCTGGTGCAGCACGGGCGCGTGGTAGAACTCGGCGAACGCGTCGATGAACAGCTTCCAGTTGCTGCCGATCTCGGCCTTGTAGCTGAACACCTCGGTCATCCGGTCGAACGGGTAGCCCTCGAGCCCCTTGGCCATCGGGCCGAGGTACTCGGTGAGCGGTTTGGCGTCGGGGTCGAGGTTGACGAAGACGAACCCCTCCCACACCTCGCAGCGCACCGGCTTGAGCCCGAAATCGTCCTTGTCCAGGTCGAAGAACTCCTTCTCCTGCTGGACGAAGGTGAGCTTGCCGGTCAGGTCGTAGCGCCAGGCGTGGTACTTGCAGGTGAACTGGCGGCACACTCCCGAGGTCTCCTCGTTGGGGTAGTCGTCCCACACCAGCTTGTTGCCGCGGTGGCGGCAGATGTTGTGGAACGCGCGCACCACGCCCTCGCCGTCCTTGACGATGATCAGCGAGGTGCCCACGCAGGCCAGCTCCTTGGTGAAGTAGCTGCCCGTGCGCGGAAGCTTGTTCACCCGGCCGACATTGAGCCAGCTGCGACGGAAGACGGCCGCGCGCTCGGCCTCGTAGAACTCGGGGTCGATGGAGTCGGTGTAGTCCACCGGTTCGGTGCCCAGCTCGGGGTAGTTCCGGGTCCAGCTCCCCGCGGCCGGTTTGGTGAAGTGTGGCAACGATTTACCTTTCGTGTCCGGCGGGCTGTACGCCGAAGGTGTTGAACGCCATGGCCAGCACGCTGTAGCCGCCGACGGTGAAGACGAGATCCATCAGCTGCCGCTCGTCGAGATGCGCGGCCAGCGCGCTCCACGTCGCGTCGGTCAGGGTGCTGTGCTCGGCCAGTTCGTCGACCGCGGTGAGCACGGCGTGGTCGAACGGGTCGGCCGCGGCGCCGCGCCGCACGGTCTCGATGTCCCCGGCGGAGATCCCCGATTCGGCGGCCATCTCGACGTGGCTGTCCCATTCGTAGGCGCACCGGGTGCGATGGGCCACGCGCAGCACCACGAGCTCGCGCACCCGCGGCGGCAGGCTCGACCGGAACAGCACGTACACCCCGAACCCCAGGAACGCCTCGGTGAGATCCGGATGCCGGACCAGCGTGGCCATCGCCGGGCCCGCGCCCTCCGGATTGCGCCGGTCGCGGGGGAGCAGCGCCCGCAGCGCGGCGCGGCTGCGGTCGTCCCATTCGTCCGCCGGTAGCGGTGGCAACCGCATCGGACCTCCTCTGTGAGAATTACATTCTCCAAAACTGCTCACTAGATTTCCACGCAGCTGTCATGCTGTCAACGGGACTCGGGTTCGCTCGGGTGGCCGGGCCGTCCGGTCCCGTACCGGAGCGAAGGTTGATTCTCTGTTTGGGAGAATGTAATTTTCCACCCAAGGGTCCGGCGTGGGACCCGCAGAGGAGGAAACACGGTGAGACCGCGTCGAGTACTCATTGCCCTCGTGGCGCTCGCGCTGCTGGCGTCCGGCTGTAGCCGCGGCGCCGAGACCGGGGGCGGGGGCGAGCAGTCCGCGGGCTCGGCCGCGGTGTCGGGCACCTTCGGCGACCTGACCGACGTGTGCAAGAAGGGCAGCGCGAAAGGCGCGACCGCGCAGGGCGTTTCGGACTCCGAGATCCAGATCGGCGTCTTCAGCGACGTCGGTTTCACCAAGAACCCCGAATTCGTCGACACGGCCAAGGTGTTCACCGAGTGGTGCAACGCCGCGGGCGGGATCAACGGCCGCAAGCTGGTCGCCAACATCCGCGACACCAAGCTCATGGAGTACCGCCAGCGGATGCTGGAATCCTGCAAACAGGACTTCTTCCTGGTCGGCGGCGGCGCGGCGCTCGACGGGCTGGGCGTGAAGGACCGGCTGTCGTGCCTGCTGCCCGAGTTCCCGGGTCAGGTCGTGCAGGCCACCAACGGCGGCTCCGATCTCCAACTCGCCGCGGGGTCCTCGGGCGCGGGACCGTACAACCAGTACACCGGGTCGGAGCAGTGGCTGACCAAGGAGGCGTACCCGGCCTCGGCGGCCGCGATCGGATTCATCGTCGGCGACTCGCCCGCGGTGAAGCCGACGGCCGAGAAGATGGCCGCCTCGCTCACCGCCCAGGGCGCCACCATCGTCTACAACGACCTGTATCCGGCGGCGGGCGTGTCGGATTGGACGCCCTACGCCCAGGCCATCAAGGCCAAGGGGGTGCGCGGGCTGATCTTCCTCGGCGACTTCCGGCAGCTGGCCAAGCTCGAGGACGTGCTCACCTCGATGGACTACAAGCCGGACTGGATCGACGCCAACTCCAACGCCTACAACCCCTCGTTCATCGAGGCGGCGAAGAATTCCCTTGCGGCGCAGAACAATATCGCCGACCTGAGCGAGATCGCGCCCCTGGACGCGGCCGACAAGGTGCCCGCGGTCAAGCAGCTGCGCGACCTGTACGCCAAGTACGCGCCGGGCGCGGCGATCACCTATCCGGCGCTGCGGGCGTTCCAATCCTGGCTGCTGTTCGCCAAATCCGCGTCCAGTTGCGGGTCCGACCTCACCCGGGCGTGCGTCTACAACACCGCGGCCAAGGAGTCCGCGTGGACCGGCGGCGGCCTGACCGCGCCGCAGGATCTCACCAAGCCGCCCGCGGAACAGGTGCGTTGCTTCAACGTCCAGCGGGCCACGCCCGACGGCTGGAAGGCCGCGGACTTCAAGCCCGACACCGGCGTGTTCCGGTGCGACATCCCGCTCTACCGCCCGGCCGGTGACTTCCCCAAGGCGACGACGCTGGCCGATGTCGGCAAGTCGCTCGCCGATCTGAAGTGACGGGACGGCCGCACCGATGGAACAGTTCCTCGCCTTCGGGATCGTCGGGCTCAGCACCGCGGCGATCTACGCGATCATCGGCAGCGGACTGGTGCTCACCTACACCACCACCGGCGTGTTCAACTTCGCCCACGGCGCGACCGGCATGGTGTCGGCGTTCGTGTACTGGCAGTGCGTGATCGGCTGGGGCTGGCCGGTTCCGGTGGCGCTGGTCGTCGTGCTCGGCGGGTTCGCGCCGCTGTTCGGGCTCGCGGTCGGGCGGGCGCTGGCGCCCACCCAGGGCCTGGGCGACGCCGAGAAGCTCGTCATGACCATCGCCCTGCTGAGCGGGTTGATCGTGCTGGCGCGGTGGGTGTGGGATCCGAACGTGTCGCGCTCGCTGCCGAAGTTCTTCGCGGCGAGTCCCGCCCTGCGGCTCGGGCCGGTCGGCATCACCTGGCATCAGGTGCTCACCATGGCCGTCGCCGTGGCGGTCGCGGTGGCGCTGCGAATCCTGTTGTACCGCACCAGGATCGGCGCGGAGATGCGGGCGACCGTGGACGATCGCGCGCTGGTCGGGCTGACCGGGGCCGATCCGCGCCGGGCCACCCGGGTCGCGTGGATCCTCGGCACCGAACTGGCCGCGATCGGCGGCATCCTCATCGCGCCCATGGTGACCCTGGACGCGGCGCAGCTGTCGCTGCTCATCGTGAGCGCCTACACCGCCGCGATCTTCGGCCGGTTGCGCAGTCTGCCCATGACGTTCCTGGGCGCGGTCGTGGTCGGCTGCCTGGAGAGCTATCTCACCGGATACCTGCCGCACAACGACTATCTGCCCGGTCTGCGGCTGGCCGCGCCCGCGCTGCTGCTGTTCCTGGCGTTGCTGGTGTTCCCGCACGGGCGGCTGCGCGGGCGGGACCGGAAGCTGAGCCCGGTGCCGTTGCCGAGCCGGGGCGGATCGCTCGCCTTCGCGGCCGTGATCGTGGTGTCCGGGGTGGTGCTGGCGACCGTGCTGAGCGAATCGGATCTGATCACCTACGGGTCGCTGTTCGCGTTCGGGGTGATCGCGCTGTCGTTCGTGCCGCTGACCGGGTTCGCGGGCCAGATCTCGTTGTGCCAGTTGAGTTTCGCCGGGGTCGGGGCGGCGGTGTGCGCGCACGCCGGGCCCGACGGACAGTGGTGGGCGGTGCCCGTGGCGATGGCGGTGGCCGGGGTGGTGGGTGCGGTGATCGCGATCCCGGCGCTGCGGCTGTCGGGGGTGTACATGGCGCTGGCGACCGCGGCGTTCGCGGTGGTGCTGGACCGGTGGATCTTCAATCTGCCGTCGTTCGAGCTGTTCGGCGTGAAAGTGGTGCTGTTCGACCAGGGTTCGGTGTCGCTGGTGGGGCCGCGGCTGTTCGGGTGGCGGCTCGACAGCACCGCGGAGCTGACCGTGTTCGCGGCGGTGTGCCTGGCGCTGGCGGTGCTGGCCGTGGTCGCGGTGCGGCGCAGCCGATTCGGGCGGCGGCTGATCGCGGTGCGCGACAGCGAGGCCGCCTACGCCACCCTCGGCGGCGATCCGCTGACCGCGCGGGTGCTGGTGTTCGGCCTGTCGGCGGCGCTGGCCGGGTTGGGCGGGGCGCTGTACGGGATGCAGCAGCGGGCGGTGACCGCCGAACAGTTCGGGTTCGTGGCGGGGTTGCCGATCTTCCTGATCGTGGTGCTCGCCGGGGTCGGCGCGGTGGGGGCGGGGCTGTTCACCGGGGCGGTGTTCGCCGGGCCGCTCAACGCGATTCCGGTGCTGTGGCCCGCGTTGGCGAATCTCGCGCAGGTGCTGCCCGCGCTCGGCGGCGTCGCGGTCGGCGGCGGCATGTTGCGCGCGGGGGTGATCGGCACCTTGCGCGCGGATTGGCTTGCGACACTGCGGGATCGGGTCGTCGCGCCGGTCCTGGCGGTGGTGGCGCTGGCGCTGTGGGGCGCGCGGCTGGGCGGGGTGATCGACGGGTGGATCCTCACCGGCGGCCTGGTGGTGGCGCTGGTGGCCGCGCGGCTGTGGCACGCGCGGCGCGTCCGGCCGCCCGCGGTCGAGGCCGATGTCCCGATCGAGTGGTGGGGGGTGCGCCGGGAGTGGCGGGCCGGGGACGAGGAGGTGCTCGACCATGCCGTCGCGACTGCACGTTGAGGACGTCACCGTCGTGTTCGGCGGCAACCGCGCGCTCGACGGGGCGGGCCTGCGCGCCGAGCGCGGCGCGATCACCGGGCTGATCGGACCCAACGGGGCGGGCAAGAGCACGCTGTTCGACGTGATCTGCGGCCTGCGCGGGCCGACCCGCGGCCGGGTGATGATCGAGGGCCGCGATGTCACCCGGCTGGGTCCGGCGCGCCGGGCCCGGCACGGGCTGGCCCGCACCTTCCAGCGCCTGGAGTTGTTCGGGCGCTTGAGCGTTCGCGACAACCTGCTCGTCGCGGCCGAACTCGGCCCCGACCGCCGCCGCGCCGCGCGCGTCGCCGCCGAGATCATCGACCGGCTCGGGCTCGGCCACCTCGCCGACACCTCCGCCGACGCGCTGCCCACCGGCACCGGCCGCCTGGTCGAGGTGGGGCGCGCCCTGGCCGCGCGGCCCAGCCTGATCCTGCTCGACGAACCCGCGGCCGGACAGGACCCGACCGAGACCGAACGGTTCGGGACGCTGCTGCGCTCGCTGGCCGACGACGGCACCGCCGTGCTGCTGGTCGAACACGATATGGGCCTGGTGATGACCGTCTGCGACGAGGTCTTCGTCCTGGACCTCGGCAGGATCATCGCCTCCGGCCCGCCCGCCGTCATCCGCGACGACCCCGTCGTCCTCGCCGCCTACCTGGGGGACGCGTGAACACCAGCGCCATGACCGAAACCCGCACCGTCACAACCGAATCCACCACGACCACCCTGCTGGAGCTGCGCGCGGTGCGCGCGGCCTACGACGCCATCACCGTCCTGCACGGCGTGGACCTCACCGTCGCGGCGGGTCGGGTGCTGGCCCTGCTCGGCCCCAACGGCGCGGGCAAGACCACCGCGCTGCGGGTCGCCGCGGGCATCCACCCGATCGCCTCGGGCGAGCTGCTGCTGGGCGGGCGGGTGATGTCGGGGGCCGGTCCGCGCGATCTGGCTCGCGCGGGGGTGTGCCTGATTCCGGAGGGGCGCGGGGTCTTCCCGAATCTCACTGTGCGGGACAACCTCTGGATGATGACCTGCACCGGCCGTCCCCGCGCCGAGATCGAGGAGATCGCCTTCGCGCGGTTCCCGATCCTGAAGCGCCGGGCCGAGCAGATCGCGGGCACCATGTCCGGCGGCGAACAGCAGATGCTCGCCCTCGCCCGCGGCCTGGCCACCGATCCGGCGGTGCTGCTGCTCGACGAATTGTCCATGGGCTTGGCGCCTTTGGTGGTGGGGCAGCTCTACGAGGAGGTCGCCGAGATCGCCCGCCGGGGGGTGGCGGTGCTGATCGTCGAGCAGTTCGCCGCCGCCGCACTCGATATCGCCGACCGGGCGGCCGTGCTGGTGCGCGGCCGGATCGCGGCGCAGGGGGATCCGGACCGACTCCGCGACGAACTCGCGGCCCACTACCTAGGAAGTGCCCCATGACCGATACGCGCGCGGACCGCTTCGTCCGCGAACTGGCCGAACTGAAGATCCCCGATCCGGCGGCGGGCCGGGCGCGGCTGTGGCTGCGGCTCGGGATCGCGCTCATGGCGCTCGGGCTCGTGCTGGCGATCGCCGCCTACGCGATGTGTCACGGCACCACCAACGCGCTGAGCCAGCGCGACGCCATCACCCTCGCCCTGGGCGGGGTGAGCGCGAGCGTGGTGGGTTCGGCGCTGTTCCTGCGGTACTCGCTGACCGGATTCCTGCGGTTCTGGTTGGCGCGGCAGTCCCTCGATCTCGCCCAGCTCGGTGATCGGCTGGCGGGGAAGGAGATTCACAATGACGGCATCCCTGCGTCCCGGTGAGCAGCTGGCCAGCACGGTGTGCGGGACCAAGGTGGTGGTCGTGCGCGCCCCGGCCGACGCGGTCGCGCTGACCTGTGGCGGCGCGCCGATGGTGCCCGCGGCGTCCGCCCCCGACGCCGCCGACGGCAAGGAGGCGGTCACGCTGATCGGCAAGCGCTACGTCGATTCCGCCGACTCGGTGGAACTGCTGTGCACCCGCTCCGGCAGCGGGGAGCTGCGCCTGGGTGACGAACCGCTGACGATCAAGGCCGCCAAGGCGCTTCCCGCCTCCGACTGAAGGGGCGCCATGAACTTCGAACTGACCGAGGATCAGGAGCTGATCCGCAAGTCGGTGGCCGAACTGTGCCGCCGCTTCGACGACCGGTACTGGATGGCCAAGGACCAGGCGCACGAATTCCCCACCGAGTTCTATCGGGCCGTCGCCTCGGGCGGCTGGCTGGGCATCACGATCCCGGAGGAGTACGGCGGCCACGGACTCGGCATCACCGAGGCCACGCTGCTGGCCGAGGAGGTGTCGCGCTCGGGCGGCGGCATGAACGCCGCCACCGCGATCCACCTGTCGATCTTCGGGATGAATCCCGTTGTGGTGCACGGCTCCGAGGAACTCAAGCGCCGCACCCTGCCCCGGGTGGCGACCGGCGATCTGCACGTGTGCTTCGGGGTGACCGAGCCGGGCGCGGGCCTGGACACCACCCGCATCACCACCTTCGCCCGCCGCGACGGCGACCACTACGTGATCAACGGGCGCAAGGTGTGGATCTCCAAGGCGCTCGAGTCGGAGAAGATCCTGCTGCTCACCCGCACCACGCCCTACGACGAGGTGGCCAAGAAGACCGATGGCATGACGCTGTTCCTCACCGACATCGACCGCGCCCACATCGACATCCGCCCGATCACCAAGATGGGCCGCAACGCGGTCTCCTCCAACGAGGTGTTCATCGACGATCTGCGGGTGCCGGTGGAGGACCGGGTCGGCGAGGAGGGACACGGGTTCCGGTACCTGCTCGACGGGCTCAACCCCGAGCGCATGCTCATCGCCGCCGAGGCGCTGGGCCTGGGCCGGGTGTCGCTGGACCGGGCCGTGCGCTACGCCACCGACCGCGTGGTGTTCGACCGGCCCATCGGCATGAACCAGGGCCTGCAATTCCCGCTCGCCGACTCGCTGGCGCACCTCGACGCCGCCGAACTGGTGCTGCGCAAGGCGACCTGGCTCTACGACCACGGCAAACCCTGTGGGCGCGAGGCGAATACGGCCAAGTACCTGTGCGCGGAGGCCGGATTCACCGCCGCGGACCGGGCGTTGCAGACCCACGGCGGCATGGGTTACGCCGAGGAGTACCACGTATCCCGCTACTTCCGGGAGGCGCGCGTCATGCGCATCGCCCCCATCAGCCAGGAGATGATCTTGAACTATCTGGGTTCGCACGTGCTCGGACTGCCGAGGAGCTACTGATGGCGCGCTCGCTGTTCGACCTCACCGGCCGTTCGGCGCTGGTGACCGGGGCCGCGGGCGGGATCGGCGCGGCCGTGGCGGGCGCGCTCGCCGACGCGGGCGCGGCGGTGCTGGTCACCGATCTGAACGGGGACGCGGCCGCCGCGGTGGCGGAGAAGATCCGCGGAAACGGCGGTACCGCACGGGGTTTCGCGTTCGACGTCACCGATCGGGCCGCGGCGGACGAGGCGGTGGCGGCGGCCGCAGAGCTGGCCGACGGGACCCTGCACATCCTGATCAACAACGCGGGTGTCACCGCGCCCGCCATGTTCGCCGACACCACCGCCGAATCCGTGCGGCGACTGTTCGACATCCACGCGCTGGGCACCATCAACTGCGCGCAGGCCGCCCTGGCGGCGCTGCCGACCGACGGCACCGGCCGCATCATCAATGTCACGTCGGCGGCGGGGATCGTGGGCACGCTGGGTCAGGTGAACTACTCGGCGGCCAAGGCCGCCATCATCGGCATCACCAAATCGCTGGCGAAGGAGTTGGCGCGCAGACAAATTCTCGTCAACGCGCTCGCGCCGCTGGCGGCCACGCCGATGACCGAGACCATTCGCACGAACGAGCGCTTCGCCGAGCAGATGCTCAATCGAATCCTGTTGCGGCGCTGGGCCGAACCGGAGGAGGTCGCGGGCGCGTTCGTATTCCTGGCCTCCGACGCCGCGTCGTTCGTCACCGGGCAGGTGCTGCCGGTGGACGGCGGCACGGTGATCTGATGCCCGAGCAGGAGCCGGTGCTGCGGTGCGAGGACCGCGACGGGGTGCGCACCCTCACCCTGAACCGGCCGCATCGCCGCAATGCCATCAACCCGGCCCTGTTCACCGCGCTCGCGGAGGCATTGCGCGCGACCGCGGAGGACCGCGGCGTGCGGGCGCTGGTGATCACCGGCGCGGGTGGGGCGTTCTGCTCGGGCGCGGATCTGTCCGAACCCGATCGGCGGCATCCGGTGTACCGGATGCGGGCGCTCACCGAGGTGGCGCTCGCCCTGCGGGAGCTGCCGGTGCCGACCGTGGCCAAGGTGACGGGCGTGGCGGTGGGCGCGGGCTGGAATCTGGCGCTGGGCTGCGATCTCGTCGCGGCGACACCGGATTCGCGGTTCTGTCAGATCTTCGCCCGGCGTGGGCTGTCCCCGGATCTGGGCGGCACGTGGCTGCTGCCCCGGCTGGTCGGAGTGCAGCAGGCCAAGCGGCTCACGCTGCTCGGGGAGACCATCGACGCCGCCGAGGCGCGCGCCCTGGGACTGGTGACGTGGGTGGTGGCCGCCGAGGAGATCGACGCGTTCGTCACCGATGTCGCCGGGCGGCTCGCCGCCGGGCCGCCGGTGGCGCTCGCCCAGACCAAGGCGATGCTCGACGCGGGCGCGGAGGGCACCTTCCGCGACGCGCTGGCCGCCGAGGCCCGCGCGCAGGGACTCAATTTCGCGACGGCCGACGCCCCCGAGGCGTACGCGGCCTTCGCCGAGCGCCGGGAACCGGAGTTCACCGGGCGCTGGAGATTACAGAACGGAGCATGACCCATGCGGGAAGTGGTTGTGGCGGGGGCGGTTCGGACCGCCGTCGGCAAACGCGGCGGCGGGCTGGCCGGCGTGCACCCGGCCGACCTGTCCGCGACGGTGCTCACCGAACTGGCGACGCGCACCGGCATCGATCCGGCGGTGGTCGACGACGTGATCTGGGGCTGTGTGTCCCAGGTGGGCGATCAGTCGTCGAATATCGGCCGCTACGCGGTGCTGGCCGCGGGCTGGCCGGAGTCGATTCCGGGCACCACGATCAACCGCGCGTGCGGATCCAGCCAGCAGGCACTGGATTTCGCGGCGCAGGCGGTGCTGTCGGGTCAGCAGGACGTGGTGGTGGCGGGCGGGGTGGAGGTGATGAGCCGGGTGCCGCTCGGCGCGGCCCGCGCGAGCGGGATGCCCTACGGGCCGAGAGTATTGGCCCGCTACGACGACTTCTCGTTCAATCAGGGCGTGTCCGCGGAACTGATCGCGCGCAAGTGGGGGTTCTCCCGCACCGCGCTCGACGAATACGCCGCGCGCTCCCACGAACTCGCCGCGGCCGCGCAGGATCGCGGCGCGTTCGCCGACCAGATCGTCGGTGTGGCAACGGAATCCGGCGCGGTGCTCGCCGACGAGGGCATCCGGCGCGGCACCACGGTCGAGAAACTGTCCGGGCTGAAACCCGCCTTCCAGTCCGACGGGGTGATCCACGCGGGCAACTCCTCGCAGATCTCCGACGGCGCGGCCGCGCTGCTGCTCACCACGCCGGAGAAGGCGCGCGAACTGGGCCTGACCCCGCTGGTGCGGTATCGCGCGGGCGCGGTGGCGGGGTCGGATCCGGTGCTCATGCTCACCGGGCCCATCCCCGCGACGGAGAAGGCGCTCGCGAAAGCCGGTCTGGCGCTGGGCGATATCGGGGTGTTCGAGGTGAACGAGGCGTTCGCGCCGGTGCCGCTGGCGTGGCTGGCCGAGACCGGCGCCGATCCGGAACTGCTCAACCCGCTGGGCGGGGCGATCGCGCTGGGGCATCCGCTCGGCGCGTCGGGGGCGGTGCTGATGACCCGCATGATCCATCACATGCGCGACAACGGGATTCGCTACGGCTTGCAGACCATGTGCGAGGGCGGCGGCACCGCCAACGCCACCATTGTCGAGTCGATCTCCTGACGGAAGGGCCACCGGTGCGCCGCGACCTGTTCACCCCCGACCACGACGAATTCCGCACGCTGGTCCGGGATTTCGTGCACGCGCGGATCGTGCCCGAGTATCCCGCCTGGGAGAAGGCGGGCATCATGCCGCGCGAGATCTTCACCGAGATGGGCGATCTCGGCCTGCTCGGCTTCGCGCTGCCCGAACAGTACGGCGGCGCGGGGATGCGGGATTACCGCTATAACGTGGTGTTGCAGGAGGAGGCGGCCCGAGCGCTGGTCACCCTCGGCACCGTGCGCACGCAGCTCGACGTCATCCTGCCGTACTTCCTCGAATACGCCGACGAGGCGCAGCGCGCACGCTGGTTCCCCGGCCTGGCCGCGGGCCGCCTGCTCACCGCGATCGCCATGACCGAACCGGGCACCGGCTCGGATCTGGCGGGGATGCGCACCACCGCGATTCGCGACGGCGACGACTACCTCCTCAACGGCGCCAAGACCTTCATCACCGGCGGCGCCAATGCCGATCTGGTGATCGTGGTGGCCCGCACCTCCACCGATCCGGACAATCGGCGCGCGGGACTGACCCTGCTGGTCGTCGAGGACGGGATGCCCGGGTTCACCCGGGGGCGGATGCTGGAGAAGATGGGCTGCAAGGTGCAGGACACCATGGAACTCGCCTTCGACAATGTCCGTGTGCCGCAGGCGAATCGGCTCGGCGAGGAGGGCAGGGCGTTCGGCTATCTGGGGCACAATCTGCCGCAGGAGCGGATGACGGTCGCGGTCGGTTCGGTGGCGCAGGCGCGGGCGGCCATCGCGGCGACGGTGGATTACGTCAAGCAGCGCAAGGCGTTCGGCACGCCGGTCGCCTCGTTCCAGAACACCAAATTCGAGCTGGCGGCCATGTCGGCGGAGGTGGAGGCCGCCCAGGCCATGGCCGACCGCGCGGTGCGGGAGCTGATCGACGGCGAACTGTCGGCGGCCGACGCGGCCCGGGTGAAACTGTTCTGCACCGAGGTGCAGGGCCGGGTGGTCGACCGCTGCCTCCAATTGTTCGGCGGCTACGGGTACATGATGGAGTATCCGATCGCCCGGCTGTACACCGATGCCCGCGTGGCTCGGATCTACGCGGGCACCAGCGAGGTCATGAAACTGCTCATTGCCCGGGATCTGGGGCTGTAGCCCACCCCGGAATGCCCTTGATCTCCAGGTAGTCCTCGAAGCCGAATTCGCCCCACTCCCGGCCGTTTCCGCTCTTGCGGTAGCCGCCGAACGGGCAGTGGAAATCGAAGCCGTCGTTGATGCCGACCCAGCCCGCGCGCAGCCGCCGCGCCACCGCGCGGGCCTGCTCGAGATCGGCCCCGGCGACATTTCCGGCCAAACCGTAGTCGGAGTCGTTGGCGATGGCCACGGCCTGGTCGAGATCGTCGTAGCCGAGGATGCACAGCACCGGGCCGAAGATCTCCTCGCGGGCGATGGTCATGTCGTTGGTGACGTCGGCGAAGACCGTGGGCTTGACGTAGTACCCGGTGTCGAGACCCGCCGGGCGCCCGGGACCGCCGATCACCAGCGTCGCGCCCTCCTCGATGCCCTTGCGGATGAGGGCCTGGATCTTGTCGAACTGCGCGCCCGACACCACCGGCCCCACGGCCACATCGCCGGTGGGGTCGCCCACGGTGATCGCCTCGGCCGCCTGCCGCGCGGCTTCGATCGCCTCGGCCATGCGGGAATTCGGAATCAGCATGCGGCTCAACGCACTACAGGTCTGACCGGAGTTCACCACGAGGGTCGCGACGGCGGTGGCGACATTGGCGGGCAGATCCGCGTCGTCGAGCACGATATTGGCGCTCTTGCCGCCGAGCTCCTGGGTGACCCGTTTGACGCCGGGCGCGGCATTGCGCGCGACCTCGACGCCCGCGCGGGTGGACCCGGTGAACGACACCATGTCCACGTCCGGATGCGCCGACAGCGGCACGCCGACCCCTGGCCCGTCGCCCTGCACGAGATTGAACACCCCGGCGGGAACGCCTGCGGCGGCGAGGATCTCGGCGAAGATCTGCCCGCTGAACGGCGACTGCTCCGACGGCTTGAGCACCATCGTGCAGCCGGTGGCCAGCGCCGGGAAGACCTTGACCGCGATCTGGTTCAGCGGCCAGTTCCACGGCGTGATGAGTCCGCACACGCCGATCGGCTCGCGCACGATCAGGGTCGTCCCGCGCAGCTCCTCGAAGGTGAACCCCTCGAGCACCTCGATGGCGGTGGCGAGATGGCCCGCCGCGAGATCGCAGTGGAACCCGCCGGCCAGCGCGGCGGGCGCGCCCATCTCCTCGGTGAGGGCCGCGGCCAGATCGGCGCGGCGTTCCTCGAATCGTTCGGAGATGGTGCGCAGCACCGCGATTCGGTCCGCGACCGAGGTCCGCGACCACGCGGGGAAGGCCGCGCGGGCGGCGGCCACCGCGCGGTCCACGTCCTCGGCCGACCCGGCGGCGACTCGGCCGCACACCTGTTCGGTGGCCGGGTTGACCACGTCGAAGGTGCGGGACTCGGCCGGGTCGACCCAGTCGCCGCCGATGTAGAACTTCGTGTACTCGCGCATGGCTACTGCGTTCCCTCCGCGTACCAGGTCCGGAATTCGTCGTAACTCGGCATTTCCTCCGAATTCGCCTTCGGATCCACCGCCACGTGTATCACGCCGGGTCTGCCGCTGGCGTAGGCCCGCTTGACGGCCGGGGCGATGTCGGCGTCGCGCTCGATGTACTCGCCGTGGCAGCCGAAGCCCTCGGCGACCTTGTCGAGCCTGGTCTCGGTGCTCCAATGGGTCCCGGTCTCGCGCGAACCCGGACCGAACGTGCGCTTGTACACCCCGACCTCCAGACCCCACGAATAGTCCACGGCGACAACGCACACCAGCGGCAGGCGCAGTCGCGCGGCGGTCTCGAGTTCGGCGATCTGGAACAAGAACGACGAATCACCTGTGACGAGCATGACCGGCCGCTTGCCGCCGTCGGCGACCGACGCGCCGACCGCGTACGGGAGGCCGGTGCCCAGATGCCCGAAGTTCTGGTTCCAGATGACGTCGTGCGGTTTGGCCTTAGAGTAGGTCCAGCCGAAGATGGTGGTCGCCCCGCCGTCGCGGACCATGATGCCGTCGGCGGGAAACGCCTTGGTGGCCTCCACGATCAGCCGCGCCGGATGCACCGGCGACCCGCCCGACGGCGCGGTCTCGGCGAGTTCGGCGAGCCGGGCGGCGTCGGATTCGATCCAGCGGGCCAGATCGGGGGAGGGGGTGCGCGGGGTGTCGGCGAGCGCGTCGACCAACTGCGGCACCACCGCGCGCAGGTCGCCGACCAACGGGACGTCGATGGGCCGGTTCACCCCGATGGCCTCCGGATTCTGTTCCACCAGAATCCATTTCCGCGTCGCGTCGCCCGCCAGCCAGTGCCGCCCGCGCCCGTAGTGCACGGGTTCGCCCAGTTCGGTACCCAGCGCCAGGCACAGATCGGAGGTCACCACGGCCTCCACCGCCGACGGGGAGAAGCCGTAGGGGAAGGTGCGGTCCTCGAGCCCGGCGATGTAGGAGGTGCCGCCGGAGGTCTGGATCACCGGACACGCCATGGCCTCCGCGAGCGCGCGCACGGATTCGCCGGTGCGGGTGGTGTGCACGCCGTGCCCGACGAGCAGGATGGGACGCTCGGCCGCGCGGACGAGCGCGGCGGCCTCGGCGATCTGCGCCGCGCCCGCCGTCTGACCGACGAGCCGATACGCGCTGGGCGGCAAGGGTTCCGGCACGTCGAGGTCCTCGAGGATGACGTGCGAGGGGTACTCGATGTACACCGGGCCGGGTGTTCCCGTGAGCGCCTTGCGCAGGCCCTCGCGAATGATCTCGTCGGTCTGGTCGGCGTATTCGATACTGGCGCTGTACTTGACCGACGGCTCGAAAAGCGCCGACTGCTTGACGAATTGGATGCGCCCGCGCCGCACCCGCTGCTCGGTGATGCGGGCCCGCTGCCCGCCCAGGAACAGGACCGGCGAGTTCTCCACCTTGGCGCACATCATGGCGCCCGCGAGGTTGGCCACGCCCGGCCCGAGGGTGCCGATGCAGACCGCGGCCCTCCCGGTCATCCGCGACACCGCCTCGGCCATGAACCCCGCCGCCTCCTCGTGATGCGGGGCGACGACCTGCCAGCCGCGTTCCTCGGCCAGGTGGAACATGTGCACGAAGTTCGGGTCGGGTATGCCGAAGAGGGTGTCGATGCCCTCGGCCTCGAGGAGCCGAAGAATGCGTTCGTAGACCTTAACGGACATGCTGCGCCGCCTCCTTGGCCAGCTCGAAACTCTTGATCAGGTGATCGGTGTGCCCGGACGGGACCGGCGGCAGCACCCACGATTCGGCGGGGTCGCGGATCTCGTCGATGCGTCGCGCGACGTCCGCCACCGTCCAGGCGGGCTGATACACCCCGGGTGTCTCCGCGAGGTAGGCCCGCGCCACCCGGCCCGCCACCGCCACCAGGATTTCGCCGGTGACACAACAGCTTTCGTGCGCGAGCCAGCCCACCGCCGGGGCGGTGAGTTCCGGGCCCATCGGCGGGTAGGCCGAGGTGTCCAGGCCGTCGGCCAGCCGGGTGACCGCGGCGGGCACGATGACATTGCTGGTGACGCCGTACTCGGCCCCCTCGAGGGCCACCACCTGGGACAGCCCGAGCACCCCGGCCTTGGCGGCGGCGTAGTTGGCGACCCCCTTGTTGCCGTAGAGCCCGCCGATCGAGGAGGTGAGTACCACCCGCCCGTACCCGGCGTCGGCCATCACCGGGAAGGCCGGGCGCACCACGTGGAACGCGCCGCGCAGGTGGACGTCGAGCACGGATTCGAAGTCCTCGTAGGACATTTCGCGCAGCGAACCGTAGCGGACGTTGCCCGCGTTGTGGATGAGGACGTCGATCCGGCCGAAGCGATCGAGGGCGGTCTCCACGATCGCGCGGCCGCCCTCGGGCGTGGCGACGGAATCGGTGGAGGCGATCGCGGCGCCGGCCGCCGCCTCGATCTCGGCCACCACGTCGGCGGCCGGACTGCCCACGACGGTGTCGCCGCGCACACTGCTGCCCAGATCGTTCACCACCACCGTCGCCCCGCGCGCGGCCAGCAGCAGCGCGTAGGCGCGGCCCAAACCCCGTCCCGCGCCGGTGATCACGGCGACGCGGCCGTCGAAGCGGAGATCGGCGGTCATCGGCCGACGCTCATGCCCGGCAGATCGCCGGAGTCGCGCCACGCCTGCAACAGATCCTCGAAGGCGTAGAAGCCGGGCCAGTACGGTTCGCCGAGGTGGGAGCGGATCGTCCGCTCGCCCTCGTTGTTGTAGTAGCCGGGGGTGCACTCGCGCTGGAAGGTGGTGTTGTCCACCGCGGTCTCGCGCACGGTCGTGCACCAGTCCGCGACCGCCTCGGGCGTGGGTTCGACGGTGGCGTAACCGGATTCGGTGGCCTTGGCGAGGATGTAGGCGATGTGGGTGGCCTGCTGGTCGAACATGTCGGTGGTGCTGGCGGTGACCCCGCCCTGGAGGAATCCGGTGAAGAAGATGTTCGGGAAGCCGTGGGTGGTCAGCCCGTGCAGGGTGCGGTAGCCCTGCGCCCAGTGGTCGTAGAGCGAGATCCCGTCGCGGCCGGTGAACGGCGCGATGCCCAGGCGGCGGTCCAGATCGGTGGTGATCTCGAAACCGCTGGCGAACACGATGCAGTCCACCGCGTGCTCCACCCCGTCGGCGACGATGCCGGTGGCCGTGATGCGTTCCACGCCTTTGGTTTTCGACACGTCGATCAGCGTCACGTTGTCGCGGTTGAAGGTCGGCAGGTATTCGTCGTTGAAGCACGGTCGCTTGCACAGGAATCGGTAGTACGGTTTGAGCGCCTCGGCCGTCGCGGGGTCCTTCACGATGGCGTCGACGCGCTGGCGCACGCGTTCCATCGCCTTGTAGTCCTCGATCTCGCGCAGCTCCATGAACTTCTCCGGGGTGAGCGTCGCCCAGCCGCCGGTCGCGCTCAGACGCGCCTCCAGATTGCGGCTCACCTCGGTCCAGCCGTCGCAGATGAGATCCGGCTGGCCGGGCGCGAACGCCTCGAAGGCCGCGGTGTGGAAGTTGCGTTTGCGTTCGCGCACCCAGCCCGGTTTCAGCGAGGCCGCCCACTCCGGATCGGTCGGCACGTCGCCGCGCTCGTAGATGTAGGAGGGGGTGCGCTGGAAGACGTAGAGGTGGTCGGCGGACTTCGCGATGTGCGGGATGACCTGGATGCCACTGGCTCCCGTGCCGATGACCGCGACCCGCTTGCCCGCGAGCCCGGTCAGCCCGCCGCGCATATCGCCGCCGGTGTACGCGTAGTCCCAGCGGGCGCTGTGGAAGGTGTGCCCGGTGAAGTCGCGGATGCCCGGAATGCCCGGCAGTTTCGGTCGATTGAACGGGCCCTGGGCCATGACGACGAACCGGGCGCGCAGATCGTCGCCGCGGTTGGTGCCCACCCGCCAGCGGCCCAGATCCTCGTCCCAGGCGAGCGCGGTCACCAGGGTGCTGAAGAGGGCGCGTTCGTAGAGGTTGTAGTGCTTGCCGATGCGCTGGGCGTGCTCGAAGCATTCGTCGCCGTGGGCGTACTTCTCGGTCGGCATGTAGCCGGTTTCCTCGAGCAGCGGCAGATAGGCGTAACTGTCGGTGTCGCACTGGATTCCGGGATAGCGGTTCCAGTACCACGCGCCGCCGAAGTCGCCGCCCAGTTCGATGATGCGGAAGTCGGTGACCCCGGCCTCGTCGAGCCGGGCCCCGGCGAGCAGCCCCGCCCAGCCGCCGCCGAGGATCGCCACCTCGATCTCGTCGGTGCGCGGGGCGCGCGGCACGACCGGGGTGTAGGGGTCGGACTCGTAGAACTCGCCGAACTCGTCCTCGGCCACCAGGTACTGATCCTGACCCTCCGGGCGCAGCCGCTTGTCGCGTTCGGCCAGATAGCGGGCCCGCAGCGCGGGCAGATCGATCTCGGGGGTCTGCGTGGGTGCGCAGTCGTGCATGCGAATGTCCTTGCTGGAGAGACTGTTTCAGGCGAGTTCGCGCGGCTCGCCGGTGCCGAGGTAGGCGGCGAGATTGCGGTGCAGGTTGACCACGCTGCGTTCGCGGTACGGGTTGGGCTTGGGACCGGAGAAGCCGCGACTCTTCATGCCCTGCTGCACCGCGGCCATGTTCGCGAAGTCCTGTGGCAGCACGGTCCGCCAGCGCGGATCCCCGACCGGGGTGTACTCCCATTCGGTCTCGGGTTCCTCGCCGGGCGGGAACAGCTCGAACACCGCGGCCTCGAAGACGCACTTGTCCGGATCGAATCCGTACGGGCGGAATCGGTAGCACAGCATGTTGTTGAGCGCGTGGCCGATCTGGAAGTTGGGGAAGATCTGCCAGGCGGTGCCCGCGCGGGCGACGACGTCCGGGTCGACCTTCGGCCACACCACCCCGCGCCGTTCGTCCTCCGAGCGCGCGGTGTCGAGCCAGTAGCGCAGCACCTCGGGAGCCGGTGTGCCCTCGGGCAATTCGTCGACCAGCCGGTTGGCGACGTCGACCAGGGTGCGGGTGGTGTTGGTGTTGGCGTTCTCCCAGGTGAAGTTCTGCAACGCGGCGGTGGCGGCGCGGGCGTCGGGGCCGGTGCCCAGGCGCACCTTGGCCTGGTTCTCCTCCATGCCCTTGGGCGCGTCGTAGCCGATGTTGCTGTGCTTGCCCTGCGCCCGCGCCCAGCCGAGGAACTGGCCGAAGTTCATGAACTCCGGGTGGGTGTAGGGGACGTGGTAGGTCTCCATGAACGCCTCGAAGGCGACCTTCCAGTTGCAGTCGAAGGTCAGCCAGCGCCGCCAGCGGTAGCGCATGTTCTCGAGTTCGAAGTGCTCGAGCAGGCTCGCGGCGGGTTCGAGGTAGTCGCGCAGCGGTTCGCAGTCGGGGTCCATGGTGATCCAGACCCAGCCGCCCCAGGTGTCGACGCGGACCTTGCTGAGCCCGTCGTTGCGTTCGGTGAGCCCGCAGGTCCAGTCCTCGCGTTCGGGGGCGAAGGTGTTGCGGCCGTCGAGATCGTAACGCCAGCCGTGGAATCCGCACACGAACTGTTTGCGGGAGCCGCGGGCGTCGTGCGCGCCGGGCGGGGTGTCGATCAGGCGGCGGCCGCGGTGGGCGCACACATTGTGGTAGGCGCGGATGGTGTCGGGCGCGGTGCGGACCACGATGATCGAATCGGCCATGATCTCGTAGGTGAGGAAGTCGCCCACGCGCGGGATCTCCTCCACCCGGCAGACCTGCTGCCACACCTTGGCCCACAGCTTGTCGGCCTCGGCCCGGGCGTACTCGGGGGAGATGTAGGCCTCGACGCCGATTTCCATCGGCGTGGACAGCGGCTCGGTTTCGGTGGTGTCGGTCATGCGATCCTCCTGGTGCACACCGGGTTTCAGCGAGTGATGGCGGCGCGGAACGACGGGTCCGCGAGGAACAGCGAGGTGTTGTCGTCGCCCAGATGGGTCCATTTGAGGTTCAGGCCGCCGTCGACGAGCAGCGTCTGGCCGGTGATGTAGCTCGACAGGTCCGACAGCAGGAACAGGATGGGCCCGGCCTGTTCCTCGGGGGTGCCGCGGCGGCCCATGGCGATGGCGCGGCGGTCGCGGTCCGGGTCGTCGCCGACATAGGTGCGCGAGGCGGGGGTGGCGGTGACGCCGGGCGCGACGGCGTTGACGCGGATGCCGTCGAGGGCCAGTTCGACGGCCAGGGTGCGGGTGGCGGCCACCAGCGCGGATTTCGCCGTGCCGTAGGCGATGTGGAAGGGGGCGGTGTTCATGCCGCTGATCGAGGAGAGCGACACGATCGAGCCGGGGCGGCCGCGCGCCTTCAGTTCCGCGGCGACGGCCTGGCTCATGAAGAACATGGTCTCCAGGTTCTGGGTGAACAGGTCCCGCCAGTCCGCGCGGGTGACGCGGGTGGCGGGCATCCAGGTGGCGGGGGCCGCCCCGCCCGCGACATTGACCAACCCGTGCAGGTCGCCGGGGGCGCGGCGGGCGGCGTCGAGCACGGTGGCGATGCCCTCGTCGGTGGCCGCGTCGGCCGCTACCGGGAGCACCGGAAGGCCCTCCGCCGCTAGCGGTTCGATGTGTTCGGCGAGATTGTCCTTCGAGCGGCTGACCGCGACGACTGTGGCCCCGGCCTGCCCGAGCATTCGGGTCACCGCGGTGCCGATGCCGCCGCCGCCCGCGCCGGAGACGATCACGACGCGGCCGCCGAGTCCGAGGCCGTCGAGGCTCATGGGTTCACGCTCCGATCCGGACGGCCAGCACGCTGCCCTCGGCGTCGGCGGAGACGTAGACCGTTCCGTCGGGTCCGGCGGCGATGCCCGCGAACGGGCCCATGGGGCCGGAGAACGGGGGCGTGCCGAGCAGCGGTTTGGGTTCGACGCCGGGCGGCGCGCCGACGGGCAGGTGCGCGGCGAGGGTGCGGCGCGCCTTGGTCTCCAGGTCGACGCCGATCAGCTCGCGCAGTCCGGCGTCGACGATGAGAATCTCCTTGCCGCGCACCAGGATTCCCTGCGGATGTTCGAGGCCGTCGACCACGGTGTCGACGCCGCCGCCGATCGAGACGATGCGGCCGCCCTCGGATTCGGAGACCAGGATCGTGCCGTCGCCGGTGACGGCCACGCCCATGGGTCCGGCGAGGCCGGAGGCGAGGACCTCAGTGGTGCCCGCGCGCACCGACACCACGCGGCCGGTGCCCAGCTCGGCGGCGACCACCGCCCGGTCCGCGGCGGCGGTCACGCCGTAGAGACGGTCGAAACCCTCTGCGAGCAACTCTGTTTCGGGTTCGGGTCCGGGACGGTGGACGGCGATCTGGCCCACCGAGGTGGCGCAGAGCAGTTCGTTCGACGCGACCGCCGCCACGCCGCGCACGTACCCCGGGGTGCCGGGGGTGAACAGCGAGGCGACGACGTGCAGGCGGCCGTCGCGCAGCACGTGCAGGTAGGTGCCGTCGGCGACGTAGAGTTCGCCGCCGGGGCCGACGCTGAGGTCCAGCGGCCACAGCAGGCCGCCGGGGAGGACGGCCCGGGTCGCGCCGCCGGGCAGGATCTCGGTGATCTCGCCGGTGAAGCTGGAGACGAACAGGCGGTCGCCGACGAACGTGCAATTGTCCAGTCCCGGAGCGAGATTCGCGAGCACCCGCCGGTCGCCGGTGCGCGGATCGATGCGCAGCACCTCGCCGGTCTGGACCTGGGTGGAGACGATGAACCCGGCGGCGTCGAACTTCACCGAGTCGGGGACGCCGAGATCGCCCGCGACGCGTTCGGGTTCGCCGCCGTCGGGGTGGATGCGCCAGATGTCGTTGGTGCCCATGACCGGGTAGTAGAGGAGTCCGTCGGGGCCGACCTCCATGGCGTTGGGCATGGGCAGGTCGTCCTGGAGGACGCGGGGCGCGCCGCCGTCTAGCGGGAGTTCGACGAGCCGTCCGCCGATGCGGCACTCGTTGACGAACAATCGGCCCGCGTGCACGGTGATGCCGTTGGCGCCGGGCAGGTCGGCGCGCAGGACGCGGGTGCGACCGGCCTTGTCGCGCAGGCTGACTCGCGCGTCCATGTACTCGGTGGCGATGAGGTTGCCCTCGGGGTCGAAGGCCAGATCGTCGGGTGCGACGATGTCGCCACCCTTGGCGCTGACGGTCTCGAGGTCGCCGGTGGCGACGTCGAGCGCGCTGATCTGGCTGCCGACGACCTGGGCCACGTAGACCCGGCCGTCGGGTCCGGTGCGCAGGCCGTTGGCGCCGAACAGGCGGCTGGGTGGGGTGAGGCGGTCGATGCTCACCCCCTCGGCGGCGGTGATGGGTGTGGTGCTGGTGTAGCGCGCCCCCTGAGTCAAGGCGGGGCCTCCCGGGTGAGGTGAGAACGATGCGTTCGCCATGGGCGCGCCGGATGCCGGAGGTGCGGCGTGACGCAGGCCACTGGTTCGGGGGCTACGCTACTTCAATCCTCATAAGGATAGCAATACCGGCGGTGGGAAACGCTGGTGGGGGCGGTGTTTCGGCGTCTCGAGGGCGTGGTGCGCCGTGTTTCTTCGAAGGGTCCGAATACGTTGGCGCGCAGCGCATTACAGCATGTTTGCAGGCGTGCGGCCCGACCGGCAGTGGAAATCTATCCAAGCCTTGTCGGCACGCGTATTCGCAGGTTCGAGAAGAAGGTTACCGCATGTCAGCGGGATCAGATGCGGGTCCGCGGGACCGCGCGGAACTGGGCGCGAGCCAGGGTGGGGGAGGCGCCGACGACGCCGTCGTCGAATCGTTCCAGCACCAGGGCCTGGGTGGCGGTGAGGTGGGTGCGGTAGAGGCGCTCGGCCTCGGCGGCGCGGCCCGCCTCGATCTCGCGCACGATGCGCCGATGGGTGCGGACCGCCGCGGCGGCCTCGGCCTCGGAGGGGTACTCGCCCTGTTCGGTCCGGGCCTCGGCCCACGCCTGCTCCTGCGCCGACCACAGGGTGACCAGCGTGCTCACCACGTAACGGATGGTCAGGTTGGGGGTGAAAGACACGATCAGATCGTGGAATTCGCGCGCGGTGTGGGTGAACGCGACGCCGTCGCCGACCAGCGCCGCCGACGCCTCGACGCTCGCGGCGAGCGCGGGGACGACGGTCTCGGCCCGGTCGGCGCGTTCGGCGCACGCCGACGCGCACAGCGGTTCCAGCATGCGCAGACCCGCGGCCAGATCGCCGAGCGTGACGCGCGCTCCTTGGAGGGCCAGGCCCAGGTGATAGGCCGCCGAGGACTCGTCGGGGCGATGCACCTCCGCGCCGCCGACATTGCCGCGCCGCACCGTCACCAGGCCCTCGGTCTCCAGGATGCGCAGCGCCTCGCGGATGGACGGATAGCTGACGCCGAAGTCCTGGACCAGCTGGTCCTGGGTGGGCAGGCGATAGTCGTCGTCCCCGGCGAGGATGCGCGCGCGCAGTTCGGCGGCAACGGTTTCGGCGATGCGGCGCTGCGGCACGCGAGGCGCGTTCCGCCCGCGGCGAGGGGGTGTGCTCACGCGTGTCGCCTCCCGATCATGGTCGGAGTCTAGTTCACCAGCGGATTAGCCCTCAAATATTGCTATCCTTTAGAGGATTGAAGTAGCCTGCGGCGCATGGACTTCACGATGGGGGAGGCCGCCGCGACGCTTCGGGGGGAGCTGCGGCGGTTGATCGCCGCCGAGGTTCCGGCCGATTTCCTCGGCGCCTTCACCGACGATCCCGCGGATCTCGCGCTGGCACAACGGTTCTGCGGGGTGCTGTCGGAGCGCGGGCTGCTGTGCGCGGCCTGGCCGGAGGAGTTCGGCGGGCGCGGCGCGTCGGTGTGGGAGCAGACGGTGGTGCGCGAGGAGATGTGGGCGCGGCACGAGCCGCGTGGCGCGCAGTACATGGGCGTCAACTGGGTGGGGCCGACGATCATGCGGCACGGCACGGCCGAGCAGCGGCGCAAGCATCTGCCGCCGATCGCGCGGGGCGAGGTGATCTGGTGTCAGGGGTTCAGCGAGCCCGACGCGGGATCGGATCTGGCGTCGCTGCGCACCTCCGCGCGGCGCGACGGCGACGGCTGGCGCATCTCGGGGCAGAAGATCTGGACCTCCTACGCGACCATGGCGCAGTGGTGTTTCCTGCTGGCGCGCACCTCGCGGGAGGCGCGAAAACAGCAGGGGCTCACGGTGTTCCTGCTGCCCATGTCCGATCCGGCGATCGAGGTCCGGCCGATCCGGGCCATGTTGGGGCCGCATCATCTCAACGAGGTGTTCCTCGACGGGGTGCGCGCGACGGAGGCCGATGTGCTCGGCGAGGTGGGCGGCGGATGGGCTGTCGTCCAGGAGGTGCTGGCCTTCGAGCGCGTGGGCATCGCGCGGTACGCCCGGTGCGAGCGCCTGCTGCACGACGCTCCCGGCGCGGCGGGCGAGGTCTGGGACGAGCTACCGCCCGCGCTGCGAGCGCGGTGGACCCGAGCGCTGGTGCACTGCCGTCGCGCCCGCCTCCTCGCCTATCAGGTGGTGTCCCTCCAGGACGCGGGCCGCGTCACCCCCGCCGACGCGGCGGCCTACCGCATCGCGGTCACCCGGCTGGACCAGGAGAGCGCCGCGGTCCTCGCCGAAATAGCACACTCGATCCCCCCGAACACACCCGCCCGCAACCATTTCCGCGCCGCCGTCGCCGACCACTGGCGCTACGCCAACGCAGCCACCGTAGCCTCCGGCAGCATCGAGATCCAGCAAACCCTGCTATCGCGGACCCTGCTGCCCCCACCCGATCCCCGGGCCGCCGCGTGAGGGCGACGTCGACGGGAGGGGCGGTATGCGGGTCGAATTGAGCGATGAGGCGGTCGAATATGGGCGGGCGGTGGCGGGGGCGTTGCGGGCGGCGGGTGGGGACGAGTTGGTGCGGCGGGCCGAAGGGGGGCTCGCCCACCGGGAGTCGGTGATCGAGCCGGTGCTTGAGGGGGTCGGGGCGTGGGAGCTGGAGCCCTTGCGGGACGCCGGGGAACTCGAGGCGGCGGCGGCGCTGTGTCGGGCGGTGGGGTATCGGGCGGTTCCGTATCCGGTGGCGGAGCGGTTGGCGCGGCCGGACGGGCTCGAGGTGGACGGGCTGGTGCTGGTGGCCGAGCGGGATCCGGTCGCGGCCGTGGCGGGGCTGTCGTCGCGGTGGGCGGCGGTGACTATCGACGGTGCGTTCGGGGAAGTCGTTGTGCCGCCGTCGGATTCGTTGCCGCGGGAGTCGGCGTTCGTGACGCCGCTGGAGGTGCGGCCCGCCGGGGTTGCCCTGCCCGACGCCGATCGGTATGTGGCCCTCGCCCTGGTCCTGCCGTGCTGGACGTTGCTCGGGATGTTGGATCGGGCGCTGGATCTGGCGCGGGCGCACGTGCTGGTCCGGGAGCAGTTCGGGCGGCCGTTGGCCGAATTCCAGTCCGTCCGTTTCCAATTGACCGACGCGGAGGTCGAGCGACGCGGCGTGGAGATGCTGGCCCGCTACGCCCTGTGGAGCCTCGCGGCCGGGGACCGGTCCGCCGTCGACGACGCCCTGGCCCTCCGGCTGGCCGCCCTCGAGGCGGCCGACCTCGTCTTCCGCGTCGCCCATCAACTCCACGGCGCCCTCGGCTTCTGCGACGAGTCCTTCCTGTCCTGGCTCTCCCGCTACAGCCTCCCCCTACGCCGCCTCCCCTACCCCCACTCCGCCACCGAGGACCTCCTGTCCCGCCGAATCGGCCGCCGCGGCATCACCGGCCTGTTCTCCGAACCACCGGGAGCGTGACGGGATGCGCCGCCGAGGGAGCCAGGAGGGGCGGGAAGCGTGGCGGGATGACGCCGCCGAGGAAACCGGGGGGCGGGGAGCGGACGAGATGCGCCGTCGAGGAAACCGGGAGGGGCGGAAAGCGTGACGGGATACGTTGCCGAGGGAGCCAGGAGGCCCGGGAGTGTGACGAGATGCGCCGCCGAGGGAGCCAGGAGGGGCGGGGAGCGGACGGGATGCGCCGCCGGGGGAACCAGGAGGGGCGGGGAGCGGACGGGATGCGCCGCCGAGGGGACCAGGAGGGCGGGGAGCGGGAAGGGCTGGGGGCCTGTGGAATCGGAGTGCGGGAAGGGATGGGGAGCATGCGGTATGACTTGCCGCCGGAGTTGACCGTGGAGGTCGAGGGGCCGGTGCGGGTGGTGGTGATCAATCGGCCGGGGGAGGCGAATGCGGTGAATCGGGCGTTGCATCGGGCGCTGGCGGTGGTGTGGCGGCAGGTGGCGGCCGATCGGGGGGCGCGGGTGGTCGTTCTGACCGGGGCGGGGCGGGCGTTCAGTGCGGGTGGTGATCTCGAGTGGATCACGTCGTTTCTCGACGATCCGGCGGCGCGGGACGAGAGTGTGCGGGAGGGGGCGGAGATCATCGAGGAGATGCTGCGGTTTCCATTGCCGGTGATCGCGGCGGTGGACGGGGCGGCGGTGGGGTTGGGGGC
The DNA here is from genome assembly GCF_042874315.1 of Nocardia sp. NPDC004068. Classification (NCBI taxonomy): domain Bacteria; kingdom Bacillati; phylum Actinomycetota; class Actinomycetes; order Mycobacteriales; family Nocardiaceae; genus Nocardia; species Nocardia sp. NPDC004068. The sequence goes on from NZ_JBIAMW010000005.1 coordinate 166,268, forward strand.
GAGCCTGGCGGTGTTGTGCGATGTCGTGCTGATCTCGGAGCGGGGGTATCTGGCCGATCCGCATGTGGCGGTGGGGTTGGTGGCGGGGGACGGGGGCGCGGCGTTCTGGCCGTTGCTGACGCCGATTCTGCGGTCGCGGGAGTTCCTGTTCACCGGGGATCGCATCGATGCGGGGACCGCGGTGGAACTGGGGTTGGCCTCCCGGGTGGTTCCGTCGGACCGGCTGCTCGACGAGGCGCGCGCCTTGGCGACGCGGCTCGCGGCGCAGCCCCCGGAGGCGTTGCGAGCCACGAAACGGGTTGTGAACATGTATCTTTCGCAGGCCCTCGCCGGTCCGCTGCAAGCGGGGTTCGCGGCCGAGATCGTCTCCATGCAGACCCCCGAACACCGCGAACGCCTGCTGGCCCTGCGTCGCCGGGCCGGGTCCCGATGACCGCCGAGATCACCGATTTCCGTGCGGCGGTGCGGGATTGGTGCCGGGACAATGTCCCGCCGGATTGGCGCGCCGCGCAGACCGGGGCCACCGACGCGGAATTCGTCGCCTTCCAACAGGACTGGTTCCAGCGGCTGCGCGCGGGCGGATTCGCGGTCCCGCACTGGCCCGCGGCGTACGGCGGCGGGATGCCGGTGCCCCGGCAGATCGTGCTCTATCAGGAACTGGCCGCGCACGACGCGCCCCGGCAGGTGCTGTCCTTCGTCGCCATTCACCACGCGGCCGCGACCCTGCTCGAGGCGGGCAGCGCCGAACAACGGCAGCGACACCTGCCCGCGATCCTGGACGGCGAGATCTGGGCGCAGGGCTTCTCCGAACCGAGCGCGGGCTCCGATCTGGCGGCCCTGCGGACGACCGCCCGCCGCGACGGCGACGACTATGTGGTCACCGGGCAGAAGGTGTGGGCCAGCGGCGCGCAGTACGCCGACTGGTGCCTGCTCCTGGCCCGGACCGACCCGAACACTCCCGCGCGCCAAGGCATTTCGTATTTCCTGCTGGATATGAGGTCCCCGGGCATCGATGTGCGGCCCATCCGTCAGGCGACCGGCGAACGCCACTTCTGCGAGATCTTCCTCGACCAGGTCCGCGTCCCCGCCGCGAATCTCGTCGGCGCGGAACACACCGGCTGGCGGGTCGCCCAGCGGACCCTGAGCGCCGAACGCGGCCTCACCATGCTGGAACTGGCCGAACGCCTCGGCAACGCGGGCTTCCGCTGGCTCGTCCGCCAGTGCGCCACCCCCGGCCCGCACGGCCGCCCCCTCGACGATCCGGTGGTCGCCGACCGCCTGGCCGAACTGGAAACCGAGATCACCGGCCTGCGCGCCCTCGCCCGCGATCTGGTCGAACGGCACGCGGCGGGCACCGCCGGCCCCGCCGACGCCTCGATCGTGAAGCTCTACTACAGCGAACTGCTCCAGCGCGTCACCGATTTCGGTGCCGAGATCGGCGGTATGGCCGCCCACACCACCCTGCGCAAACCCCTGTCCGGCGGCTGGGAATCCGGCGCCTGGGTCCTCGACTTCATCGGCTCCTGGGAGTGGACCATCCCCGGCGGCACCAGCGAGATCCAGCGCACCATCATCGCCGAGCGCGGCCTCGGCTTACCGCGGGGGGACAAGCGATGACCGACATAACCGACCTGACGGACCTCCACGACGACCTGCGCACGGCGGCCCGAAAGCTGCTGACCCGCACCCCGGACTGGGCCGCGCTCACCCGAGCGGGCTGGCCAGGCCTGGAGATCCCCGACGAATTCGGCGGTGCCGGAGCCACTTTCGCGGAAACCGCGGTGCTACTCACCGAGATCGGGCGCGCGGCCGCCCCCACCCCGTATCCGAGCGTCGCCCTCGGCGTCGCCGCGCTGGGCCTGCTCGAGCCGAGTCCGACCCGCGACCGTCTGCTCAGCGCCACGGCGGCGGGCGAGGCCCGGCCGATCCTCGTCCTCGACGGCTCCACGCCGAATCCGGCGCCACACGAGGACACGGAGTGGGTGCTGGACGCGACGGCGGCCACGAGCCTGCTCGTTCCGGTGGTCGACGCGGACCGGACCACGGCCCTGGCGGTCGTGTCGCCCGACGCGCCGGGAGTGACGGTCCGGCCGCGCCCACTGGTCGACGAGACCAGGATGGTGGGTGCGGTGGCCGTCGAGCGGGCGTCGGCCGAGGCGATCCTGCGCTTCACGGACCCGCGAAACGCTTTGAGGCACTTGGCCGATCGCGCCAGCATCGCCGTAGCCTGCGACAGCCTCGGGATCGCCGAGGCCATGCTCGCCGCGACCGTCGACTACGTCAAGGTCCGCGAGCAGTTCGGCCGCCCCATCGGATCCTTCCAAGCGGTGCAACACGCCTGCGCCGACATGCTCGTGGACCTCACGATCGCCCGCCAGCTCGTGACCGCCGCCGTCCGCGCGGACACCGACCCGGGCACGGCCGCGGCCATGGCGAAATCCTTCACCACCGCCGCCGCGGTCCGCGTCACCGGGAAGGCCGTGCAACTGCACGGCGGCATCGGCTACACCTGGGAGAGCGGCCTGCACCGCTACCTCAAGCGCGCCACCCTCAATCGCGCGTTGTTCGGCGCGCCCGCCGATCATCGCAAGCGGCTGGCCGCGCGGTACGCCGACCGGTTCACCCCCGCAGCCGCCGCGCCGCCAGCTCCCGCAGATCCGATGTCTTGATCTTGGCGCTGCCGGTCAGCTCGAAGTCGTCCTCGGCGAAGAACAACACGTGCCGCGGCACCTTGTAGCTGGCGAGCCGCTCGCGCAGGAAGGTCCGCAGCTCGTCCTCGCCGACGGTCGCGCCCGGCCGGGCGATGACGCACGCCACCACCACCTCCCCGAGCGTGTCGTGCGGAACGCCTACGGTGCGAACGACTTTCACCGCCGGATGCGCGAGCAGCGCCTCGTCGATCTCGAGCGGGGACACATTCGCCCCGCCGGTCTTGATGATGTCGGTGAGCCTGCCCTCCCAGTACAGCCGTCCGGCGTCATCGATGTGACCGGCGTCCCCGGTATGGAAGAAGCCCTCCGCGTCGAGCGTCTCGTCCAGCGGCGTGCCCAGGTAGCCGAGCATGAGCGTAGGACCCTTGAGACAGATCTCGCCGCTCTCGCCGCGGCCGAGCACCCGGCCGTCGAGCGGGTCCACGATCTCCACGGTCACCCCGGGCAGCGGCCGCCCGCTGCTGCCCGCGATCTCCTCGGCGGGCGTGTTCGCCGGGAAACACGTTGTGATGGTGAACGTTTCGGTGCTGCCGTACGCGTGGCCCGGCTCGGTGTAGTCGGTCGACACCGCCGGATGCCGGGCCGCCGGGAGCGAGACGTCGACGAATCTCAAACTGCCGAGATCGGTCTCCGCCCAGGTGGGCGCCGCCTCCAGCTGAGCCCACTGATGCGGCCAGGCGACGGGGAAGTTCACCCGCTCGATCGCCATGAGCCGCAACGCCTCCGCGGCGTCGAAGGTCGATTGCAGCACCAGCGAACCCCCGGCCGCGAGCGTCGCGCCCAGCGCCATCCCGAAGTTCCCCGACCAGAAGAACCCGTTGGCCGTCCAGCAGCGCACCCGATCCTCCGGCCCGAACCCGTACATGCGCCGGAACCGCCACATCTGCACCGCCACCCCGCGATGCGCGCTGCGAATGCCCTTGGGCTTGCTGGTGCTGCCCGAGGAGAAGAACACCACCGCCGCGTCCGCGGGCGTCACCGAGGCCGCCGTCGCCTCGATCAACTCCACGGGAACCGCCCGGCCCCGGTCCAGGAACTCCGCCCACTCCTCGATCGCGCCCGTCGCCGCGCCCACCGTCGAAACGTGCCGCAGGAACGGGTATCTCACCGACCGCAACGCGCCCAGGGACGGCTCCCCGAGCGCCGGCTCCAGTTCGGTCAGCACGGCCGCGAAATCCTTCCGCGCCACCGACCGCTCGAACAACAGCACCGACACCCCCGACACGCGCAGCAGATGATCCAGTTCGCTCGCCGTGGAGAACGTGCTCAACGTGACCGCCACGCCCCCGGCCAGACTCGTCCCGAACACCGCCGCCAGCCATTCGGGCCGATTGGTCATCAGGACCCCGACCCGGCCGTCCTTCCCGATCCCGCGCGCCCGCAACGCCCGCGCCACCGCGACCGCCCGGTCCCACAGCTCGGCGTAACTCCACCGCGTGACGGTCTCGCCGTCGCGGAACACCAGCGCCTCCCGTTCGCCGTAGCGGGAGGTCACCTCGCGCAGGAAGCCGGGCAGGGTGAGCGGCCCGAGGCCGGGCTCCTCGGCCAGCGGCGGACCCGTGACGACGGCCGGGACGCTCATGGCAGTTCGATCTCGGCCGCGCAGTTCACCAGCGTCCCGCTGTCCTGATTGGTGAGCGTCAGCTCGACCCGGACCAGGGGCACGCCCCACGCGGATTCCGGTTCCTTGCCGACGATCTCGGCGTCGAAATAGGTGACGTCGCCCTCGAATGCGGGCAGCCGGAAGTCGGCCTTGGTGTGCCGCACCAGCCCGTCGTGGCCCGCCCAGTAGGCGAGATAGTCGGTGCACCACGCCCCCATGGTGGCCCCGTACCCGTAGGCGCGGGCCATGCCCACCGCGTCGGCCTTGTCGCCGTCGATGTGCCCGCGCGAGGGCCCCACGTACAGCCCGTCGCGTTTGCGCGGATCGATGCGCGCGCCCTCCTCGTCGAAGGCGAACCCGTCGGTCCAGCCCGGATCCTGATTGATCCACGGATCCTCGACGCCCGGCGGGGCGGTCCAGTGGAAGGTGCCCCAGATATTGAACAGGAACGCGCGGTACTCGGTGGTGAAACTGGCGATGCTGTGCGGCCCGATCACCCTGCGCGGCAACCGATCTCCCACCTTCACCTCGTCGAACCGCGGCGACACGCCCGCCCGGTTGGACAGGATCCACTCGTGCCGCAGCCGCTCGACCTCCACCAGCTCCGGCGCGGTCCAGACCTTCGCCGTGCCGTAGCGGTCGTTGTACATGCCGCGCCTGCGGGCCTCCTCGGCGAGGTAGCGGATCGCCGTCGACCGTTCCTTCGCCACCAGCGCCCCGTGCTGGTTGGTGTGCACGGTGTCCCCGCGCGAGAGCATGGTGGGCCCGGCGAACTTGGACTGCACGATCTTGTAGTCGTGGAAGCGCCGGGTCTGGAACAGCTTGTCGCCGGGCCGGATCGGGACGCCGTAGAACCACCACTCCTCGCCGCCGAAGATCAGATGGCTGTCCGGGATCCGGCCCACGCACGCGGGCTGCGCGCCGTGCCCGTAGTCCAGCGCCACCGCGATCGACTGCGGCGCCACCAGCCCGCCGAACCGCGTCCCGCGCGCGAACTCCTCGTCCCAGTGCAGCGGGTTGGCGTAGTCCATCGCCATCACCCAGCGCCGGATGTCGGATGAGGAGCACGGATCCCACAGTTGCCCGCCGCCGACCGGTTTGCCGACCCGGTGATCGACATCGGAGAGATCGAGTTCGGTCATGCCGCAACCCCTTTCACGCGTTCACGTCGACGACGAGACGGCCGCGCACCGTGCCCTCGACGAGCCGGTCCGCCGCGGCGATCGCCTCGCCCAGCGAGATGTCCTGTGCGATGGCCTCGATCGCGTCGGCGTCCAGATCGCGGGCCAGCCGCGCCCACGCGTCCAGCCGCCGCGCGATCGGGGCCTGCACGCTGTCCACGCCCAGCAGCGCCACCCCGCGCAGGATCAGCGGCGCGACCGTGCCCGGCAGATCCATGCCCTGCGCCAGCCCGCACGCGGCGACCGCGCCGCCGTAGCGGGTCTGGGCGGCGGCGTTGACCAGGGTGTGGCTGCCGAGGGTGTCGATCACCCCGGCCCAGCGTTCCTTCTGCAACGGCTTGCCCGCCGCGCCGAGGTCGGCCCGGTCGATGATCGTGGTCGCGCCCAGCCCCTTCAGATACGCGGACTCGGCGGCCTTGCCGGTCGCCGCGGCGACCGTGAAACCGGCCTTGGCCAGCAACGCGATCGCCACGCTGCCGACCCCGCCGGTCGCCCCGGTGACCAGGATCTCGCCCTGGTCGGGCGAGACGCCGTGGCGCAGCAGCGCGTCCACGCACAGGCTCGCGGTGTAGCCCGCGGTGCCCAGGGCCATCGCCTGCCGGGCGGTGAACGCCGCCGGGCGCGGCACCAGCCAGTCCCCGTTCAGCCGGGCCTTCTGGGCCAGTCCGCCCCAATGGGATTCGCCCACGCCCCAGCCGTTGAGGATCACCGCGTCGCCCGGCGACCACCCCGAGTGCGTGCTCGCGGTGACGACCCCGGCGAGATCGATGCCGGGGATCATGGGGTAGGAGCGGACGATCCGGCCCTTGCCCGTAATGGCCAGGGCGTCTTTGTAATTCAGGGTGGAGTACTCCACGTCGACGCTCACGGTGCCGTCGGGGAGCGCGGACTCCTCCACGCTCGCGACCCGTGGCCCCGCGTCGCCCTGCTCGATGAGGATTGCCGAGAACATACGCCAGCGAATTCCTTCCCCGGCCCGAGCGGCGGGCCGACGCCGCACTCTAGGAGAATATCATTCTCTGAATGCGGAATGGATGTTTCCAGGAGCGGCGGGCGGTGTCAACCGCGCTCAGCGGGCGGTCCAGCCCCCGTCCACGACGATGGTCTGACCGGTGACGTAGCGGGCCGCGTCGCCCGCGAGCCAGGCGATGGCGCCGACGATGTCGGCGGCCGTGCCCTCGGTGGGCAGGGGAATATTGCGGTGCAGGTAGGCGGCCCCGCGGTCGTCGGCGTAGAGGCTGTCGGTGATCTCGCTGCGGAAGAAGCCGGGGGCGACGGTGTTCACCCGGATGGCGTGCCGCGCCCACTGCACGGCGAGTTCGGTGGTGAGCCCGGACAGGCCAGCCTTGCTCGCCGCGTAGGACGCCTGCGGGATGCCGGGGACGCCGACCCGGCCGCTGATGGAGGAGACGTGCACGATCGAGCCGCGGCCGAGCGCGCGCATGTGCGAGAACACGGCTTGGGAAAGCCGCAGCGGCGCAATGAGATTGAGGTCGAGGGTCCGCTGGATGTCGGCGCGGGTCTCGTCCTCGGCGCGGTCGGTGGTGAAGCGGTTGCCCGCGGCGTTGATCAGGATCTCCGGCGGCCCGAGCCCGTCGGCGACGGCGGGGACGACCGCGTCGAGCGCGGCGGGGTCGCCCAGGTCGGCGGGCACGGCGAGACCCCCGATCTCGGTGGCGAGTTCATTCAGCCGGTCGGCGCGCCGCGCGACGACCGCGACCCGCGCGCCCAGCCCGGCGAGGGTGCGCGCGACCTCCGCGCCCAGGCCGGACGACGCGCCGGTCACGAGGGCGACCCGATCGCGGAGGTCGAACAGCGGTAAGGGGTTGGCGGACACGCTCAATCCTCCGTGAGCGCCCGGGCGCCCGGTCCGGTGGCCAGGTCGGCGAGGCGGGTGCGCTCGATCTTGCCCATGGCGTTGACCGGCAGGGCGTCCACCCGTGACCAGATCTCGGGCACCTTGTACCCCGCCAGTTCCCGGCGGCACAGCGCGGTGAGCGAGGCGAGATCCACGGTGGGCGAATCGGTTTCGATGACGGCCGCGACCCGCTGCCCGAGGCGTTCGTCCGGGACCGCGCACACCGCCACCTTGGTGACGTCCGGGTGGGTCGCGATGACCCGCTCGACCTCCAGGGGATACACATTGGCCCCGCCGCGGATGATGACCATCTTCTTGCGATCGAGCACCGACAGCCATCCTTCGGCGTCGACCGTGCCGATATCGCCGGTGGCCAGCGGTCCCGGCTCGGGCGGACGGATGCCGTCCGGCTCCCGATAGCCCAGCAGGGGCCGCCAGCGTCCGGCCCACGGTCCCGTGGTGCTCGCGGCCAGTCGCAGTTCGCCCAATTCCCCTGGCGGCAAACGGTTTCCGTCGTCGTCGTATGCGGCCACGTCGTACTGCGGGAGAACCCGCCCGCTCGTCCCGGACCGCCAGTCGCCGTTCACCGGATCGATGGACACTACGGTCGGGGCCTCGGTCAGGCCGTAGGTGACCCGGGGGACGAGCCCGTGCGCGGTCGCGAAGGCGCGCCGCACCGGGTCGGGGGTGTCGCCGCCGCCGCTCCACACCTCGTGCAGCGAGCGCAGATCCGCGTTCGGGCGGCGGGCCAGATCGTAGAGTTGCGCGGGCGCGCCGTTCCACACGGTGACCCGATGCTCGCCGATCCAGTCCGCGACCCCGTCCGCGTCGCGGCGGTCCATGATCACCGCGCGGCCGCCCGCCTGGGCGGTGAGCAGCGTGGACAGCACCATGAGATTGAGGATGGTGAGCGGGAAGCTGTCGCCCTTGCGCAGGTCCGGACCCCAACCGCGGGTGGCGACCAGCACCGCGCCCGGCAGGAGCAGATTGCGCTGACTGTGCACGACGGCCTTCGGGCGGCCGGAAGTGCCGCTGGTGAAGGCGATTCCGGCCGGGGCGTCGGGATCCTGGTCGACCGCCGGGGGCCGCTCGGCGCGGGTGAGCAGTGCCGTCCAGTGGTCCGGGTCGATCCGCGTGGGGGTGTCCAGCAGGCAGCGCGGTCCGGCCAGCACCACCGCCGGATCGCACAGATCGTGCAGGTCGCGCTGTTCGGCGGCGGTGAGCGCCTCGCCGATCCCGGCCCACACCGCCCCGATGCGCTGGGCGCCGTGGAAGGCCGCGACGATATCGAGATCGTTGGGCAGACAGGCGGCCACGCGATCGCCGGGCCGCACCCCGAGCGCCCACAGGGCTCCGGCGGCGCGATCGGCGTGGGCGTCGAGTTCGGCGTAGGTCCACGCGCCGGAGGCGGCCACGAGCGCGACGGCGTTCGGGTCGGCCGCGCCGAGCACTCCGGCGATGGTGTGAGCGTCCACGCCCTCTTTGATAGCACTATCCTTACAAAGATTCATCAGATAGGCTCTCGCCATGCGACATTCGGGTCCCTTGGCCGGGGTACGGGTCGTGGATCTGACGGCGATGGTCATGGGTCCGTACTGCACGCAGATTCTCGCCGACATGGGCGCGGACGTCATCAAGGTCGAACCGCCCGCGGGGGACGACACCCGCCGCATCTCGGTCGGACCCGAGCCGGGGATGGGCGGCGTCTTCGCGAACGTCAACCGCGGCAAGCGCAGCGTCGTGCTCGATCTGCGCGTCGACGCCGACGCCGCGGTACTGCGGCGGATGGTCGCCGCGGCGGATGTGTTCATCCACTCCATGCGCGCGAACGCGGTGGCGCGCTTGGGATTCGGCTACGAGCGGGTGCGCGCGCTCAATCCCGCCATCGTCTACACCAACTGCTACGGCTACGGCCGCCGCGGCCCCGACGCCGACCGCACCGCCTACGACGACACCATCCAGGCCGAGTGCGGACTGCCCTTCGTCCAGGAGCGGCTGACCGGGGAGCCCGGCTACGTGGGCAGCATCGTCGCCGACAAGATCGCGGGCCTGACCGCGGTCTACGCCACGGTCATGGCGCTGTACCACCGCGAACGGACCGGCGAGGGGCAGGAGGTGGAGGTCCCGATGTTCGAGACCATGGCCTCGTTCATGCTCGTCGAACACGCCAACGGGGCGATGTTCGATCCGCCGCTGGCGGCCGCGGGCTATCCGCGCGCGTTGAGCGCGCACCGAAAGCCGTACCGCACCAAGGACGGTCATCTCGCCGCGCTGGTCTACAACGACAAACAGTGGAACGCCTTCGTGCAGGCCGTCCAACCGCCCTGGGCAGGACCGGAATTCGCCACCCTGGCCCAGCGCGCCGCCCGCGTCGACACCGTCTACGCGCTGCTGAGCGAGACGTTCCGGGAACGCACCACCGCCGAGTGGCTGGAACTGCTGCGCTCGCTGGGTGTCCCGGCCGCGCCCGTGCGGTCGCTGGACGACCTGTTCGACAACGAACACCTCACGGCGACGGGTTTTTTCGAGTCCGTCGAGGCCCCGTACGGCACGATGCGGATGCCCGGCCCGCCGACCTGGTTCTCCCGCACACCCGGCCGCATCGCCGGACCCGCGCCCCGCCTCGGCGCGGACACCGACGACATCGTGCGCGAGTTCGGGGACCGTGCGTGACGGCCCTCGATCTGACCGAGGTGCTGCGCCCGGGGGACCGGATCGTCGTGGGGCAGGCGTGCGGTGAGCCGACCACCCTGATCGAGGCGCTGATCGACCAGGGGCCGCGGATCGGGAACCTGTCGGTGTTCATCGCCACCAGCTTCTCCGGGCTGTTCACCGCCGCGACGGCCGACGCCTTCGCGGTGACGAGCATGGGCGCGATCGGCGCGTTGCGCGCGCTCACGAAAGAGCATGTCCTCCAGGTGATTCCGTGTCATGTGAGCCAGGTCGGCCCGCTCGTCGAGGCCGGGGTGATCGGTTGCGACGTGGCCATGGTGCAACTCGGCCCGGCCGACGGCGCGGGACGGCACAGCTGCGGCCTGGTCGCCGATCACGTGCGCGCGGCGGTGTCGAGCGCCCGCACGGTCGTGGCCGAGATCAACGACCAGGTGCCGCACACCTTCGGCGAGACGGTGTCCGCCGACGAAATCGACTGCGCCGTAACTGTTTCCAGGCAACCCGTACGGGTCGGCGCGGCCCCGATCGGACCGGTCGACGCCGCCATCGCCGCGCACGCCGCCGACTACATCGGCGACGGTTCCGTCGTGCAGATCGGCGTCGGCGCGGTGCCCGAGGCCATACTCCGGCTGCTGCGCGACCGCGTCGATCTCGGCGTGCACTCCGGCATGGTCGGCGACGGCCTGGTCGATCTCATCGAGGCGGGCGTGGTCACCAACGCGCGCAAGGGGATCGATCGCGGCGTGACCGTCACCGGCGCGCTCATCGGCACCGAACGCCTGTACGCCTTCGCCGACCGCAACCCGCTGCTGCGCATGTGCCCCACCCGCTACACCCACGACGCGGGCGTGCTCGCCCGGCTCGACCGGCTGGTCACGATCAACTCCGCGCTCGAGGTCGATCTCACCGGGCAGGTCAACGCCGAGCAGAGCGGCCCGGCCTATCTCGGCGGCACCGGCGGGCAGGTCGACTTCGTGCGCGCGGGGGCCCGCTCACCCGGCGGCCACGCGATCATCGCGCTGCCCGCGACGGCCAAGGGCGGCACGGTGAGTCGCATTACCGCGGCCTTGTCGGGGCCGGTGACCACCGCGCGCAGCGAGGTCGACGTCATCGTCACCGAATTCGGCGCGGCCGAGCTGAAGGGCCGCACCCTCGCCGAACGCGCGCGTCGTCTGATCGCGATCGCGCATCCCGATTTCCGGGCCGAGCTGGACCGGGCCGCGCACGAGATCCGGCGGAGAGGATTCTGATGACCGACCCCGGCGACGCCGTGCTGTTCGACGCCCGCGACGACGGCATCGCGATCATCACCCTGAATCGGCCCGACACCCGCAACTGCCTGTCGAAGGAGGTGCGCGCGGGCCTGTTCGCCGCGTGGGACCGCTTCGAGCGCGATCCCGCCTCACGGGTGGCGATCCTCACCGGCACCGGGACGGCGTTCTGCGCGGGCGGGGATCTGAAGGAGATGGTCGACACCGGCATGGCCGTGCCGCCGCGCGAGATGTTCCCGGTGCCCTACGACACCGTCGAACTGAGCAAGCCGACCATCGCCGCGGTCAACGGCCTCGCCTACGCGGGCGGCTGGATGATCGCGCAGGCGTGCGATCTGTGCGTCGCGGCGACCACCGCCCGCTTCGCCGTCACCGAGGTGAAGGTGGGCCGCGCCTCGCCGTGGGCCGCGCCGCTGATCCACATGATCCCGCAGCGGATCATGATGGAGATCCTGCTGACCGGCAAGCCGATCGACGCCCGCCGCGCCTACGAGATCGGCCTGGTCAACCGGCTCGCCGAACCCGAGGCTCTGCTCGACGCCGCGCTGACGCTGGCGGGCGAGATCCTGGCCGGGGCGCCGCTGTCGGTGCGCGCGGCCCGCGACACGGTCCTGCTGGCCACGGAGATGGGCCGCTCGGCCGCGCTGCGCGCCGCCCGGCACGCGGCGGAGGCGTGCTACCTGTCCGAGGACGCGCAGGAGGGCCCGAAAGCCTTCGCGCAGAAGCGAATTCCGCGCTGGCGGGAGCGCTGAGGGAGGCCGGCCGTCGACGGTTCAACCGTTACTTCCACTGTTGACCTGTCGGGATCAGGCGTGTTAACTATGTCACAGCACACGAAAACCGGGCATGAGTTCGGTTTCCGCAAGGAGATTCCCGTGACCGAGTTCGATATGGCGGGAGACGGTGCCGGACCGGAGAATTCGATCGCGGCGTCGTTCGCGCGCGCCCGGCTGCACGATCTGAGGTATCGGCTGGTGGTCTCGGCCCTGAGCCCGGCCACGGTCGTGCGGTGCGCGGGCGGCTGGCTGTTCGACCGGGCGCTGGCCGGGTGGGAGGTCACGGTCGTGGTCGCCGAACGCGGCGACATCCGCCCGTTGCAGATCCTCGGCGCGGACGTGCTCGACCTCGACAGCTGCCTGGCGGTGACCCTGGACGACGGCTGGCCGTTGGACGAGCCGTGGCCGCAGGTCTTCGCGCTCGACACCGAGCTGTTCCACGCCGATCCGCGGGTGCTGCCCATCATCCTGGACACCCTCGACAGCGGCCGATCCGATGTGCTGCTGTGGGGCGAGGTGTGCCCGGACGAACTCGATCGCCGGATGGCCGCGGTGCAGCATCGAATGAGCGCGGCGGCAAGGGCTTTCAAGGCCCGCGCGTGCGCGGCCGCCGATCTGCCCGCCGTACCCGCCGCCGCGGTGGAGACCTTCCGCACCACAGCCTGGCCCGCGCGCGGCGCCTCGCTGTCGGGCTGCGACGCGGTGCCGTGCCCGATGGGGGAGTGCTCGGGCGAGGACGCGAAGGTGCTCTCGTTCACCGCCCGCGTCGGACCTCGTTGAACGGCACGTCCCGATCCGCGGCGAATTCGCGCGGCATGCCGAGCACGCGTTCGCTGATCACATTGCGTGCCATCTCGGTGCTGCCCCCGGCCAGGCTCCACGCCGCCCGGAACAGGTAGTCGGTGCCGATCCGCTCGGTGTCGGCGGCGTCGCCCGGCCCGTGGGTGGCGGCGGCCGCGCCCGCGATGCGCACCGCCATATCCGTTTGCAGCCAAGCGTTCTCGGCCGTGAACAGCCGCGCGATCGCGCCCGCGGACGGCGGCAGCGAACCGTCGGCGATGGCGCGGGACACGTGCGCGATCAACTGGTCGCGCACCACGTTCATCGCACGCGCCTCGCCCACGTCCTCGCGCACGCGGGGATCCTGCCACTGTCCGGTCGCGCGGGCGAGGTTCAGCAGCCGGGTGGCGTCGCCGCCGAGATGCGGGCGCGCGCCGCTGGTGTAGGGCGAGGTGCCGCCGAGCGCGGCCCGCTCGTGCTGCAACAGTTTCGACGCCGCGTCCCAGCCGTCGTCGACGCGGCCGAGCACGGCGTCCTCGCCGAGCGCGACATCGTCGAAGAACTCCTGACAGAACTCGGTCGATCCGGTGACCTGTTTGATGCGCCGCACGGTGACCCCGGGCGCGTGCACCGGCACCAGGAACATGGTGAGCCCCCGATGTTTCGGTACGTCCCAGTTCGTGCGGGCCAGGCACAGCCCGTAGTCGGCGGCGTAGGCGCCCGAGCTCCAGATCTTGGAGCCGTTGAGGATCCAGCGTTCCCCGTCGCGGTCGGCGCGGGTGGTCAGGCCCGCGAGATCCGAGCCGCCGCGCGGTTCGGACAGGAACTGCACCAGCACGGTGTCCCCCGACAGGGTCGCGGGCAGGTGGGTGCGCTTCTGCTCCTCGGTGCCCAGTTCGAGCAGCGCGGCCGCGCAGATGGCCAGGCTCGGCACGTTGAGCAGCAGCGGCATCTCGTAGGGCAGCGATTCCTCGGTGAACGCCTGCTGATGGGCCGGGGTCAGGCCGAGCCCACCGTACTCGCGCGGGAAGCAGATGCCCGCGAACCCGCCGTCGAACAGCAGCCGCTGCGTCTGCCGCGCGCGCAGCCACGCCTGTTCGCTGTAGTCGTCCTTGGCGTCCGGCGGGGGCGCGGGCGGCAGGTGGTCGCGCAACCAGGCGCGGGCGCGGGCGCGGAAGGCGTCGACGGATTCCAGGTCGGTGCTCACGATGTCTCCCAACGGGTTTCGGGCTAGGCGGCCCGGTCGAGCAGATCGGTGACGTGGCGGCGGTGCTCCTCGGGCGTGCCGTACAGCGCGCGGCCCAGGGTGATCCGGCGCAGGAACAGGTGCAGATCGTGCTCCCAGGTGACCCCGATGCCGCCGTGCAGCTGCACGCAGTCCTGGGCGATGACCGGACCCTTCGCGCCCACATAGGATTTCGCGACGCTGACCGCCTCGGCCGCCGCGCCGGGATCGCGGTCGCAGGCCGCCGCGGCCGCGCCCGCGGTGGCGCGGCACGCCTCGAGCCAGGTCTTGTTGTCGGCCATGCGATGTTTGAGGGCCTGATAGGAGGCCAGGGGGCGGCCGAAGGTGTAGCGGTCGAACAGCCATCCCAGGGTCGCCTCGAGCGCCCGATCCACGGCGCCGACCAGTTCCGCCGCGGTGAGCACCGCCGCGATCCGCGCCTGCGCCCGCACCGCGGCCGCGGCGGCGTCGCCCCGGTGCACGATATTCGCCTCGCCCACAGCCACATCGGTGAAGGAGATCCGCGCGGTGCGGCGCACCAGATCCAGCGTCCACGCGGGCGTCACCGTCACCCCCACCGCCCCGGCCGGGACGAGGACCTGCACCGGGCCCTCGGCGCTGTCGGCGGTGACGAGGAACAGATCGGCCTGATCGGCCGCCTCGACCCGATCCTTGACCCCGGTCAGCCGATAGCCGTCGCCGTCGCGCTCGAGCCGGGTGCGCGGGCGGGCGTCGGTGAGCGGCGTGAAGCCGTGGCCGGGTTCGTAGACCGCCCAGCTCGCCACGCTCTCCCCGGCCAGGATCGCGCCGATCGAATCCTCGAAACCCGCTGCGGCACCGGCCAATCCGGCCAGCACGGCGTTCACGGTGACGAACGGACCCGGCGCGCACGCGCGGCCCAGTTCCTCGGCCACCGACGCGAGTTCGGTCACCGGCCGCCCCGAGATCGACCCGCCGCCAAACCTTTCCGGTACCAGCATGGCCGTCAAGCCGAGGTCGGCGGCGCGCCGCCACCAGTCCCGCTCGAAGCCCAGCCCGGCCTCGCCGAGGCGGCGGACCTCCGGGATCGGTGTGGTCTCGGCGAGGAAGTCACGCGCGGTGGACTGGAACAACCGCTGGTCGGCGGTGTGATGGGAGGTCATGGACGCCTGCCTTCGGTTGACGCGCGGCTGCCGGTGTGGAAATCTCATACTCACAGATGAGAGTCATATTCTCAATCGCGGAAGTCGGAAGGACCGTCGAGTGGTGAACAACTTCCAGGATCTGGACTTCTTCCTCGGGCAGGAACTGGTCACCGACCCGTACCCGTATTTCGAGTCCCTGCGCGCGCGGTGCCCGGTCGCCCGGGAGAAGCACCACGACGTGACGATGGTGACCGGGTACGACGAGGCGCTCGAGGTCTACAACGATGTGGAGCGGTTCTCGTCCTGTATCTCGGTGACCGGTCCGTTCCCGGGTTTCCCGGTGCCGCTGGCCGACGCCGACAATGTCGACGAGCTGATCGCCGAGCATCGCGATTCGCTGCCGATGAGCGATCAGCTGCCGACCATGGACCCGCCGACGCACACCCGGCACCGGGCGCTGCTCATGCGGTTGATCACGCCGAAGCGGTTGAAGGAGAACGAGGATGCCATGTGGTCGATCGCCGACCGCATGCTCGACGGATATCTCGCGCGCGGCCGGGGCGACTGCATCCGCGACTTCGCCGGGCCGTTCACCCTCTACGTGATCGCCGATCTGCTGGGCGTGCCCGCCGAGGATCAGGAGGAGTTCCTGCACACGCTGCAACGCGATCCGAGCCGCGAGGGCGTGAACGTGGGCAGCACGGGCGGGGATTCCATGGGGCACAACCCGATCGAGTTCCTCTACGAGCGGTTCTCGGCCTACATCGAGGACCGTCGCCGACAGCCGCGGGCGGACGTGCTCACCAGCATGGCGGCCGCGACGTTCCCGGACGGGTCGACGCCGGAGGTCATCGATGTGGTGCGGGTGGCGGCGAACCTGTTCTCCGCCGGACAGGAGACGACCGTGCGCCTGGTCAGCTCCGCGCTCAAGACGCTGGCCGAGAATCCGGAGATTCAACGCTATCTGCGCGCGGACCACAGCCGCATCCAGAACTTCATCGAGGAGTCGTTGCGGATGGAGAGTCCGGTCAAGGGCGATTTCCGGCTCGCCAAGACCACGACCGAGGTCGGTGGCGTCGCGGTCGATCAGGGGTCGATCCTCATGGTGGTCAACGCCGCCGCCAACCGCGATCCGCGCCGGTTCGACGCACCCGCCACATTCGATCCCGCGCGCTCGAATGCCCGCGCGCACTTGGCCTTCGGGCGCGGCGTGCACACCTGTCCGGGCGCGCCGCTGGCCCGCACCGAGGCACGGGTGGCGATCGAGCGGCTGCTCGACCGCACCACCGACATCCGCCTCGACGAGTCGGTGCACGGGCCCGCCGACGCCCGCCGGTTCCGGTATCTGCCCACATTCATCCTGCGCGGCCTGACGTCGCTGCATCTGGAATTCGACGTGAAGGAGGAGACCCGATGAAGGTGACCGTCGACTCCGATCGGTGCCGCGGCTTCGGCGTCTGCGTCTCGATCTGCCCGCAGGTCTTCACCCTCACCGAGTGGGGCTACACCGAGGTCGAGAACCCGGACGTGCCAACCGAACTCGAGGGGGCGGTGACCGAGGCGGTCGCCGCCTGCCCCGAGCACGCGATCGAGACCGAGTGATCAGCGCGGCCGGTTCATGACGGCCAGGGTCGCGTCCGCGGCGTCGAGCACGATGCCGGGCGCGACCCCCGCGGCCCCGGCCAGTTCCGCGATCAACCCGACGTCCTTGCGCAGCAGATCCCCCGCGTGCGCGGCCAGCCGGTCCACGGTCCCGCCGCCCGCCACCACCCGGCCCAGCGCGAAACTGTTCGCCGTGCCGTGCGAGATGACCTCGCCGAGCCGATCGGGATCGATGCCCAATTCCTTGCCCAGCGCCAAGGTGCTCACGGCCGTGGCGATATTCGCGGTGAACAGCAGATTGTTGAGCAGTTTGGTGGCCTGACCCGAACCGATGTCGCCGAGATGCACGATCGGATCGCCGTAGGTGGCGAAGACCGGGCGGCAGCGCTCCACGACATCGGCCGGGCCGCCCGCCATCACCAGCAACCGGCCCGACGCCGCGGCGGGACCGCCGCCGGACACCGGCGCGTCGATTACCGAAACCCCTTGCGCGGCGGCGATTTCGGCGAGTTCGCGGCAGGTGTCGGGATGGACGGTGCTGTGCACGGCGAGCACCGACCCGGGCGCGAGCCCCGCCAGTACCCCGGTCTCCCCGAGCGCCACCTCGCGCACGTCCGCGTCGCCGACGACGCACAGGCACACCAGATCGCTCGCGGCCGCGAGCGCGGCGGGGGAGTCGGCGGTGACCGCGCCGGTGTCGGCGAACGGTTCCAGCGTGGCCGCCCGCCGCGCCCACAGCGTGGTGGGGTATCCGGCCTCGGCGATGCGGCGTGCCATCGGGCCGCCCTGACTGCCCAGGCCGATGAATCCGACGCGCATCAGCCCACCTCCTCGGTCTGATCCGGCCGCGGCTGTCCGTGGCCGTCGAATTGTGTTGCGGGTCCGGAGAACTCGCCGTTCTCGCGGTGGACGAGGCACTCCTCGGCGAAGGAGAGCAGTTTCAGGTGGTAGGCCGCGGCGGTGTGCCCGACGCTGAGGTTGTGCCCGCTGTTGGGTTGCAGATTCAGCACCACCCGGGGCGCGGCCTCGAACAGCGCGCCCACCTCGGCCAGATCGGCGGATCCATTGCGCCACACACGCTCGAATTCGCCGAGGCTGAACCGCACCGGGACGCGCACCCCGCGCGCCAGCCGCGGGAATTCCCGATCGGCCCAATCGAGGACGCTGCCCGCCTCGAGCCGGGTGCCCTCGGCGGCGATGGACGCGCCGTAGACGACATCGGCGGGGTAGAGCCGTTCGGGCCGCCACAGCAGTTCGGCCAGGCCGGGCGGCCGCCGCGACGGGCGCGCCCCGGAACCCCACAGCGTCCGCTGGGCCAGCGGGGGATGCCGCAGCCCGGTGCCGGCGATCTCGAGGCCGAGCAGATCCGTGCCGCGCTCGTCCACCGACATGCGCAGCGCCAGTTCGCATCCCGCCGAATGCGCGACCAGGAACACCCCCGCCCCGCGCGGGCGCGGGCCCAGGTGCGCGGCCACGGCCCCGAACATCAGGTCCACCCGGTCGGCGGCGGTGGTCAGCCGCTCCGAGTAGGGGGTCGAGCGGCCGTAGCCGGGGCGGTCGAGCGCGAGCACGGTGTAGCCCAGGCGCCGGCCCAGCCGCAGCAGCGACAGTTCGGGGTGGCCCGGGCAGTCGAAGTACACCGAGCGGGTCGAGCCGCCGTGCAGGGCCACCAAAACCGCACGGGGCGTGGGGGATTCAGCCAGCAGTCCGGAGACCGGGATGCCGTCCACGTCGGCGACCACGGGCACCGGCCCGGCGTCGTCGA
Source organism: Nocardia sp. NPDC004068 (assembly GCF_042874315.1). Taxonomy (NCBI): domain Bacteria; kingdom Bacillati; phylum Actinomycetota; class Actinomycetes; order Mycobacteriales; family Nocardiaceae; genus Nocardia; species Nocardia sp. NPDC004068. The sequence continues at coordinate 184,837 of NZ_JBIAMW010000005.1, forward strand.
GCCCGGACAGCTCGGATTCGGTGAGCGTCACAGGTTCTCGTCTCAGGTGTTGCGGCCGCCGTTGACGCCGATGATCTGCCCGGTGATGTACCCGGCCTCCTCGGAGATGAGGAACGCGCACGTGGCCGCGATGTCCTGCGGGGTGCCGATGCGGCGGACCGGGGTGCGTTTGATGTGGTCCTCCACGCTGCCGCCGAGCAGGCGGGCCTGTTCGGACTTGCGCAGCATGGGGGTGTCGATGAACCCGGGCGGCACCGCGTTGACCGTGATGCCCGACGGCCCGAGTTCGAGGGCCAGCGCCTTGGTGAGGCCGTTGATCGCCGACTTCGCCGCCACGTAGTGGCTCATGAACGGCTGACCCGAATGCGCGCTGGAGGACGAGATGTTCACGATCCGCCCCCACCCGGCGTCCAGCATGTCCGGCAGCACCGCCTGGATGCAGTGGAAGGTGCCGTTGAGATTCACGTCGAGCACGCGCTGCCAGTCGGCGAAGGCGATGCTCTGGAAGCGTTTGAAACCCTCCAGCCCGGCCGCGTTGACCAGGACCGTGACCGGTCCGAGCTTGGCGCGCACGGCGTTCAGCGCCGCGGCGATCTCGTCCGGTCTCGTGACGTCGGCCCGATAGGCGAGATCGTCGTCCTCGTCCGGATTCAGATCCAGGACGGCGACGTGGAATCCGTCGCCGCGCAGGCGTTGCGCGATGCCCAGGCCGATGCCCGAGGCACCGCCGGTGACCACAGCCGTCTTCACGACCGGCTCTCCTCTCCAGCAACGAATGTCGCTCTCGTCTCGCGCCTATGAATGTATCATTCTCCTGAAGTGAGAACGTTGTTTCCAGGATAGGCAGGAGACGGGATGTCAACGCGGGAGAAGGTCGCACGGCGGCTACTGATCGACGGGCGGCTGGTCGAGACCGAGCGGGTGGTGTCCTCGCTCGATCCCGCCACCGGCGAGGTGTACGGCTACGCGCCGGAGGCGGGGGTGGCCGAGGCCGACGCCGCGATCGCGGCCGCCCGCACGGCCTTCGACACCACCGACTGGTCCACGAACGTCGAGCTGCGCACGCGCTGCCTCGAGCAGCTGTACCGGGCGCTGCGCGACAATGTGGAGGAGCTGCGCGAGCTGACCATCGCCGAGGTGGGCGCGACCCGTACCCTCACCCACGCCAACCAGCTCGAGGCGCCGATCGAGATCGTGCGCTACTACGCCGAACTGCTGCCGACATACGACTTCACCGAGGATCTGGGCACTGTCGAGGTCCGCGGTCAGCAGCACCATCGCTGGGTCGAGTTGGAGGCCGCGGGCGTGGTGGCCGCCATCGTCGCCTACAACTACCCCCATCAGCTCACCCTGGCCAAGCTCGCGCCCGCCCTGGCCGCGGGGTGCACGGTCGTGCTCAAGGGCGCGCCCGACACCCCGCTGGCGACGCTGGCCATCGGCGAGATCATCGCCAACCACACCGATATCCCGCCGGGCGTGGTGAACGTGCTGGCGTCCTCGGATGTGGCCGTGGGCGAACGCATGACGACCCATCCGGACGTGGACATGATCACCTTCACCGGATCCACGGCGGTCGGCCGCAAGATCATGGCCGCCGCGAGCGGCACCCTCAAGCGGGTCTTCCTGGAGCTGGGCGGCAAATCGGCCATGATCCTGCTCGACGACGCCGACTACACCCAGGCCGCGGTGTTCGCCGCGTTCAGCGTCGTCACCCACGCCGGGCAGGGTTGCGCGCTGACCACCCGCGTGCTGGTCCCGCGCGCCGAGCACGACAAGTTCGCCGAACTGGTCGCCGCGAACTTCGCCCACGTCCGCTGGGGCGATCCGGGCGACCCGAAAACCTATATGGGACCGCTCATTTCGGAGAAGCAGCGCGACAAGGTCGACGGCATGGTCCAGCGCGCGGTCGCGGCGGGGGCGACCCTGGTGACCGGCGGCGAGAAGGCCGGGCCCGGCTTCTTCTACAAGCCGACCCTGCTGGCGAACGTCGATCCCGACAGCGAGATCGCGCAGGAGGAGGTGTTCGGCCCGGTGCTCGCGCTGATCCCCTACGACGACGAGGAGGAGGCGGTCCGCATCGCCAACAACTCCATCTACGGGCTGTCCGGGGCGGTGTTCGGGGCCGACAACGAGCGGGCCAAGGCGGTGGCGCGGCGCATCCGCACCGGCACGCTGAGTGTCAACGGCGGCAACTACTTCGCCCCCGACGCGCCCTTCGGCGGCTACAAGCAGTCGGGCATCGGGCGGGAGATGGGCCGGGTCGGGCTGGAGGAGTTCCTGGAGCGCAAGACCCTCGCGGAGGTGGTCGCATGAGCGGGCCGCTGAGCGGCATCCGGGTGCTCGAGGTCGCGATGTACGGGTTCGTGCCCTCGGCGGGCGCGGTGCTGTCGGACTGGGGCGCCGATGTGATCAAGGTGGAGCACGCCGTCACCGGAGACCCGCAGCGCGGGCTGCGGCAGGTCGGCAAATTCAAGGTGGAGGGCGACCCGAATCCCAATGTGGAGCACGCCAATCGGGGCAAGCGCAGCATCGGGGTGGACATGTCCAAACCCGAGGGCCGCGCGATCGTCCACGATCTGGCCGCGACCGCGGACGTGTTCCTGACCAGCTTCCTGCCCGGTGCGCGCACGAAATTCGGCATCGATGTCGACGACATCCGCGCGGTGAATCCGGCCATCGTCTACGCACGCGGCAGCGCGCTCGGCCCGCGCGGCGTGGAGGCCGAGCGCGGCGGGTACGACATGACCGCCTACTGGTGTCGCGGCGGTGTCGCGGCCACCATCACCCCCGAGGGGACGACCGGCATGATCGGTCCGCCCGGTCCGGCCTTCGGCGACACCATCTCCGGGACGAACCTCGCGGGCGGGATCGCCGCGGCGCTGCTCAAACGCGAACGCACCGGGGAGACCTCGGTGGTCGACGTGTCGCTGCTCGGCAGCGGGCTGTGGTCGATCGGGCATTCGGTGGCCCTGTCGAGCTACACCAAGGAGCCGATGACCGCGCCCGCCCCGGGCGTGCACGGCGCGCCGACGAATCCGCTGTCGGGGCTGTACACCACCGCCGACGGCCGCTACCTGTCCTTGGTCATGTTGCAGCCGGGCAAGTTCTGGGCCGATGTGTGCCGCCACATCGATCGGCCGGAACTGGCCGAGGATCCGCGCTTCGCCGACGCCGCGCGGATCGCCGAGCACACCCCCGAGGCCGTGGCCATCCTGCGCGAGGTGATCGCCACCCGCACCCTCGCGGAGTGGACCGAGCGGTTCGCGACGCTGGCCGGGCCGTGGGCGCCGGTGCAGGATTCGGTGCAGGTCGGGCATGACGCGCAGATCGCCGCCAACGAATATCTCCGTCCCGCAGGGGAATCGACTCTGGTGTCGAGTCCGGTGCAGTTCGATGTGACCGCCCCCGACCTGCGGCCCGGCCCGGAGTTCGCCGCGCACACCGAGGAGGTGCTGCTCGAACTCGGCCTGGACTGGGACCGCATCCTCGAACTCAAGACGGCGGGCGCGATCGCATGAGGGAGGTGGCCGTCGTCGGCGCGGGCATGACACCGTTCGCCGAGCATTTCGCCCTCGGGGTCAAGGATCTGCTGCCCCTCGCCTTCGCCGAGTGCGCGGCCAGCGTGGACAAGGGCCTGCGAACCGCGGATCTGGACGCCGCCTGGTTCGGGGCGACCGGCGGCACCGACGGATTCGCCGCCGGCATCCTCTCCGACGCCCTCGGGCTGCCCGAACTGCCGGTCACGAAGATCGAGAACTCCTGTGCCACAGGCAATGACGCGGTGCGCAACGCGGTGTTCGGCATCGCCTCGGGCCTCGTGGACGTGGCGCTGGTGATCGGCGCGGACAAGTTGCGCGAGACCGCGCAGCGGGATCTGCTGCGCGAATGGGAGGCCACCGGGGCGGATCGGGCCTGGGACTATCCCCTGGGCCCGTTCACCCCGGCCGGATTCGCCCTGCACGTCAACCGCTATCTCCACGAATCCCCGGCCACCCGGGAGCATCTGGCCATGGTGGCGGTGAAGAACCACCGCCACGGCGCGCGGAACCCGAAGGCGCGCTTGCGCTTTCAGATCACCATGGAACAGGCCATGACCGCGCCCCTCGTCGCCGATCCGTTCGGCGTGTACGACTGCGTGCCGCAGAGCGACGGCGCGGCGGCGCTGGTGCTGGCCGCCGCCGAGGTGGTCGATCGCTACACCGATCGGCCGGTGTGGATCCGCGGGGTGGGGCTGGGCCTGGATTCGGTGATGCACCAACACAAGCGGGATATGACGACGTTCCCGGCGACGGTGCGCGCGGCGCGGCGCGCCTTCGCCATGGCCGGGCTGGAACCGGCCGATGTGGACGTCGCCGAGGTGCACGACTTCTTCACCGGCATCGAGCTGATGAGCTACGAGGACCTCGGCTTCGCCGACCGGTTCGAGGGGTACAAGCTGGTGGAGTCGGGCGCGACGACCGTCGGCGGCGCGCTGCCGGTCAACCCGAGCGGGGGGCTCAAATGCAAGGGGCATCCGCCGGGGGCGACCGGGATCGCGCAGTGCGTGGAGCTGTTCGAGCAGTTGCGCGGCGACGCCGTCAACCAGGTCGACGGCGCGCGAATCGGGTTGGCGCACAATATCGGCGGCCCCACCGCCGTGGCGGCGGTGACCCTCCTCGAAGGCCCGCGCTGATCCGATCAGGCGGGCCGCGTCGCCTCGGCCGACAGCAGGTCCTTGGCGACCTTGCCGGTGGCGTTGAGCGGCAGGTCGGGGACCAGACGCACGGTGCGCGGCACCTTGTACCCGGCCATCCGCTCGCGGCTCCACGCGATCAGATCCGCCTCGGAGAGCGGGCCTTTGGCGACCACGAACGCCATGCCCACCTGGCCGAGCCGCTCGTCGGGCACCCCGATCACCGCCGCCTGCGCGACGGCCGGATGCTCGAGCAGGAAGTCCTCGATCTCGGCCGGGTAGGCGTTGAAGCCGCCGACGATGAACATGTCCTTCTTGCGGCCGAGCACACGTAGCCGCCCGGTGTCGTCGAGACTGCCCAGATCGCCGGTGTGCAACCAGCCCTCGGGGTCGATGGCCGCCGCGGTGGCCGCCGGATCGTCGAGGTAGCCCCGCATCACGGAGTAGCCGCGCACCAGGATCTCGCCGTCGTCGGCGATGCGCACCTCGACGCCGTCGCAGGGCAGCCCGACCGTGGTGGCGATCTGCTCGAAGGTGTCGCCGGGCCGCGACGCGGTGGCCGTGCCCGCCTCGGTCAGGCCGTACCCGGTCATGATCGACTCGAACGGCAGTTCCTCGCGCATCCGCCGGATCAGCTCGACCGGGATGTCGGCCGAACCGGTGACGGCCGCGCGCAGCGACGACAGATCGTGTTCCCCCTGGGCCGCGAGCAGTGAATGGTACAGCGTCGGTGGTCCGGGCAGCATCGTGACGCGTTCGCGCGCAACGAGTTCCAGCACCCGGTCCACGTCGAACACCGGCACCGGCAGCATGGTCGCGCCGCGGATGAGTGAGGACACGATACCCGCCTTGAGCCCGAAGGTGTGGAAGAACGGGTTCACCATCAGATAGCGGTCGCCCTCGCGCAGATCCGCCAGATCGCACCACTCCGCGTACAGCCGCAGCGTCTGATGGTGGTTCATCATGCAGCCCTTGGGTTTTCCGGTGGTGCCCGAGGTGAAGATGATGTCGGCGATCGCGTTCCCGTCGACCTCGCGCTCGAACGGATCGCCCTCGGCGAGGAAGCCGGACCTCAGATCGATGACCGGCACCCCGGCCGGGGCGGTGTAGCGCGTTCCCAGGAAACCCTGCTGTGCCAGCACGAGTTTCGCCCCGCTGCGGGTGATGACATCGGCCGCCTCGGCCGCCTTGAACCGGGTGTTGATCGGCACGAGCACCCCGCCCGCGGTGAGCAGCCCGAGGGCGGCGACGATCCAGTCCGCCGAATTCGGCGCCCAGATCGCCGCCCGATCCCCCGGGCCGATCCCGGCCGCGGCGTAGGCCCCCGCGGCCCGGCGCACCCGTCGCGCGAGTTCGGCGAAACTCCACCGCACCCGCCCGTCCACCACGGCCTCGGCATCGCCGAACCGTTCGGCCGCGTCGCGGACCAGGTGCGGAATGGACTCCCAGCTCACAGCGACAGCAATCGCGCGAGGTTGCCGCCCATGATCAGCTCCTGATGCTCCAGCGGCATGTCCTTGACGACGTCGACGTAGCGGGCCGGTTCGGCCAGCCCCTCCGGATGCGGGTAGTCCGATCCGAACAGCACCCGCTCCACGCCGATGAGGTCGGCCAGCGCGCCGAGATCCTCCTCCCAGAACGGGCTGACGTGGACGCTGCGCTTGATCGCGGCCACCGGATCCTGGAAGCCGAAGCCCTCCGGCGCCTTCTTGTAGACGTCGGCCAGCTCGGCCAGCAGCGGCGGCAGCCAGCTCGCGCCGTTCTCGATGACGGCGATCTTGAGCTCCGGATTGCGCAGCAGCCCACCGTGACACACCCACGACGCCACCGCGTCCTGGATCGGCCGCCACTCGTTGACCATGCGGAACGTATTCGTCTGGAACGGAAGCATTTCCGCGCGGTTGCCCTCCCAGTCCGAGGCGTACTTGGCGTACCCGCTGTCGGAGGAGTGCATGGCCACCAGCACATCGAGCTCGATCACCCGCCGCCAGAACGGATCGAACTCCGGCAGCGCGAACGAGCGCGAGCCGGCCAGGCCCGGCACCGGCGCGGGCCGCACCAGGATCGCGCGGGCGCCGCGCTCGACGACCCACTCCAGTTCCTCGATGGCCTTGTCGACGATGGGCAGGCTCACCACCGGCACGGTGTAGATGCGGTCGGCGTAGTTGAACGGCCAGGTCTCGTGCAGCCACTGGTTGAGCGCGTGGATGACGGCGTGGATGAGTTCCGGATCGTCGCTCATCCGCTCCTCGATGAGGCTCGCCAGCGTCGGGAACATGAGCGAGCGGTGGATGTTCAGCTCGTCCATCAGGGCCAGCCGCGCCGCGGGCTCGCGGAAGGCGGGGATGGATCTCATTGCCTCGCCGAAGATCTCGCGTCGGCTCTTGCCCTCCGGATTGCCGTTGCGGAAGTACTCCTCCATCGCGCCGGGCCGGGCGACCACCTCGAAGGTGGGGTTGGGGATGTACTCGCTGATCTGGTTGCGGATCGCGATCTTGGTGCGGCCGTTCACCTCGACGTACTGGATCGCGCCCCGGAAGCGCTCGGGGAGGTACTTGGTGAGCGCCTCCTTGGTCTCGTACAGGTGGTTGTCCGCGTCGAACAGCTGATACGGCAGATCGCGCTTGCCCATGAGATCCTCCTTGTCTCGTTGAGAGAATCGTATTCTCGCTGGGCTGGGCGTGGCAATGCCCGATGCCTGCCGGAATTGGCCGAATGCCGTTACTATCTCCGATGAGACCGATCTCACATTTTGGAGAACGGTGTTTTCGTGCCCGAGAGGGGACAGCATGTCCGGGAACTCCGCCGCTTCCGTCGACAAGGGCGCCCGGGGCACGCGCGCGGCCGCCCGCTGGCGCGCGCACGCGCGACGGCATCCGCTGCGGTACCGTCTGGCGGTGGTGGCGCCGCGGACGGTCGATGTGGTCCGCCACGCGGGCGGCTGGTTGTTCGATCGGTCCTCGGCGGGCTGGGAGGTCACCGTGCTCGTGCCCGGGTGCCGCGACGTCCGTCCGCTGGAGATCCTCGGGGCGACCGTCCTCGATCTCGAGCGGTCCCTCGCGGGCGGCCCGCACGATGTGTGGCCCGACGTCATCGCGGTGGCCGCGGAATCGTATCGCGCGGATCCCCGTGTGCGCGAAGGGGTTCTGGCCTGTCTGGACGACGGCCGGGCCGAGATCACGGTCTGGGGCGACGCCCTGCCCGCGGAGCTGGACTCGCGGGTGGCGACCGCCGAACACCGGGTGAGTGTGGCCGCGCGGGCGTTCAAGGCGTGCGCGCTGACCGCCGCGGGCTGCGGCGGGGAGGCCGTCGGGAGGTTCGAGGTGTTCCGGACCGGCGCGATGGGGCGAACGGAGTCTGAGAATCAAGCTAACCCGCTGTAAGTAGCTCGCTACTCGAAGTGGAGAACGCTATTCTCTTGAAATGAGTAACCAAGTTACTATCGGTTGGGTCTCACGCATGGCAGGAGCTGTCCAGGATGACTGACTTCGACACCGTCGACTACTTCACGGATCAGACGCTGGTTCCCGATCCGCATCCCTATTACGACCACCTGCGCGCGAAATGCCCGGTGACGGAGGTGGCGCACGGCGTCGTCGCGGTGACCGGGTACGAGGAGACCGCCGACGCGATGCGCAGCGGCGAGACGCTGTCGTCGATGGTCGCGCTCGGCGGCCCGTTCCCGCCCCTGCCGTTCGAGGTGGCAGGCGACGATCTGACCGAGCTGATCGCCGAGCACCGGCACAAGATGCCCATGTTCGAGCACATGGTCACGATGGATCCGCCCGAGCACACCTACGCCCGCTCGCTGCTGAACCGGCTGCTCACACCGGCCCGGTTGAAGGAGAACGAGGAGTTCATGTGGCGTCTGGCCGACGCCCACCTCGACGAATTCGTCGCCGACGGCCGGTGCGACTTCCTGGCCTCCTACGCGAAGCCGTTCTCGCTGTTGGTGGTCGCCGATGTGCTGGGTGTCCCGGAGGAGGATCACAAGCAGTTCCGGGTCGTGCTCGGCGCCGACCGCCCGGGCGCGCGGGTGGGCGCGCTCGACGAGGACATCGTCTCGGCCAACCCGCTGGACTTCCTCGACGAGAAGTTCAGCGCCTACATCGCCGACCGCCGCCGCGAACCGCGCGACGATGTGCTGACACAGCTGGCGCTGGCGAAGTATCCCGACGGGTCCACCCCCGAGATCATCGAGGTGGTGCGCTCGGCGACCTTCCTGTTCGCGGCCGGGCAGGAGACCACGGCCAAACTGCTCACCTCCGCGCTGCGCTTCCTGGGCGACAATCCCGAACTCCAGGAACGACTTCGGGCCGACCGCGGCAAGATCCCGCTGTTCATCGAGGAGACGCTGCGGCTGGAGGCCCCGGTGAAAAGCCTGTTCCGGCTGACCAAGCGGGACACCTCGCTGGGCGAGGTCCAGGTGCCGGTCGGCAAGGTCGTCATGCTGTGCCCGGGGGCGGCCAATCGGGATCCGCGCCGGTTCGACGAGCCGCACGAGTTCCGGCTCGATCGCCCGAATGCCCGCGAGCACATGGCCTTCGGGCGCGGCGTGCACACCTGTCCGGGCGGACCGCTGGCGCGGGTGGAGGGCCGGGTGTCGATCGAACGCATCCTCGACCGGATGCTCGATATCCGCATCGACGAGGACAAACACGGCCCGCGCGACGCGCGCCGCTACGAGTACGAGCCCACCTACATCCTGCGCGGGCTGCGTGAGCTGCACATCGAATTCACTCCCAACGACGAACAGAGGAAACCACGATGACCGGACGGGTCGAGGGCAAGGTCGCATTCATCACCGGTGCGGCACGCGGTCAGGGGCGCAGCCACGCGGTGCGCCTGGCGCAGGAGGGCGCCGACATCATCGCGGTCGACGTCTGCAAGCAGTTGGACAATGTGCCGTTCGCGATGTCGACGCCGGAGGATCTGGCCGAGACGGCCGACCTGGTGAAAGCCGAAGGGCGGCGGATCGTTACGGCCGAGGTCGACGTGCGCGACTACGACGCGCTGAAGGCCGCGGTGGACGGCGGCGTCGAACAGCTGGGGCGGCTGGACGTCATCGTGGCCAACGCGGGCATCGGCAACGAGGGCGGTCAGCTGCTCGACCTGCGCGAGGATCTGTGGGACGACATGATCGGGGTCAACCTCGGCGGCGTCTGGAAGACCGTGAAAGCCGGTGCGGGACATATCATCTCCGGCGGGCGCGGCGGGTCGATCATCCTCACCAGTTCGGTGGGCGGGCTCAAGGCGTACCCGAACGTCGGGCACTACGTGGCGGCCAAGCACGGGGTGGTCGGCCTGATGCGGACCTTCGCGGTCGAGCTGGGCCAGCACTCCATCCGGGTCAACTCGGTGCATCCCACACACGTGAACACCCCGATGGTCATGAACGAGGGCACCTACAAGCTGTTCCGTCCGGACCTCGAGCATCCGGGTCCGGCGGATCTGGATCCGATCTGCCGCATGTTCCACACCCTGCCCATCCCGTGGGTGGAGCCGGTCGACATCAGCAACGCGGTGCTGTACCTCGCCTCCGACGAATCGCGCTACGTGACCGGCGTGCCGCTGCCGATCGACGCGGGCAGCATGCTGAAATAGCCTGTCGCACAGTGTAACCGAGCGCCGGTGGGATTCTCACCGGCGCTCGACTACGCGAGCCTACTTGTCGGCGGGCCGCCAGAACACCGCCAGCAGCGCGGCCGTGCCGAGCACGCCGAGGCCCAGGGCGATGCCGCCGCCCGCCCAGCCGGTGATCTCGATACCGGCGGCGTGATCGAGCGACAGTCGGCCGGGGCCGAGCAGCGCCGTGGCCACCGCGGTCACGGCGAGCGCCAGCACGTACTCGTAGCCCTCCTTGAACACGAAGAACCCGTTGGGCCGGTGTGCGAGCAGGCCCGCGACGAGCATCACCGACACCACCGCCGCGCACGCGAACGGGGTGAGCAGGCCGAGCACCAGCAGCGCGCCCGCGCCGATCTCGGTGAGCACGCTCAACCACGCCTGGAGCGTGCCGTTGCGCAGCCCGAGACTCGCGAACCAGCGCGCGGTTCCGGCGATCTTGCCGCCGCCGATCCAGTGGTTGACGCCGTGCGCGATCATGATCACGCCCAGCACCAGGCGGAGCAGGGCGAGCGCGGTATCGGATTCGATCATGGAAGTACCTCGTGGAGTGGGGGATTCGGGGTGTCACGCCAGCGGGCGGATGTCGTCCCCGAGGGAGGGGAGAGTGTGGCAGCCAGCATAATGTCACTGGGTGCCAAAAAGGAAGGGCATCCGGCCGCCGATCACGACCGCGCGGACGAGGGTGTGATCGGGGTGGGCGAGGGCGTGGCGCAGGGGTGTGCGCAGCAGGCAGAGGTCGGCGGGCGCGCCGGGTTCGAGGCGGCGCGGCGGGCCACCCGGCCGCTCGGGCGGGCCGAGGTAGGCGGCGAGGGCGGTCGCGGCATCGACGCGCTCGTGCGGGCCCACGAGTCGGCCGGTGCGCGTGGTTCTTTCGACGGCGGCGCGCAGGACGGTCCACGGGTCGAGGGGGCCGTAGGGGGCGTCGCTGGACAGCGCGACGCGGACCCCGGCGCGCCGCAGGCTCGCGTGCGGATAGAGGTGGTCGCGGTCGTCGGGGGCGACCTCCCGCAGATAGGTGTCGCCGCGGTCGAGCAGGAAGCCGGGCTGGGTGACCACGGCCGCGCCGAGCCGCGCGATGTGTTCGGCCACCCCGGGGGGCACGACGCCCGCGTGTTCGACGCGGTCGCCGGGTAGCGCGCCGACCTCGTCGAGGGCGGCGAGGGTCAGCAGCAGCGATTCGCGGGTGACGCAGTGCACCGCGACCGGGCGGCCGCGGCGGTGGCTGCCGGAGATCATCGCGGTGAGGGTGTCGTAGTCGGGCAGGTCGTGGTCGCGTAGCAGCAGCTTGCGCGGGCCGACCGAAAGGCCCTGCGCCGCTTCGGGTTCCGCGCCGAGCAGGGTGAGGCGCTGGGGGAGCGCGCCGTCGCGGTGCGCGTCGGCGAGCAGGCGCACCGCGGCCGCGTCGAGATCGGGGGTGGCGTCGGTGACGCCGGTGATGCCGTAGCGGGTGAGCGTGCGGCCGAGCGCGGTCAGGTCGGGTGGATCGTCGGGGAGCGCGGGCCGCAGGCGGGTGTCGTAGCGCCACAGCCGCCCGTTCGGGACGCCGGACGCGTCGCGTTCCACGTCGGCGGTGTCGTCCAGGACGTCCGAGATCGCTTCCAGCGCTGCCGAATTCAACATCCAGAGAGCTCCGCCGCGATGCTGGACGCGCAGCGGGCGGTCGGGGACGATCCGGTCCAGGGCGTGCCGGTCGAGGGGTCCGGCGACCGATTCGTGATAGCCGGTGCCGCGCAGCCAGCCGGTGCCGGGTCGCGCGGTCAGGGCGCGGCGCAGGGCGGCGAGGTCGGTCACCGCGGGCGGGCCGCAGTCGATCGAGCGGGCCGCGGCGGCGGTGGCCAGCAGGTGGATGTGGTGGTCGTGCAGGCCGGGGAGCAGGGCGCCGCCGCGGCCGTCGACGATCTCGGCGGCGCGGGCGGGCAGGTCGGGGCCGATCTCGGAGATTCGGTCGCCGACGACGCGGAGATCGGTTGTGCCGCCGTCGATCTCGACGTCGCGGAACAGGATGTTCATGATCGCGTGCGCGCGGTGGGCGGGGCGACGGGGAACCGGTCGGTGGGGGTGTGGACCCACCAGCGGTGCCCGTCGTGGCGGACGGTGTGCTCCTCGACCGGACCGGCGGCGGTCTCGGCGCTCAGGTGGAGCATGGCGATATCGATCAGGCGGGCGCGGTCGGCGAGCAGCGCGGCCGCGGCGGCCTCGGCGGCGCACACCCCGGTGAGGGGATCGGCGAGCGCGTCGCCGCAGGGCAGCAGGTCGTCGCCGTCGGGCACGAAAAGCCCTGCGGCGACGGCGATGTCGTCGCCGAAGCCGACGGCATCGCTGGCGCGCCCGCGGGCGGTGATGGACAGCCACGAGGTGCCCGCCGCCGCGCAGGCGGTCGCGTCGACGCCGAGCTGGCGCAGCGCCCGCGCGCGGGAACTCTCCAGGACGAGGTCCGCGTCGGCGATCAGGGCGCGCAGCCGGTCGATATCGCGGTCGTCGCCGAAGTCCAGAGTGAGCATGTCGTGTCCGCGATGCAGCAGGTCGAAGAACTCCGCCGAGCCGCGGCGCGCACCGTCGGGCCGGGTCGTGCTCTCCACCTTGATGATTCGCGCGCCGCCGAGGCCGAGGAGATGCGCGCACAGCGGACCCGCCCACAGCGCGGTCAGGTCCACGATCACCGGGTTCTCCCGCCGCCGCGTGCGCGGGCCGAATTGCGAGATCACCACGCCCGCACGGGAATTCAGCCCAGGTGCGGGTACCGCCGACCCGGCGAGGCCCAGCAGTTCGACGCGCTCGGCCGCCTCCCGGGTCGAACGTTCGCGCGCCCAGGCGAGCACGGCCGCCCACGGGTCCGTGACGGCGGCCTTCTCGACGAGCGCCGGGATCAGCTCGAGATCGGTGGGCCGAGGGAGGGACAATCCCAGCCACCCGTCACCGGTCCGTACCGTCCGAAAGGCCCCGCCGCACGAGACCGGGCCGCGCCGCGTGAAACCCATGGCGGCGGCGCGTTCCCCGAGCAGGTTCACTCCCGGCAGCCGGGGTGTGGTCCCGGTGCGCGCGCGGGTCAGGTCGGCGATGCGTTCGAGGCCGGTCGCGACCCGCGCGGCGGGGAATCCCGGTGCGGCACAGGGCGGCCCGTCGGTGTGGCCGGTGAGGGCCATCGCCCCCGACGCGGCCCAGGCGCGCAGGGGCGTGGTCACGGCTCGCCGTCGGTGAGTTCGTCGATCAGGCCCCACTCCAGGGCGGTGGCGGCGTCGATCGGCTGACCGGTGAGGGCCAGATACGCGGTGCGCCAGCGGCCGATGCGGTGGGTGATGCCGACCGTGCCGCCCGCGCCGGGGACCAGGCCCATGCCCAGTTCGGGAAGGCGGAAGCGGGCGTCGGGGCGGGCGCGTATCCGTGCGGCGAAGGACGGGATCTCGACGCCCGCGCCGATGCACGCGCCGTGCACCTCGACGCGCACCCGGTCGCCGAGTCGGTGGATCGCGGCCGCCGCGCTCTGCCGCAGCCGGACCAGATGGGCCGCCACGGGATCGGTGGCGGTGCCGAACTCGTCGAGATCGCCTCCGCTGCAGAAGGATCGGCCGTTGCCGCGCAGCACGACCTCGCGGATGGACGGATCGTGTTCGGCGACGGCCAGACCGTTCAGCAGCGCGTCGCGGACCGCGCGGCCGAAGGCGTTGTGTCGCTCGGGCACATTGAGGGTGAGGGTGAGGACGTCGCCGGTGCGGTCGAGCAGCACCGGGTCGGCGGGTTCCGGGATCGGGCGGCGGGGGGTCCGCGCGCGCCAGGCCGCGAATTCGGGCGCGGCCAGCAGCATGGAGTAGGCCAGGGATTCGGCGGTCAGGCCGTCGGTCACGCTCGCCCGCGCGGTGAGGTCCAGCAGGCCCGCGAGCGTGAGCGCGGCCCGGGGCGCGGCGGCGACGGTGGCCGCGATGGCCTTCAGATCGACCGGTGATCCCGCGACCCACGCGCCGCCGGGGCCGCCGGGCGCGAGCGTGCAGGTGAGCGCCTCCAGCAGCGGGGCGGCGGCCACCGGCAGCGGACGATCCGCGATGCCGACCGTGACGACCGTGCGCCCCCGCAGCGCCTCGATCGCCGCCTCCGCGTGCCGCCACTCGTTGCGTCCGAGGTCCACCACGACCAACGGATGCCGCGGCGCTCCGGCCGCGTCCAGCGTGAGAGCGGCCGCGCCGGAGGCGATTTCGGCGAGGCCGACCGGATGCGGTACCGCGCCGGAGGTGATTGCGGCCGGGTCACCCGGATGCGGTACCGCGCGGGAGGTGATCGCGGCCGGGCCATCCGGATGTGGCACCGCGCCGGAGGCGGTCGCGGCCGGGTCATCCGGATGCGGTACCGCGCCGGAGGCGGTTTCGGCCGGGGCATCCGGATGTGGCGCCGGGCCGGAGGTGATCGCGGCCGGGTCATCCGGATGCGGTACCGCGCCGGAGGTGATTGCGGCCGGGTCACCCGGATGCGGTACCGGGCCAGAGGGTCCGCTCATCGCTGGTCGGGCACCGCGGTGCGGGCGTGGGGGGCCCGTTTCGCGGTCGCCTTCTTGGCGGGCGTTTTACGCGCGGGGGCGTGACCGGCGTCGAGTTGCCGGGCGGCGTGGTCGAGGATGCAGTTCAGTCCGTATTCGAAGGTTCGGTCGTCGGGGACGCCGAGTGCGGGCGCGGCCGCCGGATCGCCCTCGTTCTTGTCGAACAGGCGGCGCAGCACCGCCGAGCCGTGGACGTGCAGGCGGATCGCGGCGTAGGTGTCGAGCGCGTCGCGCCGGGGTAGGCCCGCCGCGACGAGATCGGCGACCGCGCGGTCGGCGGTGGCCGCGCCCGCTCGGACGGCACCCGGGCTCACGGCGGCGCGGACGAGCAGCAGATCGCACAGGATCGGGTTGTCGGCGAACACCTTTCGCACCGCGTGGGCGTGCGCGCGCAGCGCGGCCCGCCAGTCCGCGTCCTCGGGGGCGGCGTGGCCGAACACCGCGGACTCGTAGCGGGCCAGCGCCCGCTCGGTCATGGCCTCGAGCAGATCGTCCTTCTTGCGGAAGTACCAGTAGATGCTCGTGACGCCGACATCGAGGTGTTTGCCCAGCATGGGCATGCTCAGATTGTCGATCCCGATCTGCTCGGCGAGTTCGAAGGCGCCCGCGAGGATATCGTCGGGGTTGAGCGAACCCCGTTCCCGGCGTTGCCGTTTCACCGCCGTCGCTCGCTTGGCCATCGCCGCAACCACCTCCGGATCGACCCGATCGTAGGCACCACCGACCGTAGGCACCACGGTAAATGGTACGGCTGGGCATTCCGCCGACCGTAGGCACCACGGTAAATCGTACCGCTGGGCATTCCGTCGACCGGGGTCCGGGCGATCAACTCGCCGCGGCCACCACGCCGCCGTCGACGAGCAGATCGGTGCCGGTGACGAATCCGGCGCGGGGGTCGAGCAGGAATTCGGCGGCGGCCGCGATGTCGTCGGGCGTGCCCACGCGGCCGGTGGCCGACATCTCGATCAGCGCGCGCATCCCCGCCCCGAGCGGACTCGACAGTTCCAGGCGGCCCATCGGGGTGGAGATGACGCCGGGGCTGATCGAGTTGATCCGCGCCCCGCGCGCGCCCCAGGCCCCGGCGGCGGCGCGGACTCGTAAGACGTTGCCGCGCTTGGCGATCGCGTATGCCGCGCCGGGTTCGGTCAGCGCCTTCGGGGCGAGGAAGGGCAGCGTGAGCAGGTCGTCGGCGGGGGTGGCGGCCAGGGCCCGCTCCTGATCGTCGGGCAGCGCGCCGATCAGTCGCGCGGCCATGCTGGCGATCACCACCCCGGCCCCGCCGGGCGCGACGACCCGCGCGAACTCCTCGAGCACCAACGCGACCCCGAGCAGATCCACGCGCAGGATCGCCGCCGTGGGCGCCTGCGTCGGGGACAGCCCGGCGGTGTGCGCGATCCGGGTGACCGGGCCGAGCGCGTCGGCGGCGTCGGCGAGCTCGCGCACCGAATCCCGGTGCGCCACATCGACAACCCGCGCGGTGACCGTGTGGCCCTCGTCGCGCAGCTGCTCGGCGACGGTGTCCAGGGCCGCGGCGTCGAAGTCGGCGAGGAGCAGGCACCGCCCGCTGCCGATCCGGCGCGCGATGGCGCGGCCCATGCCCCCCACGCCGATGACGACCGCGACCATCACGCGACGAGGCTGTCGGGTTCGACGGGAGCGAAGAACGCGCCCATTCCCCGGGCGCTCAACGCGTCGCCGAGGCCCACGAAGTCGTAGACGTCCGGCTGTCCGGGGTGGCGGACCAACGCGGCCAGTGGCTCGTGCGTCCCGTCGGCGAGCAGCGCCGCCCGGACCCGCGCGGTGTCGTGATCCACCGCGTCCCGGTGGCGCTCGGTGTGGTCGAGCATCAGGTGCAGGCACAGCTGCTGGGCCGGGGTGGCCGGGCGCGGCACGCCGCCTCGGGCGAGGGTGGCGGTGAGGGTGTCGAAGGACTGCGCCAGGTAGTAGAGGAACACCGGGCGCGGGCCGTGCAGGATGTCGGCGCGGACGCGATCGGCGAGCGCCTTGCCGCTGTCGTGCAGGGCCGCGGCGATTCGCGGTGTGAGACCGGGGATTTCGTCGTCTCTCATGGGCGCTCCTGAAAGATGCTGTATAAGCAACGGTAAGGCAAACGGTATGCTCGGGGCAAGGTCGTGGAAGGAGCCTCGCGATGACGCGGAGCGTCGGATTCGTCGGTGCGGGACAGATGGGCGAGCCGATGGTGGCCCGGCTGGTGGGCGCGGGGCACCGGGTGGTGGTGTACGCGCGCCGCGACGAGGTGCGCGAGCGGCTGCGCGCGCTCGGGGCGACGGTGGCCGACGCGGCGGCCGAGGCGGCCGCGCAGCCCGTCGTCATCGTGTGCCTCTACGACGACGCCCAGCTGACCGAGGTGCTCGGCGCGCCCGGCGGCGTGCTGGAGCGTGCGGCCCGCGACGCCGTGATCGTCTCGCACACAACGGGTTCCATCGCCACCCTGCGCGCGCTGGCCGCCGCGCATCCGGACGGTCCGGTCCTGCTCGACGGCCCGATCAGCGGCGGCCCGCACGATATCGCGGCGGGCGAGCTGACCGTGCTGCTGGGCGGTCCCGCCGCCGCGGTCGAGACCGTGCGCCCGGTGCTGTCCGCCTACGCCGGGAACATCGTCGCCACCGGCGGTCTCGGCACGGCCCTGGCGGTGAAGCTGATCAACAACGCGCTGTTCTCCGCCAACGCGCAACTCGTCGCGACCGCGGTGCGGATCGGCGGCGAACTCGGCATCGCCGAGCGGGATCTGCTCGACGCGCTGTCGCTGTGCAGCGGCCGCAGTTACGCGGCGGGGTCGATTCGGCGCGGCGGCGGGGTGGCCGGATTCGAACGCGTGGTGGACCGGTTCCTGCGCAAGGATGTGGCGGCCTGCCTCGAGGCCGCCGACAGCGCCGGTATCGCCCTCGGCCCGCTGGCCGCGGTCATCGCGGACGGGCCGTTCGATCTGGTTTGAGGCGATCATGGCCGCCCGGTGACCGCCGGAACGGCCACGCCCACTTCGAGATTCACCCGATCCTGGTAGAAGCCGATGTGCCCGCGCAGCACCGCGACCTCCGGGTACGGCTCCGGATACTCCCACGCGATCGGCTCGGTCCCGTCCACCGGCCGCCAGTACCGGGCCTCGCCCTTGAACGGGCAGCGCGAGGTCGTGGGATCCGGCGCCAGCAGTTCGAAGCGGACGTCGGTGCTCGGCAGGTAGAAGACCACGCCGTGATCCTGTTCGGCCACCAGCAGACTCGCGGTGCTCTCGGCGAGGACCTCCCCGTCGTGGGTGACCCGGATCCGGTTGCGCACCCGCCGCACATCGACGATGTAGTCCGGCCGTTCGACATAACCCGATTGCTTCATCGCTGCCTCCTCCCATCCCATGGTGCCGCCTCGGTCGCCTCACAGCACGGCGTCCGCGCTCCCGCCCCGGTCCGCCGCGAAGCCGCGCACCATGGCGTGCACGGTGTAGGAGGCGACGAGACGGCCGTCCGCGGCGTGCACGCGCCCGTCGCCCTGGGCGTGTCCGCGCCCGGCGTAGATCGCGCGGGTGGAGTACAGCAGCCAGTCGCGCACGTCGGCCTCGTCGTGGTAGGTCACCGTCGCCATCGTGATCCCGGTCGAGATCGAGTGGTGGGCCATGGCCTCGGTCAGGCCCGCGTGCGGGCGCAGCGCGGCGGCCACGGTCCAGTGCGTGGTGGACTGGGTCAGCAGCGCGGCGTGCAGCTCCGGACGCCGCGGGGCGTCGTGAAAACGCGTCCACACGAACAACTCCGGCGGTCCGCACGCCGCGCTCGCGGGGTCGTAGCCGCCGACCACCCGCGTGTCCCGGCCCGCCACGACCGCGCCCGGCAGATCCAGCGGGCGCAGGTGTTCAGGCGGGGGGACCCGGGGCATCGGCTCGGCGGCCGAAATGAGCTCGGGCGCACCGGAATCTAGCAGGACCAGGCCCGAGGCGCACAGTCGCTCGTCCTGGGTGACGCCCACCCGCGCGGTGGCGAAGGTGCGGCCGCGGTGCGGGAGTTCGAGGTCGAACGTCAGCGGCGCGTCGTGCGCGGCGACCCGGGAGAAGATCATCGAGACCGAGGTGACGCGATGGCCCGGCAGTTCGGCGGCCGCGGCGACCACCGCGCCGCCCAGCAGTTGCCCGGCCTCGACCACATTGCGTTCGGACGGGCCGTGCGCGGGGGCGCGATACCGCCCGGGTCCCGCGGGCCGCACGTCCATCAGCCGGACGAGTTCGGCCTGAACCCACGCGGGGGCAACGATTCTCGCGCCCACGGGCACCTCCTCACCGGTCCGGGGACATGTTCTCTCATTTGGATATGTAATTCTCATTGACGAGAATAACATATCCACCATGCGCACGATTCCCGCGGAGCTGGTCGAACGGTATGTGGCGGAGGGGTGGTGGACCCGGGACACGGTGGGCGAGTTGCTGGCCCGGGGTCTGGCGGCGGCACCGGACCAGCGGTTCCAGGTGCACTCGGAGGTGCGGCCGTGGTCGGGCCGGGTGCGGGAGGTGGAGCGGGTGGCGCGCCGGCTCGCGGCCGGGCTGTCCGCGCGCGGGGTGGGCGCGGGGGACGTGGTGGCCTTCCAGCTGCCGAACTGGATGGAGGCCGCGGCGACGTTCTGGGCCTCGGCGCTGCTCGGCGCGGTGGTGGTGCCGATCGTGCACTTCTACGGGCGCAAGGAGGTCGGCTACATCCTCGCGACCACGCGGCCGAAGGTGTTCGTCACCGTGGAGCGCTTCGGCGCGCTCACCTTCGATCCGACCGTGTGCGCCGGGGTGCCGATCGTCGGCGTGGTGGGTCGCGATTTCGAGGAGTTGCTGGCCGACGAGCCGATGGCCGGGGTGGCGCGGGTCGATCCGGACGCGCCCGCGCTCATCGCCTTCACCTCCGGTACGACGCGAGATCCCAAGGGGGTCATCCACTCTCATCGCACGCTCGGTTTCGAGACCCGGCAGTTGGGCGGGCACTATCCGCCGGATTTCGGGGCGCAGCTGACCTGCGCGCCGGTCGGGCATTTCATCGGGATGATCAACGCGCTGCTCATCTCCGTGCTCAATGCCGCGCCGATCCATCTCCTGGACGTCTGGAACACCGATCGCGCCTTGGCGCTGATGACGGAGTTCGAGGTGAATGTGGCCGGGGGCGTGCCGTATTACTTCACCAGCCTGCTCGACCATCCCGACTTCACCCCCGAGCATCTGCGCTTCATCCGTTATGCGGGCATGGGCGGCGCGCCGGTGCCCGCGGCGGTCACCACGCGGCTGACCGATCTCGGCATCGTGGTCTACCGCTCCTACGGCAGCACCGAACATCCGTCGGTGACGGCCTCGGCGCACACCGCGCCCGCGCACAAGAGGCTGTTCACCGACGGCGAGCCGCTGCCCGGGGTGGAGGTGCGGCTGGCCGAGGACGGCGAGATCCTCACCCGCGGACCGGATCTGTGCCTGGGGTACGTCGACGACGCGCTCACCGCCCGCGCCTTCGACGCCGAGGGCTGGTATCACACGGGGGACATCGGCGTCCTCGACGCGGACGGCTATCTGAGCATCACCGATCGGACCACCGACCTCATCATTCGCGGCGGGGAGAACATCAGCGCGGTGGAGGTCGAGGAGATCCTGCTCGGCCTGCCCGCGGTCGCCGAGGCGGCCGTGGTCGCCGCCCCCGACGCCCGCCTGGGCGAGCACGCCGCGGCGGTGTTGCGGCTGCGTCCCGGGCACGCCGCGCCCACCCTCGACGACATCCGCGCCCACTTCGCCGAACGCGGTCTCGCCAAACAGAAGTGGCCCGAGGAGGTCCACATCGTGGCGGACCTGCCGCGCACGCCCAGCGGCAAGGTGCAGAAGTACCGCATCCGGCAGGAACTGGCGGCCGGGGCCGCGGGAGAATAATATTCTCATATACGTGAAGGAGGATTCTCAATGACCAAGGTAGATCTGCCCTATCAGCTGTTCGACGCCGACAACCACCTCTACGAGACCGAGGAGGCCCTGACCAAGTACCTGCCCAAGGAGTACGACGGGGCCATCAAGTACGTGGAGATCAACGGCCGCAAGAAGATCGCGGTGCTGGGCCAGATCAGCGAGTACATCCCCAATCCCACCTTCGACTACGTGGCCGCGCCCGGCGCGATGGAGGAGTACTTCAAGAACGGCAATCCGGAGGGCAAGAGCCGCCGCGAGATCTTCGGCAAGCCGATCGAGGCGATCCCCGCGTTCCGTGATCCGATCGAGCGCCTGAAGGTCATGGACGAGTTGCAGTTGCGGCGCGCGCTCATGTTCCCGACCCTGGCCAGCCTGGTCGAGGAGCGCATGCGCCACCACCCGGATCTCATCCACGCGGTGATCCACTCGCTCAACCGCTGGATGCTCGAAACCTGGGGTCAGGACGGCGGTTTCGTGCATTCGGACCGGATCTTCACCGTGCCGGTGGTGAGCCTGCCGATCGTGGAGCGGGCCATCGAGGAACTGGATTGGTGTGTCGAGCACGGCGCCCGCGCGATCCTGATCCGCCCCGCGCCCGTGCCGGGGCTGCGGGGGATGCGCTCGTTCGCGTTGCCGGAGTTCGATCCGTTCTGGAAGCGGGTCGTCGAGCACGACGTGCTGGTCACCATGCACTCCTCCGACAGCGGCTACTCCCGCTTCGACGCCGAATGGGACGGGTCGAGCCTGGAGATGCTTCCGTTCAAGACCAACACCTTCCAGATGACCACGGCCTGGCGGCCGGTGACCGACGCGGTCGCCTCTTGGGTGTGCCACGGCGCGCTGTTCCGCTTCCCGGAGTTGAAGATCGCGGTCATCGAGAACGGCAGCTCGTGGCTGGAGCCGCTGTTGAACACGTTGCGCGATGTGTACAAGAAGGCTCCGGAGGGCTTCGGGTTCAAGGATCCGGTGGAGGCGGTCAAGCGCAGCCTCTACGTGAGCCCGTTCTGGGAGGAGGATCTGCCCG
Organism: Nocardia sp. NPDC004068; assembly: GCF_042874315.1. Classification (NCBI taxonomy): domain Bacteria; kingdom Bacillati; phylum Actinomycetota; class Actinomycetes; order Mycobacteriales; family Nocardiaceae; genus Nocardia; species Nocardia sp. NPDC004068. The sequence goes on from NZ_JBIAMW010000005.1 coordinate 206,612, forward strand.
GGACCGCGGAGCTGATCGGCGTGGACCACGTGCTGTTCGGCTCGGACTGGCCGCATCCGGAGGGCCTGGCCGAACCGGCGCGCTACATCCACGAGATCAAGGACATGCCGGTCGAGGATCAGGCGAAGATCATGGGCGGCAATCTCGCTCGCCTGCTGAAGGTGTAGCGGCGTCGTGGGCGATCACCGACTCCCCGAATTCCGCGAGCGTCGCGGGGTCGGCGAAGTCGGTGAACCACACGTAGAAGCGTTCCACGCCGAGGCGGGTCAGCGCGGCGAAACGCGCCCGCAGCCGCGCGGCGTCGCCGCACACCAGGCCGTCGCCGAGATACCCGAAGCGCCGCCGGGCCAGCTCGGCGACTCGCTCGGGATCGCTTGCGGCGCCGGCGAATCCGATGGCCTGCTGCACCGACACCCGCGCCGAACCGATCTCGCCGAGCAGTTCGGGCAGCCGGGGCAGGTGCGGGGCGGGCAGATTCCACCAGCTCGCGTGGCGGCGGACCAGCTCCAGGGTGCGCGGACCGACGCCGCCGACGAGCAGCGGGATCGGCACGGCGGGCGTGGGCGGCAGGGCGAGGTCGGAGTCGGGATCCCAATGGGCGGCCAGCAGGTCGAGGGTCCGCGCGAGCCGCCGATGCCGTTGCGACGCACGGTCCTCGGTGATTCCGAACCGGGTCAGCTCGGCGGGTATCGAGCCGGAGCCGAGGCCGAGTTCGAAGCGGCCGCCGGACGCCTCCTGGAGGGTGGCGGCCTGCTTGGCGAGCAGCGCGGGGTGCCGGAACGCGTCGCAGAGCACGAGATGCCCCACGCGCAGCCGGTCGGTGCGCGCGGCCACCCAGGTCGCCGCCGTCATCGCCTCCCACAGCGGCTGGTGTTCCGCGCCCGGCGCGAGGAGATGGTCGATGAAGGCGATGCCGTCGAAGCCCGCGTCCTCGGCCGCGCGGGCACGGATCACGATGTCGGCCAGCGACATTCGGATCTGGGGCAGGAAGACGAACCATTCGGCCATCGGAACCTCACCGGGGTAGGACGATCACGATCCGAGCGCGCCGAACACACCGCGGCGGCGCAGGTCCGCGATCTCCTCGGTGTCGAATCCGGCTGCGGCGAGGACGGTTTCGGTGTGCTCGCCCAGGGCGGGAATCGCGCCCATGGGCGGCGTCCAGCCCGCGATCACGGGCGGGGGCAGCAGGGCGGTCACCGGGCCGACGGGGGAGTCGATCGAGCGCCAGCGGTCGCGGGCGGTGAGGTGCGGATGAGCGATCACGTCGGTGGGGGTGTTGTAGCGGCTGTTGCCGATTCCGGCGGCGTCGGCGGCGGACTGGATCTCCGAAAGTGTGTGCTGGCTGGTCCATTTCGCGATGGCGGTGTCCAGGTCGGCGCGGTGGTGGACCCGATCGGCGTTGCTCGCGTAGCGGTCGTCGTCGGCCAGGTCCGGGCGGCCGAGCAGGTCGCGGGCGAGGCGTCGCCACTCCCGGTCGTTGGTCGTGCCCAGCACGACGGTGTGGCCGTCGGCGGTCGGGTAGGCCCCGTACGGGGCGACCGCGGGGGAGCTCATGCCGAGCGGGGTCTGGTCGACGCCGGTGTAGCGGGAGTAGGTGAGGGCGTAGCCCATGAGTTCGGCGGCGGTGTCGAACAGGCTCACCGCGGCCGGGCCCGGGACGGACGCGCCGCCGCGCCTCGCGAACAGCATGGCCATGATCGTGAGGGCGGCGTAGAGGCCCGAGCAGACATCGGCCACGGGCGGGCCGGGTTTGGCGGGCGCGTCCGGATGTCCGGTCACCGCGCACACGCCGGATTCGGCCTGGATCAACAGATCGTAGGCGCGCTTGTGCGACAGGGGGCCGCCGGGGCCGTACCCGTCGATCTCCAGCACCACCAGATGCGGATGGCGCGTGGACAATTCGGCCGCGCCGAGACCGAGCGCGGCGGCCGCGCCCGGGGCGAGATTGGACACGAACGCGTCGGCGGTCGCCAGCAGCCGGTCCAAAACCGCCGGGCCGTCGGGATGTTTGAGGTCGAGGGTGACCGACTCCTTGCCGCGGTTGACCCAGACGAAATGCGCGCCGAGACCGTGGACGACATCGTCGTAGGCGCGGGCGAAATCGCCCACCGGCGGATTCTCGATCTTGATCACCCGGGCGCCGAAATCGGCGAGGGTGCGGGTGCACATGGGCGCGGACACGGCCTGTTCGAGGGTCACCACGGTGACTCCGGACAGCGGTCCCGGGGCGGGGTGGTCGGAGTCCATGTCGCTCCTTCGAAACGGATTGGCGCGCTGACCTATTCGATGCGCGTTCGATACACCGAACTGAATACAGTATGACGAACTATAACCCTGAGGAGAACACGTGGCCACCACGAACGGACGCCCGGCGCCGACGGTCACCCCGGAGAACGAGTTCTTCTGGACCTCGGGCGCGGACGGGCGCTTGCGGATTCAGGAGTGCCTGACCTGTTCGGCGCTGATCCATCCGCCGCAGCCGGTGTGCCGGTACTGCCGCGGCCGGAACCTCGGTGTGCGCGCGGTCTCCGGATACGCCACGCTCATCGGCTTCACCGTCAACCACCGGTTCGCGCTGCCCGGACTGCCCGCGCCGTACGTGGTGGCGCAGGTCGCGCTCGAGGACGATCCGCGGGTTCGGTTGACGACCAACGCGATCGGTTGCGAGCCGGAGGCGCTCGCGCTCGGGACGCGGATGGCGGTCGAGTTCGAGCGGGTCGGCGACGCGGTGTGGTTGCCGTTGTTCCGGCCCGCCGCCGAATCCGGGCCGCCCGCATCGTTGCCGGTGGACGAGATCGACCCGGGGGAGATGCGCCGGTTCGTGCGGCCCATGGTGTCGTCGGAGAAGTTCGAGGACAAGGTGGCGATCACCGGGGTCGGCATGTCGCCGTTGGGTCGTCGGCTGATGGTGAATCCGCTCGCGCTGACCGTGCGGGCGTGTGAGGCGGCGGTGGCCGACGCCGGGCTGCGGCTCGAGGACATCGACGGGTTGTCGACCTATCCCGGGGCGGGCGCGGTCGGGCCGTTCGGGGAGGGCGGGGTCGGCGCGCTGGAGGCGGCGCTGGGTATCCGGCCGACCTGGTACAACGGCGGCGGCGACACCTTCGGGCCCGGGGGTTCGGTGATCGCGGCCATGCTCGCGGTCGCGGGCGGGCTGGCCCGGCACGTGCTGTGTTTCCGGACGCTGTGGGAGGCCACCTACGCGGAACTGATTCGCACGGGCCGTCTCTCGTCGCCGGGGCCGCGCACCGACGGCTGGCTGGCCCCGTTCGGGGCGACCTCGGCCGCGCACACGCTCGCGCAGAACGCGCAGCGGCACTTCCATCGCTACGGCACCGACCGCGAGACGCTCGGGTGGATCGCGCTCAATCAGCGCGCCAACGCCGCGCTCGATCCGACGGCCATCTACCGCGATCCGCTCACGATGGACGACTATCTGAGCGCGCGGCCCATCACCACGCCGTTCGGGCTCTACGACTGCGACGTGCCCTGCGACGGTTCGATCGCGGTGATCGTGTCCGCGCGCGAGACCGCCCGCGATCTGGCGCAGCCGCCGGTTCTGGTCGAGGCGGTCGGCACCCAGATCCTCGAACGCGTCGAATGGGATCAGAGCACCCTCACCCACGAGCCCCAGGTCCTCGGCCAGGCCGCCCACCTGTGGACCCGCACCGACCTGCGGCCCGAGGACGTCGACGTGGCCGAACTCTACGACGGGTTCACCTTCAACTGCATGTCCTGGATCGAGGCGCTCGGCTTCTGCGGCATCGGCGAGGCGAAAGACTTTCTCGCCCAGGGCAAGAACATCGCCCGCGACGGCGTGCTCCCGCTCAACACCCACGGCGGTCAGCTCTCCCACGGCCGCACCCACGGCATGGGCCTGATCCGCGAGGCCGTCCTGCAACTGCGCGGGCAGGCCGAGGCCCGGCAGATTCCGGACGCGCGCGTCGCGGTGGCCAGCAGCGGGGGGCTCACGCCGAGCGGGGTGTTGTTGTTCCGCGCGGATCGGTGATCGCGCTCAGCGGCGAAAGAGCCTGCGGCGTGGCGGTTTCGGCGCGGGCAGGCCCCGATGCTCGGCGAAGGCGGCCGCGTCGGCGGCGGTGGTGGTCTTGGGGCGGGTACGGGCCCAGGCGAGGAACTCGGCGGTGAACGCGGGTCCGCACGCGTGCGCGAGCAGCGGGTAGCGGTGCGCGATCTCGCGGGCCCGCTTGTGCAGCAGGGCGTGGGCGGTCGCGGTCACGGCGTCGGCGTCGAAGCCCGCGGGGATCGGGCCGCCCGCGACCAGGGCGCGGACGAGGGCCGCCTGCTGGTCGGCGAGGGGTTCGGTCCCGGGGCCATCCGTGTTTCCGGCCGCGCGGCGAGGTCGCGTTTCGCGCGGGACGGACGTGGGCTCGGTCATGGCGCGGCCGTGGTGAGGGAGGGGCGGTTCGCGGCCGCGGCGAGGGCGTCGAGTTCGGCGCGGAGTTCGGGGGCGGGTGGGTAGTTGTCGTCGCGCTCGAGCATGAGGGGAACGGGGTGGCGGGCGGTGAATTCGGTGACCAGCGCGAGGACTTCGGCCGGGACGGGGTCGGCGTGCGTGTCGTGGTAGCGGCCGCCGGATTCGTGCCCGCCCGCGACGTGGCAGTAGGCGATGCGTTCGGCGGGCAGGCGGCACAGTTCGGCGAGCGGGTCCAGGCCGCGGTTGCGGGCGTTGGCGTAGACGTTGGCGATATCGATGAGCAGGTGGACGCCGGTTCGTTCGACCAGCTCCTGGAGGAACTCGGCCTCGGTGTATTCGGCCGTGGGCCAGTCGAACAGGGCCGCGATGTTCTCCACGGCGAGGGGGACATCGAGGTCGGCGGTCGTGCGAGAGATGTTGCGCGCCAACGCATCCAGGGCCTCGCGGGTGCGCGGCACCGGTAACAGGTGACCGGCCTCCAAGCCGCCCGCGCGCACGAACGCGATGTGCTCGCTCACCAGCGGCGAGCCCAGTGCCCGCGCCGCGGCCGCCAGGTGTTCGACCCGCCGCGGGTCCACCTCCTCCGCCCCGCCCAGCGACAGCGAAACACCGTGCGGCACAACGGCTGTGCCGCGCGCGGCCAAGGCGGTCAACTCCGCGGGCGGGGTGACGGTCGTCCGGCCCCACCGGCGTCGCGGCGGCAGGGACTCCACGATCACCTCACAGAATCCGAGCCCGGTCAGTTCCGCTATGACGCCGCAGATCTCGCGCCGCCAGCCGATGCCGAGTGCGTGCGGCGGCAACGGGCCGTTCACCGGACTACCGCCGGTTCCCGGGACGTTCGGCGGCCGCGCTCTGCGAAAGACGCGCGCCCACGGCCGAATCCGGGCGGGACGGGCGGCACGCCGCTGTCACCCACCGCAACCGCCGCCCCCGCAACCCCCGCCGCCGCAACTGCTTCCGCAGCTGCTGCTACTGCCGCAACTGCTGCTGTCGCTGCCGCTGGAACAGCTGTCACCCGAGGAACCTCCGCCGCCCGCGCTGGGGGCGAGGGTGCCGGTGGCGGCCGCGAGGGCGGGGTCCAGGGACCAGATGGCGGCCGCGCCGAACAGGGCGGCGGCCATGGCGGCGCTCGTCGGGCCGTAGGTGGCGAAGGCGGGGGCGTTGGACGGCCGCAAATGCGTGTTGCGCCTGGTGGTTTCGGCCAGAGCGGCCTTGCCGAACGGCGTGAGGCGCACCGGGCGGATGATGAGACCGTTGCAGATCGCGACGATGATCACGAGGACCACCAGGAACCCCACCGAATGCCGACCGGCCAGCCCGGCGATCACCCGAATCACGCCCAGCCCGAAGATCACCGCGCCCGGCAGCCCGGCCACCATCAGATCGCGCCGCAACGCGGGACCCGCCAGCAGTCCCCGATCGACCAGCCGCGCCCGCAACTGCGCCAGCGGCACGGTCGACGCCGCCAGCAGGCTGCCCACATCGCGCCGCCCGCCCGCGGCGAGCCGATCGTAGAGCGACCGCACGAACGGGTCCGCGGACGGATTCGGCGGCCGGTAGGGGTTGCCCGCCGAGTCGATCATCTGCCCGCCGCGCAGTTCGGCGAGCCCGGCCAGCACCGCCCGCCGATCGTCGAACAGCATCGCGGTCTCCACCGGATTCAGCGCGATGTCGACCGGCCCGCGGTGCGCGCGCGTCAACCGGGTCCGCAGCACGACGCCGGTGAGCAGGGCCACGACCGCGACCAGCAGATACAACCGAAGGAAGTCCGGCCCCGAGACGCCCCAGGTGTCCGCGGACAGGAAATCGACGGGAGTGACCCGATCACGCATGGCACTCCACCTCGGAATAGCCGGAACACAACGCGATCAGTATCGACGCAACCGCCGCCCGAGCGCTACCGCACCGGCACGCCCGAACCCGAACGGTGATGCTACGGTTACCGCACGTTTCGGCCTCGGCCCACGACTCGGAAGGGAAACCGCATGGCGCGCAAGGTCGTTGTGGAACTCGTCGACGATTTCGACGGTGAGTCCACGGCCGAGGAGACGGTGTCGTTCGCCCTCGACGGCGTCGAGTACGAGATCGATCTGTCGGTGCTCAACGCGGGCCGGTTGCGCGCGGAGTTCGAGGCGTGGACCGGACACGGCCGCAGGACGGGCCGCGCCGCCCGCCCGGCCGCACCGGTCGCGGTCCGCGAGCAGACCGCCGCCATCCGCGCCTGGGCGCGTCGCAATGGCTATCACGTGTCCGATCGCGGCCGCATCCAGGCCGAGGTGGTGGCCGCCTACGCGAAGGCCGGTGTGCGGCCGGAGTATTCAGCTGGGTAGTGCCCGCGAGGTGACCAGCACACCGGTGGCCAGCAGCGCGACACAGCCCAGCGTGAGCGGCATCGATCGGGTCAGGGCGAGCAGCCCGAGGCCGAAGATCACGCACAGTCCTGCGGCGAGAATCATCGTGCCCCGGTCCACCGGCCGAACTTTCGGGATCCGGAGGTCGGGGACTGTCATACCCGTGGGGTACCCGTCCGCCTCTTTATCAAACCGTTATCGGTTTGCCCGAAATGTGCTCAGCCCCGGCCCAATCCGGCGTCCACCGCATCGCACAGGCGGGTGAACAGCGGCAACGGCGGTGCGACGACCGCGGTTTCGCCCTCCACGGGCTCGCGCTGCGGCACGAACGTCTCGACGAGTTCGATGGCGGCGGCGATCCGGCGGGCGTCGAGCGTGGAGGCCGCGTGCCGGAAGATCGGCAGCTCCCGAACCTCCTCGGTGGCCATGTGCATCGCCACCCGATCGGCGAATTCGCCGAAGCGACCGGGGAATTCGACGTGGTCGACGCCCAGCTCGTAGAGTTCGGACAAGGTGGCGAGCAGCTCCCGCTCCTCGTGCACCCGGGTGCCCGCGCCCGCGGCGCCGCACCGGTCGACGGCCGGGTGCACGAGCGATTCCTCCACGCTCTCGTGCGCGGCCATCAGGCGGACCAGCTCGGCGAACGAGGTCTCGCGCGCACCGCCCGACTTCACCTCGCCGAGCAGTCCCTCGATCCGTCGATGCTGCCGAACGAGCAGATCCGCGGCGTACGCGGCGGCCCGGGTCACATCGACCACCCCTTTCCCATTGACGGCCCAGCTTGCTCGTCGGTTACCCTGCCCGGCCGCCTCGCAATCGTTCCGGGCGGCAGAAATCGGTCAATGCGGCTTGGCGTTGGTGCGGTCCCACAGTTTGTCGGTGGGTGCGGCTATGGTCTGGGGACATGACCGGGGCGGTCGGCATTTTCGTCCCTCGGTGGGGTAGTCGGTTCAGCAGTGTGTCAACGGGAGGAGTTCGTCATGCGTCATTCGAGTGTGCGTCCGGCTCGCGCGGTCGCGGGGCTGATGGCCGTCGCGGCGTTGACCGTCGGCGGCGCCGCGCAGGTGAGCGCCGAGGCCCCGGCGCCCGGTGCGGTGCAGGTGGATTGGCAGCAGGCCGTGCAGCGGCTGCGCGCGGCGGCCGCGGGCGACCCGGCCGCGCTCCAGGCCATCGATCGGCTGGTGACGGCGGGCGCGGTGCCCGCCGCGGCCCCGGCCGCGTTGCCCGCGCAGCCGTTCCAGATCCCGGCCCAGTCCGATATCGGCCGCGGCGACGGGCCCGGGGTGTACGGCTCGGGAATCGCCTTGGGCTACGACGGTTTCCGGTTCGGCTTCTTCGGCGGTCCGGGCACCATCGCGCCGAACCAGGCGGGCGCGCGCCTTCAGGTGGTGTGGATCAATCTGTCCAACGGCCGCAGCGGAACCGAGGATCTCGTCGAGCACAACGACGTCCCGGTCGACACGACCATCCGCACCCGTGCGCTCGATCCGGGCGCGGGCATGATCGTGGCGGCGGTGTACGGGTCGCTGTGGCATCGGTGGCCGGTTCCGGTCAGCGACGCCAATCCCGATGGCTACCAATACCAATTGGGGACGATCAGCGTGCCGTCGTTCGGAGCGGTGTACAACTGATCAGCCGTGCCGTCACCCCGGCCACCCGGTGGCCGAGGTGACGGCAGGTCGCGCGATCGGAGCCGACGACGCCCGCGGGCGGGAGATCGGTGTCGGTCTGCGCGCCCGCGCCGAGGAAGAAGCCGAGCCGGTTGAGGTCGTCGCGGCTGGCGGTGCTGCTGTTCCAGCCCGCGACCAAACCCAGGTTCACCCAATGCATGTGGTGCTGGGCGGCCAGCACGGCCAGTGACATCAGCGCGTGCAGCTTGTCGCCGCTCATGCCGCCGGAGTTGGTGAATCCGGCGGCCACCTTGTCCCGCCAGGCGCCCCGCACACAGCGCGACGAGGTGGCCTCGGCGAAGGTCTTGAAGGCGGCCGAGACGTCGCCCATATAGGTCGGGCTGCCGAAGACGATGGCGTCGGCGGCGTCGAGCGCGGCCCAGCCGTCGGGCGTGATCCCGTCGACGGTTACGAGTTCGGCGGTGGCGTCGCCGTCGCGGGCGCCCGCGGCGACGGCCTCGGCGAGGACGGCGGTGTGTCCGTAGCCGGAGTGGTAGGCGACGGCGAGGCGAGGGGTGGGGAGGGTGTCGTTGCGCACGGGGCCAGCCTGGCGGTGGGTCGGCGGTGCGGTCCAATACCGGCGTTCATAACCTCGGGGAATGGATATCGATACGCGGCTGCTGCGATCGTTCGTGGCGGTCGCGCGGGAGGGTCATCTGACCCGGGCCGCGCGGCGGCTCTACCTGTCCCAGCCCGCGCTGACCAAGCAGATCCGGCAGCTGGAACGGCTGCTCGAGGTGGAGCTGTTCGTGCGCTCGCGCGACGGCATGACGCTCACCGAGCCGGGGGCGGTGCTGGCCGAGCAGGCGCCCGCGCTCTTGGCGGGCTGGGATCGCGCGTTGCGGGCGACCAAGGGCAGTGCGAGCCGGGCCGCGTGCGTGCTGCGGGTGGGGTTCGTGGCCAGTGCCGCAAACGAATTCACCCCGCGCATCGTGGCCGCCTTCGGCGCGGCGGAGCCGGGGTGGCGGGTGGATATGCGCCAGTTCGGCTGGACCGATCCGAGTGCGGGGCTCGACGCGGGTGCGGTCGATGTCGCCCTGGTGCGGTTGCCGTTTCCCGGGCAGGAGGACTATCGGATTCGGGAGCTGTTCACCGAGCCGCGCTGGGTCGCGCTGCCCGAATCCCATCGGCTCGCCGGGCGGGACGACATCGAATTCGACGAGCTGTGGGGTGAGCCCTTCGTCGCGGCCCCGCCCGACAACGGCCGGTGGCGCGACTTCTGGATCGGCGCCGACGAACGCCCGTCGCATACGGCCGTGGTCGGCGCGGTCGCCCGCAATACCGATGAATGGCTGACGGCCATCGCCAACGGGTTCGGCATCAGCTTCACCCCCGAGTCGTCCGCCCGCTACTACCCGCGCCCCGGGATCGTCTACCGGCCGGTGCGCGGCATCGGGCCGAGCCGGGTCGCGGTGGCGTGGCCGGGGTCGACCGAGACGAATCCGGTTGTGGGGGAGTTCATTCGGTGTTGTGTGCGGAGCTGCGATCCGGGGTGAGGGCCGCGGCGAGTTTGGTGAGGAAGCGGGGCAGGTGGGGGTCGGTCGGCGGGAGGTCGCGGGTATCGATGTCCCACCAGTCGCCGCCGTCGAATTCGGCTGGGGCGAGGGGGTATTCGCGGGTGCGGTCGCCGCGGACGACGTACCAGAGGGAGACGTCGACGTGCGGGTCGGAGCCGACGGTGGTGCTCACGCTGAGGAAGACTGGGGCGTCGCCGAGGACCGTGAATTCGGCGGCGATGCCGAGCTCCTCCTCCGCCTCGCGCAGCGCGGTCGCGCGCGGATGCTCACCGGGTTCGACGTGGCCGCCCATCGGAAGACGCAGGCCCGATTTGCGGTGTGCGCCAAGGTAGATGGCGCGGCTCTCGGGGTCGACGAGGGCGATGTAGGAGACCAGGTGCGGGCTGGGGGTGGCCGGGGGGACGCGGCGGAAGATGTCGTCGGTCTCGGCGAGCCAGGCGCGGGTGCGGGCGAGGTGGTCGCGTTCGAGGTCGTCCAGCGGCGGAATGGCGCGAACGAGGTCGGCGACGGCCGTGGTGGCGCGGTCCATGGGGGGACCTTAGAGGGAGGTACCGACACGTCTTGACCTGGAGGGCGCTCCAGATCCTACCGTCGGGGCATGGGCGAGAAATCGGTGCGGCCGAGCTTCGGGATCAAGACCACTCCGGCGGGGGTGGGTTATGACGAGATCGTGCGGGTGTGGCGGGAGGCGGACGAGATTCCCGAGATCGAGCACGCGTGGCTCTATGATCATCTGCTGCCGCGGGTCGGTCCGGACGCGGGTCTGGACGATCCGGTGCACGAGGGGTGGACGCTGCTGGCCGCGTTGGCGGCGCAGACGCGGCGGCTGCGGTTGGGACTGCTGGTGACCAACAATCGGATTCGTCGCCCCGCGGTCCTGGCCAAGATCGCCGCCACGGTCGACGTGATCTCGGGCGGCCGCCTCGATGTCGGCATCGGCATCGGCGGGCTGCCGGGCAGCGATCCGCGCTACGGGGAGATGGTCGTGCCCGAGTACGAGGCGTACGGAATCCCGTTGCGGCCGTGGGCCGAAGCGGTCGCCGACTTCACCGAATCCTGCGAGATCATCCGGCGGCTGTGGACCGAGGACGTCTTCGACTTCGACGGCGTCCACCACCGCCTGCGCGGCGCCCGCTGCAACCCCAAACCCGTCCAACACCCGCACCCACCCCTGCTCATCGCCGGCTCCGGCCGCGCCACCCTGGCGATAGTCGCCGAACACGCCGACATCTGGAACGTCATCGGCCCGCCACTCACCTCGGTCGACACCCTCCGCCGCCACAACGAGTCCCTCGACGCCCACTGCGCCGCCCGCGGCCGCGACCCGCGCGAGATCACCCGCTCGGTACAGACGATCATCTCCTACGACGACCCCGCCCGCATTCGCGCGAATCTGGCGGCACTGGTCGACGCCGGTTTCACCCACATCGTCCTGAACCTACCGAGCCCCTACCCCCCACGCGTAGCCCATTGGGCCGCAACGGAATTGATCGCCCCGACCCTGGAGGCCGCCGGTCTGGACCCCACGGCCTTCGCGTAGCGGGCACCGACGGCTACGCGACCGCCGATCGATCGGCGTGACGGTGGCCCGTGCCGCGCCCGAAGCCACCGCCCGCCAGCTGCATGACCGTCTCCCGCGTCGCGCCCTGGGGCCACCTCCTCGAGGGCGTGACCGTCTCCCGTGTCGCGCCCCGAGGCCACCCCTAGCGGCGTGATGGTGGTCCATGTCGCGCCCGGAGCCACCGGCCGCCAGCTGTGTGACTGTCTCCGTGTCGTGCGCCGGGCCAACCCACAAGGGGCGTGACTGTCGCCGTGTCGCGCCGCGGGGCTATCCCTCGAGCGGCGTGACCGTGTCCCGTGCCGCGCCCCCGGGCCACCCGTCTCCATCTGCGTGACCGTGTTCTCTGCCGTGCCTCCCCACGTCGGCCGGAGCGGGACGGTACGTTGAGCCCCATGCCCGTTGTGTCGCGTCGTCGGATGGCGGCCGTGGTGGTCGCGGTGGGTTTGTGGGTGGGGGGTGCCGTGCCTGCGGCGGTGGGGGAGGGGCCGGGGGAGGCTCGGTTGAGTGGGGTGGGGGTGTTGGATCCGCGGTGGGGGTTTGCGGCGGCTGCGGCGGGGATCGAAATCGGGTATGGGACAACGGATCAGTGGGGGCGGGCGGCGCGGGGGTCGGGGGCGTTGTATCTGCCGCACGGGGTGCCGCCGGTGGGTGGGTGGCCGGTGGTGGTGTGGGCGCACGGGACCGTGGGGATCGGGGACGGGTGTGCGCCGTCGCGGCGGCCGCAGAGCGAGCGGAACAGCGCCTATCTGAATCGGGTGCTCGACAGGGGGTACGCGGTGCTGGCGCCGGACTATCAGGGGCTGGGGACCGAGGGGCAGTTCAGCTACTACAACAGTGCGGTCGAGGGGGCGTCGATCCTCGACGCGGTGGCGGCGCTCCGCACCGTGCCCGTACCGCTCTCGGGGTCGTGGGCGATCGTGGGCCAGTCCGAGGGGGCGCACGCGGCGATGAGCGCGGCCGGGCGGTACGCCGACAGCGGCGGCGGCGCGGCGAGGGGTCTGCGCGCGGTGGTCGCGACCGGGCTGCGCACCGACCCGCCGCACAGCCTGCGCGCCATGTTCCGCCGCGGTTCCACCGGCGCGCAGAATCAGGTCGGCTATGCCGCCTACTTCCTGGCCGCGCTGCGCGAGCTGGCCCCCGAGCGCGTCACGCCCTACCTGTCGGACTTCGGCCGCGACTACGTGGAAGCCGCTGCCACGCAATGCCTTTCGGATCTGGTCGCCCGCGCCGCGGGTCGCCGCCCCGCCGATCTGGTCGCCGACCCCGATCACCCCACCCCCACCTTCGACGCCGATATCGCCGCCCTCACCGGCTACCGCGACCACGATCTCCCCGCCGACATCCTCCTCGGCTACGGCACCGCCGACATCGACGTCCCGCCCACCGGCACCGACGCCTACGCCGCTGCCCTGCGCGCCGCCAACCGGGGCATCGGCGTCACCGTCGAGAGCTACCCGGGCGCCGACCACAGCGGCGCGTTCCTCGCGTCCCTCCCGGACGCTCTCGCCTTCCTCGACGCCCACCTGCGCTGAGCGTGGGGCCGTCGCCCACACGCGGTCGTGATCGCCGGGAAGGCCGTGCGCCCGAACCGAACCGCCGCGCCGTCGTTCCCGGTGAGAGCCGCGGCCACCCTGTAACACCAGCGCCGTTCCCCGACGACGTATCGGTACCGGAGCCGTTCGGGGCGCGGGCGGTTCCGGTGCAGGTCGTTCAGTTCTCGAGGTGAATTGCGGTGAAGAACGTTTTCCGCCGGTGGCGGCGGCGCGGGAGGCGGTATCGCGGGTCGGGGTATCCGGCGGGCCTGCGCTCGGATCGGTTGCGGCGCAACGGGATCAGCGTGCGGACCTGCCGCGTGGAGTCGTGCGCGGTGGAGCCGTTCGACGCCTGAGGTGTAGGCGGCCGGGTGACGGGTATCACTCCCGGCAGATTTTCGCCGAGACACCGAGGGCCGCCTGATGAGACTGCTACCGATTTCCTCCGCACCGCTCGAAACGGTCGTCGAATGGGTCGGCGACCAGGTACGACGCCGGGTGCCCGAGGCGGATATGCGCAACCGCGACCCCGCCTACATCGCCCGCATGACCGAACCCAACTGGCAGCTGCTGCGCCTGTACTTCCGGCCGGAAATCCGTGGGCTGCACCGCATTCCGGCGGAGGGGCCGGTGCTGATCGTGGGCAACCACTCCGGCGGCAACACCTCCCCGGAGGTGCTGGTGACCACCGTCGCGTTCGCCCGGCACTTCGGGCCCGAGCGGCCGTTCTATCAGCTCGCCCACAATCTGGTGATGCTCGTCCCCGTGCTCGGTTCGATCCTCGGCAAGTGGGGCACGATGGCCGCCGACCCCGAGAACGCCCGTGCCGCACTGCGTTCCGGCGCGGTCGTGCTGGTGTATCCCGGCGGGGACTGGGAGGTGCACCGGCCGGCCTGGGAGGGCGACCGCATCGACTTCGCGGGCCGCACCGGATTTCTGCGCCTGGCCTGGGAGGAGAAGGTGCCGATCGTGCCGATGGTGAATTACGGTGCGCACCAGAATCATCTGATCCTCACCCGCGGCGAATGGATCGCCCGCCTACTGCGCCTGGACCGGATGCTGCGCCTCAAGGTCTTCCCGATCTCCCTGGCCGCCCCGTGGGGCCTGAACATCAGCGATCTCGCGGGCCACCTCCCGCTGCCCGCCAAGGTCACCATCGAATTCCTCGACCCCATCGACCTGCGCGCCGAACTCGGGCCCGACCCGGATTTCGACGAGGCGTACGACCGCGTCACCGAGCTCATGCAGGGCACGCTGACCCGGCTCGCCGACGAGGCGGATCTGCCCATCCTCGGGTGAGGTCCCCGTCCGGCGGTTCGTGAGACAACTAACGCCCAAATCGTTCGCGCACTAACTGTTGCCGCGTTAAGCTCTCGGTATGCAGATCGAGGACCCCTTGCGGCTGGACCGACAGGTGTGTTTCGCGCTCGCGGTCGCCAATCGATCCGTGCTCGCCGTGTACCGGCCGCTGCTGGAACCGCTGGGGCTGACCCATCCGCAGTATCTGGTGATGCTCGCGCTGTGGGGCGAGGCGCCGATGTCGGTGAAGGCCATCGCCGAAGCGATCCAACTGGATTCGCCCACGCTCTCGCCCCTGCTCAAACGGCTCGAGGCGGCGGGGCTGATCACCCGGCGGCGGCACGAACACGACGAACGGACATTGCTGATCGACCTCACCGCGGACGGCCGGGCGCTGCGCGCGCGGGCCGAACGCATCCCGCCCGCGGTGGTGGAACGGCTCGGGGTGAGCCTGGCCGATCTGGAGGAACTGCGCGAGGTGCTGACCCGCGTCAACGAGGCGGCCCGGCGGGCGGCCACCGGCAGGGAGAACTGATGGACCGACCGAATCCGATGCAGCGCGTCCGCTACGCCCTCGGCGGGACGCTGCCACCGAACCTGCGCGAGTGGGTGCTCGAGGACCTGACCGGCCCCGGCGCCGCGCGGCGCTACCTGCTGCGCTTCCTGATCCCGGTCGTTCCTGTGCTGTGCCTGTTCCTGCTGGTCCCCGGCCCGGCGTGGATCGGGCTGTCGATGATGGCGCTGCTGTACATTCCGCTGATCTTCTTCACCGTCGCGCTGATGTACGTCTACCGTCGTCACCGCCTGCTCCAGCACGGGCTCGACCCCGAACTCGCCGACATCCGCGACCGTCGCCGCGCGGCCGCGGAACGGGAGGCGTACGAGTCGCGGCACGGCCGGGGGTGATCACCCCTCCGGGGCCAGCAGGCCCTCGCGGCGCACCGTCGGCAGCGACAGCGTGCGATAGCCCGCCGACTCGAAAAGCACTGTGACACGGTCGTTCTCGACGTGTACGACCTCGCCGGGGCCCCACTCCTCGTGCCGGACGGCCGTGCCGGGGGCGTAGGTGTCGTCGGCCGGTTCGTGGTCCCGGGCGGTGCCCGCGGCGCAGGTGTCGCAGAAGCCGCACGGGCCGGGCAGGGTCTCGCCGAAGTAGCCGAGCAGCAATTGCCTTCGGCAGGAACGAGTTTCGGCGTACTCGCGCAGCACGTGCAGGCGGGTGCGGTCGAGTCGGTCACGGCGCTCGGCCGTTTCGCGCACGAGGTCGGCCGCGTGGGCCGGGTCGTCGCCGCGGTAGTGGAAGCGGCCGTGCCGGTCGGCGTGGGCCAGGCGGGTCTGCTCGAGGAGGTTCAGGGCGGTGGTGACGCGCCGATGGGAGTGTCCCAGTTCGGTTTCCAGCTCCTCGGTGGTGCTGCCGTCGTGGTCACGCAGGGCGGCGGCGACCTCGGCGACGGTGTCGGCGTCGAGGCGGCGGGCGGTGAGGAAGGTCTGCACGCCGAGATCCTCGGGGCGGTAGCACAGCAGCGCGTCGGCGCGCTGGCCGTCGCGTCCGGCGCGGCCGATCTGCTGATAGTAGGAGTCCAGCGAATCCGGGACCGAGGCGTGCACGACGAAGCGCACATCGGGTTTATCGATGCCCATGCCGAACGCCGACGTCGCCACGACCACGGCCACCCGGTCGGAGAGGAAGTCGTCGTGCACCCGGTCGCGTTCGGCCGCGCGCATCCCCGCGTGATAGGCCGCCGCGCGGACGCCGCGCCGAACCAGTTCCGCGGCAAGGGTTTCGGTGTCTGCGCGGGTGGCGGCGTAGACCAGTCCGGGTTCGGGGAAGCGGTCGACCGCGGCGTGCACGGCGTCGCGCTTGTCGTCCTCCTCGATCGCGCGGTGCACGGCCAGGAACAGGTTGGGCCGGTCGAAGCCCGACACCACCTGCACCGGGTCGCGCAGGCGCAGATTGTCGACGATGTCGTCGCGGACCGGTCCGCCCGCGGTCGCGGTGAGCGCCAGCACCGGAGGATGGCCGAGGCGTTCGATGGTGTCACCGAGGCGCAGGTAGTCGGGTCGGAAATCGTGTCCCCAGGCCGAGACGCAGTGCGCCTCGTCCACCACGAACAGGCTCGGTCGCATGCGCTCGAGTTCGGCCACGACCTCGGGTTTGGCGAGTTGTTCCGGGGCGAGGAACAAGTATTCGGCGGTGCCGTCGCGCACGGTGTCCCACGCCTCGCGCTCGGCGGTACGGGACAGGGTCGAGTTCACCGCCACCGCGGTCGGGGCGTCGCTGTCGGCGATCTGCCCGACCTGGTCGCGCTGCAACGCCGTCAGCGGCGACACCACCAGCGTCGGCCCGTCCAGCAATAGCGCGGGCACCTGGTACACGGCGGATTTCCCCGCGCCCGTGGGCATCACCACGACCGTGTCGCGGCGCTGCGCCACGGCGGTCATCGCGGTCAGTTGATCGTCGCGCAGTTCGTCCCAGCCGAACGTCTCGCGGGCGACGCGCCGCAGTTCGGCGCCGACATCTCGAGGCACGGGCTCGGCGTGCCCGCTGGATCGCGGTCGAAACCGCGTAGTGGTCTTGTCCGCGGGGTACGGCCAGGACGAGCGAGCGAGGAGGATGTCATGGCGAACGATCTGACGCGGATGCTGCACGAGATGATCATGAGCTTGCAGGCGATGGGGATTCTGGCCCCGATCCAGACGTAGTCTCCCGGGTGGTCAGTCGCGGCGGCGCAGGCGGGTGGCCTCGGCGTCGAGAGCCGCTGCGCGCAAATAGGTTTCGGTGGCCTCGCCGACGCGGTCGTGCCAGAAACCCACCCGCTGCGCGCAGCGTTCGACGTGCGCGGTGGCGGCGTCGAGCGCGGACTCGTCGGCGTCGCGAGCGAGCCGCCGTTCCCGGCGTTGGGCCTCGGCGAGACGCTGTTCGGCCTCGAAGAGTTTGCGGCGGCAGTGATCGGGGTCGACGACGCTCTCGCGCAGATCGTCGGCCTCGGCCTCGAGGTCGGTGATGCGCTGCTGCTCGGCGGGCGGCGGCTCGGGGGGATCGGGGCGCGGAATGACCGGCGGCGCAATGATTTCGGTGAACCACCGGTCGGTTTCCTCGGGCTCCTCGGCGCGCAGTCGCCGGGCCTCCGCGGCGCGGCGGTCCTCCTCCTCGCTGGCGCGCAGGCGTTCGATCGCGTCCTGGACGTCCTCGGCGGTGACAGGGACGTGTTCGAGGCGGGCGGTCATGTGCACGAGTTCGGCGCCGGACCGGTCGCGCAGGACGACCGAGACCGTGCCCACCGGGCGCGGATCGGGGCGGCCCTCCATGCGGGCGTCGATGGTGGTGTCGTGGCAATCCTCGATGGCGCAGGCGCAGGCCAGGTCGAACAGTTCGCTGCCCATCTCGTACGGGCTGGTGGCCGCCTTGCCGGTCCAGGGATGTTCATCGCTCCAGGACAGTGCGCCGTACTCCACGACCCGATCGTCGTGGCGCAGCTCCCAGGAGTAGTCGGCGTCGGATCCTTGTATGGACACTCCTCGATTGTGGCCCGGCCGGGGTCGCTCGCGCGGCGGATCCCCGGTTATCCCGTATTCCGGGCTACGTGCCGATGACGGCGTTCATGATGGTGCCCGCGCTGGTCGCGACGATGCCCCCGATCATGGCTCCCGCCACCATCTTCGGCGCGTTGGAGCCGCCGCCGGTCCACTTCTCCCACGCGAAGCGACCGCCCGCGTAGGTGATCGCGAGAATGCCGGACAGCAGCACGAACCAGGTGAAATACCGCACCAGCTTCATGAGCTTGTCCGCGGCGGGCGGGGTCTCGGGGGTGGGATTGCCGATCTGAGCGAGGACGGTGTCGTGCAGGGCCGCGAGAATCATGGTGAGGCTCTTTCGAAGTCGTGACTTGCTCGGAACCGGACAATGAAAATGCTAGAGCCCGAGCGAGTTTCACCGCCAGTCCTCCCGAAAACCTCCTGCTCAAACCACATTCCGACCCACCGGTACCCAAACCCAGCCGCACCCCTTGTTCGGATCCGCAACCGTTTCAGGGCCGTGCAGGGGGTGCGGATTCGAACAAGGGGTGCGGCTGGGGTGGTCAGCGGGTGGGGGTGGCCAGTTCGGTGCGGAGGTGGGTGATTTCGCGGGCCAGGGTTTCGCGGTGGTGTTCGCGTTCGCGGAGGCTGGCGCGGAGGCTTTCGAGGGTGTCGTCCATGGCGGCGAGGCGGCGGGTGGCGCCCTCGAGGCGCCAGGACAGGACGGCGTGCTGGTCCACGCGGGTGCTCACGTCCTCGAGCCAGGCGACGGTGTATTCGATCCAGTCGGGCTGTTTGGGCATGGGGTCGGTGTCGGTCCAGCCGCGGCGGAGGGCGGGCTTGGTGGAAAGCACGCGCTCGGAATCGTTTTCGACCAGCGTCACCAGGGTGAGTTTCCCGGCGCTGGTGACCACCGCCGTGATCCGGTACCGCCCCGCCAGATGCATCCGCAACTCCGCCGTCCCCCGCCCGTCCGCGTCCATGGCCCCCAGCCACGGCCCGTACGCCGAATCCAGCAACGCCTCGAGCATCCCCAGCTGCCCCACCCCCCGCCGCAACCGCCCCGCCCGTTTCCGCAGCTCCTCCGGCGTGGCGGTCATCTGGTCCCAGTGCATCCCCCGAATCTATCCACCCCATCCCCTTACCCCTGGTAACGACTCCGGCGCGCCGAACCCGGCGCGCGCCGCCTGCCGGGACTACCTCGCCATCGCCCGCGAGCCCCGCGCGGCACCGAACCCCACGGCCGCTGACGGCAACGCCGATTGTGCTGGCAACGATGAGCGATCGTGCACGCCGCAACCCGCGTGGTGGTCGTGTGCGATGTTCGTTCGGGGGCACGCGGCGCACACCGCGCGGTGGTCACGTGCGATACGCGATCGGGGGACGCGCCGCAAACCGACGCGGTGGTCGCGCGCGGTGTCGTCGGGTGCCGACGGTGGTCCGGGACCGCGCAGTGCGGGTGACCGCGAACGCGGTGGTCGTGGGCGGCAGCCGAAATCGGATCCGACGTTGGCGCCAGCGCCGTGAAGTGTGCTGGCCGTGGTTCGATTACAGCGCTGCCGGGGTCGGGCCGATTGGGCACGAGTGTTCCGGAGGTGCCTCGGTGGTATCGCCCTGGCATCGCGTGGACGGGCTGCCGCTGTCCGCATGCTTGCGCAGCGCGACAGCGTTCGTCATCACGGCCGTGTACCGCGTGGGAACGCTTGCGCCGCAGGGTCTCTCGCGGTACTCGTGGCCGTAGGGGAGGGGCGCGGTGCCCCTCCCGGTCGGGTCGTTCAGCCCTCGCTCGGTTGGCCGCTTTCGGTGCGGGTGGTGCGGTGGCTGTGTCTGCCGCCCTTGGCCTTTGCCTCGGTCGGTTGTGCTTTGGCCCCCTTGCGGCCCGCCGCGCGCGGGTCGGCGGACTTCGCGGCACCGAAACTTCCGGTGCTGGCCAGGCCGCCCTTGCGGGCTTGTTCCTTGGTGTCCGCGCGGTTGCCGAACTGCCCAGGATTCTTCGGATCAGCCATCTTCGGCTCGCTCCTTCGTCGATGGTCGACACTTCGGCCGTATTACGCCGGTACCCCGGCTCTACCCCGAGGCAAGGGGCGTAATCGTCACGGTTGGACCTGCCGTTCGCGGGTACGTCCGCAACATGATCACGCGAGGACCCCTGCGGTATTGCGCGGCGGCGGCCATCACGGCCTCGGCCCTGTCGGTCTCCCTGTTCGTGAGCGGTTGCGAGCAGACCAAGGAGGCGGTGAACAAGGGCGGGGACACCCCGTGCAGCGAATTCGTCCAGCAGGACAACGACAAGCAGCACGTGACCGTCCGCAAATACCTCGAGCAGGACAACAAGACCAACGGCAAACCCGACGACCAGCTGGTCGACCGCTCGGTCACGGCCATCCAGCTCATGTGCAAGGCGCAGGCCAACCCCGACACCCAGATCCGCAACGCGGACCTGACCGGCATCCTGGTTCCGAAGTAGGAGATTCGATGAGTACCGACGCGATCGTGCTGCTGCGCGAGGACCACAAGGCGATCCGCAAGCTGTTCCGCAAGTTCGAGAAGGCGGGCGACCGGGCGCACGCCACCAAGGGGCGGCTGGTGAAGAAGATCATCGAGGCGCTCACCGTGCACACCTACATCGAGAACGAGTGCATGTACCCCGAGGTCCGCAAGCTCGTGCCCGACCTCGAGGACGACATCCTCGAGTCCTACGAGGAGCACCACGTCGCCGATGTGCTGACGATGGAACTGGCCGCGATGAAGCCCGCCGACGAGCACTTCACCGCCAAGACCACCGTGCTCATCGAGAACGTCGACCACCACATCGACGAGGAAGAGAAGGAGTGGTTCCCCCAGGTCCGGGAAGCCTTGAGCCGCAAGCAACTTCAGGAGATCGGTGCCCGCATGCTCGAATTGCGCAAGCAGGCCCCGACCTCGCCCAAGCAGCCCTCGGCGATCGAGAAGGCCGTGCACGCCGTCACGGCCTGAGGATACGGATCGACCACACAGAACCGCCCCGGACGCCGAAGCGTCCGGGGCGGAAGTCTGCCGGGAACCGGGGTCAGACGCCGGGGCGGGGTACGTCGCCGCGCCAGGCGCCGGTCTCGCCGCCGCGCTCCTCGATGTACTTCTTGAAGCGGTCCAGATCGCCCTTGACGCGGCGGTCCAGGACGCCGAGCTTGTCGCCGACGTTCTCCACGAAACCCTCGGGGTCGACGTCCATTTGGGTGATGACCCGGGTGGTGGAGTCGTCGATGCGGTGGAAGGTGACCACGCCCGCGTGCTCGGGGCCCGCGTCCGAGCGCCAGGCGATGCGCTCGTCGGGGTGCTGCTCGGTGATGGTGGCGTCGAATTCGCGTTCGACCGGGCCGATCTTGACCTTCCAGTGGGTGTGGGTGTCGTCGATCTGATCGATGCGCTCGACGCCCTCCATGAACCGCGGGAACGATTCGAACTGCGTCCACTGGTTGTAGGCGGTGTGGATCGGGACATTCACTTCGGTCGAAGCGGTCACGGTGCTCATGTACAGACCTCGCTTCCTCCGGCGGCCGCCGGACATCGTCGAACTTGCTGTGCAGTGGGCCCATCGCTCGGCTACCCGGCGGTTGCCGCACCAAACGACGGGTCGAGTCGTGACGGAACGCTGACGTTTCACGAAATCGGCCGTGTCCAGGCGCGATTCGCCGCCCGGGACGGCGAGAATGCTTCGCGTCCGGGCGTCGTCTCCTTCAGAAAGGCCGAATGATGCGGATTCTGCTCACCGGTGCGGCGGGCTTCATCGGAACCCACGTGCTGCGCGCGCTGCACGACGCGGGGCACGAGGTGGTGGCGATCGATACGATGCTGGCCGCCGCGCACGGTCCCGGGGCCGCGCCCCCCGACGGGGTGGCGCGGGTGGACGTGCGCGATCCCGAGGCGCTCGACGCGCGGTTGCGCGGGGTCGAGGCGGTGTGCCACCAGGCGGCGGTGGTGGGGGCGGGGGTGAGTCCGCAGGACGCGCCCGCCTACGCCAGCCACAACGATCTGGGGACCGCGGTGCTGCTGGCGGCCATGGCTCGGGCGGGCTGTCGCCATCTGGTGCTCGCCTCGTCGATGGTTGTGTACGGGGAGGGGCGCTATGTGGACGGTCGCGGCGAACCCGTGGAACCGGCGCCGCGCGAACCCGCGGATCTGGCTCGCGGTGTGTTCGACCATCGTTCGGCTACGGGAGAGGTACTGACCTGGGCGCCGGTGGACGAGGACGCCCCGTTGCGGCCCCGTAGCCTGTACGCGGCGAGCAAACTAGCCCAGGAGCACTACGCCGCCGCGTGGGCCGCCGCCACCGGGGGCACGGTGACCGCGCTGCGCTACCACAATGTCTACGGAGACGGAATGCCCAGGGACACACCGTATTCCGGGGTCGCCGCCATCTTCCGTTCGGCCCTCGAACGCGGCGAGGCGCCCCGCGTCTTCGAAGACGGTTGCCAGGCACGCGATTTCGTCCACGTCCGCGATATCGCCGCCGCGAACGTGGCCGCCCTCGAACACCCACTCTCCACCTTCCGCCCGGTCAACATCGCCTCCGGCCACCCCGTCACCATCGCCGAGGTCGCCGCCCTGCTCGCCACCGCCGCCGACGGCAAACAGCCCGTCACCACCGGTGAATTCCGCCCCGGCGACGTCCGCCACATCGTCGCCTCGCCCGACCGCGCCCGCCGCGACCTTGGCTTCACCGCCGCGATCTCACCGCGGCGCGGCCTCACCGAATTCGCCTGTGCCCCTTTGCGTCCCGCATCCGGCACCGGTGCGCCGGAGTGGCGCTGAGCGGGGCCGTCCGAATCGCCAGATCTCCACTCTGGGAACTTCGAGTACTCGAACTCGAACGGGCGGTCCACCCTCGCCGGGTGGGTCATCCGGCGAGCGGCAGGCTCACCTCGAAGCACGCTCCGGCACTGCGTGATTCGCCCGCCGGGACGGCCCGAATAGTCCCCCCGTGCGCCGCCACCAGCCCGGCGGCGATGGCCAGACCCATGCCGCTGCTGCTGCCGAGGTCGTCGGCGGTGGGGGTGCGGGCGGTGCTGCCGCGGTAGCCCGCCTCGAAGATGCGGGGGAGGTCGGCGGGGGAGATGCCGGGGCCGGTGTCGGTGACGCGGACGAGGGCGTGGTGGTCGGCGGTGGTGACGGTGATGTCGATGCGGCCACCCGCGGGGGTGTGGGCGACGGCGTTGGCGATGAGGTTGGTGAAGACGCGGGTGAGGGCGCGGTTGCTGCCCGCGACGGGGACCCGGTCGGCGGGTTGGGTTGTGCCGAGGGCGATTTCGGCGCGGGCGGCGGTGGGTTCGGCGGCGGCGGCGACCTCGTCGACGACCTCGCGCAGGTCGAGGGGTTCCAGGGCCAGGCGCAGGGCGCCCGCGTTGATCTTCGACATCTCGAACAGGTCGTCCACCAGGGCGGCGAGGCGATGGGTCTCGCGGACGACGGTGCGGCCGTAGCGGGCCACGTCGCCGGGCTGGTCCACCACGCCGTCGGCGAGCGCCTCGCCCATGGCGCGGATCCCGGCCAGGGGCGTGCGCAGGTCGTGGCTGACCCAGGCGACGAGTTCGCGGCGGGAGCGTTCGGCGGCGCGTTCCTGTTCGCGCATCTGCTTCTCCCACACCATGGTTCGGGCCTGGGCGCGGCCGAGCAGCACCGCCGCGGGGACGGTCACCGCGGACACCACGCCCAGGACCACGGCGGTGCGCTCGAGTTCGTCGGTGAACATCAGCCCGCTGACCGCGATGACGCCGGTGAGGGCGGCGAGGGTGGGGATGAGCACCAGCACGGCCGTGCTCGTGCCGAGCGAGCGGTCGCGGGTCCAGCGCAGCAGCAGCGCGCCGAGACCGACCACCGGCAGCGAGCCCGCCAGCGCGTAGGCGATCAGCCCCCAGGTGTCATTCGGCATCGTCGGAATCTGTTCTGCCCCAGGCGTATCCACGACCCCAGACGGTGTCGATGCGATGCGCGTCGCCGAGTTTGGCGCGCAGCCGTTTGATGTGCACGGTCACCGTGGACAGGTCGCCGAACGTCCAGCCCCACACCTGGGCGAGCAGTTCCTGGCGGCTGAACACCCGCTGCTGATGCGCGAGCAGGAAGGCCAGCAGATCGAATTCGCGGGCGGTGAGATCGACCGGCGCGCCGTCGATCTGGACCGTGCGGGAGGCGCGGCGCAGCTCGACCGCGCCGCCGCGCAGCACCTCGTCCTCGCCGCCGGGCGCGGGGTGGGCGCGGCGCAGCACCGAGGCCACCCGCAGGGCCAGCTCGCGCGGGCTGAACGGTTTGGTGACGTAATCGTCGGCGCCCGCGCGCAATCCGATGATCCGGTCGTCCTCCTCGCCGAGCGCGGTGAGCAGGATGATCGGCGTGTCGGGATGCGGTCCGGCGCGGACGGTCCGGCACAGTTCGACGCCGTCGGGCGGGGGCATCATGACATCGAGGATCGCCAGGTCGATGTCGTTGTCGGCCAGGACTTTCGCCGTCGCCGGGCCGTCGGCGGTCTCGACGACGGTCAGCCCGTCGCGTTCGAGGTAGCGGCGCACCACCTCCCGGACCACCGGATCGTCGTCGGCCACCAGAATGCGCATCGGCTCACCAATTCGTCAGGATCAGATGGTTGATCAGCAGGGCCGCCACGGCTTGGGCGGCCAGCCACCAGCGCGCCCCACGCGCGGGCAGCAGGGCGGTGGCGGCGAGCACCCACATGTCGAACGGCAACCAGATCCGTTCGGTCTCGGCCTTGCTCAGCCCGCTGAGGTCCGCGGCGAGAATGGCGGCGAGGCCCGCGGCCGCGAGCACCGCCGCGGGATCGATGGCCGCCAGGCGTCGCCGGAATGGCCGCGCGGGAACGTTCGGTGCGCGGGTGACGGTCGCGGCGCCGCCGCTCGGGGTTTCCCGTATCGGGACCGGTCGTGCCTCGGGGACGACGGGGATCGACGAATCTCCCTGTGGTGCGGGGCGTTCGGCTTTCGAAGAGTCTCGACGCAACGGCAGCAGGAACGCGCGCGGGACGCGATGGATCGCCGCCACGGCGGCGGGCCCGAGAGCGCAGGCGGTGGCCGCGAGATTGCCCCACACCCAGTACGAGAACGGCCGCTCCGCGGCGATGCCCTGGTAATAGCGTTGCACCACAAGGTGATACCCGTCGAACCACCGGAACCCGGCCGCGGTGAACACCCCGGCCACCAGGAGCGCGCCCACCGCCACGGCGAACAGCGGCCGCGCGATCGACGCCGCCCGCCGCGCGCGCAGCATCCCGAGGATCAGCACCCCGGCCGCCGGAACCGCCATCAGAGCCAGACCGTAGCTGAGGTAGATCCCGAATCCGAACAACACCCCCGAGACGAAAGCCTCAGCGAGCCAACGGTTCCCGAGCCGCACCGCGAGCGCGAGCAATGCCACCGCCCAGGCCGTCACCCCCGCGAACAAGGCGTCCGCCGACACCGCCACCCAGATCGCGGCCGGGGCCAGCACCAGGAAGGGCATTGCCGCCCGGGCGCTGTCCTCGGAGCCGAGCGCCCGCACCGCCACCGCCACCGCCGCCGACGCGCTCGCCCCGACCAGCGTGCACAGCGCCGCCGCCCACGCCCCGCCGCCCAACCCGACCCGATCCAGCAGGACGAACGTCAGCAACGCCCCCGGCGGATGACCGGAGACGTGGGTGGTCCAGGAATCGGGCTGGAAATCCAGGATGCGCCCGGCGAATCCGCGCAGCGTGGCGGCGATATCGGTGACGCCGCCGACCTCGTGCAGATACTCGTCGCGGGTGGTCAGCCGCCCGGCGAAACCGCGCTGCCAGCCATCGATCATGGCCAGCGCGAACGCCCACGCCGCCGCGGTGAGCCAGCCGGACACGAGCAGCCGTCGCCACGGCGCGCGGCGCGTCAGCGCCGGCCCGCGCGCGACCACGACCACCGCGATCGCCACGGCGGGTACGGTGCCCCAGCCGATATGGCCGAGCCACTGCCCGAACAGCGGGGCCGCTCCCGCGTACAGCCGACGACTCCACTGTTCGCCGAGAATTCGCGGGACTTCCACGGCGGCGGCCACGAGGGCGAGCCCGGCGGCGGCACAGGCGATGTCGGCCCGGGTGGCGGTCTCGGCGGTCTTCGGCACGGGTACACCCTAGGGCCGCGCGCGGCCGGAGGCGGGGAGGACGGGCGTCGGTCCAGGTGCCGTCATACTTTTGTCACCGATTCGCTGACCCGTTCCGGGGTGTCGCGGCCCTACGGTCTTCGGTGTGACCGAACCAGAGGAGGAGCCGGGAGTCACCGTGGTGATCCCGTGCCGTGACGAGGCGGGTGCGTTGCCGACTGTACTCTCGGCCGTTCCGCCGGGTTATCGAGTGATCGTGGTGGACAACGGTTCCACCGACGCGACCGCGGCCGTCGCCCGCTCGGCGGGGGCGACGGTGGTCGTGGAACCCCGGCCCGGATACGGCAGCGCGGTGCGGGCCGGAATAGACGCCGCCCGCACCGATGTGGTGGCCGTCCTGGACGGGGACGGATCCATGGATCCGGGCGAATTGCCCGCTCTGGTGGCCGAACTCGGGCCGCGGGTGGACATGGTCGTGGGGCGGCGGCGGCCCGTGACGCGCGGGGCCTGGCCCTGGCACGCGCGGCTCGGCAATGTGCTGGTGGCCCAGCGGCTCCGGCGTCGCTACGGGTTGCCGGTCCATGATGTGGCCGCGATGCGGGTCACCCGGAGGGCGCGGCTGCGGGCGCTCGGGCCGCTGCATCCGCGGTCGGGCTATCCCCTCGAGCTGCTCGTGCGCGCGGCGCGGGCCGGGTGGCGGATCGTCGAACGCGATGTGAGTTATCGGCCCAGAAGCGCTGGGGTGTCGAAGGTTTCGGGTTCGGTGCGCGGCACGATCCGCGCGGCGCGCGACTTCTGGAGCGTGCGATGACCGGGACCGATATCGCCGCGACGCTGCTCGTGGTCGCCAAGGCGCCGATCGCCGGATTCGCCAAGACGCGGCTCACCCCGCCGCTGGCCCCCCGCGAGGCGGCGCGGCTGGCCGCGGACGCGCTGCTCGACACCCTCGCCGCCGTGCGCGCCAGCGGCGCCCGGCACGCGGTGGTGGCCTGGACGGGGGACCTGTCGCGCGCCGAGCACGCCGACGAGATCGCCACGGCCCTAAGGGAATTCACCGTGGTGCCCCAGCGCGGCGACGGCTTCGGCGAACGGCTCGCCAACGCGCACGCCGACGCGGCCCGATTCGGCCTGCCGGTGGTGCAGATCGGCATGGACACGCCGCAGGCCGATGCCGAAACGCTCGGCGCGGCGGCACGATTGCTGCTGGTCACCGGCGATACCGTCCTCGGGCTCGCCGCCGACGGCGGCTGGTGGGCCCTCGGCCTGTCCGACCCCCGCCCCGCCCGGCTGCTCACCGAGGTCCCGATGTCCACCGACCGCACCGGCGAGCTGACCCGGAACATGCTGCGCCGCTGCGGTTTCCCCGTGCACGCGCTGCCGGTCCTCACCGATGTCGACCACTATCGCGACGCGCTCACCGTGGCCGCGCAGAGCGACGGCCGCTTCGCCCACACGGTCCGGCTGCTCGACGAGTCCGCGCTCACGCCCGCCACGAGTTCGTCTCCGCGCGTGTGAGTTTCGGTGTCTTCCGGGATCGGCGACCTGACGGTCGCGTCCCGGAACCTCGCCGTGGACACCGGGTTCGGTTGGCGCGTCCGGAATCTGGCCGTGGGCAGCGGGTTCGGCGGTCGCGTCCCGAACCCGGCCGCGGATACGGGGTTCGGCAGTCGCGTCCCTAATCTCACTGCGGACACCGGTTCGGCTGCCCGGGTTCGGGTTCCGTGCGGGCCGTCGTTCTCGGCCGGGATGGGTTCGGGTGGGTTTAGGGCGGCGCGGGCGGGTATGGCGAGGGTGATGATCGCGCCGGAAGATCCGGCGCCCGCGGAATGGAGGACGACATGCTCGGACTGGGCATCATCGGGTGGATCGTGGTCGGCGGCCTGGCGGGCTGGATCGCCAGCAAGATCATGGGGACCGACGCGCAGCAGGGGATTCTGCTGAACGTCGTCGTCGGCGTGATCGGCGGCCTGATCGGCGGCTTCCTGTTGAAGCTGTTCGGTGTGGACGTGGCCGGTGGCGGGCTGATCTTCAGCTTCCTGACCTGCTTGGCGGGGGCGGTGGTACTGCTGTTCCTGGTCGGACTGGCGACCGGTCGGCGCGCGGTGCGCTGACCGGATCAACGGAACGGGCCGGTGGTCACGACCACCGGTCTTTTTCGTATCCAAAGAGTGCCATTGACAAATGGCACATAAGCCGGTGATGCTGTGGGCATGGCTAGTACATGGTCAACGGCGACCAGCGCCCCGGCCCCGGTTCCCGCCGCGGCCGCCCTGCGCACCCGGCTCGCGGCCTCGGCCTCCGTGCTGGGTTTGCGACAGGTGCACGCGGTGTTGCCGCCCAATCGAATCGGCATCGGCATCGGCCGGGCGATCATCGCCAGCGTCATGGCCGCCTTCGGCCCACCCCTGCCCGGCACCCGCGTCACCCCCGTCCGCGCGGGTGAGGTGCGTGGGGAGTGGGTGCGGGCGGCCGGGGTCGCGCACGGGACGCGGGCGATCTACTTCATCCACGGCAGCGGGTACGTGGTGTGCTCGGCGCGCACGCATCGGGGGCTGGCCTCGCGGCTGTCGAAGGCGACCGGGCTGCCGGTGTTCGTGATCGACTACCGGCTCGCGCCCGAACACCGGTTCCCCGCGGCGGCCCGCGATGTGGAGGCGGGCTACCGGTGGCTGCGGGAGCAGGGTTTCCGCCCCCACGATCTGGTGGTCGGCGGCGACTCCGCGGGCGGGCATCTGGCCCTGGATCTGGTGCTCGAGAATCTGCGCACCGGAACCGAGCAGCCCGCGGGCGTGTTCACCTTCTCGCCGCTGCTGGATCTCACCCTCGGCCTGGCCGAGACCCAGGACCGGCTGCGGCCCGACCCGATGGCCCCCGCGCGCGTCGGCCGCCGCCTGCTCGAGCTGTACACGGTCGGCCATCCGCCGGATTCGCCGCGGCTGCGCCTGGTCGTCCCGGCCGGGGCCGCGCTGCCGCCCATGCTGGTGCAGGCCGCCGCCGAGGAGATGCTGTCGGCGGACGCCCGCGCGTGGCACGACATGATCGTCGCCGCCGGGGGCCGCTGCGAACTCGAGCTGTGGCCGGGCCGGATCCACGTCTTCCAGGCCCTGCCCCTGCTGGTTCCCGAGGCCGCCCCGGCCCTCCGCCGCGCCGCCGCCTTCGTGAAAGGCGCGCTCGCGCAGGCGGATTCACCCATCGACACGAAGGCCGGCTGAGATGACCGCGTTCTCGACCCTGTTCTCCTCCCTCGTCCCGGCGGCCCTGCTGCCCGGTACCCGCCGCACCCACGACGCCAAGGCCGTCGTCACCGGCGCGGGCAGCGGCATCGGCCGGGCCTTCGCCCTCGAGATCGCCGCGCGCGGTGGAGAAGTCGTGTGCGCCGACATCGATGCCGAGCGCGCCGCGGAGACCGTGCGGCTCATCGCCGACCGCCACGGCCGCCCCGCCCACGCCTACCGCTGCGACGTCGCCGACCGTGACGACATGGAGAGCCTGGCCCTGCACGCCGAACTGATCTTCGGCGGTCCCCCGACCCTGGTGGTGAACAACGCGGGCGTGGGCATCGGCGGAAAACCGGTGGGCGAAATCGGTTTCGACGACTGGCGCTGGGCGCTGGGCATCAATCTGTGGGGCGTGGTGCACGGCTGCGAGATCTTCGCCCCGCGCCTGCGGGCGGCCGGGCGGGGCGGCATCGTCAACGTCGCCTCCGCCGCCGGATTCGCGGCCGCGCCCGGCATGGCCGCCTACAACGTGTCCAAGGCCGGGGTGCTGTCGCTGTCGGAGACCCTGGCCGCCGAACTCGCGGGCACCGACGTGGCCGTGACCGTGCTGTGCCCGACCTTCGTCAAGACCAATGTGGTGCGCGACGGCCGGATCACCTCCGGCTCGTCGAACCTGGCCGAAAGCCTCATGCGCCGCACCGGTTTCGCGCCCGAACGGGTCGCGCGCGACGCGCTCGACGCCAACGACCGCGGCCGGCTGTACGTGCTGCCGCAACTCGACGCCCGGGCGATCTGGCTGCTCAAGCGGCAGTTCCCGAGTCTGTACACGCACGCCCTCGGCGTGCTCAACCACGTGCTGCCGCAAGCGGATTCGCCGTCCGCGGCGCACGCGAGCAAGACAGGAGTGTGACATGGCCTTCGACTTCGACGCCATGCTGGCCAAGATCAAGGCCCGGCAGTGGGCCCTGGCCGAGATCGACTGGGACGCCCCGGGTGCGGACCTGATCACCCCCGAACAGCACGCCAAACTCAAACCGTTCATGGCCGATCTGATGTGGATCGAGAACGTCGGCGCGCGCGGCTTCGCGGCCATGGCCAAGAAGGCGCCGACCGCGACGCTGCGCGAGATCTACCGCTACTTCCACGCCGAGGAGCAGCGGCACGCCAACGCCGAACTCGCGCTCATGCGCCGGTGGAACATGCTCGACGGCGACGAGATCCCCGAGCCGAACATCAACGTCAAACTCGTCATCGACTTCCTGGACAAGTACTCCGACGGCATGTCGCTGTCGTTCCTGGGCACGGTCATCCCGATGCTCGAGGTTGCCCTGGACGGCGCGCTGATCAAGTTCATCACCGACGAGATCGCCGATCCGGTCGCGCAGGAGGTGTTCAAGAAGATCAATTCCGACGAATCCCGCCATCTGGCAACCGATTACGCGGTGATGGAACTGCTCGGGCACGCCGAGGCGCGCAAGCTGCTCATCGATCTGGTCGGCGGCTGGGCGAAACCGAGCCTGCTGATCGGCGTGCTCAGCTACATCCCGCTGCTGAACAAGATGCGCGACAACATCGTCGCCATGGGCGTGGACGAGGAGAAGCTCTACGCCGCGCTGCGCAAGTACAAGGCGGTGGGGGAGCGGATGCCGCTGGCCAAGCGGGTGCCCATGTACCGGATCGTCAGCATGCACGGCATGTGGGTCGTCGACCGCCGCCACCCCTATCACCTGTTCGCCGACGCCCTGGTGAAACTCACCGCCCGCGTGCCCGACCGGCTCCTGCCGCCACAGCCCACGTGGTCGAAGGAACTGACCTACGAGCCGGTCGCGTGAGCGGGGTCAGCGCGCCGCTGGACGTGGCGATCATCGGCGCGGGATTCGCCGGGATCGGCACCGCGATCCGCCTGCGGCAGAAGGGAATCGGGAACTTCGCGCTGTTCGAGCGCGGCACCCGGGTCGGCGGGACCTGGCGCGACAACACCTATCCGGGTGCGGCGTGCGATATTCCGTCGCGGCTGTACTCCTACCGGTTCGCGCCGAATCCGGACTGGTCGCAGACCTATTCGGGGAGCGCGGAGATCCTGGGCTACATCGATCGGATGGTCGAGCAGTTCGGGCTCGCGCCCGCGATCCGGTTCGGCCACACCGTGACCGGGCTCGAGTTCGACGAGACCAGCGGGCTGTGGGACGTCGCGCTCGACGGGCGGCCGAATGTCAAGGCGCGCAGCGTGGTCGTGGCCTCGGGGCCGCTGGCCAATCCGGGGTTCCCGGCGCTGCCGGGCCTGGACGACTTCGAGGGCCACCGGATCCACAGCGCCCGGTGGGATCACGACTACGACTTCACCGGCAAGTCGGTCGCGGTCGTCGGGACCGGCGCGAGCGCGGTGCAGATCATTCCGGAGCTGGTGCGAAAGGCGGGCAGCGTCAAGGTCTTCCAGCGCACCCCGGGCTGGGTGCTGCCGCGGGTGAACCGGTCCACCCATCCGCTCACCCGGCAGCTGTACCGCAGCGTGCCGCTGACCCAGTCGCTGGCGCGCGAGGCGTGGTTCTGGGGACACGAGTCGGTGGCGCTGGGCGTGGTGTGGAATTCGCCGCTGACCCGGGTGGTGGAGGCGGTGGCGCTCGCGCATCTGCGGCGGCAGGTGCGCGATCCGTGGCTGCGCCGCCAGCTGACCCCCGACTTCCGGGCGGGCTGCAAACGGCTGCTGCTGAGCAACGACTACTACCCGGCGTTGCAGGCGCCCAACTGCCGCCTGGTCACCTGGCCGATCGCGCGGATCGTGCCGCACGGCATCCGGACCGCGGAGGGCATCGAGCATCGCGCCGACTGCATCGTGTTCGCCACCGGCTTCGAGGTGTCCAAGCAGGGCACCCCGTTCCCGATCGTCGGGCGCGCGGGCCGGGTGCTGGCCGAGGAGTGGAGTCGCGGGGCGTACGCGTACAAGAGCGTGACCGTCGCGGGGTACCCGAATCTGTTCTTCACCTTCGGGCCCAATTCCGGTCCGGGCCACAATTCGGCGCTGGTGTACATGGAGGCGCAGATCGACTATCTCACCGACGCGGTGGGCCTGATCCTGGATCGCGATCTGCGGATGTTCGAGGTGCGGCGCGACCGTCAGGACCGCTACAACGCGGGGCTGCAACGGCGGCTGGCTGCGACCACGTGGAATTCCGGTTGCCGCAGTTGGTATCTCACCGAGGACGGCTTCAACGCCACCATGTATCCGGGCTTCGGCACCCAGTACACCCGCCAGCTCGCGGCCGTGGATCCGGACGACTACGTGGCCGTGCCGCGCGACGCGGCGCGGATCGGCCCGCGGATCGGGGCCGGACTGGGCTAATGTCGACACCTGTCGAGTGAACGACCGGGCGAGCAGGAGGGGCGAGACGCGAATGGCGGAGTACCGCATCGACGATCTCGCCCGCGCGGCCGGAACGACGACCCGCAACGTGCGCAACTATCAGGAACGCGGCCTGCTGCCCGTGCCCACGCGGCGCAGCGGCCGCGCCCTGATCTACGACGATTCGCATCTGGCCCGGCTGCGGATCATCGACGCGCTGCTGGCCCGCGGCTTCACCACCGCGCACATCGCGGACTTCATCACCAGCTGGGAGACGGGCAAGGACCTCACCGAGATCCTGGGCCTGCAACAGGCCGTCACCGCCACCTGGGGTTCGGGCGAGGAGCCGATGTCGGTGCCGCGCGAACTGGTCGATAGCTTCCTCGGCGACGGCGAACCGGTCGGACAGGCGGAACTGGATCGGCTGGCCGACCTCGGCTTGGTCCGATTGCACGGGGACACAATCGAATTCACTCAGCCCGAACTGCTCGAGACGTTTGGCGCGCTGCACAACTACGGCTTCGGGCTGAGCGGGCTCATCGAGGTGTACGCGGCGGTGACCGGGCGGGTCAACGACATCGCCGACACCATGGTCGCGGCGGCGAAGGACCACATCGAGGCCGAGCACGGTCCGGGCTGGCTGCCCGACAGCGACGCCGAGATCGCCGAGACCACCCGCATGCTCAACCAGCTGCGCGAACTCGGGGTGGCGGCGGTGCACAACACGCTCAATCAGGCGCTCGACCACACCCTGCGACGGGAGTTGAGCGCGTATCTGGCCACCGCGGCCGAGCGGCACGGCAGCCGCGAGAAGGCGTGAACGCGACCGGGCGGCGGGAACGAATCCCGCCGCCCGGTGCGCTCGTCGGTCGCCTACTTCTTGAACGCGTCCTTGATCTTCTCGCCCGCGTCCTTGAGGTTGGACTTGATCTGGTCGGCCTTGCCCTCGTTCTGCGTGTCCCGATCGCCGGTGGCCTCGCCGAACTTCTCCTTGGCCTGCCCGCCCAGATCGTCGAGCTTGTTCTTCGCCTTGTCGGTGCCGCTCATGGTGCGTCCCCTTTCCGGAGTGAAACTCTCGACCCGCGTCGGTCGGGGCCGACATGGAGGCGATAACCCGTGCGGGGGGCGGTAAACGGATACCGCCCGTCGTTCACGTCTCGAAGGGGCGCGAAAGTGATGTGGATCACCTATTGTCGGTCCGATCCGCCCGGTGAGGCAGCGCGAAGTCCTTCGAGTCCTGGGTCCTTCTCGGCAGGAGCAGATATGGATACACCCTCGTGACGGCCCCCGACGAGGCGCGGGGCGTCGGCGTGTTCCCGGAGGCCGGGCCGTCGTGCCCGGTCGAGCGGCGCGGCGAGCCGGAGCTGGCCCGGCTGTTGGCCGGGCTGCTCGGCCGCGTCGGGCGCGGCGATCGGGCGGCGTTCACCGAGTTCTACCGGCTGACCAACCATCGCGTGTTCGGGCTCGCGGTGCGGATGCTGCGCAACCGGTCCGCGGCCGAGGAGATCACGCAGGAGGTGTATGTGCAGGCGTGGTCGCTGGCCGACCAGTACGACCAGCGGCGGTCGAGCCCGATGGGCTGGCTGATCATGCTCACCCATCGCCGCGCGGTGGACCGCATCCGCAGCGAGCGGGCCGCGTCCGATCGGGACGTGGTGTACGGGCACACCCAGCTCGGCCGCGACCACGACGTGGTGGCCGAGACGGTGACCCAGCGCGCGGAGGAACGAGCGGTGGTGCGCTGCCTGGACACGCTCACCTCCCGCCAGCGCGAGACCATCGCGCTGGCCTACTACGGCGGCCGCACCTACACCGAGGTGGCCCGGCAGCTCGAAATCCCCTTGGCCACAGTCAAATCCCGGGTCCGCGACGGGTTGAAACGACTCGCGGCCTGTCTGACCGGAAGTGAGTCGCGGTGAGCACCACCGAATCGCCGGACGAGCTGTCCGACGCCATCCACCCCTACGCGCTGGACGCCACCTCGGAATTCGAGCGCCGCCGCATCGAACGCGCCCGCGCCGCCGCCGCGCCCGAGGCCGCCGACCGGTTCGACGCGGAGGTCGCCCGGGTGCGCGAGCTGCTCGCCGAACTCACCGTCGTCGACTCGCTCGCCCCGCCCGACGAGCTCGAGGCGCGGATTCTCGCCGCCGTGGGCTCCGCGCCCGCCCGCCGGACGATCCGGCCGAGGCACACCCAGTGGCTGGCCGCCGCGGTCGTGGCGGTGCTGGTGGCGGTCGGTGGGATTCTCGTGACAACCGTTGTGCGCCAGGGTGATTCGCCGTCACCGGGGGTCAGCGCGGTGCGGACGATCGAGCGGCAGCGCGACGCGATCACGCGCAGCGCCGAGCTGGCGGGCGGCGGCACGATCGTGGTGCGCACGTCTGCGGCCTTGTCGCTGATGGCGGTGAGTTTCGAGGATGTGCCCGCGCCCGGCGCGGGCCGCAGCTATCAGATGTGGGTCGGGCCGGGCGACGGGGTCATGCACTCGGCGGCGGTGCTGAGCCGGGTCCCCGCCGAACCCGTTGTGGCGCGGTATGTTCCGGCCGAGAGCATGGCCATCACCGTCGAACCCGCGGGCGGTTCGCCCGGTCCGACCACGACGCCGATGGTCGTGGTCGAACTGAGCTGAGCCGCGGGCTATTTGGCGGGGTACTCGTGCTCGGTCAGCACGCGGGCCAGATGCGCCGCGTTGCGGGCCATGGTCGCGGTGGTCGACGCCACCGCCTCGGGCACGCTGTCCAGATCGCGGTAGTCGGTGCTGCCCATGGCCTGGTCGTTCCAGTACGTGCAGCCCTGCGCGGGGATGGTGAACCCGATGTCGTCGAGTCCCTGGAACAGATCGGCCACGATCTTGTGGGCGCCGTCCTCGTTGCCGACCACGGCGGCCAGACCGATCTTGCCGGTCATGGCCGGGCGGCCCTGATCGTCGGTCTCGGACAGTTCGGCGTCGAGCCGCTCGAGCACCCGCTGCGCCACCGAGGACATATGTCCGACCCAGGTGGGGGTGGCGATGAGCAGGATGTCGGCGGCCCGCAGCCGTTCGCGGATCTGCGGCCACTCGTCGCCCGAGCCCTCGTCGGCGCTCACCCCCGGATGCACGTCGTAGTCGACCACGCGCAGCACATCGCCGGTCACGTCGTGCACGGCCAGTTCGTCGAGCACCTGCCGGGCGATCAGATCGCTGGAGGAGTCCGCGGGGGACTTCTTCAGCGTGCAGACCAGGGCGAGGGCGTTCAGTGGCATGATGCGATCCTTTCGTCAGTGTCCGCGCTGTTCGTGCAGGGCCAGCCCCTCCTGGGCCTTGACCCGCCGATGTTCGAGCAGCAGCCAGCCGAATCCGCCGAGCAGCGCGGCCGCGCACAGCACCCCGGCCACGATCGCCCATCCGGTGAAGCCGTATCCCGCCGCGGTGAGCGCGCAGGCGAGCGCGACCAGACCCAGCGCGCAGAGCACGATTCCGGGAATGTTGTAGCCGTCCTCGATACCCTCGCCCGCGTGATTGCGCGTGTTCCGCGAGGTGTCCGGAAAGTTCGCTCGCGCCTGATCCGCTGCCATCGTGCACCTCCCTGTGAGTGGTCACCGGGGTCCTCCGCGCCCCGGAATCTGGTTCAGCACTACCCGGGTTCGGGCGCGGCAATCAGCGAGGCGGCCACGACGGTCACGTTTGCCGACGGGCGGGTGGGGTAGCTCGGCGGCATGGTCGGGATCTTCCTCGTCGACGATCACGAGGTCGTCCGGGTGGGTCTGCGTGGTCTGATCGATGCGCAGCCCGACCTCGAGACGGTCGGCGAGGCCGGTAGCTGTGCGGAGGCTCTCGCGACGCTGCCGCGCTCGGGCGCGGATGTGGCCGTGCTCGACGTGCATCTGCCCGACGGCAGCGGCATCGAGCTGTGCGGCGCGCTGCGGGAGCGGATGCCGGGTCTGCGCACGATGATCCTGACCTCCTACACCGACGAACACTCGGTGATGGGGGCGGTGCTCGCCGGGGCCGACGGTTACGTCCTCAAGGACATCGACGCCCCGCACCTGCTCGAGACCGTGCGCGCGGTCGCGAAAGGCCAAGCGCTGCTGGACAATCGGGCCACCGCGGTGCTGATGGCGCGGGTGCGGGCCGAGGCCGCCGAGCGGCGCGGGCCGATCGCCCATCTCACCGACCGCGAGCGGGAGCTGCTGCGGCTGTTGGGGGAGGGCCGCACCAATCGCGATATCGCCGAGCGGATGTTCCTGTCCGAGCGGACCGTGAAGAACTACGTCTCCCAGCTGCTGCGCAAACTCGGGCTGGATCGGCGCGCCCAGGCCGCGGTCATGGCGGCCAAACTCGGCCTCGACGGCGGGAAGTGACCTTCGGACCCGACCTTGGTCACGGGGGTCGGTGACCTTCGCGCCGATGCCGGATCGCGGCGGGCTCGCGAGGCTGGACGGTGTCCCGTTCGCTTCCGAAAGGAATCATCCGATCATGGTCCTCGCGCGTCCCGAAGCCGAAACCCTCCGGAGCGCAATCGGATCGGCGCAGCACGCGCCGTCGGTGCACAATTCGCAGCCGTGGCGGTGGGAGGTGGACGGCGCGACGGTCCGGCTGTACGCCGACCCGTCCCGGCACCTGGTCGCGACCGATCCGCAGGGCCGGGCCCTGATGCTGAGCTGCGGCACGGCCCTGCACCATCTGCGGGTCGCGCTGGCCGCGCGGGGCTGGGCGTCGCGGGTGCGGCATCTGCCCGAGCCGGGCGATCCGCTGCGCCTGGCCGAACTGACGCTCGAGCCCCGCCAGCCCGAGCGGGACGACATCGAACTCGCCGCGGCCATCGCGCACCGCCGCAGCGATCGCCGCCGGTTCCGGTCCGGCCGGATACCGAGCCTGCGCACCTGGGCCGCCGCCGAATACGCGCGCCGCTTCGGCGCGGACGTGTGCACGCTGGGCGAGGACGAGCGCGCCCGCCTCGCCCCGATGTTCCGCACCGCCGCCCGAGAGCACGCGCAGGACGCCCTGTACCAGGTCGAACTCGCCACCTGGAGCGGGCACGACGGCGAGACCGGCGACGGCGTCCCGGCCCGCAACGCCGCGCCCATCCACACCGACGACCAGCTGCCGGGTCGCGCGTTCGCCAACCCCGCCCTGATCGATCCGGCCGCGCGGCCCGACGGCGCCGAATGGCTCGCCGTCTGCACCGAGGCCGACGACCGCGTGGACGAACTGCGCGCGGGGGAGGCGCTCAGCGCGCTGCTGCTGTCGGCCACGAGACTGGGCCTGGCCACGTGTGTGCAGACCGAACCGCTCGGCGTCGTCGAACTGCGAGAGCGGATGCGCCACTCGGTCTGCGGGGACGCCTATCCGCAGGCCCTGGTCCGCACCGGCGTCCCGCTCGGCGCCGCGCCCCTGCCCGAGACCCCGCGCCGCGGTGTCGACGAGGTGGCCGGACCCTAGACGCGCGCGGGAGAAGCCTTGGCGGCCTTGCGTTCTCGGGGTACGAGCAACGCGAGCAGCGCGACGACGGTGGCGCCGCCGAACAGGTACAGCCCCCACGTCCCGCTGAGCAGATGACGGTAGTCGTGGCGCAGCCGGTCGTCGAAGCGCTCGTCCAGCCGCCAGGTGAGCACGGCCAGCGCCGCGATCGCGGCGAGCACGCCGAGCCAGCCCAGCAGGCGCGAGCCGGTCAGCGCGGCGAGCAGCACCACGGCCGCACAGCACAGCAGCACCAAGGCGAGGGAGAGATAGAACTCGACCGACACCCCCGCCAACTGGTCGAGGCCGCGATCGGTCGGGAGGCCGTCGCGCAGATCGAGGAGTCGAACGTGCCGGGCCCGCAGCGATCCGAGCAACGGCCCGAACGCGCCGACACCCATCACGATGGCACAGGCGAACAGCAGCAAATGGACGAACGTGCGCATACCTCCACGGTATTGCGCGTCGCGGGGAAACGCCCCCTTACATCTCGAGTTCCTCCTCGATGCCCTTGAGGCGGTGCCGCGCGAGGGCGAGATTGGCCCGGCCGCGATCGAGGGCCAGATACAGGAACAGCCCCTTGGCCTTGCGTCCGGTCATCGGGCGGATGATGTGGTACTGGCTGGACAGGGTGATGAGGATGTCCTCGATGTCCTCGTTGAGATTGAGCTGATCGATGGTGCGCATCTTGGCCCGCACCACCTCGGTGTTGCCCGCGGCGGCGACCTGGAGGTCCAGGGCCTTGGAGCTGCCCAGCATCCCGAGCGCCATACCGCTGCCGTAGTCGACGACGGCGGCGCCGACCGCGCCGTCGATGACCATCATGTCCTTCAACGCCAGATCCATGTTCACGGCGGTGTTTCCTCTCAATCGGTGTTTCATCGGGTGGTTCCATCGGTGGTGGCGGTGAGGTGATCGGCGATCGCGCGGGCCACCGGGCGCGATTCCAGGTGCAGCCGACCGACATTCACGTCCGGTTCGGCGAGCACGGTGAGCGCGGACCAGCCCGCGGCGTAGACCACCACGTGGCCGGCCGAGCCCTGCACGACCACCTCGTCGAACCCGCCGCCGTGGGCCGTGGTGGCCAGCCGGTACGACAGCGCGAGCTGGGAGGCCGCGAGCGCGGCCATGCCGTCGGGTTCGATGTGATCGGGCAGGTCGTGGGCGATGAGCAGGCCGTCGCTCGACGCCACGAGCGATCCGGTCAGCCGCGGGACGCGTTCGCGCAGCGCCCGCAGCTCCGCGAGCACCGCGGCATCGGGTTCCGGTCCCGTCACGCTCACCTTGGTCCGCCTTCCCATCAGATCGCCGAATCGCTTCTTGCGCGTGGTCACGCGAGTTCCTCCAGCGCCGCTCGCAGGCGGACGAGCGTCTCGTGGTCCACCGGGCTCCAGCGCTCGGGCACGGTCACCGCCGGGGTCGAATGCCGCACGGCCGCAGGCGTTTCCGCGTCCACCGGCGGCAGGGAACGGCCGGACACCCGGCGCGGCAGTGGCACCGGCACCGGCGATTCGGGCGCGTCCGGCTCGGCCCGGTCGGTCGCGGGCGGCTCGATCAGGCCCGCCGCGGTGAGCTCGCGCACCGAGACCAGGCAGCCGTAGGTGGTGCGGCCCAGCTCGCGCGCGATCGCGGCCACGCTGCGTCGGCCGTCGGCCGTGCCGAGCACCTCGATCTGCCCGCCCGTCAACGCGATTCGCCGCCGCCGAGCCCGGCGCACGGGTACGACCGGGGCCCGGTCCACGAGCCGCGCGGGCCACGGCCCGGCCTCCGGATCGCCGCGGCGGGCGCATTCGTGCACCAGGGCGTCGGGTGGGATGTGGCACACCGGGGCGAGCCAATGCGGTGGGGCGGGCCGGAATTCGCACGCCGACGGGGAGGCCAGCAGGAAGTAGGCGGCGTCGAACACCGACAACAGGGCCAGCGTCTCGAGCCGCGGGCGGTCCAGGACGCGGCCGGGTTCGCCCGCGCCCGCGCGGCGCCAGTCCTCGGCGGTGGCCACGCCCGCCGCGACCACCAGCCGATCCAGGCCC
Source organism: Nocardia sp. NPDC004068 (assembly GCF_042874315.1). Taxonomy (NCBI): domain Bacteria; kingdom Bacillati; phylum Actinomycetota; class Actinomycetes; order Mycobacteriales; family Nocardiaceae; genus Nocardia; species Nocardia sp. NPDC004068. The sequence goes on from NZ_JBIAMW010000005.1 coordinate 246,621, forward strand.
GGGGTGCGGCGGCAGTCCGCGCTCGCGATGGCGCCCTCGGTGAGGTGGAAGGCCCCGTCGGCGGCCCGCAACACCCCGGTGCCGCGCTGAATCCCCAAGCGCCGCAACTCGTTCGCGAGATCAGCGCGCACCGGCGTCCGCTCCGGCGAGTTCGGCCAGGATCGCCTGCACCTTGAACCGGGCCAGGGCGAGGGTGCCGGTGTCGCCGTCGAACCGCACGTGCACGAACAGCCGCCCGTCGTAGTCCCCCGCGATCAGGCGCAGCAGATGGAAACCGCCAGGACCGCCGATGATGATCTCGGTGACGTCGTCGTCGGTCCGCCCGGTCGACAGGGCGGGACAGGTCAGGACCGCGCGCACGATATCGGTCGTGGTCGCCGCGTCCTCGTGCCGATCGACCGGGTCGTGCCGCCCGGCCGCCGCGACCGCCAAGCCGCTCGCCCCGTCCACCAGCGTCACGCTGCGCGCACCCGGAATCGCCATGAGGCGTTCCATGCAGTCATCGATACCGATCACGTCACCGTTCCCCGGAAGTGGTTACGGTTCCGAGACGCTACCCAATTTCAATGGCTGATGTTCGGCAAATTCCGGAGAATACCTCGCAGTATTGTCTACGCCGCGGAAAATGGCGACCGCGCGGTTTTCCGAATGCGAAAAGTGTTCGCTCGTACCGGATTTCGTACCGTGTCAGGCCGGGACGAGATGAATCGGGAACGCCGCGAGATCATTCTGCGTGAGCACCGGAAGATTGCCGATCTCCTCGACCGGAACCGCGAGCCGCAATTGCGGGAACCGCTCGAACAACGCGGGCAGCGCGATCGCGGCCTCCAGCCTCGCCAGCGCCGCGCCGGGGCAGATGTGCGGGCCGAAGCCGAACGACACGTGCCGATGCGCGGTCGGCCGGGTCAGGTCGTAGGCGTCGGCGTCGGGGCCGTGCACGGCGGTGTCGCGGCCGATGGCCCGGTACGACATGACCACGCCCTCGCCCTTCCCGATCACCGTCTCGCCGATGGCGATGTCCTCGGTGGCGAAGCGCATGAGCAGATGGATGACCGGGCCGTCCCAGCGCAGCGTCTCCTCGATGGCCTGCTTCCAGTCGTAGTCCCCGGCCCGCAGCCGCGCGAACTGATCCGGGTGGGTCAGCAGCGCGCGCACGGTGGTGAGGATGAGCGAGACGGTGGTCTCGTGGCCCGCGGCGACGAGCGCCTTGAGATTGCCGACCACCTCCTCCTCGGTCAGCCGCTCCCCGCCGTCGTCGGCGAGGATGAACGCGGAGGTGAGATCGTCCTGCGGCTGGGCGGTCTTCTTGCGCACCAGATCGGTGAAGTACTCGTCCAGCTCCGCGATCACGCGCAGCCGCTCGTCCTGCGGGGTGAGCAGCGAGAAGAACGCCTTGTAGGACCGGAGCAGCCAATCATGGTCGGCGCGCGGCACTCCCATGAGTTCGCTGATCACCCGCATCGGCAGTGGATAGGCGAAGACCTGCTTGAGATCCACCACGGCCCCGTCGGCCCCGGCCGCCGCGAGGTCGTCGAGCAGTTCGGCGGTGGTCCGCTCGATCACCGGGCGCAGCGCGTCGAGGCGGCGCGGCGAGAGCGCCTGGGTGGTCTTGATCCGCAGCCGCCGATGTTCGGCGCCGTCGACGGTGAACATCGACCGGCCCGCGTCGATCATGCCGATCAGCGGCCACTGCCGGGTCACCACACCGGACTGCCACAGCCCCCACGCCGAGATGTCCTTCACCAGACGCGGATCCACCAGCAGCTGCCGGGCCAGCGCGTGCGTGGTGACGGTCCAGGCAGGCACGCCCAGCAACTCGATGCGGGTCAGCGGTCCGGCCGCGCGCAGCGTCGCCGTCTCGCCCGCCAGATCGCCGATCATCGGATCGATCACCAGGGTCTCGGCATGTGGGCAGGGCGTGGTCATGGGGTACCTCCGACGGCGCGAACTGGGGTGAAACAGACTGGGAGAGAGGTCATTCCGCGCAGGAAGGGGGACGGCCGCCGGACCAGGTTCTGCGCGGGCACGGCCAGATCGATGTCGGGCAGCCGGTCCAGCAGCACCTCGATGCCGGTGCGGGCGATGATCTCGGCGATCTGCTGGGCCGGGAACGGGCAGCGGTACTCGCCGTAGCTGAACGCGAAGTGCGCGCTGTTGCCGTTGTGCGCCGGTTCCGTCCCGTCCGAGACGTGCTGGCGCACATGGGGATCGGCGTTGGCGGCGGCGAGGCCGAGCAGCAGCATATCGCCCGCGTGCACGATCTTGTCGCCGAGGCGGGTGTCGCGCGCGGCCCAGCGCCCGGCGAGGATCTGGGTGGGGGTGTCCTCCCACAGCACCTCGTTCATCGCCTGCCCGATGCTGTGCCGCCCGCCGCCCAGCGCGGCGGCGAACCGGTCGTCGGTCAGCATGAGCCGCACCGAATTCCCGATCCAGTCCGAGGTCGGCAGGTGCCCGGCGGCCGCGATCGCCATCAGGTCGAGCACGTACTCCTGATCGGTGAAGGCCATGGGGCAGGCCAGCATTCGCGAGACGAGATCGTCGCCGGGCCGCTCCTTCTTGGTGGCCACCAGGCGGCCCATCCGCTCGGCGAAGCGCAGATGCGCGGCCTGGGCGTCGGGTCCGCCGTCGGTGAAGGTCTTCATGATCCAGGCCAGTTCCGGCCCGTCCTCGTCCGGGAACCCGAGGATGCGCGCCAGCGCCAGCACCGGCAGCGGTTCGGCGAAGTCGGTCACCAGCTCGGCCTGTCCGCGCCCGCAGAACCCGTCGATCAGCCGGTCCGCGAGATCCTCGCAGGCGACGCGCAATTCGAACGGATCGACCGCGTCCAGGGCGGGTTCCACCATCGAGACGTGGCGGCGGTGCTCGGCCCCGGCGGTGTAGTAGATCGAGGGCATGGGCCGGCCGACCATGGGCAGCAGCGGCCAGTCCGCCGGAATGTGGGGCCACTGGTTCCACAGGCTCACATCGCGCGGGAACGACTCCGGATCGCTGGTCACCTGATGCAGTTCGCGATAGCCGACGACCAGCCACGCGGGCACGCCGCCGGGCAGTTCGACCGCGACCACCGGGCCGTGCTCGCGGCGCATCTCGCGGTAGAGCTGCTGCGGGTCGGTGTGGAAACGCGGGCCGCTGAGCGGGACCACGTCCGGTTCGGCCGAGGGACCGGGGGCGGGGTGCGGCAGGGTCACGACGCGATCTCCGGATTCGGTGCGGCGTTGCGGTAGAGGTGCTCGACCAGGGTGATCAACACTTGTTTGCTCGAGGTGCGCGAGCGGGCGTCGCAGCTCACCAGCGGCACGAACGGATCCAGATCGAGCGCGTCGCGCAGCTGCCCGGGCGGATAGGGCGTGCCGCCGAAGTCGTTGCACGCCACCACGAACGGCGTGTGCTGATGTTCGAGGCGGTCGACCGCGTACCAGCAGTCGGCGATGCGGCGCGGATCCACGAGCACGATGGCGCCGAGCGCGCCGGTGAACAACCGGTCCCACAGGAACCAGAACCGCTCCTGGCCCGGCGCGCCGAACAGATACAGCACATGCTCGGCGTCGAGGGTGATGCGGCCGAAGTCGAAGGCGACGGTGGTGGTCGTCTTGCCCGGTGCGCCGCTCGGATCGTCCACGCCCACACCGAGATCGGTCATGGTGGCCTCGGTGTCGAGCGGACGGATCTCGCTCACCGAGCGGACCATGGTGGTCTTGCCGACGCCGAATCCGCCCACGATGACGATCTTGAAACCGCTGTGCGCGGAGCCGGGCAGCGGCGCGTCCGAGCGGACCGGCCGCGAATCATAGCTTGCGGAGACCAACGAGCACCTTCTCGAGCGTTTCGGTATCGGGCAGCGAACTCCACGGCGCCCCAGGGGTATTCGCGGTCGCGTGCGGATGCCGCACGGTGATCTTGCCCGCGGCCAGCAGATCCGACAGCAGCACCATGGCGATGCCGACGGGCACCCGCAGCTCGGCGGCGATCTCGACCACGGCGGTGGGCGCGCGGCACATCGACAGGATCGCGCGGTGTTCGGACTGCATACCGGGCGTCGGCTCGGACTCGCTGACCACGAGGGTCACCAGATCGAACGCGTCGCTGTCGGGTCGGGAACGCCCCCCGGTCAGCGTGTACAGCCGATCGGGGTCGTCGTCGCGGCCGGGCCTGCTCACGACCGGCTCGCCCCCGGCGTTCGGGGCGCGGCGGCCAGGTGGTCGGCGAGCTGTTCGACCAGTTCGCGCATGTTGTGGCCGACCAGTCCGGCGTCGGCGTCCTCGGCCGCGACCACCGCGATGTGCGCGCCCATCCCGGCCTCCACGATGAACAGGATGCCGCCGTAGAACTCGGTCATGGACTGGCGGACCCCGGAGCGGCCGTCGCCGAATTCGACCGAGGCGCCGTGCGAGAGGCTCTGGATGCCCGCGGCGATGGCGGCCAGCTGATCGGCCTTGTCGGCGCTGAGTTCGGGGGTGTGGCAGATCTTGAGGCCATCGCTGGACAGCAGCAGCGCGTGCCGGGCGCGCGGGGTGCGCGCGAGCAACTGGTCGAGTAGCCAGCCCAGCTGTGAGGTCACGGGCAGTGTCATGAATTCTCCTCCAGGACAACGGGTTCGGCGTGCTCCGCGCGCCCGGACACCGCGCGCTGGAAGGCGCCCATCGCCGACGGGCGGACGGGAGCGGGCGCCGGGGGAGTACTCGGTCGCGGCGCCGACAGCCCCTCGGGATGCACGGCCGCGAGCGTGCTGCCGCGGCGGCGCTTGGGCAGGGCGATCTCGGCGACCGGCTCGGCGGGGACCGTGATCGGCGGCGGGGCGGGCTGCTGCCGCGCGGGCGCCGCGGGCAGGGTGAGGGTGGCGGTGGAGCCCGGGGCGCGGTCCAGGCGCACGATCAGATCGCGCGGGACGACCACCACGACGGCGGTGCCGCCGATCGCGGACGGCCGATAGGACACGGTCATGCCGTGTTTGTGGGCGAGGTGACCGACCACGGCCAGGCCGAGGCGGGTGCCGGTGAGCGAGGACAGGTCCAGGGCGCTGCCGCCGCGTTGTCCGTTCGAGGCGATGCCCGAGACCGTGCGTTCGGCGCGGGCCAGCGCGGATTCGCTCATGACCAGGCCGCTGTCCTCGATGGTGACCACGACGCCCGCGGGCACCTCGGCGGCGTAGACGTGCACCTCGGTGGTGGGCGGGGAGAAGTTGCAGGCGTTGTCGAGCAGTTCGGCGAGTGCGTGCATGACGCCCTCGGCCGCGTGTCCGGCGATGGCGATCTCGGCGACCGCGCGCAGCCGCACGCGTTGGTAGCCCGCGACGCGGCCCATCGCGCCGCGCAGAATCGATTCCATCGCAATGGGTTTCGCCCACCGGCGGCCCGAACGCGCGCCGGAGAGCACGGCGATGGAGTCGGCCAGGCGGCCCGCCTGCGCGGTGCGGTGATCGAGTTGCAGCAGATCGGCCAGGACGGTGGGATCGGCGTGGCGGTGTTCCATCTCGCGCAGTTCGGCGAGCATGCTCGTCATCATCGCCTGCATGCGCCCGGCGGCGTTGGCGAAGGCGGCCATGGCCGCGGTGCGGCGGGCGTCGCTGGTCTTGGTCTCGCGGACCTGGGCCGCGGCGGCGTCGCGGGCGGCGGCCAGCGCGGCCGCCGCCTCCCCGGCGCGGGCCTCGCCGAGCCGATGGGCCGCGGCGAGCGCGGCGCGGGCCTCGCCCACGGCGAAGCGCAGCCGCACGACCTCGGCGATCGCGACGCACAGCAGCAGCGCCGCGACGCCGCCGCCGATGGCCAGCGGGAGGCGGACCGAGTCGGGGGCGAGCAGGGCGGACACCGCCACGACGGTCGCGGCGAGCACCGCGCAGAACAGGAAGGTGAGCGTGACCCGGGCCACCACGGCTCCGCCGCGGGTACGACCCCCCTCGGGTGTGTGCACAGGTCCTGACACGTTCCGCACTCTCGCATTCCCGACGCCCGCAGCTCCCCCGAATCGTGGACCGCGGACGGGCGGGCCGAAACACGTGCGCTGCCAGGCTCTTTCGAATTTCGGCACGAGCATAACCGGACGGCACCGCAGCCGCTACCCGAACCGGTCGCCCCCTAAACCTCGCAGGGGTAGGGGATTCGGGCGTGCCCGCGGCCGGCGTCTCGTGCGACCGCCGACGAGCACAACAGGCGGAGACGACCCGGTGTTTGCCGGGACGATGCGCGGGAACGACGCAGACATGAACGATCGAGGCCAGCCCGACGAGGACATGTTGGATTCCACCGAGAGCCTGGACTCCGACGAGGTGCGCAACCGCGACGGCGACGCCGTGGTCGATCCGCCCGACGACTGGACCGGCGTGGACCGGTACGGGATGACGTCGCGCGAACAGCGGGAGGGGGAGCCGCTGGCCGACCGGCTCGCGCAGGAGGAGCCGGACGTGGGGGAGCGGCGGCGGCCGGTCGAGGACGAGGATTCGGGAACCGGTGTCGAGGGGTTGGACGAGGTGCGGCCCGATACGCGGGGGCACGACGCCTCGCCGACGCGCGAGCACGCCGGACAGATCGACGGGACGCCGGAGGACGGGGAGTCCTTCTTTCCCGTCGAGGAGTGAGGGCGGTCGCCGAAACCTCTCCCGTCTCTCGCGCCGCAAAACCTACCGGGAGTTCCGGACCTGGGCGTGAATTCCGGCCCGGGTGGGTAACTTTCATCGAAATCATGCCTTCGACTTGGGCATTCACCCAGCGGACCGGACGCCGATATGCAATGTTGTTAGCGCCCAACCTGATAGCGCTGCGGCGGGACGGAATCGCGAAAGGGGGTGCGGCGAGGCCATGTCGTCGGAGACCGAATTCAGCGGCTCGCGTCGTGCCGGGAGGATGCGGGCCGCCGCCCCGGTGAAAACGGTGTGGCCCGGCATGATTCCCCCGCCCCAGCCCCGTCGCCGCCACGCCCTGCCGACCGCCCGCCGCGGCCGCCGCGTGCTGTTCGGTTCGTTCGCCATGATCGGCACCGCGGCGGTCGCGGGCGGGGTCGCGCTGGCGCGCGCCGAGATGCACGTGCAGCAGGCCGTTCCCGAGGCACTGGTCAGAACCGGCGACATCGGCCTGGGCGGCGCCCCCGGCTGCGACCCCACCCGTACCCCGGATCTGGTGCGCGGCAACGGCGTCGGCTCCACCGCCTCGGGGCCCGACGCCATTCTCGCCTTCCAGCACGCCTACTACGTCGCCCGCTCCGGCGCGCTCGCCCGCACCGTCACCACGCCCGACGCCTGGGTCTCCCCGCCCCAGGTCATCGATCTGGGCATCGCCACGATTCCCGCGGGCACCCACCACTGCGTGGAGATCACCCCCGTTCCCGACGGCCGGTTCGATGTGCGGGTGACCGAATCGCGTCCGGATCAGACGAGCCGCGTGTACCGCCAGATCGTCACCACCACAACGCAATCCGATGTCACGCTGATCACCCGGATCGATATTCCGCCGCGCTGAGCTCCGGTGCTCAGAGCGTGTAGGTGAGGGTCAGGACCTCCCGGCGGTCCTCGACGGCCCGCCCCGAGATCGCGGCCAGCTCGCCCGTGCCGGAGCCGGGGACGATGGCGCCGAAGGTGCTCTGGGAGGTTCCCTCGGCGAGGCCGCCGTGCTGGATGACGAAGGTTCCTCGGCGTCCGTCGAGAACGCCCTCGATCCGCTCGGAGGCCACGAATCCCGCGCCGGAATCACCTTGGGCGGTAAGCACTTCCACCACACCGGTGCCCTCGAGGACGCCTTCGTAGCGTTTGCGGATCCGCACCCGGGTCAGTTTCGGCCCGGCCTGCGGGTGGTCGTAGATCGTCTCGTCGAATTCGACGATGCGGAACGGTGCTTCGGCGGTCCGCGCTTCATGTGTCTCGGTCATTGCGCGAGCTCCTGTTCGAGTCGGTGATCGGCGGCGATGCGCGCGATCTCGGCGGGGGTTCCGGCCATGATGGTCCGGGCGTGCTCGGTGACGAGTTCCACCGGCCAGTCCCACCAGGCCGCGCGGCGCAGGGCGGCGATGTCGTCGTCGGCGAAGCGCCGCCGGATCGGGCGCGCGGGATTGCCGCCGACGATCGTGTAGGGCGCGACGTCGGCGGTGACCACGGACGCCATGCCCAGCCGCGGGGACACGGTGATCGGCAACGACGTCTGGCTGGGCCACCAATCCACCGTCCTGCCCGGGGCCACCCTCGGCGACGGCGCGATCGTCGCGGCCGGGTCGGATGCGGGGTCGTCGGATTCGGTGCCACGCGAGCCAGTCTGGTCGCCGCGCGACCCCCGAAAAAGGAGCGTTCGCGCATCGGATTGTTAACGTGGGGCTTCACGGTGTGGAGGTGTGGGTGGAACTGCGGGATATCGAGATCTTCCTGACGTTGGCGACCGAACTGCACTTCGGCCGCACCGCCGAGCGCCTGCACATCAGCACGGCGCGGGTGAGTCAGGCGATCCGGAAGCAGGAACGCGGGATCGGGGGCCGGCTGTTCGAGCGGACCACGCGCACGGTGCGGCTCACACCGCTGGGGGAACAGTTGCGGCGCGAGCTGTCGGTGGGATACCGGCAGATCATGGCGGGTGTCGAGAGCGTCTCCGCCGCCGCGCGCGGCTTGGCGGGTGTGTTGACGCTGGGCACGATGGGTCCGCACGGGGCGGCGCTCGCCGACGGCATCGATCTGTTCCGCGCGCGCCACCCCGGGGTGGAGATCCGCCATCGCGAGATCCAGCCGTCCGGCCCGCTGGACGCGCTGCGGTCTGGCGAGGTGGATATCGCGCTGGTGTGGCTGCCGGTGCGGGAGTCGGATCTCACCGTCGGTCCCGTCACCCACACCTCTCCGGTGCTGTTGATGGTCGACGCCGCGCATCCCTTCGCCGCCCGCGACGCGATCACCCGGGAGGATCTCGGCGACTGTGTCGTGGTCGCGGGCGGTTCGATTCCCGCGTACATGGAGGAGGTTCTCAACCCGTTCCACACCCCGTCGGGCAAGCCGATCGGGCGCGGCCCGCGCGTCGACACCCTGCACGAGTTGTTCAACGCGGTGGCGGCGGGCCGATGCGTGGCCGCCGTCTCCGGCGAGGCGGCCGACTTCTACCCGTGGCCCGGACTGGCATTCGTCCCGATCCGCGACGCGCCGCCCTGCCGATGGGCCCTCGTGTGGCGCACCGCCGCCGAGGGCCCGTTGCTCCGGGCGTTCGCCGACGCGGTCTCCCTCGACGCTACGCACCGAGCGGTCGGGGCATCGGAAGGCGCGTGAGGACATTGCGAAACACGATGCCGCCGTGGGTTTTCGGGATCATGAGGCGGAGGTTGGGACCGAGCCGCTGCTTGGTGCGGGTGAGGGGGAGATGGGTGGCGGTGTAGCGCGGGAAGGCTCGCTGGTGGTCGCCGTCGGCGGCGGTGAGGGCGGCGGCGAGGCGGTCGGCACCGACGAGGGCCAGTTCGGCACCGGCGCCGGAGGCGGGGGAGGGCGAGTAGGCGGCGTCGCCGACGAGGGCGACGCGGCCGGTGGACCAGGCGGACATGCGGATCTGGGTGAGGGAGTCGAAGTACAGGTCGGGGTCGGCGAGGACGCCGTCGAGGAGGCGGGGGATCTGCCAGGCGGTGCGGTGCCCGAAATGCCGGGTGAGTAGCAGGTGGGCGGTGGCGGGATCGCGCGGGTCGAGGTCCAGCCGCGGACTGCGGAACATGAAGTACGCCTTGGCCTGTGGGTGGTTGCCCGACCGGTAGAGACCGGCCATCGCGCCGGGGGCGTTGTACATGGTGACCCAGCGATCGGGCCCCAGGCTCGCGTCGGCGTCGCCGAAGGCGAAATAGTGGCCCATGTGGCGGGCGTGGTCGCGCTCGGGGCCGAAGGCCAGGCGGCGGACCCGGGAATGCAGTCCGTCCGCGCCGATCACGAGGTCGAAGCGTTCCGCCGCGGCGTGCTCGAAGGTGACGGTGACCCCGTCGCGGTCCTGCTCCAGGGTCTCGATCGAATCGCCGAAGCGGTATTCCACAGCGCCGCTGCCGATCTCGTGCAGGAGCTCGATCAGATCGCCCCGCATGATCTCCACATCGGCGGCGGGCTCATCCCCGGGCCGGCGCAGCCGCACCTCCGAGACGCGTGCCCCGGCCGCGTCGACGAACCGCATCCCGAGCACATCGGCCCCCGCCGCCCGCACGCGCGCCAGGATGCCCATGCGCTCGCCGACCTCGAGGGCCTCGTCGCGAATGTCGACCCCCTGACCGCCGCGGCGCAGCGTCCCGGCCCGTTCCACGATGGTCGGCCGGAAACCGTTGCGCGCCAACAGATATCCCAGCGCTTGCCCGGCGATGCCCGCGCCGGAGATCAGTACCCGTTCGTTCCGCATGACGACTCCTTGTCTCAAAAAGTCTGACCGTTGGTCAGTGATTCGACTGTAGGCTCCTGACCGATGGTCAGTCAAGGGGTAGGATCGGCGTCGTGATGGATGATTCGCGCGCTCGTATCCTGCGGACCGCGCTCGAGCTGTTCGCCGAGCGCGGCGCCCACGCGGTGTCGGTCCGGGAGATCGCCGAGGGGGTGGGTCTGACGAAAACCGCCGTGCTGTACCACTTTCCGAGCAAGTCGCACATCCTCGCCGCGCTCGTGGAGCCGCTGCTGACCGAGAGCGAGGCCGTCGTCGAGGCCGCGCGGGCGATCGAGGATCCGGCGGCCCGCGGCTGGGCGGTCCTCGAGGCGCTCGTGGACGTCTGGCTCTCGCACGCCCGGCTGTTGCGCGTCCACCTGCGCGACCAGTCGCTGTCCGAGGACGCGGAGACCTTCGCGCGCATGCGCGACCTGGCCGTCTCGGTCCAGGAGCTCCTCGCCGGGCCCGCCCCGGAGCTGGTCGATCGCGTCCGGGCCGCGCAGGTCTACGCGGCGTTGAGCGACCCGATCGTCTTCTTTGCCGACCAGCCCCGCGACGCGCTGCGCGCCGCCGTCCTCGACGGCGCCCGCCGCCTCCTCGGCACCACGGCCCCGGTGTCCGGCGGTATTCCCGCGCCGCCCCGAATATTCTCCGCCGCAACGGATTCCGCGCGTCGCGGCCGTCCCGGTGTGGTGACCGACGAGATGGTCCGAGCCGCCCGCCGCCGCCGCGCGTCGGGAGAGTCCATCGCGGACATCGCCGCCGGGCTCGGCGTCTCCCGCGCCACGCTCTACCGGCGTCTCGCCGCGGAGTCTCGATAACGATCCGAATTTCGAGACTCCCGGGTGTTGCTGCCCGGCTCCGCGCCGATCCCTCGGTAGCCTCGGGATGGCCTACCGAGTGGTCGGTCGGGGATGGACGCGACGGCAGGAGTATGCGTGGACGAGTCGGTCGATCGGGTGGTTGCGGGGATGGGGCTGGCCGAGAAGGTGCGGTTGATCTCCGGGGCGGGATTGTTCCGGATGGCGGGGGACGCGCGGGTGGGGTTGCGGGAGATGGTGATCTCCGACGGGCCCACCGGGGTGCGGGGGGAGGACTGGGACGAGCGGGATCCGTCGGTGAGTCTGCCCTCGGGGACCGCGCTGGCGGCGACCTGGGATCGGGAGTTGCTGGCCGAGGTGGGGGCGCTGATCGCGGCGGAGGCGCGGCGCAAGGATGTGTACGCGGTGCTGGGGCCGACCGTGAATCTGCACCGATCTCCCTTGGGCGGCAGGCATTTCGAGTGCTACTCCGAGGATCCGATGCTGACCGCGGAGATGGCCGTGGCCTACGTGGCGGCGGTGCAGCGGCACGGGGTGGGGGCCTGTCCCAAGCATTTCGTGGCCAATGATTCGGAGACGGACCGGTTCACCGTGGACGTGCGGGTGGACGAGCGGGCCCTGCGGGAGCTGTATCTGTATCCGTTCGAACGCGCCGTGGCGGCGGGGGCGTGGATGGTGATGGCGGCCTACAACTCCGTCGCCGGGGTCACCATGACCGAGAACCCGCTGCTGGACGAACCACTCAAGGGCAGTTGGGGATTCGACGGCGTGGTGGTCTCGGACTGGACGGCCGTGCGCAGCACCGAGGGCGCGGCCCGCGGCACCGACCTCTGCATGCCCGGCCCGCCGATGCTGTGGGGTGACCCCCTCGAACAGGCGGTGCGCGCGGGCGCCGTGCCGGAATCCGCCATCGACGACAAGGTCCGCCGCATCCTGCGGTTCGCCGCCCGCGTCGGCGGACTGCGCGACAAGCCCGCTCCGACACCGGCTTTCACCGACGAACAGGCCCAGGCCCTCGTCCGCCGGGTCGCCGCCGACGCCATGGTGCTGGTCCGCAACGACGGCGTCCTGCCGCTGCCCCCGGGCGCCGGGATCGCCCTGCTCGGTCCCGGCGCGGCCGAACCGCGGCTGATGGGCGGCGGCAGCGCCACGGTCATCCCGAGCCACGTCACCACCCCGCTCGACGGGCTCAAAGGCGTTGTGCCCGTGGTGCATACGCCCGGCGTCCGGGTCACCGACACACTCGCCCCGGCACCGCTCGAACTGCTCACCGATCCGGACACCGGCACCCCCGGCCTGAGCCTGCGCTACCTCGACGGCCACGCGATCATCGACACCCAGCACCGCCTCGCGGGCGGCCTCGTCCTGTTCGGCGACCCGGCCGCCGCCCGCGCCACCACCCTCGAACTGCGCGCCCGCCTGCGCGCCGACGCCGACGGCGAGTGGCGGATCGGTACCGGCGCGCTCGGCCACGTCCGGCTCGACCTCGACGGGGAGACCGCCGTCGACGAGACGCTGACCCCGTCGGGCTCGGATTTCCTTGCCGCCCTGCTGGATCCGCCGCAGCGCGCGGTCACCCGCACCCTGCACGCCGGACAGGACGTGGACGTCCGGATCACCATCGACGTCCCCGATCCCGTCCCGGGCCTGGGCGTCCTGCTCGGCGTCGCGCTCGTCGCCGACCGCCCCCGCCGCGACGAGCGGGCGGAATTCGACGCCGCCGTCGAGGCCGCCCGGCACGCCGAGGCCGCGGTGGTCGTCGTCGGCACCACCGAACTCATCGAGAGCGAGGGCGTCGACCGCACCACACTGCGCCTGCCCGGCCGTCAGGACGAGCTGGTCGCCGCCGTGGCGGCCGTGAATCCCCGGACCGTCGTCGTCGTGAATTCCGGTGCGCCCGTGGAGATGCCGTGGCGCGACGACGTGGCCGCGGTGCTGCTGACGTGGTTCCCGGGCCAGGAGTTCGGCGCGGCCCTCGCCGACGTGCTGACCGGCGCCCGCGAACCCGGCGGCCGCCTGCCCACCACCTGGCCCGCGACCATGGCCGATGTCCCGGTGCTGAACACCACCCCGGACGCGGACGGCGTCCTGTGCTACGCGGAGGGCATCCATATCGGTTATCGCGCCTGGCTGCGCGCGGGCGTCGAGCCCGCCTACCCGTTCGGGCACGGAATCGGCTATACCACATGGCGTTTGAGCGACCTCTCGGCGACCGCCGACACCGCGACCCTCACCGTCGCCAATACCGGCGACCGACACGGCAAACAGGTCGTGCAGGCGTACCTGTCCCGTTCCGAGAGCGCGATCGACCGTCCGGTGCGCTGGCTCGCCGCCTTCGCGACCCTCACCCTCGGCCCGGGGGAATCGCGCGAGATCGCCATCGCCCTGCCGCACCGCGCCTTCGAACACTGGACCGCCGACGGGTGGGCGACCGAACCGGGAACCTTCACCCTGCACGTCGGCACCTCCGTCGCCGATCTGCCGCTCACCGTCGACATCGCCCGATAGCACACCCCTGGCGTACCGTCACTGAGAATGCGCTGACAATCGCCCGCGAAACCCGTGAGAGTGTGGGTCGGGTCATTGTGAGTCCGGCTGGGCGGCTGTAGGTTTCGACGCGTCGCCTGGCGCACCAGGGCCGTGCCAGGCGACGCCCGTGAGGGCGGCCGCCCGGCCGGATCCTTCCGATCCGGCCGGGCGGCCACATCTTTCGGGGATGATCGTTCGCGGCTCGTGCGCTGGCGTACTGGACGAGTGACCAGTACGCTTCGCCGAATCAGGTATTCGCAAGCGACGGCGACGTCCCCGGAACCCTCAGGAGCACATGTGACGTTCTCCCGGCGAACGATGCTGGCCGCCGGCGCGGGCGCGGTGCTGGCCGCGCGCGTGCCCGTGACGGCCGGGGCGAGCCCGGACGGGCAGGACTATCTGATCGGCTGCGGCATGGCCGATGTCACCGGGGCGGTCGCCGGGCAGGGCATGATGGGCTACTCCGAACTCGACCAGGTGGCCACCGGCCTGCTCATGCGCTGCTGGGCGCGGGCCTACGTGATCGTCGACCGGGCCACCGGCGACCGCGTCGCGTTCGTGACCGCCGATATCGCCTGCCTGTTCCAGTCGGTGCACCAAGCCGTGCTGCGGAGGCTGGCCGAGCGCTTCGGCGGGCTGTATACCGAACGCAACGTGAATCTCAACGCCACCCACAACCACAACTCCTGCGGCGGCACCGCCCGGGAGTACGCGTATTCGCTTGCGGCGTACGGCTTCCAGCGGAACTCGCACGACGCCGAGGTGGACGGCATCGTGGCCGCGATCGCCGCCGCGCACGAGCGGCTCGCCCCGGGCGCCCTGCTGCTCGGGCGCGGCGAACTGCGCGACGCGTCGGCCAATCGCTCCCGCTCGGCCTTCGATCTGAATCCACCGGAGGACACCGCGGAGTTCCCCGACGGCATCGACCCCGCGGTCACCGTGCTGCGGCTGCGGCAGGGCGGCCGCGACGTCGGCGCGATCACCTGGTTCGCCACCCACGGCACCTCCCTGACCGACCACAACACCCTCATCTCCGCCGACAACAAGGGTTACGCGAGCTACCGCTGGGAGCACGACGAGATGGGCGTGCGGCACCTCGACGGGCCGCCCGCCTTCGTCGCGGCGTTCGCCCAGACCAACCCGGGCGACATCACCCCGAATCTCGCCGTGACCCCCTGGCATCCGACCGGCCCGACCGGCGACAACCGCGCCGACTGCGCGCTGCTCGGCGAACGCCAATACCAGTGCGCGCGTGCGGCTTTCGCGTCCGCGCGACCCATGGCGAGCGGCGGGGTGGACACCGCGCTGCGCTATGTGAACATGGCCGACACCGCCGTCGACGGCGACTACACCCCCGACGGCAGACCCGCGCGCACCACCCCGGCCATGATGGGCGCCGCGGCGGCGGCCACCAGTTCCGAGGACAACTGGAAGACCCAGCTGCCGTTCCTGTTCGAGGGCGAGCGCAATCCCGTGGTCGCCGCGCTCGGCGGGACGGACGCGCCGATCGAGCAGTGGATGCGCGACGCGCAGTCGCCCAAGCTCATCGTCGCGCCGCTCGGGGTGCTGCCGCCGCGGCCGTGGGTGCCGCAGGTGGTGCCGATCCAGATCGTGCGGCTCGGCGAACTCGTCCTGGCCTGCGGCCCGGCCGAATACACGGTGGTCTCCGGGCTGCGGATCCGGCGCGTGGTCGCCCGCGCGCTCGGCACATCCATCGACAACGTGCTCGTCCAGGGCTACGCCAACGGCTACTGCGGCTACGTCACCACCCCCGAGGAGTACACCGCGCAGCAGTACGAGGGCGGGGAGACGCTGTTCGGGCGCTGGACCCTCTCGGCGTACCTCCAGGAGTTCGACCGCCTCGCGCGCGCGGTGGCGGCCCGCATCGATCCCGGCCGCGGCCCGGCGCCCCTGGACTGGACGGACGGACCGCAGCCGAATCTGCTGCCGCCCGTGCCGCCGGACGAGCCCGTCGCCGGATACGCCTTCGGCGCGGTCGTGGCCGCGCCCGCCACCGGCTACCCGCCGGGCGCGACCGCGTCGGTCACCTTCTGCGGCGGCCACCCCAACAACGACTTCCACAGCGGCGGAACGTATTTCGAGGTGCGACGCGGCGAGGGCGACGACTGGCGACGCGTGCACGACGACAACGACTGGTGCACCGAACTGCACTGGTCCCGCCCCGACGGCCAGCCCGCGGCCTCCCTGATCCGCATCGACTGGACCATCCCGCCGACGACCCCGCCCGGCCGCTACCGCGTCGAGTACTTCGGGGATCTGCGCGACGCGGCCGGGACGCGCACGCCGATCCGCGGCGTCTCGCCCGAATTCACGGTCGGCTGAGGGCCGCTCACCGGGTTCGCTCGCCGACGTCTGCCCCCGGCTCTGGCGTCTTTCCGGCGGACCCGCGACCGGTCATGCTGTCCACGTGGGCGGCCAGCGCCCGCCCGGCCGCGTGGAGGGGAGTGGCCGAGCGCAGCGTCCGGCTGAGGATGAACGCCCCCTCGAGCGCGCTGAGCATGGCGATCAGCAGTTCGCGGGCCACCTCGGGGCTCAGCCCGCGCCGCACGAAATACGCAGTGCCCTGGTCGATCCACGACGTGATCACCTCGGCGGCCACCTCGCGCAGCGCGGGCTCGCTGTCCGCGATCTCGCCCGCGACCGTGCCGACCGGGCACATGTTCATCCAGCCCGACCGCTCGAGATCCTCGGCCGCGGCGGCGAACGCGGCCGGAATCGCCTCGCGCAGATCGTCGTACGGGTCCATCAGCAGCGGTAGCAACTGGATGTAGACCGCGCCGCTGGTGCGCAACGCGGCCGCCGCGACCTGCTGCTTGCCCTCGGGGAAATGGTGATAGAGCGAGCCGATGGGCGCGCCCGCCGCGGCGGTGAGCTGCTTGACGCTGGTGGCGGCGTACCCCTGCCGCCGCATGAGCTCCGTCGCGGCGGTGAGGAATCGATCCCGGGTGGTTGACACGTTCTCCGCCATACCCCCACACTAGAACATACGCTCTAGAGTGATCGTTCTAGGAGGAGGTGGGCCATGCCGGTGGTCGAGGTGACGGCGGGACGGGTGCATTACGTCGAACACGGCGACGGGCCGCCGGTGGTGCTGCTGCACGGGCTGCTGATGGATCACACCGTGTGGGATCGGGTGCTGCCCTTGCTGCCCGGCGGCTTCCGGTACGTGCGGCCGGTGCTGCCGCTGGGCGCGCATCCGGAGCCGATGCGCCCCGACGCCGATCTGAGTCTGCGCGGGCTGTGCGGGGTGATCGCGGATTTCCTTGCGGCGCTGGACCTTCGGGACGTCACGCTGGTGCACAGCGATTGGGGCGGCGGATTGTTCCTCACCGCGTACGGACTGGATGAGCGGGTGGGGCGGCTGATCGTGCTGCCCTGCGAGGCGTTCGATAATTTCCCGCCCGGCCTGCCCGGCAAGCTGGCGGTCCTGGCCGCACGAGTGCCGGGGGGACTCACCTTGGCGGTGCGGCAGTTGCGAATTCGATGGTTGCGGGAGACGCCGCTGCTGTTCGGTTGGATGGCGCGCACCTCGCTGCCGGACGAGCTGGTGCGCGGCTGGACCGAACCGGGGCTGCGCGACCGGCGCGTCCTGCGCGATGTGCGCAAGTACGGGCGGACGCTGACCGCGGCGGCCGAGCTGATCGCGAATACCGAAGCGCTGCGCGGGTTCTCGGGGGAGGCATTGGTGTTGTGGTCGTCCGCGGGCAAGGTCATGCCACGCGAACACGGCCCCCGGTTGGCAGGTCTGCTGCCCGGGGGCCGTCTCGTCGAGATCGACGACGCCTACGTGCTATCGATGATCGATCAGCCCGAGGCCGTCGCCGGGGCGATGGCCGACTTCCTGGTCGGCACTAGTAATACCAGCGTCGACCCCCGACCGGGCGGCCGACCGCGCCCAGCAGGATGAGGATCGCGCCGATGACGGCGAGGATGATGCCGATCGTGGTGAGGATCGGAAGGCCGAGCAGATAGCCCGCGATGATGAGCAGAATTCCAGCGATGATCATGATGTACTCCGGGTCCTTCAGGATTGGGTGGCGGCCCTGTCGCCCTGGCGGCGCAGGAAGGGATTGCGGGACCAGACCGGCTTGCGCTGCGGCTCGGTCCGCTGCTGAGCGGTGACCGGCCGGGCGGCGGGCTGGGGCGCGGTATTGGCGAGATCCTTACGCGCGGCGGTCATTTCGCGCCGCGATTGACGCAGCTCGCGGCGGATCTCCGCGTGCCGGCGCGCCGAGGAGAACGCCCCCGCCAGCAGCAGCGCCAGCCCGAGCATTCCGACCGCTCCGACCGCGGCCCCGGCGGCGAACAGCTCACCCTGCGTAGGCGTGAAATGCTGGTTGAAAACGGTGAAATCACTCGACAGCACGTGGGCGGTGCCGGAGTTCGCCACCACGGCGGCGACGCCGACGATCACCGCGGCGATCAATATGATCAACCCGAGCAATACGATCATGACAATTCCAATTCCCGATGGTTGGTGGATCGTGGTGTTCCGGCAATGCCCACCGGCACGCCCGTCAAACCCGGGTTTGAGCGATCGGGGGTGTGCTACCCGAATCACGAAGTCCCTTCGCACCCGGGAGATCCCATGGGCACCTACACCTATCAGCTGCCGCGGTTCGCCGACGAGGCCGATCGCGCCGAGCGCACGCTGCGCGGACTGGACACCACCAGCGGAGTCGACGTCGACCCCGGCTCGGAGTCGATCACGGTCACCTCGTCGCTGACCCACGGCGAGGTGCTCGAGATCATCCGCGACGCCGGTGTCGCCGCGCGATGACGGCGGTACGGTGATCTCGTGCCGAGAAATCCGTTGCCCGCGGTAGGCCGGGCGCTCGCTCGCCGTCCGCTGGTGATGCGGGCGGCGCCCGCGATCGCGCGGCTGGAGAGCCTGATCCGCCGCCTCACCAAGGGGCGGCACGGCGTGCTCGACATCGCCGGGCTGCCCTCGATCGAATTGACCGTCGCCGGGCGCAAAACCGGTGTGCCGCGCACGGTTTCGCTGCTCTACGTCCCCGACGGGGCCGACACCTATCTGCTGGTCGGTTCGAACTGGGGGCGGCCCGAGCACCCGGCGTGGTCGGCCAATCTCGCCGCCGCCGAATTCGCCGAATTGCACAGCGGCGGTGAGCGTTTCAAGGTGCGGGTGCGGCGGCTGACCGGCGAGGAGCGTGCGGCGGCTTGGCAACGGGCGGTGGACTATTGGCCCGGGTACCTGATGGAGGCGCGCCTGTCGCGGGGGCGTGAGTTCCGGTTGTTCGAGCTGACCCGGATCTGACGTCGCTCGATCGCGCTGTGGCGCAACGATTCTCGCGGTCCCGCACTCCGGCCGCTGTCGAGCGCGCGGCGGCCCGGGGCCGCCTACGACAACGGCCGCGCCCCGAGCCTGGGACGCGGCCGTCGCGTGCGCCTACGACAACGGCCGCGTCCCGAGCCCGGGGACGCGGACGCCGGGTCCGCCTACGACAATGGCCGCGTCCCGAGCCTGGGACGCGGCCGTCGCGTGCGCCTACGACAATGGCCGCGTCCCGATTCCCGGGACGCGGCCGTGGCGTGTGTTCAGCGGTTGAGGCGGGAACGGGCGTTGTCGGCCAGCTCCTCGGTGCGCGACTGGGCCCGATCGGCCAGCTTCGCGCTGCGCTTCTTGGCCTTGTCCGCGAGTTCGGCGCTGCGGTTCTGCGCCTTGTCGGCCAGCTTCGCGCTGCGGTTCTGCGCCTTGTCGACGATCTTGGTGCCGCGCGTCTCGGCCTTGTCGGCGAGCTTGGCGGCGCGGGCCTCGGCCTTGTCGGCCAGTTTGGCCGCGCGCTTGCGGGCCTTGCCCGACAATTCGACGCCGCGGTCGGCGAGGTCGGAGCCCCGGGCGCGGTCGGCCAGTTCCGAGCCGCGGTCCTGGGCGAGTTCGGCGAGCCGGGCGGCGCGCTGGCGGGCGGCCTCGGCGACCTCGGGTCCGCGATCGGCGGCGATATCGATGAGCCGCGACCCGCGCTGGCGGGCGGCCTCGGCCAGTTCCGGCCCGCGATCCTGGGCGACCTCGACCAGATGCGCGCCGCGCTGACGGACCGTCTCGGCCCAGTCCGGGCCGCGATCCTGCACGGTCTCGACGAGTTCCGCGCCCCGATGCCGCGCGACCTCCGACAGCTCCGCGCCCCGCTCGGCCGCCGCCTCCGCGAGCTCGCGACCACGAACGGCCTGCTGCGCCAAGCGATCTCGCAACGTGTCGCTCGACGCCGCCCCGATCGGGAGCGCGGCGGCCGCGCGGCGGGCGGCCCGGCGGCCCCGCCAGCCCAGCGACGGCTTGCCCTCCGTGTCGGCGGCGGCGATCATCAGCCCGCCCAGCAGGCCGAGATCCTTCAGGAACGCCACGCGCTTGGCGTCGCGGCGGCCCGGATCCTGCTCGTTCCAGAAGTCCTGCTCGGTGACGGTCGCCGGAATGACGGTGGCGGCCAGCACGAACGCCGACAGTCGCGGCAGGCGGCCCAGGGCCAGCAGCACGCCCGCGCCGACCTGCGCGGCGGCATTGGCCTTGACGACCATGCCGGGGTCGGAGGGAAGTTTGGCGGCGACCTGCTCCGGCAGCTTCTGCTCACCCTGCGAGACCAGCTCGTGCGCGGCCTTGGCCCGCGGTTCGGGGTGCATCAGCGTGTCCACCCCGTCCACGACGAAGGCGGTGGCCAGCAGCGGGCGGGCCAAGCGGCGGATCAACATGTCAGAAACCCTTTCCTCGATGGCTGTCCGGCGAGTTCCCGCAGTTGTGCACACCAAACGCGGGCGTGCCCGTCGTCCTCAGGGAACGACGGTGACCGGCCAACGTCCGGCCTTGACCAACCGTACAGCCACCGACCCGACCAGCCGATGACCCGTCTTCTCCGACGCGCCGACCACCACCGCGTCGGCCTTGAGTTCGTCGGCGGCCTCGGCCAATCCGGCATAGGGGTCGCCGCGGCGGGTCAGGAACTTCCAGCGGGTGGAGTAGACGTCCTTGACGCGTTCGGCGTGATCGTGGATCTCGCGGGCCAGATCCTCGGCCATCTCCTGGGTCACACCCTGCACATCCGCGCCGTACGCGCCCGCCATCGCCATGTACGGCTGCACGTAAACGATTGCCAGCAAGGCGTTCTGGCGACGAGCGAGACCGGCGGCGTAGGCGCACGCGCGCCACGAGGAGTCGGATCCGTCGACGCCGACCATGATCACGCGGGGCCCGTCGGTGCCCAGTTCGAAGCCCGACCCGCTCGACGTCCAATCCGGGGTGATCTCCTCCGTCACGCCGTCGAGCCTAGTTCAGCCGTAGGGTCGGGGCATGGGTGACGTTCGACGACCGATCGCCGTCATGGGCGTATCGGGTGCCGGTAAGACAACGGTCGGGGTGCGCCTGGCGGCCGACCTCGGGGTGGAATACGCCGAGGGCGACGACTTCCATCCGCGCGCCAATATCGAGAAGATGTCGGCGGGAACCCCCCTCGACGACACCGACCGCGCCCCCTGGCTCGACGCCATCGCGGCCTGGCTGGCCACCCACCGCGACGGCGGCGTGGTCAGCTGCTCGGCGCTCAAACGCCGCTACCGAGACCGGCTGCGTGTGGCCGCACCGAACCTGTTCGTGGTCGAGCTCGCGGTGCCTCGGGCCGAACTGGAACGTCGATTGGTTACGCGGACAGGGCATTTCATGCGGGTGCGGATGCTGGAGTCGCAGCTCGCCGACCTCGAACCGCGCGGCGACGACGAGGCGGGTGTCACTGTGGACGGCACGGCGGGTGTGGAGGCTGTGGTGGCGTCGGTGCGTGTGGCGTTGGGTGATCAGCCCAGATAACTTGTGTACCAGTCGGTTACGCGCTGCCATGCCTCGGTCGCGGCAGTCGGGTTGTAGCGTTGGCCGGTGTCGTTGAAGAAGGCGTGGTCCGCGCCGTCGGCGACGAAGGTGTCGTGTGGGACGCCCGCCTGCGCGAGGGCCTGCTCGGCCGCCGGGCGGGTGGCGTCCACGCGGGTGTCGAGCGCCCCGTAGATCGCCAGAACCGCTGCGGGCGTGCGGATCTCGCCACCCGCGAAGGGACCGTAGAACGGTGTCGCCGCCGCCAGTTCGGGGACCCCGGAGGTCAGCAGCAGCCAGGTCAGGCCGCCACCGAAGCAGAAACCGGTGGCGCCCAGCTTCTTTCCGGGCACCCGCCGCGCCAGCTCGGCGACCCCGGCCCGCAGATCGGCCACGAACCGCTCCTGCGGCGTCTTGCCCAGCGCGGCGGTCGCGGCGGCGGGATCGGTGAAGGTCGCCGTGCCACCCTCCTCGGAGAGCAGATCCACCGCCAGCGCCGAATAGCCGATCCCCGCGAAGCGCCCGGTGACCGACCGGATGAACGGCGTCAGCCCGGTGTTCTCATGGATAACCAACACCCCACCGCGCGGCTGGGCGGCCTCGGCCCATGCACCTTGCAAGGTGCGGCCCTCCGGTCCGGCGAAGGTAACGGAACTCGACGGCACCGCGCCCGCCGCTCCCGGCGGCGCGGAGGACGGTGCGCCTCCCGGCGACGTGGAAGACGGTGCGGCGCTGGAGGTTCGCGCGGGCGCGGCATTGTCGCCCCCGCACGCCGCCAACAGGGCCGACGCGGCAGTCGCCCCGAGCCCGAGCAACCCGAGACGCCGTAGCGCCTCCCGCCGACTGAGCAGTCCCTCCGCGTGATCGGTCGCGATCTCCTCGAGAATGTAGCGCTGGAGCGGCGTCATGAGGCTCACCCTATGCCGCGTCCCGCCGCCCCGCCGGGGGAAACGCGAGCCTCCCCATCCACCTCCAACTCCAGCCGCGCGAACCCGGGCGCGAACTCAGCCCCACGAACCCGGGCCGCACGAACCCGGGCCGCACGAACCCGGGCGTACGAACCCGGGCGTACGAACCCAGGCGTACGAACCCAGGCCCACGAACACAGCCGCACGAACCCGGGCGCGCGAACCCAGCCCCATGAACCCGGGTGCACGAACCCAGGCGCACGAACCCAGGCCCACGAACACAGGTGCACAACCCCAGGCGCACGAACCCAGCCGCACCCCTTATTCGAATCCGCACCCCTTGCAGGGCTATACAACGGGTGCGGATCCGAACAAAGGGTGCGGCTGGGTTCGTGGGCCTGGGGGTCGGTGGGCGCGGGGGAGGTCAGGTTTGGAGTTTTCGGAGTAGGTCTCGGAGGGTGCGCAGGTCGGCGGGGGGCAGGGTGGTGAGCGCGTCGGGGGCGGGGTCGGGTGTGCTCGCACCGAGTTCGAGCATGGCGCGGCCGGCCTCGGTGAGGGAGACCCGTTTGAATCTGCGGTTGGTGCGGTCGATCTCGCGCACGACCAGGCCACGGTCCTCGAGGTCGTTCACCGCGACGGTGGCGGCGGGGGCGTCCATGGTGGCGGTTTGCGCCAGTTCCTTGATGGTCAGCGGGCCCGAGCGCAGGCGGCGCAGGACGCGAAACCTGCTGAACGGCATGCCCGTTCGCTCCATCACGGCCCGTTTGTAGCCGTCGCGGGTGTCCTGGACCAGGTGGGTGAGCAGCCCCCAGACCTCGTCGGGGGTGGGGGAGTCATCCGGCATGGGCGGGCACCTTCTGTTCGAGCAGGGGAGCGACCCGGTCGCGCGACCGCTCGGCCCACCGGGTGTTGGCGGCCACGCCCAGGACGACGATGATCGCCGCCAGCGCGGCCAACGTCCACCACAGGCTCGCGCCGGTCAACAGCCCACACAATGCCACACCGAGACTCACGCCGACCTGCCGGCTGGTGGAGGCCACCGCCGCCGCGGCGCCCGCGCGATCGGTCGGCATCCCGCTCACCGCCGCGGTCGTGATGGGGGCGTTGACCGTGCCGAAGCCGATGCCGAAGGTGGCGAACATGATCACCAGTTCCCACACCGGGGTGTCGGCGCGCAGGGTGGTCAGCATGACCGCGGCCGCCGCCATCAGGGTGCCCGCGGCCACCAGCGGCAGCCGGGTGCCGTGGCGACCCACCAGCCGCCCCGACAGCGGCGAGAAGATCAGCACGCCCACCGCCATCGGCAGGTACAGCAGTCCGGTGTGCACGGCCGAATAGTGCCGTGTCCCTTGCAGATACAGCGACGCGCTGAACAGGAACGCGCCCAACCCCGCGAACGCGCACACCGCGGTCACCGTCGCCGCGCTGAACGGCACGCTGCGGAAGAAGCGCAGATCGATGAAGGGCGACCGGTGCCGCGACTCGGCGTAGAGGAATCCGGCCAACGCCACCGCGGTCACCGCGAACACCGCCGGGCGATGCTCGATGAGCCCGAACACCAGCGTGAACATGACCGCGATCGCCAGCACCTGTCCCAGGGGGTCGATGCCGCGCGCGGTGGCCGACTTCGATTCGGGCACATAGCGTGTGGTCAGCACGAGCGCGACCGCGCAGATGGGCAGATTGATCCAGAACACCGACTGCCAGCCCAGCGCGTCGATGAGTCCGCCGCCGACCATCGGGCCCAGCGCGGTCGAGATGCCGACGACCGCGCCCCACACGCCGACCGCGCGGGCGCGTTCCGCCCGGCCGGTGAAGACGGTGGTGATGATCGACATCGCCACCGGATTGAGCATCGACCCGCCCAGCGCCTGCACGAACCGGGCGCCGATGAGGAATTCCACGCTCGGCGCGAGGCTGCACAACAGTGAACCGAGCGCGAAGACGCTCAACCCAATGCGGAACACCCGGCGGCGGCCGAACCGGTCGGCCGCCGCGCCCGCCAGCATGAGCAGGCTGGCCAGGGTCAGGGTGTAGATGTCGACGATCCATTGCAGCCGCGGCAGCGGCGCGTCCATCCGCGCGCGAATCGTCGGGATCGCGACATTGACGATCGTCGCGTCCATCGACGAGATCAGCAGACTCAGACAACACGTCACCAGGACGATCGTCTTGCGCCGAGCCGACAGCCCCTCAACAGTTGTAGTCACACAACGATTGTGAGACTACAACTGTTAGCTTGGCAAGTGATGTGCCGGGCGTCACTGCGAGACGGCCTCGCTCACCGCGTTCGGCCCGTTGTAGGTGCGGTCCGGAATCTGTTACAGCTGATTGATCACGTCGTTGTCGGCCCCGTTCCCCCGTGCCGCGTCCACCAGACCGTCCCGATCGCACGGGTAATCGACCCCGCTCAGATACTTCTGCAACTGAATCGGATTCGCCATCGTGTATCTCCTCTCGCTCGGTACTCGCTCTGACGCCTGCCGAGGTACCACCCCACCCCGACCACAAACAGCCCCGGCAACCCATCCGCACCCCTTATTCGAATCCGCACCCGTTGCTGGGCTCTGAAAGGGGTGCGGATCCGAATAAGGGGTGCGGCTGGGTTCGTGAACCTGGGGGAGCGATCCTGGACACAAAGCGGCGGGCGCGTGGTGTGGGGACCGCCTGGGCGGGTAGAGCGTCGGTATCCGTCGAGGAGGAAGGAGAACGGCCGTGGCACAACCCATCACCACCGCTCTCGATCAGGAACAGCAGCGCATCGCGGGCGAGGCGCTCTCGGGCACGGTGGTCGACCTGATCGACCTGAGTCTGATCGCCAAGCAGGCGCACTGGAACGTGATCGGTCAGCGATTCCGCACCGTGCACCTGGCGTTGGACGAATTGGTCGACGCCGCACGCGAATTCACCGATTCGGCGGCCGAGCGGGCCACGTCCATCGGGGTCAGCCCGGACGGCCGGGCCCGGACCGTCGCCGACACGTCCGGCGCCGAGGGCTTCCCGGCGGGCTGGCAGCGCGACGACGATGTGGTCGAGTCGATCACCACCAACCTCGCCGCCGTCATCACCCGGTTGCGGCAGCGCATCGACGCCACCGAGAAGGCCGATCCGGTCACGCAGGACCTGCTCATCGAGATCACCGCGCGGCTCGAGCAGCTGCACTGGATGTGGCAGGCGCAGCTCAAGTAAGCGCGCGCGGCGGTGCCCGGTAGCCTGCGGTCCATGACGACGGACCGCAGAGCGGGGGCACCCGCTCTCACCGTGACAGGTGAGGAAGAAGGCTACAAGCGGGGTCTGAACCCCCGCACCATCCAGATGATCGCGATCGGCGGTGCGATCGGCACCGGCCTGTTCTACGGCGCGGGCGGCGCCATCGAACAGGCCGGGCCCGCACTGATCCTGTGCTATCTCGCCGCCGGACTGGCGATCTTCGTGATCATGCGCGCCCTCGGCGAGCTGCTGACCTATCGGCCCGTATCGGGCAGTTTCGCCGAGTACGCCAACGAATTCCTCGGCCGCTTCGCCGGATTCGCGACCGGCTGGACCTATTGGGCGGTGTGGGTGACCACCTGCATGGCCGAGATCACCGTGGCGGGCAAATACGTCAAGTACTGGTTCGCCATTCCCGAGTGGGTCACCGCGCTGGTGGTCCTCGGAATCCTGTTCGCCGCCAACCTGATCTCGGTGCGGCTGTTCGGCGAGGGCGAGTTCTGGTTCTCCGCGATCAAGGTGACCGCGATCCTCGCCATGATCCTGATCGGCGTCGGCGTGCTGATCATCGGATTCGGGCACGCGGCGCATCCGACGGTGACCAATCTGTGGGCCGACGGAGGCGTGTTCCCGAACGGATTCGGCAAGTCGCTGTTGGCGTTGCAGATCGTCGTATTCGCTTATGTCGGAGTCGAACTCGTGGGTGTGACCGCGGGGGAGGCGGCCGAACCGCGCAAGACGCTGCGCAAGGCGATCAACTCGCTGCCGCTGCGCATCGGGCTGTTCTACGTGGGCGCGCTGCTGGTCATCATGTCGGTGGTGAGTTGGCGCGAATTCCATTCGGGGCGTAGCCCGTTCGTGGAGGTCTTCGCGCAGATCGGGATCCCGGGGGCGGCGGGGCTGATCAACTTCGTGCTGTTGACCGCGGCGCTGTCGTCGTGCAACTCCGGGATCTACTCCACCGGACGGATGCTGCGCAGTCTCGCGCTGCGGCAGGAGGCGCCCGCCGCGCTGGGCGGGCTGAGCCGCCGGCAGGTGCCGTACGCGGGGATCGTGGTGTCGGCGGCGGCCATGGTGATCGGGGTGATCGTGAATGTGATCTCGCCGGACAAGGCGTTCGGCTACATCACCTCGGTGAGCACCATGGGGATCATCTTCGTGTGGGGCGTGATCCTGGTGTGCCACTTGATGTATCGGGCCAAGGTGCGTCGCGGCGAACTGCCCGCGGCGGACTACCGGCTGCCCGGCGCGCCCGTGACCCCGGTGCTGGCGTTGGCGTTCCTCGGGCTGGTGGTCGTGCTGCTGTTCTTCAGCGCCGACGGCCGGACCGCGCTCGTGGTCGGGCTGGTGTGGGCGCTGCTGGTGTGCGCGGGCTATCCGTTGGTGGATCGGTTCGTGCGGCCGCGGCGGGCGGCCTGAGTCAGGCCACCACCTTCTCCTTGATCAACTCCAGGGAGCGCACCCGGTCGTCGAGGTCGTAGATCCGGGTGTTGAGCATGACCTCGTCGGGCTCGGTGCGGCGCAGCAGATCGTCGAGCTGCCGCCGCACCGTGGCCGGGGAGCCGATCAGCTGATCCTTGCGGCGCTGGGCGACGAACTCGCGTTCCTGCGGGGTGCTCGGGAAGGACGCGGCCTGTTCGGGGGTGGGCAGCGCGGTGCGGCGGCCCAGCCGCAGTTGCAGGAAGGCCAGTTCGTTCGGGCGCGAGAGCAGGTCGGCCTGGTCGTCGGTGTCGGCGCAGACCGCGGAGACCGCGATCATGGCGTGCGGGCGCTCGAGGCGGTCGGAGGGCCGGAAGTTCTCGCGGTACAGCGCGAGCGCGGCCTCGGTGTTCTCGCCGCTGAAGTGATGGGCGAAGGCGAATCGGACGCCGAGCATCCCGGCGAGCTGCGCGCTGAACCCGCTCGAGCCCAGCAGCCAGATCTCCGGATTCTCGCCGATGCCGGGGACCGCCACGATGCCGTCGGTGCTGTCGCCGCCGAAGTAGCGCAGCAGGACCATGAGTTCCTGCGGGAACGATTCGGCGGAAAGACCTTCGGTGGTGCGGCGCAGGGCCAGCGCGGTTGCGCGGTCGGTGCCGGGTGCGCGGCCGATGCCCAGATCGATGCGGCCCGGGTGCAGCGCGTGCAGGGTGCCGAACTGCTCGGCGATCACCAGCGGGGCGTGATTGGGCAGCATGACCCCGCCCGAGCCGACGCGAATGGTCTCGGTGTTCGCGGCCAGATGGGCCAGCAGTACCGCGGGCGCGGAGCTCGCGATGCCGGGCATGTTGTGGTGCTCGGCAACCCAGAATCGGGCATAGCCGAGGCGTTCTGCCTGCCGGGCCGCTTCGGTGGTCGCGTTCAGGCCGTCGCCGACGGATTCACCGAATTGGACCGGCGCCAGGTCGAGTACGGATAGGGGGACGTCGATCATCTAGCACCTCCGTTCGGGGGGAACGCGGGAGTCGTCGGATGTATTTCGTCGGTTGTGTCTCGGTCTGGGGTCCGGGGTGTTGGTGGGTGGTGGATTCGTTTGGGTGTCAATGGGTTTCGCTGTTCGGGTGGCTGTGGAATCAGGCTCTTGCGACCGGAGGGAACGGTCAGTCCGTCATCTTTCCGCCGCGGGGTTCCAGGACGGCGTCCGGGCCGGGGGCCATGATGCTCTCGTGGCCGTTCTCGGCTCGGACTCGATAGGGTGGCGCGCCGTCGGGACCGAGCACCGCGACGATCTCGACGACCTGCTCATGTGGGGGGAACGTGTGGCCGCGCACGATCAGTCTGTCGCCCTTCGATGCGTGCATGGGAAGCCTCCTCGTTTCGGTTGGGTGGCCTGACGGTCCGAACCGGATTTCGCCGACGTACCGAGGCCGAGGCCCGACGGTCAACCCGCGGTGGTTCCGGCGCCGATCGCCAGGTACGCGAGGGTGATGGTAAGCAGGAACCACCCCGCGCCCTGCCAGATGGGCCATGCCCGTCCGGCGCGCCAGGTGCGGAAGGTCGCCACGAAGGCACCGACCGTCCCGACCAGCAGCACCAGCCCCGGCGCGCCCAAAATCATTGCGCGCGAAGCGGTATCGCAAAAGGTACTGTCCGCCCCCGCACACGGTTCCCGGCGCCGCGCCCACTCCTCGACCACCGCGAACACCAACGCCGCCGCGGCCAGCACGCACACCGAATACACCACCGCCCGCCGATACAACCCCGGATCATGCCACCGCTTCTCGACATCATCGACCATCTCGATCACCTCCTCCTGCTCGGCGATACCCAGCCGCACCCCTTATTCGCATCCGCACCCGTTTCAGGGCCATACAAAGGGTGCGTATTCGAATAAAGGGTGCGGCTGGGTTGCCTTGCGAGGGGTTAGAAGAGGCCGCCGCCGGCGTGGAGGCGTTGGCCGGTGATCCAGCGGGCGTCGGGGGAGGTGAGGAAGGCGACGACGGCGGCGATGTCGTCGGGTTCGCCGAGGCGGCGGAGCGGGGTTTGGGCGGCTACCTGGTCGAGGGTGGTGGGGTCTCGATGGGTGAGGAGGGCCTCGGTGCGGACCGCGCCGGGGAGGACGCTGTTGACGGTGATGCCGCGCGGACCGAGTTCGGCTGCGGCGGTGCGGACGAGTTGGTCGACGGCGGCCTTGCTGGCGGCGTACGCGCCGGAGCCGGGGCGGGCGGTGGCGACCGCGCCGCTGGAGATCACGACGATGCGGCCGCCGTCGCGCAGGCGGTTCGCGGCCTCGCGCAGGGCGTGGAAGGTGGCTCGGGTGTTGACCGCGAAGAGTTCGTGGAAGGCGGCGTCGGTGGTTTCGGCGATGGGGGCGAAGTGGGCCACGCCCGCGTTGACGACCAGGACGTCGAGGCCGCCGAATCGGTGTTCGGCGGTCTCGAACAGCGCGCGCAGGCGTGGGGGATCGGCCACATCGGCGGCGACGGCCAGCGCCCGACCGCCCGCTCGTTCGATCTCGGTCACGACTTCCGTTGCGGCCGTGGCGTTTCGGTGATAGTTGACCACCACGGCCGCGCCGTCGGCGGCGAGACGAAGGGCGATGGCGCGGCCGATGCCCCGCGAGCCGCCGGTGACGATGGCGACGGTCATGGCTACTCCCTGAAGTAGAGATGATTGACAGTCGAGATGCTCGACTATTAGATGGAGGTTGTCAACAGTCGAGAAGCTAGACTGCCCGAGTGAGCCCCGATGCCGATGAACGCGATCCCGCCGATCGCCTCGACGGCCCCGATGACCTGACCACCGCGGTGATGTCCCTGCACCGGGAGACCGCGGTGCTCTACGCCGAGGTCGCCCGCCAGTTCGAATTGACCAGTCAGCAAACGCAATTGCTGTGCCTGCTCGGCGCCGACCCGCCCTCCTTCGGCGACATCGCCGCCCGCCTCGGCTGCGACAAGACCAATGTCACCGGCATGGTCGACCGCCTCTCCCGCCGCGGCCTGCTCACCCGCGACCCCGACCCCACCGACCGCCGCGTCTCCCGCGTCGTCCTCACCCCCGAGGGCGAAACCCTCCGCCGCCAAATCCGCGCCACCCTCACCACCGCCCTGACCACCCGCCTCCCCACCCTCATAGCCACCAACCCCACCCGCTTCGCCCCCTTGGCAGCCCTCCTCCACCCGTGAACGACCCCCAGCCGCACCCTTTATCCGGATCCGCACCCGTTCCAGGGCGCTACAAGGGGTGCGGATCCAAATAAAGGGTGCGGCTGTGCTGCCTCACCTTTGACCGCTTTGCCCACCTGTGTACGAACCCGGGCGCACCCCTTGTTCGGATCCGCATCCCTTTCAAGGCTCTACAAGGTGTGCGAATCCGAATATGGGGTGCGGCTGTGCTGCCTCACCTTTGACCGCTCAGCCCACCTGTGTACGAACCCAGCCGCACCCCTTGTTCGGATCCGCATCCCTTTCAGGGCCCTACAAGGTGTGCGGATCCAAATAAAGGGTGCGGCTGTGCTGCCTCACCTCTGACCGCTCAGCCCCACCTGTGCGCTGTGCTGCCTCGCCTTTGGGTGCTCTGCCTCGGCTGGGGCGCTCGCCGAGGCGTTCGAGTTGGGTTGGGGGTGAGGAAGTTACGTGCCCAGGATGGAGTTCATGATCGTTCCGGCGCTGGTTGCCAGGACGCCGCCGATGAGGGCGCCGGCGACCATTTTGGGGGAGTCGAGTTGGCTGCCGCTCCATTTTTCCCAGGCGAAGCGGCCGCCGGCGTAGATGATCGCCACGGTGCCCGAGAGGAGCATGAACCAGGTGAAATAGCGGACCAGCTTCATGAGTTTGTCGGCGACCGGGGGTGTTTCGGGGGTCGGGTTGCCGATCTGGGCCAGGACGAGTTCGTGTGCGGCGGTGAGGATCATGGCGTTCGCTCCGCGTTGTCCGGTGCTGCCTTTTCCTCCATGGTAGGGGGTTGGATGACGTGACATCCAAGTGGGACGGGGCGGCGCGCGACACCCGAAGGGGCGCTGGGTTATTCGTCGTCGAGGCCCGCGGAGAGGTAGGCCGCGGCGGCGATCCACTGGCGGCAGCCGAGATGTCGATCGTGGGCGCCGAGGATGGCGCGGGCGCGACGATAGGTCAACTCCCGAGGTTCGATGCCACAGTCGCCGATCGAATCGGCGGCACCGACGGAGTCGCGGGGACCGGAATGATGGAGCACCTGAGTCATGGGAATGCCTCTAACCGCTTGCGGGGGGCCATCTTCGTTCCGAAAAGCTTAGGCCGACGGACTGTGCAGATGCAAGCACATCTGCACAGTCACAAGCGAGTGTCCCCAATGTTGTGACCGCTTGCGCGATCAGGGTTTCCGGGCGACTCCGCCGTAGGCGGCGATGTCGCGGGCCGGGGGTCGTTCGGTGTCGGGCCGCCGCCACGCGGTGATCGGACCGAAGCCGGGATCGAGCAGTTCGAGCCCGTCGAAGACGTGGCGCAACTCCTCCTGGGTGCGCGGGTGATACGGCACCCCACCGGATTTCGTGTACTCCTCGCACATCCGCACGTAGTACTCGCTGTCGGTGGTGCCGTCCCAGTAGACCAGGTGACTGCCCGAGGGCACCGCGTCGATCACCGTCCGCACGATGCGCAGCAGATCGTCGGTGGTGGGCGCGTGCCCGAGCACGCCCATGAACATCACCCCGATGGGCTTGGTGAAGTTCAGGATGTTGCGGGCCTCCTCGAGGATCTGCTCGGGGTGGTTGAAGTCGGCCTCTATATAGGTGGTCACGCCCTCGTCGGTGGTGCTGGTCAGCAGCGCCCGCGCGTGGGTGAGGACCAGGGGATCGTTGTCCACGTAGACGACTCGCGCGTCGGGCACGATCGACTGCGCGACCTCGTGGGTGTTCTGCATGGTGGGCAGCCCGGTCCCGATGTCGAGGAACTGCGTCAGCCCGACCTCGCCCGCGAGATGCCGCACCGCGCGGATGAGGAACCGGCGGCTCTCGGTCGCCATTGTGCCGATGTCCGGATCGATCTCGAGGCTCTGATCCCCGACCGCTCGATCGATGTCGTAATTATCCTTTCCGCCCATCCAGTAGTTCCAGATCCGTGCGGAATGTGGGATGTCGGTGCGGATCTCGGTGTTGTGCCCGGCTGGCATGAGTCGGCTCCCTCGCGTCGAGAGGCCCGGCCGTGCCACCGGCCGACGACCGGGACGCGGGCGGGCGGTGGGTCTGATGCCCAGTGACAGTACAAGATTCGGGTATCGCGGACAGCGGGATGGACAGACCCGGCAACGGCCCGCGAATTACCAACTGGTCGGACTTTATTCACGCACTCGTCACACCCGCCGCGGGCCGCGAAAATCCAAGATCAAAGCCGTTGGGGCGCAGGTAGATCCGGCTTTCGTCAAAGGGTCGATCTCCGGCAACCCGCGTGCTATCGTTCTAACGTCGGTTTCAAATGCAAGAACAGTTGCGCGAACAGATGCAAGCACTGGTCCCCCGTGGCCAACGGTGGGCCCTCCGATCGAGCAGGAGTAAGGCAATGACCGATATGACAGCGATGGGTTCCGACCGGCCGACCAACCTGGCGTGGCGCAAGAGCACGTTCAGCAACCCGAGCGGAAACTGTGTCGAGGTGGCCGACATGCCCAACGGGCTGGTGGCCATGCGCAATTCGCGCGATCCGGAGGGTGCGGTGCTCGTGTACACCCGTCCGGAGATCGACGCGTTCCTGCGCGGCGCGAAGAGTGGGGAGTTCGACGATCTGGCCCTGTGAGCGGTAGCATTGGCCTTCGGCGCGGTGTGGTTCGCGACGAGGCGGTCGTGACGCTCGCTGCCGGTGGTCGTCGAGCATCGGAGTTGACCTCATGATCGCAGAGCCCGTCGGGATCGGCCGCGTCGAATCGCTTGTCGCCGAACGCGGTCCGACCGCGCTTCGGATCGCGGTCGGCGGTCAGCTCCGCAAACTCCGAGAAGAACGCGGGATCACGCGTGAGGCCGCGGGTGACTACATCCGCGGCTCGCACGCCAAGATCAGTCGGCTCGAACTCGGCCGGACCGGTTTCAAGGAGCGCGACATTCGGGATCTGCTGACGCTCTACGGCGTGGTGGATCCCGAACAGCGCGAAATGTTCCTGGATCTGGTTCGCAAGGCGAACCAACCCGGGTGGTGGCATCGATACAGCGACCTGTTGCCGCCCTGGTTCGAGACCTATCTCGGTCTCGAGCACGCCGCCAAGGCGATTCGCAGTTTCGAGGGCCAGCTCGTGCCCGGCCTGTTGCAGACCGACGACTACGCTCGCGCCGTGGTCGCGCTCGGGCACGAGAACTCCGAGACCGCGCGCCGGGTGGAACTGCGCCGCAAACGGCAGGAGATCCTGGAACGTCAAGGCGGCCCGACTCTTTGGGCGGTCATCGACGAGGCGGTGCTGCACCGGCCGATCGGCGGGGCCGACGTCCTGCGCGAGCAGGTGCTGCACCTGCAGGACATGGCGAACCGCCCCAACATCACCATCCAGGTGCTGCCGTACGCCGCGGGTGGACACGCGGCCGCGGGCAGTTCGTTCACCATGTTGCGGTTCGCCGAACCGGAACTGCCCGACATCGTCTACATCGAGCAACTGACCAGTGCCCTCTACCTGGACCGGCAGCAGGACCTCGAGCTCTACCGTCAGGTGATGGACCGGCTCAGCGTGCAGGCCGAATCGCCCGATCGCTCCCGCAAGATCCTGGAAGAGGTCGCGGCGACCCTGTAGCGAAACACTGGGAGCGGCCGTCGGCTTCTGGCCGACGACCGCTCCGAGCGCGGGTGCCGCGGGTAATGTCCGAATCGGTATTCGGTGGTGACTACTCTCTGATGCAGCTCGACGCGATGCGCCAGAAGGTCTCCGGCTGCATCGAATGAAAATCCCAATCGTTCACCATCGCGTGCGCGGTGGCGACGATCCGGTCGATATCGAAATCGTCACGGGTGGCCGCGCCGGTGGACTCGACCGCGTCGATGACGAAACGAGTCGCGGATTCCCGCGACGAGATATGTTGCTCGGTCCGGTTTCTGTCGATAATTCCGAGCCGGCCGAGGTCCAATGGCTGGTTCATGCGAACGCCCCTGACGCCAGGCCGAGAGCTGACCGATGGCGAAATGTGACCTCGGGTCAACCCTGCGGCTCCCCTGGTAGTCCCCTGGACTGCCTTGACGTGTCGAGTCTAGGTCTGTGCAAGGAGCAGATGCAAGTACATCTGCAACTTCTAATTCGCACTCGCAGTGAGGATTTGGGCTGCTGAGCGGTTGCTCTTCGGGTTCGAGGATAACCGGTGTGGTCCCGTGGAGCGGCCGATCCTCCGGGGACGGCGTGTTGGAAATCTTGTTCCAGATATTTGCGGGCGGTCATTTGCCGTTCGTCTGGGCGTTGCCCGGCAGCCCCTAGTCCTCGGCGTGTCGCGGCTCTCGCCGCCGTGGCGGCGGGTGTGGCGGCGACGCGGCGGCGACGCGGCGGCGACGCGGAACGCCTTCCGGCGCAACGAGTTCGGCGACGATGGGGTACCTACCGGTCGGGACTGTGTCACGGGTGGGGCTAGTGCGCCGTCCGGGGTGTCCGGTGCCCGTGCGCACGCATGTGGCCCGGTCGGAGGGTGGTACCGACCGAACGGTTCGCACGTGAGGACGCGGGGAGGTCGGGAGCGCCGCCGCCCGAACGGGATTCGCGGGCGCGATCGCCGGACCCGGGCGGACACGTGCCCGCCCGGGATCGCCGCACAGGGCGCCCGGGCGGGCCGACGCGGTCCCCGTGTCCCCCGGCACCCGTTCGTGTCGCTCAATGGCCCTGAGGGTCCCGTAAACCGTCCGAGGCGTGCGCGCGGACGCGGCGATGTTCGAGGATCAGCGTGAGCCCCCCGGCGACCAGGCAGACGACGGCCACGATCGCGCCGACGATCGCCCAGCCCGCGAAGCCGTACCCGGCCGCGGCGAGGGTCGCGGCGATCGCGACGACGCCGATGCCCAGCAGGATCAGGCCGGGCGTGTTTCGGGCGTCGGCCACCGACTCGCCCGCCCGGGAGCGGAATGTGCGGCCGCTGTCGGGGCGGTACTTCGCGTCCTTCTTCGGGAAGGAGTTGACGCCGGTCTCGGTGACGCGGCTGGTCTCGGCGGCCTGATGCGGCTCGTATCCGGCGCGCGGCGCGGAGGCGCCCTCGTCGCCTCGGAAACCGGCCGGTTCGTTGGGAGTGGTCATGACTGTATCTCCTTCTGGTGCGCGGACGGCGCGGCGCGGGGGAGCAACTCCGCGACCGCGCGCAGAACGGCCTCGTCGGTGATGCCGTCGAGGCAGGGGTGGCCGGGAACGGGACAGACACGGGCGCGGGTTCCGGCGCACGCCGCGCCCTGATCGCCGAGCACGACCGTCGGCACGCCGTAGGGCGCCCACCGCGCCGCGGGCACGACCGGCGCGAACAGCGACACCACCGGGGTGCCGACGGCCGCGGCCAGATGCGCCGGGCCGGTGTTGGGCGCGACGACCACGTCGGCCGCGCGCAACACCGCGGCCAGGCCCGAAAGGTCCACGCGCCCACCGAGATCCAGCGCCCGATCCGCGGCGACGGCGGCGGTGAGGTCGCGTTCGTCCGGTCCGCCGGTGACCACGATCCGGTACCCGGCGTCGGCGAGCGCGGCGACCAGCGCGCGGCTGCGGGCGGGCGACATGCGCCGGGCGGGGACGGCCGCGCCCGGATGCACGACGAGATAGCCTGGGCCCCCGGTGATCTCGTCGATGTCGGGCAGCGTCTCGGCGCGCACGGCGAGCCGGTGCCCGACGGGCGGGAAGCCCGCGGCGGTCGTGAGCGACAGGGCCCGTTCGGTTTCGGGGATGTCGTCGTCGAGCTGATGCCGGACGTCGAGCAGCGAACCCGGGTAGTCCACGCTGATCGCGCTGATCCGCACGACCCCGGCCAGGCGCAGCAGCAGGGCCAGCGGCAGCGGCGACTGGTGGAACGAGGTGAAGATCACCGCCTCGTCGGGCAGCTTGTCGCGCAGGCGCGCCAGCAGTTCCGTCACCGCCTCGTCGATGGCGGCGGGCGGGGTGAAATCGACCCAGGCGGCATGGAATTCGATGATGCGATCCACGCCGGGCAGCAGTTCGGCCGCGGCCCGGCCGCGCGGTCCGGCGAGGAAGGTCACCGTGTCCGCCCGCGCCGCGACCGCGCGCACGGCCGGACCCATCAGCAGCACGTCGCCCGCGCTGTCCAAGCGCGCGACCAGGACGTGCCCGGCGGAGGTCATACCGCGGCCCGGCGCGCGGTCGCGTGTTCGGCGAGCAGCCCGTCCCAGCGCTCGAGGAAGGGCGCGATGCCGAAATTGGCCTGCGCCCAATGCCGTGCGGACTTGCCGGTGAGTTCGGCGAAGCAGGGTTCGGCGACGAATTGCCGCACGGCCTCGGCGAGGATGTCCGGATCGGTCGAGACCACCCCGGCCTCGGCGGGGATCGACGCCGACGCCTCGGTGGTGCCGACGGCCACGATCGGCATGCCCAGGTACATCGCCTCGATGACCGACAGGCCCAGCGAGGTCCAGCGCGGGGTGTGCGCGAAGACGCGGCGGCGGCCGAGTTCGCGGTGCAGCGTGGCCTGATCGAGGTCGCCGCCGCCGCGCACGCGGTCGGGCGGGCAGTCGAGGGCGCGGTGCACGTCGTCGGTGCCGATGCCGTAGACGTCGATGGGCGCGGCCTCGGACAGTCCGGCGAGCAGATCGGTGCCGGTGATCCGCCAGCGGCGGACCGGTTCGTTGATCGTGGTGGCCGCGCGTTCCAGCTCGCCGGTGTAGAGGTAGCCGGGGTCGATGACGCCGTGCGGGACCACCCGGGTGGGGCAGCGGCCGTTGTCCCACATGAGGCGGTTGAAGCAGGTGACGTGGACCAGGGTGATGTCGTCCTGGTCGGCGAGCGGGTGCCGGGTGAGCGCGGCGTGCTCGCGCGGGGTGTTGTGCTCGACGTAGATCGCGGGCAGGTCGCGGCCGGGCACGCGGCCCAGCCATTCGCGCACGAGGTCGATCTCGCGGGGACGTTGCAGCAGGACCACATCGATGTCGGCGTCGGCGAGATCGGCCGGGGCCACCTCGCGCACCGTGTCCGGCCACGGTCGGCCGCAGCGGCCCAGCGCCCACTCGCCGAGCGCGGGATCGGTCGGCAGCAGATAGTTGTGTCCGCCCTGCACGAACGACGTGGTCCAGGAGCCGTGCACGTGCCACAGCAGGACGTTGAGCGAGCGGGGCTGCGAGTAGGTGACGGGTGCGCTCATGGTGCGCGGGTGCCCCCTGCGCAAGGTGTGAAACCGATTACGGCCCTGGTGGGCGGGTAGGCGCGGAAGAGGTACCGAGAGGAGGAGGTTAGGCAATGACCACCGCACGCGAGATCATGAGCTCGGGCGTGGAATGCGTCCGCTCGAGCGATACCGTCGTCGAGGCCGCCCGCAAGATGGCGAGCCTGGACGTCGGCGCCCTGCCGATCTGCGGTGAGGACGGCAAACTGAAGGGCATGCTCACCGACCGCGACATCGTGGTGAAGGTGATCGCCGAACGCAAGGATCCGCTCGGCGTCGACGCCGGGGAACTCGCGGATCATCCGCCGGTGTGCGTGCGGGCCGATGACGACGTCGCGCTGGTGCGCAAGAAGATGGCCCAGTACCAGATCCGTCGCATCCCCGTACTGGACGCCGATCACAATCTGGTGGGTCTGGTCGCCCAGGCCGATGTCGCTCGCGCCCTCAGCGACAAGAAGACCGGGGAGGTCGTGGAGGCCGTCTCGCAGGAGTGAGTGATGAATTCGCCTGTGCCCCGGCGCGATTCGCGCCGGGGCACAGGGCAGGTTCCGTCGAGGTCGCCCGCGTGGTGCGCCGCGCCGGGGCGGCGCGTCAACGCACGATGGAGGGCTCCCGCACGGGCACTTCCAGTTCGTACACCGCGAAGGCCGCGCGAATGACCGGCTGGGCGACATTGCGGACGCGGATGCCGCCGGGCGTGGTGCCGCGTTCACTGCCCGCGTGGGCGTGGCCGTGCACGGCGAGGGCGGCGCCGCAGCAGTCGACGGCCTCGCCGAGCAGATAGGACCCGAGGAACGGGTAGATCTCGCGGGGCTCGCCGTGCAGGGTGTCGCTGACGGGGGAGTAGTGGGTGAGGGCCACCTTGACGTCGGTGTCGAGTCCGGCCAGCGATTCGCGCAGCGCGTCCGCGAGATGGACTGTGTGCGAGGCGAATTCGCGCATGATGCGCTCGCCGAACACGCTCGCGCACTTGCCCGCGAACCCGCCGCCGAAGCCCTTCGTGCCCGCCACGCCGAGGGTGAGCCCGCCGACCGGGACGGTGGTCGCGTCGCCCTCGAGCACGACGATGCCGTGATCGATGAGCAGCTTGGTGATCTCGTCCTGGGCGTCGCTGTGGTGATCGTGGTTGCCGAGCACGGCGATCACCGGCACCGCCAGATCGGCGAATTCCGTTGCCACGACGCGGGCCTCGTCGAGGGTCCCGTGCCGGGTCAGATCCCCGGCGAGCAGG
Source organism: Nocardia sp. NPDC004068 (assembly GCF_042874315.1). NCBI lineage: Bacteria > Bacillati > Actinomycetota > Actinomycetes > Mycobacteriales > Nocardiaceae > Nocardia > Nocardia sp. NPDC004068. The sequence continues at coordinate 285,204 of NZ_JBIAMW010000005.1, forward strand.
AGCACGTCGGCACAGTCGGGCAGCTCGTCGAGCGCGGGGCGCAGCATCCCCGCCGAATCCTCGCCCAGATGCACATCGCCCACGGCGGCGATGCGGACCAAGCCGCCCGCTTGGCCCGGCTCGCTCGCGCGGTCGGCCGAGGCGTCGACGGAGCGGCCCAGCCCGCTCGCGCGGTCAGCCGAGGCGTTCATGGTCGGCGGGGGCGGTCGTGGTGGACACGCGAACGTCGTTGTGTACGCGCAGGTTCGGGGCGTGTTCGTGGACGACGTCCTCGAGGTGGGTGCGGCGCTGCTCGCAGGCGACCTCGCCGTCGAGCACGACCACGTCGCCGCGGATGGTCACCTGCACGCCGAGTTCGGCGGTGCGCGGATCCTCGGCGAAGGCGCGGCGCAGATTGGCCACGAGATATTGCGGCAGTACGTCGCCGCTCGGATCGTCCATGACGATGCCTCCCTTGTCGGTGATGCCCAGGTCGTCGAGCAGGGACAGGAACGCGCGGGCGTACGGCGACGGTCCCGTCTCGGCCCGCACCCGCTCCCAGTCCACCTGTTCGCGCAGCCCGCGCGCGATCTGCAACAGCACGGTCAGGTCGAGCCGGTGCGGGTCGAGCACCATGATCTTGTCGACCATGAGATCGGTCGCGCTGACCACCGGCGCCGCGGCCGGGCCGATCCGCATCCACGTCGCCCGCGCGAGCATGTCGTCGGTGACGGGACGATAGTTGGGCCGAAAGATCAAGTCCACCAACGTATCCCCGTCGTAGGCCTTGGTGAGCCAGTCCTCGGCCGGATCCACCAGCCGCAGCCCCGCCTCGGCCAGCACCTGTCGCGCCCGCGCCACGTCCGCGGGTTTGACGAAGATGTCCACATCGTGGTCCGACGCGGGCCCGCCACGCGCGTACACCGCGCACCCCCCGGCCACCGCGAACGGCACCTCCGCCTCGAGCAGCGCGTTCACCACCCGAGTGAGGGTGCGCAACAGCTGCTCGATCGGCGTGGACATGCTGGGGACCTACCCCACCACGGGCGTGGCTAATCGCCGTGTGGGCTGGGGAGGGGTGGCTGGGTTCGCTGGTTGCCGCGGCGGCCGGGGCGGTGGCCGGGTTGCCGCGCGGGCGGTGTCACTCGCCGCGGGCGGGGGCGAGGTCGGTGGTGGCGGGGCCTTCGAGGACGGTGCCGTCGGGGGCGAAGCGGGAGCCGTGGAGGGGGCAGTCCCAGGAGCGTTCGGCGTTGTTCCATTCGACGACGCCGCCGAGGTGGGGGCAGACGGCGGAGAGGCGGTGGGTGTGGCCGTCGACGGTGCTGACCGCGCAGGGGGCGACGCCGTGGTGTTCGAGGTGGCCCGTGCCCTCGGCGGGCGGGGCGGGGGTCTCGCCGCGGCGGGTGAGGGGCGCGGCGAGAGCGGACAGCCAGCCCTTCGAAAAGCGCAGGGCCACTTCGCCGTTGTCGCGGACCGCGGTGGGCAGCGCGGCCAGTTCGCGGGGGCTCCAGGTGTCGAAGACCGACTGCCAGGGCGCGGGGGCGCCGGTGATGCGGCCCACGAGGGTGTGCGCGGCGGCGACCGCGTTGGCCAGGCCCCATTTCGCGTAGCCGGTGGCCACCAGGATGCGGTCGTGGCCGGGCAGGATGGGTCCGGCGTAGGGGAGTTCGCCGCTGGGCTTGTAGTCCTGGGCCGACCAGCGGTACACGGGTTCGGCCTCGGGGAACCAGCGGCGGGTCCACGCCACCACGTCGTCGGCGTGCGACCGCGCGTCGCCGGTGCGGCCGACGCCGTGCCCGCTGCCGCCGACCAGCAGCAGCTCCCCGCGCTCGGAGGGGACGTAACGCAGCGAGCGCACCGGGCTGTCGGCGCTGAGATACATGCCGCGCGGAATCGGCTGGGAGACCTCGAAGGCCGCGGCGTAGGAGCGCTGCGCGGTCACCCGGGCGAAGAAGCCGCCGCGATCGAGAATCGGTGTGCCCGTTGCCAATACGACCGTGTCCGCCGCCACGTCCCCATGCTCGGTGCGCAACACGTGATCGGCGCCGTCGCGGCTGTGCATGCTCTGCACGCGGGTGCCCTCGAACACGGTCACCCCGCGCGCCTCGAGATCGGTGTCCAGCGCGTCGACCACATCGATGGCGTCGAGCTGCACCTGATCGCCGAGCCGGATCGCGCCGTGCACGGGGAAGGGCACATCCAGATCCGTGACGAATTCGGTGTCCAGCCCGGCCTTGCGGGTCGCGGCCAGCTCCGCGCGCACCGATTCCAGTCCCGCCTCGGTCTGCGCGTAGGTGTAGGCGGCCTCGCGCTGGACCTCGATGCCGTGCGTGGCGCAGTAGTCGATCAGCCATTGCTGCCCGGCGCGATTGGCGTCGGTGTACTCGCGCAGGGTGCGGCCCGAATGTCGCCGCGCGATGGAACTCGCCCGGGTGCCCTGCAACAGGCTCACCTTGCCGGTGGTGTTGCCGGTCGTGACCGCGCCGAGCCGCCGCGCCTCGAGCACCGCCGTCGTGCGGCCCTGGTCGGCCAGCAACAGCGCGGTGACCAGCCCGGTCAGGCCGCCACCGACCACGACGACGTCGAATCGCAGGCCCGGGGTGAGTGGGGGATGGGCCGGGGGCCGCGGCGTCTTCAGCCACATCGAAGTCATGGGTCGGGGTTGCCCGGCCGCGGCGGCGGGAAACCAGCGGCCGATTGAGGCGTGTGACCTCGGGTAACCCCCCGGTACGAGAAAAATCCGAGAGGAAGGTGGCCGCGATGCCCAAGACCGACAAACGCGGTGATCCGAAGCAATCGGAGCTGCCGAGCACCTTGCGAAAATCCGACGAGCACGCGCAACGGATCTTCGCCGAGACCCACGATTCGGCGCTCGAGGAGTACGGCAGCGAACAGCGCGCACACCGGGTCGCCTACGCCGCGCTCAAACACAGTTACGAGAAGGTCGGCGACCACTGGGAGGCCAAGGAACAGCGCGGTCCCTCCGACGAGCGCGCCGCGCGGGGCGGGCCGAACGCGAAGGGCGAGACCGCCGAGGGCGTGGACGCCAACGCCTCCAAGCGGCATCTGCTGGATGTGGCCAAGCGCCTGGAGATCTCGGGTCGCTGGCAGATGACCAAGGACCAGTTGGTCGACGCCATCAAGAAATACAACCGCCGGGCACGCTCCCGCGGCCAGGGCAAGGCGGCGCCGACGCCGTGAACGAGCAGTCCGACGAACCGCCCGCGGACGACCGGCTCTGGAACTGGCAGACCCGGCACGAGACGGATACCGAACGGCTGGACCGCAATTGGACCGCGCTGATCCAGGAGACCCGCGTGGTGCAGACCGGGGTGCAGCTGCTCACCGGCTTCCTGCTGACCCTGCCGTTCCAGGCCCGGTTCCCCGGGCTGATGACCACCTGGATGCGCTGGCTGTATCTGGTCACGGTCGCGGCGTCGATCGGGGCCACGGTGTTCCTGGTGGGTCCGGTGTCGGCGCACCGCATCCTGTTCCGCAGGCATCTGCTCGGCCGGGTGGTGTGGACCGCGCACCTCTACGCCATGATCGGGCTCGCGCTGCTCGGCATCGCGCTGACGGGCGTGGCCGTCCTCATCTTCCAGGTGGTCGCGGGTACCGGTCCGGCCGTGGCGGCCGGGGTGGTGTTCGCGGCGCTGTTCCTGACGGTGTGGGTGCTGCATCCGTGGCAACAGCGGCGTGCCGGTGGAACCCCTTGACGCCGTGGATGTTTCGGTGCCCTACTCGCGGGTAGCACCAGAGTGTCCGTGATTCCGACATTCGTGGAGGTGAATGTCTTGTCCGAGCACGAAAAGGGCGGCATCCGTGAGGGTTTCGAAGGCGCCGTCGAGGATGTGAAGGGTAAGGCCAAGGAGGCCGCCGGCACCGTCCTCGGCAACGAGAACCTGCGCGACGAGGGCCGCACCCAGCAGGACCGCGCCGACTCCCAGCAGGAGGCCGCCAAGAAGGAGGCCGAGGCCGAGAAGGAACGCGCCAAGGCCGAGGTCAAGAAGCAGCAGGAGCAGGCGTACCAGCGCGGCAACGCCTGACCCCGCCCTAATACCGAAACAGCGGCTGCCCGGTTCCTCCGGGCAGCCGCTTTTCGCGCCCTCGCCTCGCTTCGCTCGGCGAGGGACATGGGCGGGGCCGCGGGTGCGAGTGCATTCAAGGAGCAGTGCGGAACGGAGCACCCTGCGATCGGTGGGTGGGTAGGGCTTGGTGGGGGCGCTCAGCGGGGGATCGGAAGTAATACGGCCAGTTGGTCTTTCGCGGCATCCAGGACCTCGTCGGTGGAGATGAGGAGGAGGCCCGGGTCGGGGGTGTCGGCGAAGGGGTCGCCCAGTTGGCCGGACCAGAGGGCGCGGTGTTCCGGGCGGTCGGGTGGGGGGCCCCACCAGGATGGGGGGTTGGGGCCGAAGACCAGGACGGAGGGGGTGCCGAGGGCCGTTGCTAGATGGCCTATTCCGGTGTCGCCGGATATGACCAGGGCTGCTCCGGCGACTGCGGCGGCGAGTTCGCGTAGGGTGTATCGGCCTGCGGTTACGGCTGTTTCGGGGAGGCCGGCGTGGTGGGCCACCTCGCGGGCGAGGTCGTACTCGTCGGCGCTGCCGGTGATCAGGACGCGGTGGCCGGCGCGGCGCAGGGCGGCGGCGACGGTGGCGAAGCGGTCGGCGGGCCAGCGGCAGGCGGCGGTGCTGGCGCCGGGGTGGACGAGGATACGGCCGTCGTATTCGGTTTCGGGTGGGGCCGGAATGCCCAGGGCGCCAGGCGAAGACGTTATGCCCGCGAATTCGAGTAGTCGGCACCAGCGGGTGACCTCGTGGGTGCCGTAGGCCCACTCGGGGCCGTCCACTCCCGGGTAGCGGGCGTGGCGGTGGGTGATCAGGTGGCGGGGCCGCAGGGCGAGCAGGTCGCCGATGCTCTCGGGGCCGCGCCCGTGCAGGTTGACCGCGAGGGCGGGGCGCGGGCCGGGCCAGCGCAGCGCGCCGAGGCCGGGGGTGGGCAGCAATTCGTCCACCGCGCCGGACAATTCGATGATCGGCCGCAGCCATTCCGGTGCCGCGAGGACCAAACGGTGTTCGGGGCGGGCGGTGCGCAGCGCGCGCAGGGCGGGGACGGCGGTCAGGAAGTCGCCCAGGCCCAGCGCGCGCAGCGCCAGCGTCACGGCCACGACGTCTCCGTGGACGGGCACACCACCAGTTCGCGGATCTCGCAGCCCGCGGGCTGGGTGAGCGCGAAGATCACCGTGGCCGCCACGTCCTCGGGGCGGTTGAGGCGCGCGTCGGGGCCCGGCTTGTACTGGTCGGGGCGATCGTCGAAGAACGCGGTGTGCATGCCGCCGGGAATCAGCAACGTCACCCCGACCTCGCCGGCGGTCTCGGCGGCGAGCGCGCGGGTGAAGCCGACCACGCCGAACTTCGAGGCGCAGTAGGCGGTCGCGTCGGGCAGGGCGCGCAGGCCCAGCGTGGACGCGACGGTCACCACGCGGCCGCGGGTGCGGCGCAGGCCGGGCAGCGCGGCGCGCACGACCGCGGCGGTGCCGAACAGATTGACCCGCACCACGCGTTCCCACTCGGCGGCGGGCACGTCGGTGAACGCCCCGCAGCGGTCGGTGCCCGCGGCGGTGAACACGCCGTGCAGGTCCCCGCCCGCGCGTTCGACCAGGGTCCGCACCGCGCGCTCGGCGTCCTCGGGATCGGCGAGATCGGCGTGCTCCCAAAGGAATTCGGCACCCGGATCCTGCCGGTCGATGATGAGCGGTGTGCCGCCCGCCTTCTGCACGGCCTGCGCCACGGCCGCGCCGAGGCCCGAGGCGCCTCCGGTGATGACGATATTGCCCAGCGTCGTGCTGTCAGTCATACCAGCCCTGCCTTTCTCACGTGGTCGTCGAGGGGGAGTTCGGATCCGATGCGCACGCTGGAAGCGGCTCCGGCGCAGACGAATTCGGCCGCGGTCTCGACCGCGACGCGCACCGCGTAGGCCGGGCCGTGCCCGGCGCGCAGCGCGGCGGTGGCGGCGGCGCTGAACCGGTCGCCCGCACCGCAGGTGTCGGCCCCGGAACCGGGCCGCGACCGGTCGGGGATGGGGACGGCGACCGTCTCGGCCCCGCCGCGCCGATGGAACAGCGCACCGCGGTCGCCGAGCGTCACCGCGATCGCGCGAGCCTGCCACCGTTCGCACAGCGCGCGGGCCACCGCGTCGAAATCGTCACTGCCGCCGCCGAATTCGACGGCCTCGCCGCGATTCGGCGTCACCAGGGCCGCGCCCGGTACGGGCGGTGCGCCGCGCGGATGCGGATCCCACACCACCGGGATCCGGGCGGCGCGCTCGGTGAGCACCGAACGCAGTTCGGGGTGCGCGCTCACGCCGCGCCCGTAGTCGGCCACCAGGATCGCGCCCGCCGCCTCGAGCGCCGAGCGCACCTTGGGGGTGAGGCGGTCGTCGCCGACGCGGCCGTCGCCGTAGTCGAGCCGGGTGATCGGGGTGGGCGTCTCGCCGTCCTCGCCGCGCGGTCCGGAACTCGCGCACGGTCCGGTGGCGCGAATTCGCTCCTTGCACACCGTGGTTCCGCGCAGCGGCAGCTCCGCCAGCCACACCCGGCCCTCGAACAGCCCGCGCAGCCGATCCGCCGCGGCGTCGGCGCCGAATCCGCCGACCAGCACCACGTCGTCGGCGTCGCGGGCGGCCAGCAGCGCCGCCAGGCCCGCGCCGCCGGGCCGGAACTCCTGCGCGCGGACGTCGACGACGGGCACGGGGGCGTCGGGGCTGCGGCGGTCGGCGCGGCCGTGCACGTCGATGTCGAGCAGCACGTCGCCGACCACCACCAGCGGGGCGCTCACCGCGACCTCATCGCCGATTCCATTGCCGCGCAGAGGGAATGGATGAGCAGCAGATGGATCTCCTGGACGGTCGCCACCCGCTCGGCGTCCACGGCGATGGCGTCGTGGCACAGCGCCGCGAGGGGATTGGGGGCGGGACCGGTGAGCGCCCAGGTGACCGCGCCGATCTCCTGCGCGGCCTTCGCGGCGGCGACCACATTGGCGCTCGAGCCGCTGGTGGACAGGACCACCAGCACGTCGCCGGGCCGCGCGTGCGCGCGGACCTGGCGGGCGAACATCTCATCGATGCCGTAGTCGTTGACCACCGCGGTGACCGTCGAGGTGTCGGCGTGTAACGGTATGGCCGCCAACGGGATTCGCTCGCCCTCGAAGCGTCCGGTCAGCTCGGCCGTCAGATGCTGGGCCTCCGCGGCGCTGCCGCCGTTGCCGCAGGCGAGCAGGCGGCCGCCGCGCGCGTAGACCCCGGCCAGGTGTTCGCCCCAGCGCCACAGCCGCGCGGTGGCGGATCTGTTGTGGCGCAGCGCGTGTTCGAGTGCGGAGAAGCGTTCGTCGAGTATGTCGCCGTGCTGCGTGCTCACCGTCGACCTCCCTTTCCTACAGCGCGAGGGCCACCGCGGTGACCAGGTCGGGCGCCACCCGGGCGGCGGCGCGCGCGTGTTCGATCTCCTCGAGGCGAGTTCTGGCGGTCGGGACCAGCACCGCGTCGGCGCCCGCCGCGAGCGCGGCCCGCACATCCGCGCCGATGTCGCCGATCACCACACAGTGGGCGGGATCGACGCCGAGCGCGCGGGCCGCGGCCAGGATCAGGCCCGGTCGCGGCTTGCGGCACGCGCAGTCGTCGGCGGGCGCGTGCACACAGATCTGCCAGGTGTCGAACGGGCCGAGCAGCTCCTCGACCCGCGCGTTGACCGCGGCCAGCTGGTCGACGGTGAGCAATCCCCGGGCCACCCCGGACTGATTGCTCACCACCCCGATCGGGATCCCGTCCGCGCGCAACCGGTCGAGCAGTTCCACCGCGCCCGGAACCGGTTGCACCAGAGCGGGATCCGACAGATAAGGGACGTCGACGATCAGGGTGTCGTCGCGATCGAACAGCAGCGCCGCGGTCATCGTCGGCCTCAGCGCGCCGCGGAGGCGATCTCCCCGGCCAGCGCGGGCACGGCCTGCCGGTAGACCGCGGCCGTCTGGTTGGCGATGCGGTCCCAGCCGTAGCGGGTGCGGGCCCGCGCCGCCCCGGCCGCGCCCCACGCCGTGCGCAGCGCGTCGTCGAGCAGCAGCGGACGCACCGCCTCCGCGATCGCCTCGGGTTCCAGCGAGGCGACCAAGCGGCCGGTGACGCCGTCGGCGACGGAGTCGATCATCCCGCCCACCGCCGTCGCCACCACCGGTCGCGCGCACGCCATGGCCTCGAGCGGCACCATGCCGAACGGCTCATACCACGGCGTGCACAACACCACGTCCGCCGAGCGGAACAGCCCCGGCATGGCGTGCCGCGGCACCTGGCCGAGCATCGTGACCCGTTGCGCCACACCGACTTCCGCGGCGATCGATCGCAACCGGTCGGCCTCGTCGCGTTCGGCGTCGGTGCCGCCCACGACGACGAGTTCGGTATCGGGCAGCGCGGCCAGCGCGCGCACCGCGATCTCGAATCCCTTGCGCGGCACCATCCTTCCGACCGAGAGAAGCCGGTGCGGGCACGGGCCGCGCGCGGCCGCGGGACCGTCCGGGGTGAAGGTGCCGGTGTCGACGCCGCACGGCACCACCGAGATCCGATGCCGCGGCACGCCCATGCGGGTCAGCTCGAACACCTCGTCGGAGCAGGTCGCCACGACCCGCGAGGCGCGGGTGGCGATCATGCGTTCGAGGCGGATCCGCGCGGGCGGGCTGGTGTCGGCGGCGCCCTGATGCCGTCGCTTCACCGTGCCCAGGGCGTGAAAGGTCTGTACCACAGGCACTTCCACGTCGCGGGCCGCCAATTCGGCGGCCAGTCCGGACATCCAGAAATGGGCGTGCGCGACATCGGGCCGGGCGGCCGACCAGCGGTCGCGCAGGAATGCCCCGAATTCGCCCATATGCGGCAACAGCTCGTCCTTGGGCAGGTGCCGCGCGGGACCGGCGGGTACGTGGACGACTCGGTACCCGTCGGCCGTGGTGACCTGTTCGGGCGCGTCCGGATCGTCGCGGCGGGTGTAGACCGTGATCTCGTGACCGCGCTCGGCCAATGCCGCGGAAAGCGCTGCCACGTGCACATTCTGGCCGCCCGCGTCGACGCCGCCCAACGCGGCCAGCGGGCTGGCGTGTTCGGAGATCATGGCAACTTTCATGTGCACGTCATGCCCGTGCTTCTCCTATCGAAACGCTTCGTGCTATATGTGCCGGAAGAACCAAGATCGGTCGCACTACCAGGCAGGATGTGAGAAGTGGGCGAGGGAAACGGCTATTTCGACGCCGTCGGGGACGGGTACGCGCCGCGGCCGGTGGCGGCGAGCCAGTGGTCGTCGGACCAGATCGTCGGACCGGCGTTGTGCGGTTTGCTGGCCGGTGCCCTCGAGGCCGAGCACGGCGGGGACGGTTTCGTGCCCGCGCGGCTGACCGTGGATCTGTTCAAACCCGCGCGGATGCGGCCCGTGTCGCTCACCACCACGCGGGTGCGCGACGGTAAGCGGATCCGGCTCGCCGACGCGCTGGTGAGCCAGGACGACGGACCGGTGGCGCGCGCGTCGGTGGTGTTCCTGCGGCCGTCGCAGGATCCGCCCGGGGCGATCTGGAAGCGGGGCGAGCACCCCGCCCCGCCCCCGGTCGACCTCGCGCCGCCGGAGGTGGTCGAGCACGCCCCGTGGTGGCACAGCGACGAATCCGGCCGCTGGTCGCGGATTTTCACCGAGCACGAGAACGGCAGCCGCAAGCGCAGCTGGCAGTCGCCGCTGCCGGTGCTGGCCGGGACGCCGCTCACGGCGTTCACGCGCGCGGCCATGGCCGCGGAACAGACCAGCATGGTGACCAATTGGAGCGACGCGGGCGTCGGCTACATCAACACCGATCTCACCCTCGGCCTGGCCCGCCTGCCGATCGGCGAGTGGATCGGCGTCGAGGCCGACAACCATCTCGCCGCGGACGGCATCGCGGTGGGCAGCGCGACTTTGTTCGACCGGCAGGGAAGTTTCGGCACCGCCATGATCACCGCGGTGGCCAACGCCGCCCGCCAGATCACCGCGGCCCGCCTCGACGACGTGTTGGCGACGGCGCGCACCCGGAGCTGAGCGTCAGCGGCTGAGGCGGTGGGCCTGCGACTTCCGGGCCGCGACGGCGGCGCGCACCCCGACCTGAGCGTCAGTGGTCGAGGCGGTGGGCCTGCCACTCTCGGGCCGCGTCGCGCAGGCTGCGGGTCCAGACGTTGGGGTTGCGGTCGGCGGTGGCGGACCACTCCTCGGCGAGGGCGGTGGCGAAGACGGCGAGTTGGCGTTCGGTGGCGGTGTGCCAGGCCGGGACTCGGGCCGCCCAGCCCTCGGCCGCGGCGGGGGTGTGCCCGGCGAAGATCAGCCAGACGATCCAGCAGCACGGGTCGATCCAGCCCGCGCCGCGGGTGGACCACGGCCAGTCCACCAGGCGCGCGGTGCCGCCCTCGGTGATGAGGACGTTGCTGTAGTTCCAGTCGGTGTGCAGCAGCGCGTCGCCCGCCAGCAGATCGCGGTCGAGGGGATCGGAAAGGTAGATGCCCCAACGCTTCTCGGCGTCCTTCAGCTCCAGATTCGCCGGGCTGCGCAGCCCGCCCAGCGCGGTCATGGCGGCGGCGGTGGCCAGCAGGTCGGCGTTGACCCGGTAGTCGGCGAAATGCCCTGCGACACAGTCAAATCCGAGCAGATCCCAGCCCGCGGTGTTGATGTGCCAGCGCACCCGCGGACCGATCGGGGTGACGTAGGGGCCGAGCGCGGCCTCGCGATGCTGGGTCCACACCTCGGGATCCTCGGCGCGCATCCCCTTGACGAAGGTGCGGCCGTCGGCGGTGTCGACGACGGCGGCGAGATGGCTGCTGAATCCGGCGATCACGGATTCGGCACGCAGGACCGGCCCGGTCATCGCCGCCACCGCGGTTCGGGCGGCCGCGGGCAACTGTTCCCAGCTGCGCCGCCGCGACGAGGTCTGGGCTCGGTCGACGGTCACCTCCGACATGTACTCCTTATCGAAATGGGGAGCAAGCGCGTCACAGTGGATCCAAGGGCCGCAGTGCCCGGGTCTGTGGAATATGGATCATAGCGTCGAATTGCCGGGCGGGCCGGACGTAGAAGTAATGGCTGTGTCGTTCGGTGTCGGGGCGGTACACCACGCCGATGGCGCGCGCCAGCCGCGGCGCGTCCCACGCGGCGGCCGCCGTCGCGTCGCCGATATCGGAGCGCAGCAGGATCGGGCCCGCCTCGAGCTCGGTGAGCAGATCCTCCACGCTGTCGGGCAGCGCGGGGACGACGTCGAATCGCCGTGCGGGACCGTCCCATTCGTCGGCCGCGAGCACCGTGCCGCCCCGGGTGCACAGGCCGATCAGCCGCGCGGCCGGACCGTACGCGCGGCGCGCCAGCTGGCCGAGGGTGAGCTGACCGTCGTCGGCGAGTTCGGTGGCGGCGCCGTCGCCGACGTGAGAGTTGTGCGCCCACACCACGATTTGCGCGGGACGGCCGCGGCGGCGGGTGAGGTGCTCGTCGAGGGCGCACAGCGTCTCGGCCATGTGGGTGTCGCGCAGATTCCACGACAGGGTGCGGCCGCCGAACATCGCGCGGTAGTACTCCTCGGCGGCGCGCACGGCCGAGGCGTTGCGCTCGGCGTAGAACCGGGCCTCCTCGGCGTCGGGGGCCGGGCCGTCGACACCGAGTCGCCGAAAGGCGTTGTCGCGCAACTCCTTCAGCTGTTCGATCACCTCGCGTTCGCAGGTCTCGCCCGCCCCGAAGGCCGCGGCGTAGCCGTAGGACCGCTCGTGGTCGGGGAAGCGATCGAAGCAGCCGTAGCGGTCGCGGGCGCGGGCGGCGGCGTCGGGATCCACCCGATCCAGGTAGTCGATCACCGCGGTGGCCGAGCGGCGCAGGCCGAACAGGTCCAGTCCGTAGAATCCCGCCGCGTCGCCGGGGCGGTCGGCGTTGTGGCGGCGCAGCCAGGTCAGGAAGTCGCGGACCACCGTATTGCGCCACATCCAGGTCGGGAAACGGGTGAAATCGCCGAGGGCGTCCCCGGCGTGGGCGTCGCGTCCCCGGCCCCGCGCGAAGCAGTCGGCGCGATAGGCGTCGGGACAGTCGGCCTCGACGGCCACGGCGCAGAAATCGTGTTCGGCCAGCAGGTATTGCGTGATGGCCGCGCGGGCGGCGTAGAACTCGTGGGTGCCGTGCGTGCTCTCGCCGATGAGCACCACGCGCGCGTCGCCGACGAGGTCGTCGATCGCCTCGGGGGCGGGAATCCCGTTGGGGCGGGCCGGGCTCGGCGGCGCAGCGCGGTCAGCGGCGGATCGGGCTCGGGGACGTGCCCGGTGGTGGGGGCGCCCAGCCACTGGGCGACCTCGGCGTCGGTGGTCTGGGTGAAATTCCAGTACGAGTCGCCGACCGCGCGGAAGGGGGTGGGCGTGGTCGCGCAGACCATCTCGTCGACGAGCCGCGACATCTCCGCGCACGTCGACTCCGGCGCCGCCGGGACCGCCGCCACGATCCGGGCCGGACCGAGATCGCGCAGGGCCGCGATCGCCGCGCGCATGCTGGCGCCGGTGGCCAGCCCGTCGTCGACGAGGATCACCGTGCGCCCGCGCACCCGCGGCGGCGGGCGGTCGCCGCGGTAGACGGATTCGCGGCGGGCCAGCTCCCGGCTCTCGCGGGCGATGATCCGGTCCAGTTCGTCCGGACGCACGTCGAACGCGCGCACGATGTCGTCGTCGATCACGATGCGCTGACCCGGGGCCAGCGCGCCGACGGCGACCTCCGGGTTCGCGGGCGCGCCCAGTTTGCGCACCACGAACACGTCCAGCGGCGCGGCCAGGGCCGCGGCGACCTGCCAGGCGACCGGGACCCCGCCGCGCGCCAGCCCGAGCACCAGCACGTCGTCCCCGCGATGGTGCGAAAGCTGTTGTCCCAGAACGGTTCCGGCCTCGCGGCGATCGCGGAACAGATGCGGTCGCGCCGCCGCCGGGGTACGGGTCATGGCGGTTCACCTCACATCTGGATCACCAGCAGCACGGCCACCACCACGAAGGCGATCACCAACAGGACCGCCGCGGCGATCACCGCGATCCCCGTCGGCGGCATGTGATTGCGGGTGCGCGGTTCGGGGGCGGACAGCCCGGAGGTCTGTGGGGTGTCGGGGGGCGTGGACCCGGGGCGGACGCCGCCGCCGGATTCGAGGTCGGGGGTGCGGGCGGGATCGGGATCCATGGACATCGCTCTACCTCCCGTCGTTGCCGGGGACCAGGGGATCTCCGGGACGGTTGCCGCGCCGTCGCCGCACGAGCACGACGGCCACCGGAATGACCAACAGGATCAACAGGAGTTCCATACCCGGCGCGTACCCGCCCGCGGCCGGAATACGTGCGCTCGGGCCGAGGACCTGAGAAGACCAGGTCCCGGAATACGTGCGCTCCGCCGGACGACCTCAGAAGACCAGGTCGCGGGGGTGTGGAAATCGTTTCGACCGGAAGCGATGACACTCGGTCGGGGGCGTGCGAGAATGGAGGGCAGGTTGAGACTACAGCCGATCCCGGTTCGCGTTCGGAGCCGTCCGAGACACCGGGCGACGGTCATGTAGCAGACCTTTGATCGCTGGCTCGACGGATCGTACTTCGCGCAGGAACTGGACACCCCCTTTCGGGAGGCTCTGGTTATGTCAGCAATCGCCGTTCTGCACCGCCGGATCGATGTCACATCCGGCGTGCCCGAGGGTCCGCCGACGCGCTCGGTCGACCGGCGGCCGTACACGATCGTCCGCGTCGAGGGCGAGTTGGACGCGACCGTCGCCGAGGAATTCCACGACGCCCTGGGCCGCGCCGTGACGAGCAGTTCGCGGGCCGTGGTGCTGGACTTCCGGCCGACGCGGTTCCTGAGCATCGGATCGGCCCAGGCCCTGGTGGCCGCCAAGACCATGGCCGCCACGCTCGGCGTGGATCTGCGGGTGGTCTCCGGCCGTCGCGAGATCGAGCGCATCCTGGACAAGACCGGGCTGCGCCCCCTGTTCCGCTACTACCCCTCGGTGGAGGCCGCGCTGACGGAGTAGGGCAGGCGAATTCGTGTGGGACCGGTCACGACCGGTCCCACCTTTTTCGGGCATGTTTCGATCCCGCGAACCCGGGTAAGCGCCGAAAGATATTGCTGGAGCAGAAAGGCCAGGACTTGGCAGCCGCGATCAGGGTCGCGCCCGCGCACAGCCGCGGGCGCGTCTTTCGTGCCAGACCGGGGAATCCGACCCGACCGTCGCGCACCGGCGACGGTCCGCCTAAGGTCGTGGATTGCGGGGCACCGTGGACGTGACAGGGAATGGACGGCGAGACGGCGGAAGCGGGCGCGCCCCGACGACGCTCGCCGGTTGGGAGGAGGAGAGGGACGTGTCAATGAGCGAGTGGGTTTCGAGGTCACCCGCGCAGACCTCGAGCGTCGGCATTCGCGTGCCGGCCCACCTGGGGCAACTCACCATGCTGCGAGCGCTTGCCGAAACCGTCGCGCTGATCGCGGATTTCGCGCTCGACGAGGTGACCGACATCCGGGTCGCGCTCGACGAGATCGCCACGGCCCTGATCGCCGAGGCCGTTCCCGGTTCGGCGGTGGACTGTGACTTCGCCTATGACGACGGCCGCATGACCGTGCGGGTCGCGGGGGTGGCCTCGGTCTCGGATGCGCTCGACGAGAACAGTTTCGGCTGGCACGTGCTGCAGACGATCACCGACACGATCTCCTCGGAGACCGAGCCGTTCGACGCTGTGCGCAACGGCTTCCCGATTCTCGTCGAGTTCAGTCGGGCGCGAGGGGAAGCCGATGGCGGATGAGCGCAGCCGCCGTCACCGCGGTGGCGACAGCTACGACAACATAGAGCCCGTCTTCGAGGAACTGGCCGCGTTCGCGCCGGACGATCCGCAGCGAGAAGCGGTGCGGGAGAAGGTGATCGGGCTGTGCATGCCGCTGGCCGATCACATCGCGCGGAAGTTCTCCGGGCGCGGCGAGAACTTCGACGATCTGTTGCAGGTCGCGCGGGTCGGTCTGGTGCAGGCCGTGGACCGGTTCGATGTGAGCCGGGGTTCGTCGTTCCTGTCCTTCGCGGTGCCGACGATCATGGGCGAGGTGCGGCGGCATTTCCGCGACAACACCTGGGCGGTGCGAGTTCCGCGCCGTACCAAGGAGATTCAGCTGTCCATCGGCGGGACCGTCGATCAGCTCGCGCAACGGCTGGGCCGCATGCCCCGCGCGCGGGAGATCGCCGAGGAGCTCGACGTGGATCTGGTCGAGGTCACGCAGGCGCTGATCGCGGGCAATTCGTATCAGGTGTCCTCACTGGACGCGGTCACCAGCGACGACGGCGAGAACAGTCCGCTGTCGCTGATGGAGGTCCTCGGTGAGGCCGAGCCCCGCTACGATCGCGTCGAGGAGTTCATGGCCGTCAAGCCGTTGATCGCCGAACTCCCCGAACGCGAACGCAACGTGCTCATGATGCGCTTCTTCGAGAACAAGACCCAGACCCAGATCGCCGAGGCCCTGGGCATCTCGCAGATGCACGTCTCCCGCATCCTCGCCAAGACGCTGGGATGGTTGCGTGAGGAAGCGTTGCGGGAGTAGCACTTTCGCGCTCAGCTCACCTCGGGTGGCTGCGGGGCGGTCGGTGACACCGGTCCCGGTTCCGGTGGCACGGGACCGGGGCCCGGGATCGGATCCGGCTGTCCCGGATGCGGGAGCGGGTCGGGGGTCGGCACCGGATCCGGGATCGGATTCGGCGCGGGATCGGGCGCGGGGATCGGGTCCGGCGGACCGGGGTCGGGTCCGGGAACCGGGGGCAGGGTGTCCATGGCGAAACCTCCTCTAGCCGTGCCGAAGTAGGGCGCCGACGCCGTCGGCGGGCGCGTCGGCGTGTCCGGTGGTGACGACGGTCGCGCGGGCGGCGAGCGCGGCGACGGGCAGGGCCTCGTCGGCGCGCCGCGGCCAGGTGCGGTGCGGGGGCCGGTCCACCGGCACCACCTGGGTCGGGTCCGGGCCGACGCCGACGGTGCTGTCGCCCAACCGATCCGGATCGATCAGCAGCGTGTCGGCATTGGCCTCGCGCAGCGCGGCCGTGGTGGCCGCGAGACCCTCGACCGCGAGGCCGCGGGGACGCGACCGTTCCTGGGCGAACAAGCGCACCACCGCGCGGCGGCGCAGTTCGGCCTCCTCGTGCAGCACCCGCCGGATCTGTTCCTGGAGCGCGGGGGAGTCGAATTCGATGGCGCGCGAATCGTGTTCGAGTTCGACGACACGGCGTCCGCGCGGCCCGAGGGCGTCGGACAGGGCCGCGCGCACGCTGGCCTCGCCCGCCACCAGCACCAGCGTCGCGCCCGCGCGGTCGGCGAGCCACGCGACCTCCTGCGCCGCCGCGCCGGGCACCGCGCCCGCCACCTCGCGGCCCCGGGAGTCCACGCCGCGGATCTGGGCGCCCGCGCGGTCGGCGAGCGCGACGATGTAGGGCGTGCGCGGCTCCCGGAACTGCAACAGCGGCAGCAGGTACGGCAGCGGGGACACCCGCACGACCGGGCGCGGCGGCGGCACCGGCAACGGCTCGGCGACGAGCACCTCACCGCCCCCGGCGATCACCGCGTGCCCGGTCCGTCCGGGTTCGGTGCTGGTCAAGGTGTCGTCGACGAGGTCGAGAAGCGGTGGGGGAGCGCCCTTTTCGGCCAGTTCGGCGCGCAGCGCCGGGATGTTGCCGCTGTTGTCCACATAGACCGACACGAAGGGACCTTCGTGGTCGGCCAGTTCTCGCAAGCTCGTCGTGACCACGTGGTGCGGATACCCGTCGAACCCCGGGGCAATCCTCACGCCCGCGGCGTTTGTCCCGGCGACAGCGTGGTAGCCGGACCACGACCGCAAGGAGGGCATGATGGCCGAATCCATAGTCGATGACGACCTGTGGGAGGACTTCCACCAGGTGGTCAACATGAGCTCCCGGGAACTGCGGGACTGGCTGCGCACCGACGCGGCGGGCCCGCGCACCGAGACCGAACCCGATCGGGCGGGCGCGCCGCTGGGCCGGGACGTGCTGGCGATCCTCGGCAAACGCCGCACCGACCTCGACCGGGGCGACGCCGACGTCATGCGCACGGTGGTGCGCCGGGTCCTGGACGAGCGCGGCGCCGAACCGGAGTCGGAGGCCGGGCGGCCGGAGTGGCGGCACCGGCTGATGTCGGTGGGTCACGATCCGCTGCGGGTCGGCTGAATGACGCGCGCACCGGAACCATACGGAATAGGGGAGATCAGCGAACCGTGGCCGGACGTGCGCCGCATCGCGGTCCTGCGCGGAGGCGGCTTGGGCGATCTGCTGTTCGCGGTCCCCGCGATCCACGCCCTCGCGGCCGCCTACCCCGAGGCGGAGATCGTGCTGCTGGGCAGTCCCCTGCACGCCGAACTGCTGCGTGGGCGCCCGAGTCCCGTCGACGAGGTGATCGCGCTGCCCGCGGGCCTCACCGCCGGGCGGGCCGAGGATCCCGAGGCCGA
Organism: Nocardia sp. NPDC004068; assembly: GCF_042874315.1. Lineage (NCBI taxonomy): Bacteria > Bacillati > Actinomycetota > Actinomycetes > Mycobacteriales > Nocardiaceae > Nocardia > Nocardia sp. NPDC004068. The sequence continues at coordinate 302,707 of NZ_JBIAMW010000005.1, forward strand.
GGCGGAGTTCTTCCGACGGGTCTGCCGCGCCCCGATCGATCTGGGCGTGCAGTTGCACGGCGGCGGTCGCTGGTCCAACGGCTTTGTGCACCAATTGAATCCGCATTGGAGCGTCGGCTCGCGCACGCCCGACGCCGCGCCGCTGACGCGCACGCTGCCGTTCCGCTACTACCAACACGAGACGCTGCGCGCCCTGGAGGTCGTGGGCCTGGCGGGCGCGCCGCCGGTGCGGCTGGACCCCACGCTCGCGGTGACCGCCGCCGACCTCGCCGCCGCCGACCGGGTGCTGGGCAATCTGCCCGATCCCGTCGTCGCGCTGCATCCGAGCGCGACCGATCCGCGGCGGCGCTGGCCGATCGACCGGTTCGCGCGGGTGGCCGCGCACTGCCTGGATCGCGGCCTGGGTGTGGTCGTCCTCGGCGAGCACGGGGAACGGGAGCTGCTCGACACCCTGCACGACGCGGTGCGCGAGCTCGCGCCCGAGGCGGGCAAGGCGTTCGAAATCATTGTGGGACAGGACTTCTCGACGGTGACCGGGGTGCTCGCGCGCAGTTGTCTGCTGGTCGGCAACGACAGCGGCCCCCGGCATCTGGCCGCGGCGGTCGGGACGCCCACGATCGGGATCTACTGGATCGGCAATGTGATCAACGCCGGACCGCTCGGGCGCGGGCGGGATCGGATCCTGTTCTCCTGGACCACGCACTGCCCGGTGTGCGGGCGCGACTGCACCGACGAGACCGTGCCGCGCTGCGAACACGACGACTCGTTCGTGGACTCAGTGTCGGTGGCGCAGGTGCTCGCCGAGGTGGACTCGCTGGTGCCGTAGCGGCGCTCACTCGGTCCAGAAGTCGGGCGGCACGATGTCGTACGCCTCGACCTCGCGGCGGGGCACGGTCGTCGGGGACTCCAGATGGACCGCGCCGCTGGGCAGGATGCCCGCGCCGCCGTAGCGCGCCTGTACCCGCAGCTGGGCCAGCACGTCCTCGCCGCTGTGATGGCGCGGCAACTCCCGCCAGAACTCGAAACCGCCTGTGCGGACGAGCTTCTCGCGGTCGTAGAGCACGCAGCCACCGACCCATGCGACCTTGTAGGCCAGCCAGTCGCCCGGCCGCAGGGCGAGTTGTTCGGCGAGGTGGGTGGGGTTGGCGGCATTGTGCAGGGTGTAGCGCTGCCACGCCTTGTCCTCGCGGGTGATCCGCTCGGGTTCCGGTGCGCCGGGCCAGATCTCGAACGGGTCGAGTTCCTGCGGGCGGTGATCGTCCAGATACGACAGACCCTGCACCGCGCAGCCGACGAAGCCGCAGCGCAATTCGCCGATGGCCGTGCGCATCCGGCGCAGCGTGCCGGGTTCGAGCCAGACGTCGTCGTCGAGGAACAGCACGTAGCGCGACCGGGAGCGGCTCAGCAGATGGGCGCGCTGCTCGGCCATGCCCGCGGGCGGGCGATGGGTCGACAGCCGCACCCGGTGCCCGCGGTAGCGCAGCATCCTCGCCATGGCCAGCGCGGCGGGGGTGTCGTAGCTGGCGGCGTCGTCGGACTGGTCGCTGACCACCACGGCGAAATCCGAAAGGTCCTGTGCCGCAAGCCCGGACAGCGTGGTGGCCAGTTCGGTGGGGCGGTTGCGGGTGGGGATCAGGACCTCGAGTTCCGGCTCACCCATCACGTCCGCGCCCCGGCGCGGATGCGTTCGATGAGCGCGGTGGTGGAGCGCTTGGCGACGTACCCCAGCACCTGGACCTCGCCGCCGTATTCGGCGACGACGTCTGTCTCGCTGAGCATTTCGGGCCGGTAGTCGCCGCCCTTGACATACAGTTCCGGGCGCAGCCGCCGCAGCAGCGCGGCCGGGGTGGGTTCGTCGAAGATCGTCACGTGGTCCACGCAGCTCAGCGCCGCCAGCATCGCGGCGCGGTCGTCCTCGGAATTGACCGGGCGGTCCGGGCCTTTCAGCTCCCGCACGCCGCGGTCGGAGTTGACCGCGACCACCAGCACGTCGCCGAGGCGTTTGGCCTCGTTCAGATAGGCGATGTGGCCGGTGTGCAGGACGTCGAAACAGCCGTTGGTGAACACGATTCGCCGTCCGGCGCGGCGGTGCGCGGCGAGGGTGGCGGCGAGTTCGTCGTGGGTGAGCACCCCGCCGCCGCTGCCCGCGACCCGTTCGTGCAGATCGGTGGTCGAGCAGACCGAGGTGCCGGGGCGGTGCACGACCACGTCGGCGGCGGCCTGGGCGACCTCGGCCGCCGCGGATTCGGGCAGCCCGGCCAGCAGGCCCAGCGTGAGCGCGGCCACGAAAGTGTCTCCGCCGCCGCTGCATTGGCGTTCGGGCACCGGTTCGGCCCAGGTGCGGTGCGCCGGGCGGTCACCGGCGAGCAACAGCGCGCCGTCGCGGTCGAGGGTGACCGCGACGGTCTGCGCGCCGGTCAGCTCGAACAGCCGCGCGCGGTGGCGGTCGAACAGGTCCACGCGCTCCTCGCCGTCGGCCGGGAGCGGTAGTTCGAGGGCGGCGGCGGCCTCGGCGGCGTTGGGGGTGGTCACATCCGGGCGCACCGACTGCCAGGCGGCGGGGCGGTGGCTGTCGACGACCAGCAGCGGCAGGTTCGCGCGCAGGGTGGCGAGGTGGTCGCGCAAACCCGCGGCCAATCCGCCGTCGTAGTCGCAGACCACCAGGGCGTCGGCGCCGTCGAGGGCGGCGGCGAGGCTCGCGGTGACGTCGGGCGCGGAGCCGTCCAGGGGCAGCTGATCGCCCTCGTCGAAGCGGATCATGAGCTGATCGCCCGCGAGCACCCGGCGCTTGACCACGGTCGAGCGGTGCGGGGCGGTGTGCACGTGGTCGTCGGCGACGCCGTGGCGGCGCAGTTGGTCGCGCAGTTGCCGTCCGGCCGCGTCGTCGCCGATCAGCGATACCAGGCGCACCCGGGCGCCGAGCGCGGCGAGATTCGCGGCGGTGTTGGCGGCGCCGCCGGGCGCGGCGACGCTGCGGGCGATGTCGACCACGGGGACCGGCGCCTCGCGGCAGAGTCGTTCGGAGCGGCCCCACATCCACACGTCGAGCATGGCGTCGCCCAGCACGACCACGTCGGCGTCGAGGCGGGCGAGGCGTTCGGCGAGGGCGGGGGTCAGTTCGTGACCGTCCGGGAGCGGGCGGTTCGGGGTGTCGCTGGTCGGAGTGCGCATCGCGTACCTTCCGTCGGCGGTCTGGTCCCGCGATTCCACGCGCTCGCAGCGATAAACGGGCGAACTGAGAAGTAGGGGTGTTTCATCCCGGCGGCGAACCGGTGCGCCGCGCCGAATTGTGAAGGAGTCCAACGCATCAGGAGCGCGGGTGTGAGATGGCTCAGAGACCGCCACGGCGGTCGCCGGACCGTCGGCCGGGTCGTAGGGTGAGGGCGCGCGAGAGCGTGCGCTTGCCGGGTCCGATACCCGCTACTTCCGGTCCGACGAGCGCCGCGCCGACGAGGACGGACGCGTGGTCAGGTCAGCGACTCCCGCCTGCCCGCGCCGGGTCGGCGCCCGGCCCGCCGGACGACCAGGTTCGGCGGGTCAGTGCCAGAGTCGGCGGCACGGCAGCGGCCGCATGCCCGGACGGACCTTGCCGTCCACGGTCACCGCGAGGCCGGTGCTCACCGCCGCCGTCGCGAACTCCTGAGCCTCGGCGTGGGTCGCGGCGTATTCGAGGATCAGTTGGTCACCGGGCTCGGGGCCGTCGAAGTAGACCGTGACGCGTCGAGCGGTCGCCGCCGGGACGGTGTCGCGCATGTCCATGCCGTGCTCCTTCGCCTGCTGCGCTGCGCGCCGAAGGTCCGGCAGCAGCGCCGAATTCGACGGTACGGTCCTGTTCGGGGGCCTGACCAGCGGTTGTGCCGTAATTCGTCGCGCGACACAGGGCATGGGTACGGAACTTGTGATTTTTCAGGACTACTCGCGTGTCGGCGGCGCGCCCGATAATGTGTGCGGCCATGGGGAACAAAGCGTTGCGCCGTGCGTTCGGCGCGTGCGCGGGCGGCCTGTTGCTGCTCGTCGCCGCGAGCACGACGGCGGTCGCGCAACCGATCTATCCGACACCCGATCCGGACCCGTTCTACGCCGAACCGGCCGATATCGCCGACCATCAGCCCGGGGATGTGCTCGACGTGCGCGCGATGTCGCCGTTGGCCATCTTTCCCGACACCGACGTCACGCTGATCAAATTCCGCTCCACCAACTCCGAGGGCAAGCCGATCGCGGCGACGACGACCGTGCTCACGCCGCACGAGCGGGCCGCCGACGGGCCGCTGCTGTCGTATCAGACGATCATCAACGGGCTGGGCACGCGCTGCGGCGTCTCGCGGGTGCTCTACACCGACGATCCCAACCTCATGATCCGCGAGGCGCCCGCCTACAACGTGGTGCTGCGGCAGGGCTGGAGCATCGCCATGCCCGACCACCTCGGGCCCGACTTCGCTTACGGCGCGGCGCGTTTGGGCGGACAGATCACCCTCGACGGCATTCGCGCGGTGCAGAACGTCAAGCAGCTGCGGCTCGAGCACAGCCCGGTCACCATGGCCGGTTACTCCGGCGGCGGCATGGCGACCGCCTGGGCGGCCGCGCTCGCGCCCAGTTACGCGCCCGACCTGCACATCGCCGGGGCGGCCGCGGGCGGCGTGCCGATGAACCTGGTGAAGATGCTCGAGGGCCTGGGATACAACTCGCATCCGGTTTTCGGCCTGGCGATGGCCGCCGGGCTCGGCTTGGAACGCGAATACCCCGACCGCTTCCCGCTGTCGGATCAACTCAACGACAAGGGCAAGGCCCTGCGCGACCAGATGGCCAACGCCTGCACCAACGACCTGCTCACCGAGGGCGCGGGCCGCAGCGTCCTCGACGTCGCCCGCACCACCTCCATGACCCAGGACCTGCGCGCCCGCAAGGTCGTCGAGGAGAACAGCCTCGAGCTCTACACCGACAGCGTCCCGAACATGCCTGTCCTGGAATGGCATTCACCCATCGACGGCCTGGTCCCGGTGGACGCCATCGTGAACACGACACACCGCTGGTGCGGCGAGGGCGTCCGCCTCCAATCGGAGACGATCCCCGTCCCGGACCACCTCACCGCCGCGGTCCTCGGGCTGCCGGAGGTACTCCAGTGGCTCACCGACCGCTACCACGGAGTGGCGGCACCGAGCAACTGCTGACCCCTCGCGCTTCGCGCTCGGGGACAGGGGAGAGAGCGCCCCGGGGCCATGGGGTGCGCCCGGGCTCTCTCTTCTCCGGGCGCTGGGCCTCTCTCTTCTGGGGGCGCTGAATTCCCTTGTCCCCGAGCGCGAAGCGCGAGGGGTTAGGTGAGGGCGCGGATGGCTTCGGGGATGGGGGTGTCGCCGGAGATTAGTTCGAGGGTTTTGCCGTGGGTGTTCTCGGCGGGGAGGAGGTCGGCGAGGACGGTGGCTACGTCGGCTCGGGGGATGGAGCCGTAGGGGGCGGGGGGTGGGGTGAGGGTGATGTGGTGGGTGGGGTCGGTGTCGGTGAGGCGGCCGGGGCGGAGGATGGTCCAGTCGAGGCGGCGGGGGTGAAGGTCGTTCTCGGCCTGGGTTTTCGCGTCGATGTAGGCGGCCCAGACCTCGTCGCGGGACGGGTCGGGGGGCTGGCCCGCGCCCATCGAGGAGATCTGGAGGAAGCGGCGGACGCCGGCCTGTTCGGCGGCGCGGGCCAGGCGGATCGCGCCGTCGCGGTCGACGGTGTACTTGCGGGCCACGCCGCTCCCGGCGCCCGCGCCCGCGGCGAAGACGGCCGCGTCGGCGGCGGTGACGGCGGCCAGCACCTCGTCCTCGGCGGCGTGCTCGAGGTCGAGGAGCACCGGCTTCGCGCCCGTCGCCGCGACCTCGGCGGACTGCTCCGTTTTACGGATCAGGCTGTGTACCTCGTCCCCGCGCCGGGACAGCTCCCCGGCCAGCAGCAGCGCGATCTTGCCGTGTCCACCCGCGATGACGATTCGCATAACAACTGATCGTACCGATCCCCGATTCGTGTCCCGGCATCTCGAACCGGACTCGTCCTGCGCACGAAACAGCGACATCCGGGCGTTCGACCAAGTGACTTTCGTACTCTCGACTGACCTGGTCTGGCGGGTCCGGGGGAAGCTCACAACGGGAGTGGGTCATGCGGTACTGGCGCGTCCTCATCGCAGTGTTATCGATCGTCGCGGGCTCCGCGGTGGCCGCCCAGGCGCAACCGGCACAGCCGGACCCACCCGCGCCCCCCGGCCTCCCCCTGCCCCCGAATCTGTCCCTGCCCGGCCTGCAACAGTGGATCGACGCGGTGATCCCGCCGCCACCGATCCCCGCGCCGCCCGGACCGATGGCCGCGGCGGGCCTCACCCCGGCGCTGACGAATCTCCAAAGCGCCGTCATGCCAAGCGATTCCGGTGATCCGCTGTTCGACGCCTGGCCGCCGGATCTGGCCGAGCACGCCCCCGGCGACGTCCTCGAGGTCCGCGACGTCACCGCGACGGGCGGGCCGCTGGTGCTGGTCCCGGTGCGGCAGGTGCTGCAACTGAAGTTCCGCACCACCGACGCGCACGACGCGCCCTCGTTCGCGACCGCGTCCCTGGTCGTCCCGGCCGCCCCCTGGCCCGGCCCGGGTCCGCGGCCGGTGCTGGTCAACAACCTGCCCATCGACGCGCTCGGCCGCCACTGCACGCCGAGTTACACGCTGGCGCACGGCCTCAACGGCGCCGACAGCGCCACCACCGATTGGATCCCGCCCACCACCCAGCTGGCCGCGCTGCGCGGATACGCGGTGCTGATCCCCGACCACGAGGGCCCGCGCATGGCCTACGCCGAACCCTACGTGGCCGGGCACGCGGTGCTGGATTCCATTCGCGCCCTGCGCAATTGGCTGCCCGACGAATTCGCCGACAGCCGCTTCGTCATGCACGGCTACTCCGGCGGCGCCATCGCCACCCGCGGCGCGGTGGCGCTGCTCGACTCCTACGCCCCGGAACTGACCCCGGTCGTCGCGGGCGCGGCGCTGGGCGGCGTGCCCGCCGACTACAAGATCCTCGCGCGCAGCATGAACGCCAACCTGGCCTCCGGCGTGTTCCTGGCCGCCACCTTCGGCGTCGCCCGCGAACGCCCGGAGATCCTCGGCATGATGAACAACCTCGGCCGCTGGGCGGCGATCTCCCCGCTGAAGGACACCTGCGCGGGCATCTTCGGCGCGACCGGCGTGCTGATGCTGCCGATCGATATCGCCGCCGACGTCCCCGATCCGCTGCACAGCGACCTGGCCGCCGACATCTACCGCGTCACCCGCATGCAGGGCATGAAATCCGCTGTGCCGCTGTATGTCTACAACGGCGAACAGGAGTTCTGGATCCCCGCCGAGGGCGCGCGCACGCTGTTCCGCGAACAGTGCGCCCTCGGGGTGCACGCGGTCTACCGCAGCGTGCCCGGTGAACACATCATCGCCGCCGCGACCGGCTACCCGGACGCGATGAACTGGGTCGATCAGCGGTTGCGGGGCGTGCCCGCCCCGAACGAGTGCTGATCACACGGGGAACAGATTGTGCTTGCGCGGGTTGGGCTTTCGCGAGTCCTTCTCGCGCAGCAGGCGCAGCGCCTTGCGGATCTCGAGGCGGGTTCGCGACGGTTCGATGACCGCGTCGATGTAACCGCGCTCGGCGGCGATCCACGGCGTGGCGACGGTGGCATTGTAGAAGTCGATCATGTTCTGCCGCACCGTCTCCCGCTGTTCGGGCGGGGTCGCGGCGAGCTGGCGACGGCCGACGATGCCGACCATGCTCTCCGCGCCCATGACCGCGATCCGCGCGGTCGGCCAGGCCAGCGAGATGTCCGCGCCGAGCTGTTTGCAGCCCATCACCGCGTACCCGCCGCCGTACGCCTTGCGCACGACCACGGTCACGATCGGCACGCTCGCCTCGATCACCGCGCGGAAGAACCGGCCGCCGCGCTTGATCACCCCGTTGCGTTCCTCGTCCACGCCCGGCAGCACGCCCGGGGTGTCGACCACGAAGATCAGCGGCAGCCCGAACGCGTCGCAGAGCCGGATGAAGTGGGTCGCCTTGTCCGAGCACTGGGCGTCCAGCGCGCCGCCGAGCACCAGCGGCTGATTGGCGACCACGCCGACGCTGCGGCCGTCCACGCGGGCGAAGCCGGTGACGAGATTGGCGGCCGTCGCCGCGCCGATCTCGTGGAACTCGCCGTCGTCGAAGATGCGCAACAGGATGTCGTGCATGTCGTAGCCGGACTTGTCCGAGTCAGGGATGATCGCGTCGAGTTCGCGGTCGTGCGCGGTCACCTCGGGTTCCAGGCCGGGATTGACGATCGGCGGCTGCTCGAGGCAGCTCGACGGCAGGTAGCCCAGATACGAACGCACCCAGTCGAACGCCTCCCGCTCGGTGGTGGCGACGTGGTGGATGGTCCCGTTGCGGGCCTGCACCGCTGCCCCGCCCAGCTCCTCGGCGGTGACGTCCTCACCGGTCACCGCCTTGATCACGTCGGGTCCGGTGACGAACATGTAGGACCGGTCGGTGGCGACCAGGACGTCCATGTTGACCGGCCCGTACACCGATCCGGCGGCGCACTTGCCCAGCATCACCGCGACCATCGGCACGTAGCCCGACAGCTCCTCCTGACGGCGGCACATCAGCGCGTACCAGGCCAGGGAGGTGACCGCGTCCTGGATGCGGGCGCCGCCGGAGTCGTTGATCGCCACCACCGGGCAGGCGTTCTCGTACGCGAATTCCATTGCGGCGGCGACCTTCCGGCCGAACATCTCGCCGACCGACCCGCCGTAGACGGTCTGGTCGTGGGCGATCACCACCACCGGCCGCCCGTCGATGCGCCCGCGCCCGGTGACCACGCCGTCGCCGTAGTAGGCGTCCGGGGTGCCGGGCTGGCGCATGAGCGCGCCGGTCTCCACGAAACTGCCCGGATCCACCAGCATCCGAATCCGTTCGCGGGCACTGGGGATGCCTTTGTCGCGGCGTTTGTCGATTCCGGCCTGTCCGGTCGGTTCCTCCGCCAGTTCGAGGAGCTTGTGCAGTTCCTGCAGCTTTCCTCGCGTGCCCGTCATGCTCGATATGCCTTTCCGCTGTACCGCGGCCGCCGCGCACCCGTTGTGGTGCTCGGCGACCCGTGCTGCACGCTACCGCGCGGATGCGTGCCCGACCACTGATCGTTCGCGGACCGATCGCTGTCACAGAAATTCGCGATCCGGTCTGTTCCGCGTCATCACCACGGCGGGTCGGCGAATTGTGCCGAGCCCTAGCCTTCGGTCCGGCGGGTTGATGAATTGTCATCGGATTCAGCGTGATTCGAGCTCGCGACGTTTTCGTGGCCGTATCGTGATGCGGACGCGGCGCCGGAATTGCGCGGACGGCGCCGCGTTCCGGCGAATACCCGCCGGGAGTTCAGCCGGTGCGTGACCGCAGCGACGCGGCGCGTTTCGGATCAGCGCCTGGTGCACTCCAGGACGCGAATCTGGCAGGGACCGGGCAGAGGAAAGGAGGCGCCGGTTCGGTCGTGCCAGCCACCGCCGGACGGTGCCCCGATACTCGAACCCGCCGTCCGGTCACGCGACGTCGCCCATGACGAAGTCCAACCCCCTTCGTGCGCGATGCGCGTATGCGGTGGTGGACCGCCCGCCGGACGCGTTCTCACCCCTGGCGCCCGGCGGGAATCCGCATCGAGACTCGAAGTCTGGAGAGCGAAGCGATGAGCCCCACCGCATCGGACGTCGTCACCGTCACCCTGGCGACGCGAATGGCCGAGCATTTCCGTTCCGAGCGCCCCGGCGCCGAGCCCACCGAACCCGCCGCGGGTGTGCGCGACTGCCTGGCCGCGGCGTTCCAGACGCCCTACGCCCTCAACGGCCGCATGCCCGAACTGGTCGGCCGCGCCGAGTCGTGGGCGCGCGAGGGCATCGACCTGGACACCGTGCTGCGGGCCTACCACGAGGCGATCCGCGGCGGATTCGAACGCGTCGTCGGCGAGCACTCGCCGAGCTCGGCCGAACTGCTGGCCGGGACCGAACAGGTGCTGCGGCTGCTCGAGACCGTCACCATCGCCACGTCGGCCGCCTATCTCGATCAGCACCGGCTCGCCGCGCGTCAGCATCAGACGGCCGCGCAGACCCTGGTGACGGCGCTGCTGAGCGGGCGCGGCAACACCATGCTCGCGCGGCGTACCGGGATCACCGTCGCCGAGACGTATCAGGTTGTGGCGCTGTCGATTCCGCCGCATCCCGATGAGCGCAACCCGCGCATGCACACCGAGGTCGCCGCGCGGCGGAAGCTGCGCCGGTTGCAGAGCGCGCTGGCGTCGGTGCTGGGTTCGCGGGCGCTGTCGCTGTTGTCGACCGACGGCGGCACCATCCTGGTCCCGGTCGACGACGCGCCCTCGGTCACCGGCGGCCTGGCCATGACCGCGGAGACCCTCGACGTCCTCTCCGCCGCCGCCTCGGTCTCGCTCATGGCCACCGTCGTCACCGGCCCCACCGACCGCATCCCCGACCTCGCCGCCGAGGCCGCCGACCTGCTCGACCTGGTCCGGGCCCTCAACCGACCGCCCGGCCTCTATCACATGGCCGATGTCGCCGTCGAATACCAGATGACCCGTCCCGGCCCCGCCCGCGAACACCTCGCCGCCCTCCTGAACCCCCTCACCCCCCACCCCGAACTCCTCGAAACCCTCCGCGCCTTCCTCGACACCGGCCTCGACCGCAAGGCCACCGCCCACCGAATGCGCGTGCACGCCAACAGCATCGGCCACCGCCTCCGCCGCATCGAACGCCTCACCGGCTTCGACCCCGCCGCCCCCTCCGGCATAGCCCGAGCCAGCCTCGCCCTCCTCGCCCACGACCTCTCCACCACCCCCTGACCCCCTGTACACCACCCCAGCCGCACCCCTTATTCGTATCCGCACCCCTTATATGGCTCTGAAAGGGGTGCGGATCGGAATAAAGGGTGCGGCTGGGGTTGGTGGGGCTGGGGTCAGGCGCCGAAGGGGATGGCGAGGAGGGGGTGGAGGAAGTCGGGGGTTACCTCGGCGACTATCGAGACTCCGGCGTCGGTGAAATTGCTTGCGGCGCGGGACATGTGGTCGGCGGAGGTGACCAGGACGGCGTCGGCGGCGCCGAGGGCGCGCATCAGGTCGGCGGAGTTGGCGGCGTTCTCCAGGGTGTCGGTGGCGGCGGGGTCGAGGTGGATGCGGTCGGGGGCGATGCCGCGGGCGATGAGCCAGCCCGCCATGGCGTCGGCCTCGGTGACCCCGGCGCGCGGGTTGCCGCCGGTGACGATGATGGGGGAGCGGGGGGAGAGCAGGGCCTGGACGTATCCGGCCTGCAGGCGGGCGATGAGTTCGTCGCGCATGGTGCCGTCGGGGCGTAAACCGTAGCCCAGCACCACGATCGCGGTCTCGGGGCCGCGGGCGACGGCGACGGGCAGGGCGTCGGCGTGGGCGGGCGGGGCGGGTGTGGGCGCGGCGAACAGCGCACCCGTGAATACCACGGCGCCACAGAACATTCGGACGAGGTTCGCATTGAGAAACATGGATCTCCAAAAGGCCGATGCGCGGCGGGAATACTGCCTTTCGATGATGCGGCACGGAGTCGTGATCGCCTCGTGATTGCCTCTGGGACTGGACAACTCACGGGCGTGCCGACCGGGCACTTGTGATTTCGGAGACCGCCGGAATCGCGCCTCGAATTGGCTTGTATTCCTTTGATTGTGCGCTGTCACCGCGACTTCGCCGGAATCATCGTGAGATATGAAGGAGATCCCCCCGCCCGCTTCCCTTACCGTCCGCCGCGGCTTTACCGTAAGGAAGCAATACCGAACAGACCTGAATCCCGGTGGCGGTGACAACACCCTGGCGCTCCCGCCCCCCGACTGCCCGCCCGGCGGCGGACCTCCCCACCCCGCCCGGCGGGCAGTCGCATGTCCGGGATCGAGCTTGCACGGGGGTCAGCCGTTCCTGGTACGAGAGTGCGCCGCCCGGTGCCGCATAGGCACGCCGCTTCGGAGGTCGATATGGCGGTCACTCGTGGGTGGTCGCCGGGCGGGAACGACCGCTGTGACAGCGGGGCCGCCCGCCCGCCGTCCGCGTGTCGGCAGGGTGGGTCGTAGACTTTTCGTCGTATACCCGTAGGGTGGCGCGACGACATGGCGTTTCGAACGATGAGGACAAGGCGGTCGGAGCGGTGCAGATGAATCTGGCTGGAGCACGGACGGTCGGGGTGGTCGGGCGATGACCGCCGCGGCCGTGGGGACCGAGGAGCAGGCGGCGGACGCGCCGCTACGACCCGCGCTGGAGAAATTCGGGTTCGCGGAGTTCCGGCGCACGGCCGTGATCGGGTCCGTGCTCGGCGGGTCGGTGGTCAAGCGGGTGCTCGCGGGCAATATCGGCCGTCGCAAGCGGCGCCGCGCGGTCGCCGACGGCATGGTGGACGGCTTCGAGGTGCTCGGCCCGATGTTCGTCAAACTCGGCCAGCTCATCGCCTCCTCGCCCGGCGCGTTCCCGCGCGAACTCGCCGACGCCTGCCTGCGCTGCCTCGACGACGTGCCGCCCTTCCCGGCGGTCGACGCCCGCGCGATCATCGAGTCCGATCTCGGCAAGCCGATCGCCGAACTGTTCCGCGAATTCGACGACACCCCGCTCTCGGCGGCCTCGGTCGCCCAGGTGCACGGCTGTGTGCTCGCCGACGGCCGCCCCGCCGTGGTCAAGGTGCAGCGCCCCGACATCGCGCGCCGGATGATCGTGGACCTGCGCGCGGCGTTGCGGCTGGCGCGGCTGATGGAGAAGCGGTCGGAGAACGCGCGGGTCGCCAACGCCGAGGGCGTGGTTCGCGACCTGTACGAGACGACCGTGGCCGAACTGGACTTCCGCAACGAGGCCGACAACCAGACCCGCGCCCGCACGAATCTGCACGCCTTCGGCGACAACGCCGGAGTCGTTGTGCCCGAGGTCTATTGGGACTACAGCGGCCCACGCGTGCTGTGCATGGAACGGATGCGCGGCATGCCGCTGGACCGCTTCGACGACATCCGCGCGGTGCACCCGGACCCCGAACTGCTGATCCGCCGCCTGGTCAAGGCGTGGGTGGAAAGCGTTGTGGTGCACGGCCTCTTCCACGGCGACGTGCACGCGGGCAACCTGTGGCTGCTCGAGGACGGCCGCGCGGCCATGCTCGATTTCGGCATCGTCGGCAAGATGACCCCGCAGTGGCGCGAATTCGTGCGCGCGTTGTTCCACGCCAGCGCCATCGACGGCGACTTCCGCCCGGTGGCCCGCGCGCTGCGCGAACTGGATCTGCTCGACGCCGACTCCGGCGACGACGCCACCATCGGCCGCCAGCTGGCGACCGCGCTCGCGCCGGTGCTGTCGGGCAAACTCGCGCAGCTGGACATGGGCAAGGTCGCGGCGCGGCTGGTCGAATTCGGTAAGCGCCGTGGGGCTTTCGGCCCCGAACAGTTGATCCTCATGGGCAAGCAGCTCGGCTACTTCGAGCGCTACGCGGTGGCGCTGGCCCCGGGCTGGCGGCTCGGCCAGGATCTGTACCTGTTCCGCAACGTCTTCCCCGACGAGGTCGCCGCCAAGGCCGCGGCGACCGGGACCGAATTGCCCACGGACTGAACGGGATTCAGCGGAACCGTTCCCACGCCGACTGGCGGGACATGTTGATCGACGCGCCGATGCGCTCCCAGCTCACATTGCGGGTGCGCAGGTGGGCGATCCATTCGCGCAGATTGTCGTCGACCTGATGCTGGACCGCCACGATCTTCGGCAGGTGGTCCAGGATCTCGTCCTCGGTCATCGACTCCCACATGGGTACGCGCGGCGTCTGCGCGTCGGTGCCGGGCTGATCTTTCAGGATCAGCACGCACAGGTCGACGCACTGATCGCAGATGTGCACGCCGGGCCCCGCGATCAGCTTGGTGACCTCGGGGCCGCGCTTGTGGCAGAAGGAACAGCGGGTGTTCGTGTACCAGGTGTCAGGCATGTCCTGACAGTACGGTGTCAGGACATGCCTGACAACCCCTAGAGGCTGCGCCCGATGATCAGCTTCATGATCTCGTTGGTGCCGCCGTAGATCTTCTGGATGCGGGCGTCGGTGAACGCCCGGGAGATCGGATATTCGGCCATGTAGCCGTAGCCGCCGAACAGTTGCAGGCATTCGTCGGCGACCTTGCACTGCTGGTCGGTGAGCCACCACTTGGCCTTGGCGGCGGTCGGCACGTCGAGGGCCCCGCGCAGGTGCTTGGCGACGCAGTCGTCGAGGAAGGCCCAGGACACCGACTTGATCGTGTCGCATTCGGCGAGTACGAACTGGGTGTTCTGGAAGTTGAAGATCGGCTTGCCGAACGCCTCGCGCTGTTTGGCGTAGTCGACGGTGATCTCCACGGTCTTCTCGATGGCCGCCGCGGCGCTGACCGCGAGGATCAGGCGTTCCTGCGGCAGCTGCTGCATGAGCTGGATGAAGCCGAGGCCCTCGGTGGCGCCGAGCAGGTTGGTGCGGGGGACGCGCACGTCGTCGAAGAACAGTTCGCAGGTGTCCTGGCCGTGCTGGCCGACCTTCTCGAGGTTGCGGCCGCGGCGGAAGCCCGCACGGTCGGTCTCGACGGCGATGAGCGAAACCGTGTCGGCGCCTTTGCCTTCCGCGGTCTTGACCGCGACGAGGACCAGGTCGGCGAGCAGGCCGTTGGAGATGAAGGTCTTGGCGCCGTTGATGACGTACTCGTCGCCGTCGAGGCGGGCGCGGCTGCGGATGCCCTGCAGATCCGAGCCGGTGCCCGGTTCGGTCATGGCGATGGCGGCCACGATCTCGCCGGTGGCCATCTTCGGCAGCCAGGCCCGTTTCTGCTCCTCGGTGCCGTAGGAGTTGATGTAGTGCGCGACGATGGTCGAGTGCACCGGGTTGCCGAGGCTCGGCGCGAAGGCCCGGGTCTGTTCGATGGCCGCGACCGCCTCGTGCGCGAAGGTGCCCCCGCCCCCGCCGTATTCCTCGGGGATGCTCAGGCACAACAGGCCGACCTCGCCGGCCTTGTTCCAGATCTCGCGGTCCACGTGGTGCTGACGTCCCCAGCGGTCTTCGTTGGGCGCGCACTGCTTTTCGAAGAATTGGCGCGCCAATTCCGACAGCGCGTCCAGATCCTCGTCCATCCACGGGGAACGGTGCAAAGGCACGGCGGAACTCCTCCTGATCGAATACGTGCTGCCGACGGTATCGACGCCGTCGGCGCGCGCCAATGACCGCTTCGCTCGATTCGTTGACCGGATCGCTCGCCTCGTGGCCCGGCCTACCGGGCCTCGCTGGCCTGACCACCGGGCCTCGCTGGGCCCGACCTACCGGGCCTCGCCCCGGCCTACCGGGCCTCGCTGCCCGGCCTACCGGGCCTCCGGGGTGGCGGCGGGAGCGCCGAGGGCGCGGTAGGAGCCGGGCGGGCTGCCGGTCCAGCGGCGGAAGGCGCGGGAGAAGGCGCTCGGTTCGGAGAAGCCGAGGCGGCGGGACAGGGCGGCGAGGGTCTCCTCGCCGCGGACCAGGCTCGCGATGGCGGCGTCGCGCAGCACCTGTTCGCGGATGCGGCGCAGCGAGGTGTTCTCCTCGCGGAGGCGGCGGCGCAGGGTCTGCGGGCTCATGGCGAGTTCGGCGGCGATGTCCTCGACGCCGGGGTCGCTGCCGTGCGGGGTGCGTTCCAGGATCCGGCGCACCCGGGCGGCGGGGGAGACGGAGTAGTCGCGGCGGGCGAACAGTCCCGAGGGTGCGTCGCGCAGGAACTCGAGCAGGTCGTCCTCGTCGCGGATCAGCGGGCGGTCGAGGGCGGCGACGTCGAGCACGAGGGCCGGGCGGGGAGCCGAGAAGATCACGGGCGCACCGAAGATCTGCTCGTAGTCGTCCAAACCCGAAGGCGGATAAGGCACTTCGACCCGCCGCAACCGCAACCGTCCCCCCGCGGCCCAGCCCAGGAACCGATGCGCGATCATCAGCATGGTGTCGATGATCACCCCGGCGGGATGTCGAATCTCGCTGATATCGAACGAGATTCGCGCCTCCTCGCCGTCGAGGGTCAACTCCAGCGGCGGAAATCCGGGCAACGACTTCTGGAACCGGATGAACCGCCGCACCGCCGCCCCCACCGTCGGCGCGCCCAACAATCCGAAGCATACCAACCGGAACGTGCCGCGCGGCATCGGCCCCAGCCCCAGCCCGAACAACTCGTCATCGGTCACCCGCCACAGGCCCTGCGCCATCCGCACGGCCTGATCCACGGTCACGCGAGCCCGCCCCTGCCGCAACAACTCCGGCGAGATCGCGGCCCCCGCCAACATCGACTCCCCATCCCACCCCCGCCGCCCCGCCAACTCCACGATCGCCCGCACCCGAGCAATGGGCACCGTGAACCCGGCCTCGATCGACGACACGCGTCGACCGTATCAATGGAGGTCACGGCAGCCGGAGGCGATCATCGGTCGCCGAAGACCTCGGTGGCCGTCTCGGCGGTGATGGCGCGTTCCAGCCAGACATCGAGCTGGGCAAGGTCGGTGCAGCTGGTGATCCGCTCGCGGTCGGCGTCGGTGAGGTCGATGCCGCGGCGGGTGAGGATTCTCAGGATGCTTCCGGTCAATGCCTCGGCTTTGCCCTCAACCAAGCCCTCGGCCTTACCCTCGGCCAAGCCTTCGGCGCGTGCTTCGGCGCGCACGCGGCGCGCGGTCTCGGAGCGGAAGAACGACGAGTCGACGGGCATCAGTTTTCTCCACAGGTCGGCGGCCGGGGTGGCACCCAGGCCGAGTTCGGTGAGTTCTCGGAAAATGACTCGGTCCTCGTCGCCGGGGTCGAGTCGTTTCAGCACCGTGGCCAGCGTGTTCAGTATGGCACCGATGCGGGGATCCGCGGCGTGGGTGACGGCCGACAGGGTGGCCAGGGGTATGTCGGCGGCCGCCGAGTCGGTGTCGGTCACGATGGGAACGTTGTCCGGGCCGAGGACGAAGGGGAGCACGGTCATGCTGACCCAATCGCCCACCTCGACCCGGATCGGGCGTCTGGCCCACTTGGCGGTGATCGGATCGTGGCACACGATCACGAGGATCACCGGAATGCGGTATTTGGCATGGCAATACGCCACGTAGTACGCCCACGCGGCGGGCTTGTCGAGATCGTCCCGCTGTTGCGCCTCCACCAACAGCAGGAACGACCCCTGGGCGGACTCGATCCGCAGGACCGTGTCCACCCGGCGTTCGACGGGTTTGATCTCGGTGAGGTCGCACGTTTCCAGTACGACCTCCATCGGATCCGGAAACGGCAGACCCAGGGCGCGAAAGGCCCGAGCGAACACCGTCGGATCGTGCTGGAAGATCCGGTGCATCACTTCGTGTCGGGAGCTGACCATGCGGACGAGCATAGCTCGAGTCGAAAGTATGTTCGAATCCCTTCGGCGTGTTGTCGCGTGTCGCGCGCGATCGCCTCCGGGGCTCGAATCTCATTGTCCCACAGATCGATTCGCGTAGACTAACGAGCGTCGGCCGCTGCTCGCCAGCGGCGCACCAGCAGTACCGTCAGCCCGATGAGGCCGCCGATCGTGGCGATCATGAGGACCGTCGACAGCCACACCATGGTCGCGATGGGCAGTTGGTAGGCGAGCACCACGCGGACGACGGCCTCGGTGAGCAGGCCCGCGCCCCAGAGGATCGTGAGCATCCGCAGCGAGCGGCGCATGCCGGGTCGCGTGCGGTATCGCTCGTCGAAGGCGGCGAGCGCGGTCGGGTTCGACGAGGCCAGGCCCCGACGGGCGGCCACGTAGATCAGCGGCTTGCCCAGGGCGAGGCTGCCCAGGAAGGCGCAGCCGATGACGCCGGAGCCGATCGAATCCTTCGCGATCATGAAGTGGTCGTCTCCGGAGACGAAGGTCAGGGCCAGTCCGAGCGCGAAGCCCACCAGGATCACCCCCGCGAACAGGTCGATCCGCCGCGAGCGCGCGATCTCGATCAGCAACAGTGCCGCCGACAGCACGGTGCCCGCCAGCAGCGCGACCAGATTGCTCGCCCCGAGCGCGTGCAACACGTAGTACGCGGCCAGCGGCAACCCCACATCGCGGAGCATCTGCCGGGCGAACGCGCGCCGGTCCATTCCCGGGGCGGCGGGTGTGGCGGTGGTGGCGGTCATCTCGAATTCCTAACTCCCAGTTTCGGTGTCGCATACCAAGTTATGGCCGCGCGGCCCGCGCCGCCCCGACGGTTCGTCACGACCCGTCCATGACAGATGTCATCCCCGAGTCTGGATAACTCTCAGTAGATCGCTTAGTATCTAAGCGAACTTGTAAGGGAGAACGATGACGGACAACGACCGAGCGGCCTACACGACCTCGATACTGGAGAGCATCGGCCGCAGGCACGCCACCGCGACCGTGCTGTTCCACCAGGCCCTCGCCGAGAAATTCGCCCTGGCCCCGAGCGATCACAAATGCCTGGACCTGCTGCGCGACCACCCCGGGATCACCGCCAGCCGCCTGGCGGCCCTCACGGGACTGACCACGGGCGCGATCGCGGGGGTGGTGGCGCGCCTGGAACGCGCGGGATACCTACGGCGCGAACCGGATCCGATCGATCGACGCAAACAGACGCTGTTCGTGAACGACGATCGCGCGGCGGAGATCCATCACGCCGTCGAGCCCATGCGCCGCGATCTCGCCGGACTCCTGGATCGCTTCGACGAGCGGCAACTGGCCGCGATCGCCGAATTCCTCACGGAGAGCACCGATATCGCCTACCGCAATGCCGTGCTGCTGCGGCTGTCCGCGGCCTCCGGACGGGGATCCGCGTCATGAGCACTCTGGAGGTGCCTGGTGCGCGGCTGTACTACGAGGTGCGCGGCGAAGGTCCGCTGCTGGTGCTCGTGCCCGGCGCGAACGGCGACGCCCACGCGTTCGCCGGGCTGGCGGAGCGGCTCGCCCGCCACTACACGGTCGTCACCTACGATCGGCGCGGTTTCACCCGCAGCGCCTTGGTCGGCGCGCAGGACTACGCGCGCCGACTCGCCACCGACGCCGACGACGTCCGCGCGCTCATCGAAAGTCTCAGCGCCGCACCGGCGATCGTGCTGGGCAGCAGTTCGGGAGCGGTCGTCGCGCTGCGGTTGCTCGTCGATCACCCGTCGGTGGTCCGGGCCGTCGTGGCCTTCGAGCCCGCGGCCATGCGATTCCTCCCGGACGGTGGCGGCGACTGGATCGCCTTCTTCGCCGAGCTCTACCGGCGCTATCGGCGCGAGGGCCCCGAACCCGCGCTGGCCGCGTTCCGGGAACGCACCTTCCCGCCCGTCGACCACGAGGTCATGACGCGCGCCCGCACCACCGACGCGCCTTTCGGACTCGCCAACGTCACCTACTGGTTCGAACGCGAACTGCGCGAATACACCTCCGTGGAGATCGACCCGGAATCGTTGCGCCCCTGGGCCTTTCGGCTCATCCCGGCCCTCGGTCGCGCCTGCGCGGGATACCCGAACCACGGCGTGACGCGGGAGCTGGGCCGACTGTTCGACCGCCCCGTCCTCGAACTGCCCGGCGGCCACGTCGGCTACGTCACCCACACCGCCGAATTCGCCGACACATTGCTCGCGCGCCTCGCCGCGGCGGAGGACATCCGCTAATATAAGTAAAAACTTATGAAGGAGGAGATGTCATGCCCCTGCTCACCGACCCGGCGGCCATCGCCGGGCTGACCACGCGCGAGGTCCGGACCGGATCGCGGGACGGTGTGCCGACCCGGATCGCGGTCGCGCGGCGCACCTACGCGACCGATCGCGAGGATCTGTGGGACGCGCTCACCGACGCCGAGCGGATCCCGCGCTGGTTCCTGCCGGTGACCGGCGACCTGAAGGTCGGCGGGCATTACCAGCTCGAGGGCCACGCGGGCGGGGTGGTCGAAAGCTGTGATCCGCCAACGCGTTTCGATCTCACCTGGGGGATGGGTGATCAGGTGTCGTGGGTGCGGGTGACGCTCACCGCCGCCGACGCGGGCACGACGCTCGAGCTGGTCCATGAGGCGGTCGTCGACCCGGATATGTGGACGCGATTCGGTCCGGGCGCGGTCGGCGTCGGCTGGGATCTGCTGTTCATGGCGCTGGGGTTGTACACCGCCAGCGGGGTCGCGGTGGATCCGGCCGAGGGCCTGGCCTTCCCGACGACGCCGGAGGGTACGGAGTTCGTACGGGTCGCGGCGCGGGGCTGGGCGGAGGCGGCGGTCGCCGACGGGGACGACGCGGACACCGCGCACGCGGCCGCCGAGCGGACGGTGGAGTTCTACACGATCGAGCCCGAGCAGGGCTGACGGATTCGATGAACGCCGGTCCGGCCGAGATCTTCCAGGCCCTCGCCGATCCGGTCCGCTGTCACATCCTCGAATTGGTCGCCGGTGACGAGCGGCCCGCGGGAGCGATCGTGGCGGCGGTCCGGGAGCGCGCGGCCATCTCCCAGCCCGCCGTCTCGCAGCATCTGAAGGTGCTGCGCGACGCCGGGCTGGTCCGCGTGCGCGCGGAGGGCACCCGCCGGTTCTACGCGTTGGACCGTACGGGCCTGGACGCGGCCCGAGAATGGTTGGCGCACTTGATCGATCCGCTCGCCGCCTTCGCACAGCCGCTGGACGCCCTGGCCACCGAGGTGGCACGCGGCAAACGTGCGCGCCGCGGCGCGAATTCGCAGGAGAGCGGGGGTGATGTGGCGAAGCACGCCTGAGGAAGATTCCCTTCCACTTTCAACATATAGCCGACCCCGGGGCTTGCCGCAAGGCCCCGGGGGTGCCGCACAATGGCTGGCCTGAGGCGTGTGCCTGCGGAAAAGCTGAGATGGAGGGGAATGTCGACTCAGACGTACGACGACGAACTGCGGTCCGAGCAGGAGTACGTGACCGACCTGTACGCGCGGCTGGACGCCGAGCGGGCGCGGGTGCGCGACCAGTATCGGGCGGCCCTGCGGGGAACCGGCGGGTCGCCGATGGAACGCGATGTCGAGGTGCGGACGCTGGCCCGGGAGGCGAAGCGGCTCGACGTGGCCGACAACGGCCTGTGCTTCGGGCGGCTGGACGCCGACTCCGGGGAGCGGCGCTACATCGGGCGGATCGGCATCCAGGACGAGGCCGACGACTTCGAACCGCTGCTGCTGGATTGGCGGGCGCCCGCCGCGCGCGCGTTCTACACGGCCACCGCCGCGAATCCGGAGCACATGGCGCGGTGCCGCCAGTTCCTCACCAGAGGCCGCCGTATCGTCGACTTCACCGATGAGGTGCTCGGCCGTCCGGGCGGCGGGGAACGCGGTGACGCGGCGCTGCTCGCGGCCGTCAACGCGCCGCGCGGCGAGGGCATGCGCGACATCGTGGCGACGATCCAGGCCGAACAGGACGAGATCATCCGCCTCGAGCACCCCGGCGTGCTGGTGATCGAGGGCGGTCCGGGCACCGGGAAGACCGTGGTGGCGTTGCACCGTGTCGCGTATCTGCTCTACACCCAGCGCGAGCGGATGGAACGCCACGGGGTGCTCGTGGTCGGGCCGAATCCGGCGTTCCTGCGGCACATTTCGCGGGTGCTGCCGTCGCTGGGCGAGACGAATGTGGTGTTCACGACCACCGGCGATCTCGTGCCCGGCCTGCGCGTCACCGCCGAGGACACCCCCGAGGCCGCGCGGCTGAAGGGATCGCTGCGGATCCTCGACGTCCTCGCCGCCGCGATCGCCGACCGGCAGCGCGTCCCCGCCGAGCCGCTGCCGATCGAACTGGCCGATGTCACGACCCGCATCGACGCCGAGACCGCGGAGTGGGCGCGGGAGGAGGCGCGCGCGAGCGGCCTGCCGCACAACGAGGCGCGCACGGTGTTCCGCGAGATCCTCACCTACGTGCTGTCCGAACGCGCGACGAGCCGCATCGGTCGCGGATGGCTGACCCGCGAGGATCGCGACGCCTGGGCGCAGCTGCGGTCCGACGTGCTCACCGAACTCGCCGACAACGAGCGGTTCACCGCCGCCCTCGACGCCCTGTGGCCGATCCTGACCCCGGAAACCCTACTGGCGCAACTGTTCTCGTCGAGGGAGCGGCTGCGCGCGGCGGGCGCGGACGAGGCGCTGTGGCGGGCCGACGGCGACGCCTGGACGATCTCGGACGTCCCGCTGCTCGACGAACTGGTCGATCTGCTGGGCCGCGACAAACCCGCCGACGACACCGCAGAGCGCGAACGCCGCGCCGAGGCCGAGTACACCGCGGGCGTGCTCGACATCCTGGTCCACCGCGAGGACATGATGGACGACGAGGACCATCTGTTCGCCCACGACATGCTCTACGCCGAGGACCTCGCCGAACGGTTCATCGAACGCGACACCCGCGAACTCGCCGAACGCGCTGCGGCGGACCGGGATTGGACCTATCGGCACGTCGTGGTCGACGAGGCGCAGGAGCTGTCGGAGATGGACTGGCGGGTGCTCATGCGGCGCTGCCCGGGCCGGTCGTTCACCATCGTGGGCGATCTGGCCCAGCGCCGCTCGCCCGCGGGCGCGACGTCGTGGGCGGCGATGCTCGAGCCGTATGTCCCCGGTCGCTGGAAGTACCGCTCGCTGACGGTGAACTATCGCACCCCGGCCGAGATCATGGCCGTCGCGGCGGCGGTGCTCGCCGATTTTGCGCCGGAGGTCCAGCCGCCGGACTCGGTGCGCGCGTGCGGTGTCCGGCCGTGGTCGCGGCGGGTCGACGCGGCCGAATTGCCTTCGGCCATAGCGGAATTCGTGCGCGACGAGGCGGGCCGGGAGGGCACGAGCGTGGTGATCGGCCCGGTGGGTGTGCCGGGCACGGTTCCGGCGTCGGCGACCAAGGGACTCGAATTCGACGCGGTGCTGGTGGTGGATCCCGAACGCATCCTCGCCGAGAGTCCGCGCGGGGCGGCCGAACTCTACGTCGCCCTGACCCGCGCCACCCAGCGCCTCGGGGTGCTGCACGAGGGCCCGCTGCCGTCGGTGCTGACCGGTCTCACCGAGTCGACCCCACCGGCAGCGCCGCCGGTGGCAGCGGCGGGCGGTCCGGGGCGGCGCGGAACGCCTCGATCATGAGCGCGGCGAACCGCCGTGACGCCGCGATCCGGGCGGCCGCCGATTTCGCGCGGATGCCGCGATGCGCCATGAGCACGAGGATCAGATCGTCGGGCAGGAAATCCGGACGCAGGTGACCGGCCCGCTGCGCGCGGCGGGCCACGTCGGCGACCGCGGCCAGGGCGTATTCGCGGTCGGCGGCGAAATCGAGCGCCTTGGGATAGGACGCCATGAACGCGTCGGTGAAACCCTGGTTGTGACAATGCAATTCGCAGAGGTTCTCGATCATCGAACGGAAGCCGCGCCACGGATCGGTGTCGGCGAGCCCGGTCTCGACGATGGCGCGGCACTGCCGCATCTGATCGGCGAACGCCTCGGTCGCGAGGATCTCCTTGGTCGGGAAACGCCGGTACAGGGTGGCCGGGCCGACGCCCGCGCGCCGGGCGATCTCGCGCATGGGCACCGTGATGCCCTGCTCGGCGAACAGGTCGCGGGCCGCGGTGAGGATGCGTTCGCGGTTGTCGCGGGCGTCGGAGCGCAACGGGTGAGGCAAACGGTCGGGCACCGCTCTCACTTTAGCGAAGTGGACGGGGGCGTCCGTTAGCTTCGGCCGCATGAGGACAGTCGAGATTCGGACATTCGGTTCTCCCGGTGAACTCGCGGTCGCCGAGCGGCCCGACCCGGTGCCCGCGCGCGGCGAGGTCGTGATCGACACCGAGGCCATCGGCGTCGGCGGGGTCGACGCGGTGATCCGGCGCGGGACCGTCGGGAGCTACGGATTCACCGCGGGACATGTACCCGGAAGCGAGGTGGCCGGGGTGGTGTCGGTGGTCGGCGCGGATGTCGACCGGGCGTGGATCGGCAGGCGGGTGTGGGCGTTCACCGGGACGGGCGGCGGCTACGCCGAGCGGGCGGTGGCGCCGATCGAGCAGGTGCTCGCCCTGCCCGACGAGATCGCGGCCGCCGACGCGGTGACCGTGGGGACGTCCGGTACGGTGGCCGAATTCGGTTTGGCGCGTGCGGGTTTCGCGCCGGGGGAGAAGGTGCTCGTGCGTGGCGCGGCGGGCGGCATCGGGGTGCTGGCCGTGCAATTGGCGGCGCGCGGCGGGGCGGGAGTGGTGGCGGTGACGACGTCGTCGGCCGAGCGCGGGGCGCGGCTGCGGGCCTTGGGCGCGACCGAGGTACTGGATCGGTCCGGGTCCGATGCGGAGTCGGGATACGACGTCGTCCTCGATCTGGTCGGGGGGCCGGAGCTGCCGTCGTTCCTGTCCCGGCTCGCGCCGAACGGCCGCATGGTCGCGCTCGGGGTGGTCGGCGGATTCCCGCCGCCGGACTTCGGCGCGGCGATCCTCGCGGCGTTCCGGCGGTCGATCTCGTTCGGCACCTTCAGCGCCGACACCGTGCCGACCGCCGATCTGCACGCGGTGCGGATCGAACAGTTCGGCGCGGTGGCGCGCGGCGAGCTGCGGTCGGTGGTGCACGAGGTGCTGCCGTTGGATCGGGCCGCGCTCGCGCACGCGAAGATGGACGCCGGGGAGGTGTTCGGCCGAATCGTGCTGACACCGTAGCCGCGGTCGGGCAGGATGGATTCGACCGAGTGTGTTCCGCGATCCACTTCCGCCACGCAGGAGGACGAGATCCATGGAAATTCTTCGGAAGTATCGGCGTTCGGCCCGTACCGTGACCGTACTCGGGGCGCTGGGCGCCGCGCTCGCCGTCGCCGCCGGGCCCGCGTTCGCCGCCAACAGCATCGACGTCACCGGCGTCGGTCCGATCAATATCGGGGTGAACTACAGCTGCGACGCCGACGCCGGGGTGGTCGCGGTCAAGGTCATGGTCGGCGATCCGCAGGCGGATCAGCCCTCGGCCACCGGCAGTGAGACCGGCGTCGTCTGCGACGGCCAGCAGCAGTCCACGGTGGTCGTGCTGACCGGGGCCGGCCTCGCGGCGGGCCAGACCGTGCAGGTGCGGGCGGCGCTCGTCGATCGCGACGACACCGTGGTGTCCGGTCAGGCCAAGGTGTTCGAACTGCGTTGACCCACGGTCACCGGCCGCCCAGCCGCACGCGGGCGGCCGGTGCCGCGCCGTGGTAGAAGTGGCGGCCCAGGCCGATCGTGAACACGAGCATCCCGTACACCGAATGTTCGACGGTCGCCGCGAACAACGACCGCGTGCGCAGGTACCGCATCGCGAACAGCCACCCGCCGACTCCGCTGGCCGCCACCGAGAACCAGCTCCCGAAGATGATGTGCACGTACCCGAAGGCCAGCGCGCTCGCCGCCGCGAGCCCCGGCCCCTCCCCGAACACCGGCGCGTACCGGTGGAACAGGAACGACCGATAGATCACTTCCTGCGGATACACGCTCACCGCCGGATACAACAGCATCACCGCCAACCAGAGCAGCGGGCTGCGCCGCGGCAGATCGAACAGATCCGCCCGGCGCAGCACCGCCACCCCCGCGGTCAAGGCCGCGGCGTTCGCCCCCGCCGTGAGCGCCATCGCCCCCGCCTGGGGCCGCAGGGCCTCCGCCCGCCACAACGACTTCCGATCGAAATCCCTCGACCGCCGCAGATACACCGTCGCCCCCGCCGCGAGGGCCAGCAGGGCCGGGATCGGCGGCTTCCCCCGCAACACCGCGTTGTACGCGGTCGTCCCCCCGAAGAACAGCGCCACATACTCCGCGGCCAGATAGGCCCGCCGAAACCGTCGAATCCGCATGGGGCCCACGATAATTCCCCGCCTGTGCTCCCGCAGGGTGACCGCGGGCCGTCGACCTGGGTGGACGCGCCCTTCCGGCCCGACGGCCGGAACGCCCCGATCCCTGCCACCGTGCCCGCGCCGGACGGCCCGGTCGCCGAACGCGTGCGATTCGTCGACCAGCAGGACACCGCCGCTAAAGCAATCGGCCGCGTGCGGCGGTCCGCTCATTAGGCTCGGGGAACGTCGAGCGAGAGGGGTTCGGGTGAGCGGCGGGTCGATGGGGGCGTGGCGGGTGGTGCGGCCGGGGGCGATCGATGGCGGGCCGATGGAGTGGGGGCGGGTCGGGGTGCCCGAGGTGGGCGTGGGCGAGGTGGGTGTTCGGGTACTGGCGTGCGGGGTGTGCCGGACGGATCTGCATGTGGCGGAAGGGGATTTGGCCGTGCATCGGCGGGGGGTGGTCCCGGGGCACGAGGTGGTGGGGGAGGTCGTCGCGGTGGGGGCCGGGGTGGGCGAATTCGCGGTCGGGGACCGGGTGGGGATCGCGTGGTTGCGGCATACGTGTGGGGTGTGCAAGTTCTGCCTGCGCGGGGCGGAGAATCTGTGTCCGGAGTCGCGGTACACCGGGTGGGACGCCGACGGTGGCTATGCCGAATTCGCCACGGTGCCAGCGGATTACGCGCATCCGCTGCCCGGCGGGTACACCGATGCCGAACTCGCGCCGCTGCTGTGCGCCGGGATCATCGGATACCGGGCGCTGCGGCGGGCCGCGCTTCCGGCGGGCGGCCGGTTGGGGATCTACGGATTCGGCGGCAGCGCGCATCTGGCGGCGCAGGTGGCATTGGCGGAGGGCGCGGAAGTCCATGTGATGACCCGGGATCCGGCCGCCCGGGAGCTGGCGCTCGCGCTGGGGGCGGCGTCGGCGCAGGGCGCGGCCGACCCGCCGCCGGTCGAACTGGACGCGGCCATCCTGTTCGCGCCGGTCGGTGATCTCGTACTCCCCGCCGCGGCGGCGCTGGATCGCGGCGGGGTGCTCTCGATCGCGGGCATCCATCTCAGCGATATCCCGCCGCTGCACTATCAGCGGCACCTGTTCCAGGAACGCGAGATCCGCTCCGTCACCGCCAATACCCGCCGGGATGCCCGCGAATTCCTGGCGTTCGCCGCCGAGCACCGCCTCGAGGTCACCGTCCACCCGTACGCCCTGGACACGGCCGACCGCGCCCTGTCCGACCTCGCCCACGGAAGGTTTGCCGGAGCCGCGGTCCTCGTCCCCTGACACGCCGCGGACACGCCGAGTTTCGCTCGCCGAGTTCGGAATTCGCCTCCACTTCGCCCCGCTCTGCTGCTTTGCTGGGAGAAACGCGAAGTGAGGTGACCGGAGGCCGGTGACATGCATCGGGTAACGCAACAGCAACACGTCCGCGCCGCCTGGCCGTGGACCCTGGGCGCCCTCGTCCTGGCAGCCGTCATCGTCGTCGTCCTCTGGGTTGTCCATCCCCGGTCACCCGCATGTCCTCCCGCACCCACCGCTGCCGGAGACCGGGCCGGCACCGTCGCCGACGCCCGGGCCGGGCGATCGGCATCGACCGCCGTCGGGCCCGGCCCCTCCGCCTCGATCGCATCCGCCTCGGAACCGAACGGCTCGCCCGCGGCCGATCGCCCCGCCCCCATCGCGACCGCCGCACCCCCTTCGGTGTCCGCGGCGCCCGCCTCCGGCACGACCGCGGCGCCCAATGCGCCCGCGCCGCAACCACTTCCGCTGGTCGAGCGTCGGGACCCGCCGCGCGAGGGACAGGCCCGGTACTACACCTTCGATCGGAACGTCGCGTGCTCGTTCCCCGACCTGCCGATGGACGGCTACTACGTCGGCGTGCCGAGCGACGAATACGCGGGCGGCGCGGCGTGCGGGGAGTACCTCGACATCGAGGGGCCGCTGGGGTCCGTGCGGGCCGTCGTCGTGGACCGCTGCCCCGGCTGTGCGCCGGGACGGTACGACTTGAGTACGGCCGCGTTCACGCGCGTCGCCGATCAGGGCGACGGCGTGGCCCCGATCCGGGTGAGTCGCGTGCACGATCCCGTACCGCCCCCGGAGCTGACCTATCGCGTCCAGAACGGATCCTCCGGCGCCTGGCTCGCCCTCGTCTTCGCCGACACCGGAAATCCCTTGAGCCACGTGGAGATCCGCCCGCACGCGAGCGGTCCCGACCGCAGCCTCACCCGCGGCCCCGACAACTCCTGGGCCGTCTCCGGTGCGGGCCCCGGCCCGTTCACCGCCCTGATCACCGACACCGAGGGCCACCAACTCCGAATCCCGGACATCGTGATCACCCCCGGCCCGACCCAGCGCACCGGCCTGCGCCTCTACGACCCGACCCCGCCACCACCGCCCACCTCACCGACGACCTCCCCGCCACCGGTCCCCGCGCCGACCTCGGCCCTCGCTTCGTGCCCGTGAGGGGCCTGGGCCCTCGCCTCGTGCCCGTGAGGCGACCTCGGCCCACGCCTCGTGCCCGTGATGCGACCTCGAGCCTCGCTTCATGCTCCGGGAGGCGATCCGATTCTCGTGCCGGGACAGTGCCTTGAGCGCCGGATCAATCAGCTTGCGGCAGTGGGCAATACGCCAACTCACCCGCGTTCCCTCGCCGCGGACAGCAACGCCCGCATCGAATCGTGCACCGCGTCCGCCATCGCTTCCACATCCGGCACCGACTCCCGGCATGCGATGAACCCGAAGTCCAGGTTCCCGCCGACCGACAGCACCGTGATGTTCAGCCCGGCCCCGTGGAACACCGGCCCGAACGGGTACATCGAATCGACCCGGTAGCCAAGGAAGTACAACGGCGCGCGCGGGCCGGGGACGTTGGAGATCACGAGATTGTGCACCACCGGGTGCTTCTCGGCGAGTTTGAACGACGAATACGCGCGCGCCGCGAGCTGAAAGGTGTTGGGTGGGGCGTACTTCGCCCAATCCTGGAGGAAGTCCGCGCCGATCAGATCGTGTTCCCGCTTGGCCCCGGCATTGGCCTCCGCGATGAGCCGCAGCCGCTCCACCGGATCGGCGACATCGGTGTAGAGGCGGCAGAACAGTGTCGACACCTTGTTCGCGCCGCGCTCGTGCCGGGTGGTCTCGTGCGTCGACACCGGGACCGAGGCGAACAGCGAACTGTCGGGCAACTCGTCGTGCGCCGCGAGATAGTCGCGCAACGCCCCCGCGACCACCGCGAGCACCACATCGTTGACCGTCACCCCGAACGCCGCCTTGATCTCCTTCACATCCCCCAGCGACGAGTTGGTGAACGCCACCGAACGATGCGGGCTGATCGTGCGATTGAACCGGGTGCGGGGCGCGGTGAAGGGAACGGCCATGCCCTTCATCGCGTTTCGCCGCCGCTGCCAGAATCCGTTGACCATACCCAGTGTCTTGGGCAGCATGCCGACCGCGCCCAGTTTCGTCGGGAACCGCAGCAGCCCCTCGGCGGCCAAGCGCAGATCGTCGGGCGCGCGTTCGGCCACCCGGTCACCCGGTTCGGGATCGGGGTAGCGCACGCCCGGCTCGAGGTCGCACAGATGCAACAGGATCTGGGTGCCGGTGACCCCGTCCACCGCGGCGTGGTGATACTTCGTGATCACGGCGACCTTGCCGCCGTCGAGTCCCTCGATCGCCCACAACTGCCACAACGGTTTCGTCCGATCCAGCGGCCGCCCGGCGATATCGCCGACCAGCTCGGCCAGTTCGCGCCGGCCGCCCGGCGCGGGCAGCCCGGCCCGGCGCACGTGATAGTCCAGATCGAAGTGCGCGTCCTCGATCCAGACCGGATGGTCCAGATCGAACGGCACCCGATGGATGTGGCGGCGCATCGCCGGAATCAGATGCAGCCGCCGCCCGAGTTCGGCCTTCAGCGCGGCGAATTCGTAGCTGGCACCGTCCGCGACCGGATCGAGAACGATCAGCGCGCAGATGTGCAGCAGCTGGGTATCGGTCTCCAGGTACAGAAAACTGGCGTCCAGTCCGGTCATGCGTTCCATGTCTACAGCCTATGAGAACTTGTTTCATTTCTGGGGCGAATCGGCGGGCCTGTCGGCCCGCATCCTTCCGGAGATTCCCACGAAGACGCTGGTGAAACGTTACTTCCGCGCGGATACGGTTGCGCCGCAATTGGGTATCTCTCCCTCGATCGTGTTGCCGCCGCCGGGGCCTCGGCTTACCTTGGGCCACATCGGGTCCGGATAATAGTCTCTGACAACAGTCACACTCCGGACCTGCTCACAACGGCGTGAGAAGGTGGGAACAATGGCGGACCGGAAGGTGTCGCGGCGTCGAAAGATCTCTGTCGCTTGGGTTTTGGGCGCCGCCCTGCTGATACCGGGAGTGCTCGCTCCCGCCCCGCCCGCACGGGCACAGTGGTGTGCCGACGTGGATGTGGTGGTGGCGCGCGGGACGGGCGAAACCGGTTATCTCGGCGGCGAGGTGGGCGATCCGCTCTACGGCGTGTTGCGAGATCGGTTGCCCGCGAGCACGAGCGCGTACCGGGTGGAGTATCCGGCCGATCTGGCCGACCCCCGCTCGGTCGGAGCCGGGAGCGCGGATCTCGTCGCGCACCTCGCGAACCAGGCGGCGCGATGCCGCGGGCAGCGGTTCGTCGTGGTCGGGTACTCCCAGGGCGCGGCGGTGGTGCACACCGCGCTGGGCACCGGGCCGACCCTCGCCGTTCCCGGCGGCGTCCGGCTCGGCGACGATCTCGGCGGGCGGATCGTGGCGGTGCTGTTGTTCGGCGACCCGATGCGGCTGATCGGCTGGAATCCCCCCGACGCCTACCTGTGGCGCACCGGAAACTATTGCACCGCGGGCGATCCCGTGTGCGCGGGCGGGCTGAACCCGGCCGCGCACGTGGCCTACGGCGCCGACTTCGCGGCCGCGGCGAATTTCGCCGCCGACCGGTTGTGAGTCAGCGGCGTTCGATGCGGGCCGCCGGCGGCTCGACCGTTCCCCGATCGCGCAGATACGCCTCCAGGGCGTCGAGGTCCGTCGGGCCGACCGCGGCCGGGGTGCCCTGGGTGAAGACGGTGAACCCGTCGCCGCCCGCGGCCAGGAAGTTGTTGGTCGAAACCGTGTACATCGCAACGGGATTCAACGGCTGGCCGCCGATGCGGACGGTGTCGGGGAGAACCTTGCGGCCCTTGGGTGCGGCGTCGTCGTAGCTGTAGCCGATGCCCGCGACCGACAGCACGCCGGGTTTGCTGGGGTTGTCCCACTGCTGTTCGAGCAGAGCGAGGATCTGCTGCCCGGTCAGGCGCACCCCCACCACCTGATTGCCGAACGGCTGCACGGTGTAGGCCTGTTCGTACGTGATCGGGCCGCCGCTCAGATCCGCGCGCACGCCACCGGGATTCATGAACGCCGCGACCGCCTGCTGCGGTGCGAGCGCGGCGAGCATGGAATCGGCGATCACGTCGCCCAGCGGCGAATCCCCGCCGGGTGTGGGCTCGTTGGGCAGCGGGGCGGTGGCGGTGCCGATGACCCGTTTGCCGCGCGGCTCGGCCTGTCCGGCGAAGAAGTCGACCAGCTGGGTGGCCTGGGGTTCGGGCGCGACGTCGCGGGTGACGACCCGGTTGACGGCCTTGGCGTCGACCGTGCCCTCGTGGAAGCGCAGGGTGATGTCGCTGATGAGGCGGCCGTAGGAGGCGGCCTGGGTGACCACCTTGCCGTCGAGGACGCAGTTGTACGCCTGATGGGTGTGCCCGGTGACGAGGACCCGCACCGCCGGATCGGTGCGCTTGGCCATCTCGGCGGTGGCGGGCGTGATGTTGGCGCAGGCGTTGTAGTCGACGGGGCCCTGCACCTGTTGCGCGCCCCCGTCGTGCAGCAGCGCCACGATCGTCTCCGCGCCCGCGGCCCGCAGCGCCGGAACCGATTTGTTGATCGCGTCGATCTCGTCGCCGAACGTGTAGCCCCGAATGCCCTCGGGCATCACGATACTCGCGGTGGTGGAGGTGACCACGCCGACGACGCCGATCTTGTGTTTGCCCACGTCGAGCACCGTCCACGGGCGCAGTCCGGGCGGGAGCTGCCCGTTTGCGTCGGTGACATTGGCGGCGAGGTACGGGAACTTCGCTCCCGTGAACGGCTGCCCCGGCGAGCAGCCGTCGAGCGCGCAACCGCCGTTCTGCAGGCGCGTCAATTCCTGGACGCCGTGGTCGAATTCGTGGTTGCCCACCGCGGAGGCGGCCAGCCCGATCGAGTTGAGGTACTCGATGGTCGGCTCGTCGTGGAACAGCGCCGAGATCAACGGACTCGCACTGATGTTGTCCCCCGCCGACACGACCGCGCTGGCCGGGTACCGCTGCTTCAGCCGAGCGAGATTCGCGGCGAGATACCCGGCCCCGCCCGCGGCGTAGGTGGCGACGTGTCCGTTGGTCCCCGCGGGCGGTTGCAGATTGCCGTGCAGGTCGTTGATGGCGAACAGGTGCACCTCGTCCGGCACCGCGTCGGGCAGGTTGTCGGTGCCGACCAGTGCGATGGGATTCGCCTTGGGCGGGTTCGCGGGTGTGTCCGCGCCACCGCACCCCGCCACCAACCCCAGCACCGACAATCCCGCGCAGAGCGCGAGCAGACGACGACGAGCACGCATGATCTCGACTGTGGCAGATCGGGTTGGCGCGCGCACGGCCGCCGGGTGAATTCCGGTGGGTCAGTGCCGCAGCAGTTCCGACACGGTGACGAACCGATACCCGCGCTGGCGGAGTTCGCCGACGATGCGCGGGACGGCGGCGAGGGACGCGGGCTGATACATGGCGTGCAGCAGGATGATCGAGCCCGGCCGCGTCCGGGCCAGGGTGTCGGCGACGATCCGATCGGTGTCCGCCCCGCCCGCCGAGTCGGGTTCGACGTCCCACATGACGGTCGTGCGGTGATGATCGGCGAGATACGAGGGCAGTCCGATCAGCTTCTTGCCGTAGGGCGGCCGGAACGTGACCGGCCCCCGGTATCCCGTGCGCGCGATGGCCGCGTCGGCGCGTTCGACCTCCGCCCGTACGGTCCCCGCGCTCACGAATACCAGCCGCCGGTGACTGTAACTGTGATTCCCCAGCTCATGCCCCGCGTCGGCAATGGCCTTCCCGTATTCGGCGTGCGCGTCGAGATCACGGCCGACGAGGTAGAACGTGGCCGGGACCTGTTGCGCGGCAAGGATGCTCAGGAGCTCCGGTGTCCGGTCGGTGGGTCCGTCGTCGAACGTCAGGGCCACTACGTTCTCCGTGGTCTCGACGTGCCGGACGAGCACCCCGCGAAATTGGAAGCTCCGCGAGTTCATCACCGCGTACAGCCCGACGCAGGTGACGATCACGACGACGAGCGCGCCGGTTCCGATGAGAAGAGCCTTGCGGTTCATTCGCCGCAAAGTAGCAGTCGATGCAAAGTTGCGGAAGGTGCCGAACGGTAGGGGTTTCGGAGCTCGCCTACCGGTGCAGGGCCGGAATGCGGTTCGCGAATCGGGCGGTGGGGAGGCTCAGCAGGCGGGTTCCGTGGTGGAGGATCGCCGTTTTCATCGACGGGAGCAGGGTGTCGAGGAACTGGGTGAGGGGGGTGGGGCGGTCGGTGAGGGCGTGCAGGACGAGGTCGGCGGACTGGGTGGGGGTGTGGGTCGGGGGGAGGTGGGCCGGGGTGAGTGTTATTCCGGCGGGGGCGTTTTCGGTGGCGATCTCGGTGAGCGCGTCCTCGGCGGAATTGCTGGCGGCGGAGTGGGGGAGCGGGGAGAGGGTGACGATGTGGCCGAAGCGGCGGTCGCGCATGGATGGCAGCAGGGCCAGGATCAGGCGGGTCGCGTCGGAATCGGCTGTGCCGTCGGCGGATTCGCTGACTGCGCGTCCGCTCTCGGCGACGATGTAGTCGACGTGGTCGTGGTCGGCCAAGACGTGTTTGGCGAGGAGTTGGACGGCCTTCTCGTCGGTGAGGTCGCACTGGTACGCCTGGGCGGCAGCGCCTTCCGCACGCAGGGCGGCGGTGGCGGATTCCAGCTCGTCGGTGCCGGGGGCCACCATGAGGACGGTCGCGCCGCGGCGGGCGACCGCGTGGGCGATGGCCGAGCCGGTGTCGGAGGAGGCGTTCGCGACGAGGACGACGCGCCCGCGCAACCGGTCGGCGCCGCGGCGGTCGCGGTCGGGATCGAGGTGGGCGCTCCAGTACCGCCACAGGGGTACGGCGTAGTCGCGGAACTCGGGGACGGTCAGGCCGCTGCCGCGCAGTTGGGCGCGGGTGGAGTCGTCGATGAACTCCGAGTCGAAGGTGACGTCGGCGGCCTCGGGCGGAATTCCCCACTGCCGCAACAGGGTATCGCGCATCTGCCGGACGATCGGCAGCCGGCCGAGCGCGCCGAGCGCGGCGTGGCTGCCGGGAATTGCGCCGATGCCCGCGGGCGCCCCGGCCGCGCGGGCGAGGGCGGCGTAGATCTCGGCGAACGGCTGCGGGCGCGGGTTCACGAGATGGAAAGTGCGGTGGTTGAGGCCCGGCCGCCGGACGAGTTCGACCAGGGCGGCGGCGACGTAGTCGACCGGGACGATATTGGTCGCGCCCAGATCCGGCAGCAGCAGCGGCAATTCCGACGGCAGTTCGGCGAGGCGGGCGACGGCCGGGAAGAAGTGGTAGGGCCCGTCGATCCGGTCCGTCTCGCCGGTGCGCGAATCGCCGACGACGATCGCCGTGCGGTAGATGCGCCAGCGCAGCCCCGGGGACTCGCGCACCAACTTCTCGGCGGCGAAGTGGGCGCGCTGGGACGGGGTGGCGAGGTGCTGGCCGAGGTCGAAATCGTCCTCGAAGAACCTGCCGCGATGGTCACCGGCCACGGCCACCGACGAGACGTGGTGCAGCATGGCCCCGAGCCGGGTGGCGAGCGCGATCACCGCCCGCACGCCCGCGACATCGACCGGGCCCAGCCGCAGGACGTGGTCGGCGGGCGGCGGATCGTCTTGCAGGCCGAGGTCTTCCGCGGTCGGATCGCCGAGGAGCGGGAAGACGCGGTCGGCGGCGCCCCAGCTCGCGGTGCGTTCGGCGAGATCGGCCGCGTCGCGTTCGCGCACCAGCACGTGCACGATCGCGTCCGGGTCACGGTCGAGCAGTCGCCGGATGACGCGCCGGTCGAGGGCGGCGGTGCCGCCGGTGACGAGATAGGAAACCATCGCCCCTCCTGGTATCGAACACTGTTGTCGCACAACAACACTGCTCGTCCGACATGCGTCGGTGGATGCGGACGTGGATGTAACGGCCCCCTGAGCGACGTCGGGCCGGAGGTAGGAACACCTTCGTGCCTAACTGATGAGTAACTTTAGCG
Organism: Nocardia sp. NPDC004068; assembly: GCF_042874315.1. Lineage (NCBI taxonomy): Bacteria > Bacillati > Actinomycetota > Actinomycetes > Mycobacteriales > Nocardiaceae > Nocardia > Nocardia sp. NPDC004068. The sequence continues at coordinate 337,775 of NZ_JBIAMW010000005.1, forward strand.
GCGTACGCCGGATCCGCGCAACCTTCGGGCGCGCGCGGCGGTGTGGAACGTGTCACCACGTGAGGGGTGGCGAACAGTCTGTGTGACAAGCGGTTTGGGTAACTCGCGGTGTGCTCGGCTACCTTTCGGCGACCGTATTGGACGCTTGTTCGGCTCAGCCCCGGCGGCGCACCGCGAACTCGTCGCCGAGTTCGGCGAACATGGCGGTGTTGAGATCGAAGGCGCGGCGGCATTCGCCGAGCACACGCTGCTTCTCCAGATCGTCCACGGCGAGACGGTCGAGCAGCGAACGATATTCGCGCTTGAACGCGGCCGGGTTCGGGATGCGGTCGAAGACGTAGAACCGCACGCCGTCCCCGCGCTTGGGCAGCTGCCACAGCTTCTCGGCGGTGCCGCGGATGACCTGCCCGCCGGACAGATCGCCGAGATAGCGGGTGTAGTGATGGGCGACGTAGCCCGCGGGCCAGGTCCGCGCGCACTCCTCGATCCGGGCCGCGTAGGTCGCCGTGGACGGCAGCGGATCGATCTCCGCGCGCCAGTTCGCCCCGCCGAGATGCGCGAGATCCTCCTCCAGCCGCGCGAGCCGCGCGAGTTCGGGCCGCACGAACGGCCCCGCGACGGGATCGCCCGCGAGCGTCTCCCACCGCTCCTCCAGCGCCCGATACACATGCCACAACTGCCCCGTGTACCGATAGAACGCCTCCACCCCCAGCGCCCCGCCCAGCATGTCGCTCATGAACGACGAGTTCTCCGCCTCCGCGTGCTGCCGCTCGGTCTCGGTACGGATCTGTGTCGAAAACGGCACGCTCTCCGCCACCGCACTCTCCTCCGGCATCTCGAACTCCATCGCTTCGGGGGCACTCGAATATGGGTACCCTAACTACCTTTCGACCATAGCGGCTCCCTCCTGCCGCCGAATCAAACTTTCGGACGAGAACCACCCACGGCTACCATCGTCCACCGGAACCTAAGTTACACTGGACGACATGTCCTACGTGGAAGTTCTGATCCTTCGACACCTGATGCGTGGTCCCGCTCATGGGTACGAGTTGCGGAAGCATGTGGAGGAGGGGGCGGGGGTGGCGTTGAACAACAACGCGTTGTATCCGGCGTTGCGGCGGTTCGAGGAGGCGGGGGCGGTGACGAAGGTGTCCGAGCAGCAGGTGGGGCGGCCGGCTCGGCACGTGTACACGTTGACCGAGGTGGGGCGGGAGATGTTGCAGGACATGCTGACCGAGTTGCCCTCAGGGGCGGATGAGACGGAGTTCCTGACTCGGGTGGCGCAGTTCGCGATGTTGACGCCCGAGGAGCGGGCGGGGGTGCTCGCGGCGCGGGAGGGGGCGGTGCGGGCGCGGGCGGAGTTTCTGCGGGCGTTGCTGGGGCGGGCGACGGGGGAGACGTGGGGGATTCGGGTGAGCGAGGAGCTGATCCGGCGGTGTGAGGCGGAGTTGGCGTGGTTGCGGGAGCTGGGGGCGGCCGCGGTGCGGGAGCCGGTGCGGCCCGAGGGGGAATGATGTGCGGCACAACGTCTTTCGGGCAGACGCGGCTGGGTGCGGTGGTGCAGTACGCGTTGCTGGCGGGGCCGCTGTTGTCGATGCTGGACTCGAGCATCGTGAATGTGGCCGCGGCGCCGATCGCCGAAGGGCTGGGGGCGGGACTGGACGCGGTCGGGTGGACGGTCAGCGGCTATCTGCTCGCCCTGGGGGCGGGGTTGGCGGGGACCTCGTATCTGGCCCGGCGGTTCGGCACGCTGCCGGTGTATCGCGTTGCGCTGCTGGCGTTCACGCTCGCCTCGCTCGCCTGTGCCGCCGCGCCGGACATCGGTGTCCTCATCGCGGCGCGGGCGGTGCAGGGGCTGGCGGGCGCTCCGCTGGTGCCGTTGGCGATGAGCATGCTGCTCGGCGGGGGCGGGGCGACGAGGGCGATGTCCCCGGTCGCGGGGATCCTGTTGTTCCTGGGTCCGGCGTTGGGGCCGAGCGTCGGCGGGATGCTCGTGGTCGCGGCGGGCTGGCGGTCGGTGTTCCTGATCAATGTGCCGATCGCGGGACTGGCGGTGCTCGCCGCTCGGCGGATCCCGGGCGAACTCGCGCCCGGGCGCGCCCGGGACGTGCGATTCGATCCGGTCGGCATGGTCTTCCTCGCCGCGGGTTCGACGCTGATGCTCTACGGGACCGGTCGGGCCGGAACGTCGGGATGGCCTGCGCCGCAGACTGTTTCGTCCTTGTCGACCGGTCTGGTGCTGCTCGCCGCCTACGTCCGCTGGGCGCGGCGGCGGGCGCACCCGGCGGTGAGCCTGGACTCCGCGCGCACCCCGGGGTCGCTGCTGGCGCTGGGGCTGTGCGCGTCGGCGTCGGTCGCCACCTTCGCGGCGGTGTTCCTGCTGCCGGTGTTCCTCCAGACCGCGCAGGGGCGGTCGGTCGCGATGACCGGACTGGCCATGCTGCCCCAGGGTGTCGTCACCGGGCTCGGCACGATCGCGGGGCAGCGGGTGCTGACGCGATTCTCGGTGCGCGCCACGGTCGTCGGGGGGTTCGTCGTGCTCGCCGCGGCCAGCGCGGGGATGCTGATCATCGACGCGCGCACCCCGCTCGCGGTCACCGCGACGGTATTGGCCGCGCGTGCCGCGGCCGTCGGACTGGTCATCACGCCGTTGCTGGCGGGGTTGCTGGACCCGCTGCGCGATGATCAATTGGCCGACGCCAACACCCTTTTCACCATCTGTCAGCGCATCGGCGCGTCGCTCGGCGTCGCCGGGATCTCGGCCTGGTACGCGGCCACGGCCGCGACACGCGGACCGGTCGGCGCGTTACACGCCGTGGCGCTCGCTCTGCTGGTGCTCACCGCCCTCTCGGCGGCCCTGTCGACGGCGCTTCCGGGCACGCGCAACACCGCTGTTCTGGGGCGTTGACACGGGCAAGTTCCCAGCGATCCGGTTGCTGATGCGGTGATTCGGGTTCCCGAGCGATATCATGATGCGATGCGGTGGGGGTCGTAGCGGATTTCGGTGCGGCCCGTCGGTGCTCTTCCACAATCGGAGTGGCCTCATGGGCGGTGAACGGATCCGGATCGACGTCGTCGATTCCCATGTCGCGGAACGTGGTCCGACCGCTTTGCGGATCGCGATCGGCGGGCAACTGCGCAAGTTGCGCGAGGAGGCGGGCATCACGCGCGAGGCCGCCGGCTACCACATCCGCGGCTCGCACGCGAAGATCAGCCGACTCGAGCTGGGCCGCACCGGCTTCAAGGAACGCGACATTCGCGACCTGCTGAAGCTGTACGGCGTCGAGGACGACGAGCAGGTCGAGCTGTTCCTGGAACTGGTCCGCAAGGCGAACCAGCCCGGCTGGTGGCATCAGTACAACGACCTGCTGCCGTCCTGGTTCGAGACCTACCTCGGGCTCGAGGGCGCGGCCATGGCGATCAGAACCTTCGAGGGACAACTGATTCCGGGCCTGTTGCAGACCGAGGAGTACGCCCGCGCCATCGTCGCGCTCGGCCACGAGAACACCGAGGCGGCCCGGCGGGTCGAGCTGCGCCGCAAGCGGCAGCAGATCCTCGACGTGCCCGGCGGCCCGCAGCTGTGGGCCGTGGTCGACGAGGCCGTGCTGCACCGGCCCATCGGCGGGCCCAAGGTGCTGCGCGCCCAGATCGAACATCTGGTGGAGATGTCGCACCGCCGCAATGTGACCATCCAGGTGCTGCCCTACGCGGCGGGCGGCCATGCGGCGGCGGGCAGTTCGTTCACCATGCTGCGCTTCGCCGAACGCGAACTCCCCGACGTCGTGTACCTCGAACAGCTCACCAGCGCCCTGTACCTGGACCGCCACGACGACATCGAACTGTACCGCGAGGTCATGGACCGCCTCGCCGTCCAAGCCGAACGCCCGGAACGCTCCCGGGACATGATGATCGCGGCCGCTGCGGAGTTGTGAACCCTTCGGGTCCAGAGCCGAGGGCCGGGAGCGGGCCCAGAGCCAAGGGCCGCAATGGGTTCAGAACCATAGACTGAAACGGGTCCATAGCTCGAAGGCCGGGACGGCCCTGTGCCAGGGTCCACTGCCCGAGCCGAGGGGTCAGGACGTCCACAGCCGAATGGTGGGCGGGTTCAGAGCCAAGGGGCGGGAGTGGGCCCAGAGCCGAGAAGTGGGACCGGTTCGGGGTGAGGGTGATTGGGCCCAGGGGTGACCTAGGGCTTGCGGCAGAGGCCCGCCATGATGTTGAGGACGGTGGGTGGGAGGTCGCCGCCGAGCCAGTCCTGGACGGTGACGATGCCCGGGTCGAGGATGTCGAGGCCGTGGAGGAATTCGGCCACCTGGGTGGGGGAGCGGAAGACGAACTGGGCGGTGGTGCCGACGGTGTCCTTGAGGGTCTGGGTGACGAAATGCTCGTCGCTGTCGATGGATCCGTGGGTGAAGGCCAGGTAGCTACCGGGGGCCATGGCGTCGCGGAAGCAGGCCACGATCTCGCCGGGCCCCTCGTCGTCCATGATGAAATGCAGCAGGCCGACGAGCAGCACGGCGACCGGCCGCTGGAAATCGATACCCGCCTCGGTGCGCGCGCGGGCGAGGATGTCGCCGGGATCGCGGGCGTCGGCGAGGATCGGCGTGACGCCCGGAATGCCCGACAGCAGGGCGTTGGCGTGCGCGAACACCACCGGGTCGTAGTCGATGGACGCGACGAGCGCGGTGGGGTCGATCTTCTGCGCGACCTCGTGCACCGCGGGCGCGGTCGGGATGCCCGCGCCGATGTCGAGGAACTGCCGCACCCCCGCCTCGGCGGCGTCGCGCACGGCCTGCAACAGGAATTGGCGGCTGAACCACGCGAGCATCCGATTGTCCGGGGCGACCTCCAGCATCCGCTCGGCAACCATCCGGTCGATGTGGTAGTTGTCCTTGCCGCCCAGTAGATAGTCGTACACGCGGGCGGCGTTCGGCCGGGACGGATCGACGCCCTCCGGCACCCGCTTGTCGTCCGCCACCACGCCTCCTGGATCAATTCCCGAATCGTAGCAACTCGCCACCACCGTCGGGGGCGATGTCGGAATTCAGAAAGGCTTGCCCCGCAACGAACCTCGGATCTCCTCGGCGAGGCGGGCCGCGGCGTCACGCAGCGCCTCCGCGACGGGATGACGGGTGAGCGGGGAGCCGACGCGGTGCGCCAGCAGGGTGGGGCGGACCGCGTCCGGGTGATCGACGCGCACCACCGCGACCGTGCCGGGCAGCGCCGGAACCAGCAGGCCGGGCACGAGGGTGACGCCCAGGCCCGCGGCGACCAGGCCGAGTTTGGCGATCCAGTCGCGGGCCACGTACGCGACGACCGGCTCCCGGTCAGGATCCGGCCACGCGCCGAGCAGGGTGGTGGCGAGATCCGCGCTGCCGCTGATCCAGCGCTCCTCGCGCAGGCGAATCGGGGGCACGCTCACGGCTCCGGCCAGGGCGTGTCCCCGCGCCACGGCCAGATACAGCGAATCCGTGAGCAGCACAGTCGTTTCCACGCCTTGCGGTAGCTCCGGACGGCCGGAGACGACGGCCAGATCGAGACGCCCGCGTCCCAGCGCGGTCAGCAGGGCCGGGCTCGAGCCCTCGCGCAGTCGCACCCGATCCGCCGGGAATCTTTGCGCCGCAAGCGAAATCGCGCGCGGGACGAGCGCCGCGGTGGCGGTGGAGAACGCGCCCAGCCGCAGCCGCGCGGGGGCCTCCGCGCCGAGGTCGCGTAGTTCACCCTGCGCGGCGTCGAGACTGTCGAGCACCGATTCGGCGTGGCGGAGTACGACCCGACCGGCCTCGGTCGGCCGCACCCCGCGCGCCGAACGGGCGAAAAGCGCTCGACCCGCGGCCTGTTCCATGAGCGTGACCTGGCGGGAGACCGCCGACTGGGTGTAGCCCAGCCGCGCGGCGGCGCGCGAGAACGATCCGCTGCGCGCCGCCTCCCGCACCACGCGCAGCCCGGTCACCGTGAACTCACCCATGCGAAACACTGATACCAGCTGTGCGAGAGTCTCGCTGGTCGCACAGCTCACACGGCCCTAGATTTCGAGATGTGAGTACGAGTGAGAACAAGGCGTTGGTGACCGAGATCTTCCGGCAACTGGCACAGGGGAATACGCGTGCGCTCGGCCAGGCGCTGGCCGAGGACTGTCGCTGGGTGTTCCCCGGCGACTGGTCGTGGTCGGGCGTGTGGGAACCGAGATCGGCGGTCCTGGACGGGCTGCTGCGCCCGCTCATGGCGCAGTTCGCCGACGGGTACCGCAGCGCGGCGGACCTGATCGTGGCCGAGGGCGACCGGGTGGTGGTCCAGGCCCGCGGCTACGCCACCACCACACGCGGCGAGCCCTACCACCAGACCTACTGTTTCATCTTCCGCGTCGTCGACGGCCGCATCGCCGAAATCGTCGAGCACTGCGACACCGCCCTGGTGGAGCGGGTGCTCGACCGGCTCACCCCAGCGCCGCGGTGACCGTGGTGGCCATGCGGAGCGCTGGGGGCGGGTGCTCGACCGGCTCAGTCCAGCGCCTCGCTGACGATCGCGGCCATGCGGGTGCGGAAGGCGTTGGGGGAGAAGGATTCGGCGTGGGTGCGGACCGCGTGCGGGTTGTAGGCCGTGGGATCGAAATCGCGCATGGCGCGGGCGAATTCGGTGATCACGGTGGTGTCGTCGCCTACTTCGAGGAGTTGCCCGCTGATGCCGGGCCGGACGGTGTCGAGGGCGCCGCCCGCGCCGACGGCGAGCACCGGTGTGCCGCAGGCCATCGCCTCGACCGGGACTATGCCGAAATCCTCCACGCCGGGCATCAGCAGGGCGCGGCAGCGGCGGTACATGTCGAGCAGGACGTCGTCGGGGGCGGCGCCGAGGAAGGTGGTCTCCGGTCCCGCGACGGCCTCGAGTCGGTCGCGGAAACGCCCGTCGCCCAGCACCACCAGGCGCACGCCCGCTTCACGGGCGGCCAGCACGGCCAGATCCGGTCGCTTGTAGGGCACGAGACGCCCCGCGAACAGGAAGAAGTCCTCTCGCGGCACGGCCGGATCGGGCGCGAACCGGTCGATCCGCACCGGTGGGTACACGACTGTCGCCGCCGTGCCCCACCAGCGTTCGATCCGCTCGGCCACCGCCCTCGAATTGGCCACGGCCGCAGCGAGTTTCGGCGCGGCCCGCACCTCGCAGCGCCGGGCGAGGCCGCCGAGTGTCGCGAGGGCGAGCTGCCCGGCCCGGCCGCCCGCCTCCCGCGCCCGGAACGCCGGATCCCACGCCCACCGCGCCGGACTGTGCACGTACGCGATCACGGGCGCGTCGGTCGCCAGCGCCGCCTGGGTCGCGAACGCGTGATGACTGACCACCACCGCGTCCGCGTCGCGCACCGGCAGCCGCCGCAGCACCCCGGGCACGAATGGCAGCAACGGCGCGTGCGACCGTTCCCCGCTCAGCGCGTGCGCCCGGCTGAGCCAGGTGGTGAGAAACGTTGGGTCGTCGGGCTTCTCGTCGCCTCGCGTCCACGACCCCGAGCCGACGGGCGCGATCTCCCGTGCCGCCGAGTGGGCATCCGCGGCCGCCGCGCGGACCGCCGCCACACAGTCGGCGGTGGCGATCGGCGCGAAGACGCGCGATCCCGGCCAGATCTTCAGGAATTCGGCCACGACGGCCTCCGAGCCGCCGTACTCGGTGAACCGTTCGTGGACGACGGCGATGCGCGGGGCCACGGCTCACGCCTCCCGGCGGAGTGCGCGCGGCGCGGCGTGGCGGCGCAGGGCGGGAGCCACCGGTCGGCCGCGCAGGAGTCCCTCGACGGTACCGGATTCCAAAGCGCGGCAATACGTTTCGGCGGCCGGGCGGCAGGCGGCGAGGGTTTCGTCGATCTCGGCGTCGGTGTGCGCCGCGGAGGTGACGAACGATTGGCCGAGCACGCCGCGCTCGAGCAGTTCCTGGAGGAACAGGGTGCGGTAGGGCTGGGACGGCCGTCCCCGCTGATCGCGGGTGAGGAAGATCAGGCAGGAGGGGCGGCCGACGACCTCGAGCCGGTCGCCGATGCCGAGTTCGGCGGCGATCTTGTTCACGCCGTCGGCGAGGCGGCGGCCCGCGTGTTCCATGCGGCCGATGGGATCGGTCTCGGCGTAGGCGGCGACGACCGCGCGGAAGGCGGCCAGCGAGGCGGTCTCGGGGCCGTGGGTGGTCGACAGCAGGAAGACGCGGTCGCGTTCGGCGCGTAAACCGCCCAGCTCCATGAACTCTCGCCGCCCGGCCAGCGCGGAGATCGGGAAGCCGTTGCCCATGGCCTTGCCCCAGCACGACAGGTCGGGGGTGACACCGTACACCTGTTGCGCGCCGCCCGTCGACCAGCGGAAGCCGGTGATCATCTCGTCGAACACCAGCAGCGTCCCGGCGCGGTCGCACAGCTCGCGCACGGTGGTCAGGTATCCGGGTTCGGGCTCGGCGAGGGCGGTGGCCGCCTCCATCACCACGCACGCGATCGTGCCCGAATCCAGCACGGCGGCAAGGGCTTCGGGATCGTTGTAGGGGAAGCGGACCGTGGCGGTCGGGGGGATGCCCGCGTTCATCTCCGTGGTGCCGATGAACCAGTCGTCGACCGAGAAGAACGGCTGGGCGCACACGGCGACGGTTTCGCGGCCGGTGACCGCGCGGGCCAGCCGCACCGCCGCGGTGGTGGCGTCGGAGCCGTTCTTGGCGAACTTCACCATATCCGCGCCGGGGACCAGCGCGAGAAAGTCCTCGGCGGCCGCCAGTTCCAGTTCCGTCGGGCGAGAGAAGTTCACGCCCCCGGCGATCGCGGCCGTCACCGCCTCGACCACCGGGGCGTAGCCGTGGCCGAGGGTGACCGAGCGCAGGCCCATGCCGTATTCGATGTAGGCGTTGCCGTCGGCGTCCCACACGCGCGCGCCGTCGCCGCGCACCAGGATCGGGGTCATGAACTCCGGGTACTGGTCCGAACCGCGGGCGTAGGTGTGCGCGCCGCCGGGGACCAGGTCGTGCAGGCGGGCCTGAATCGCGTTGCTGCGGTGGAACTCTCGCATCAGGGCCGCCCCGGGGAGGCGACGGTGGACGCCCACAGCGTGTGGTCGGCGCGGCGGCCGGTGGGTCCGTGATGGTTGCGCATGATTCCCTCCTCCCGCAGTCCCGCGCAGGCGGCGACCGCGGCGGACTCGGTGTCGGCGGCGTCGATCTCGGTCGCCACCCGGTACAGCCCGAGGGTGTGGAAGGCGTGCTCCAGCACCACCCGGGTAGCCGCCGTGCGGACACCGATGTCGGCGCGAGCGGAGTCGGCCCAGGCGTGCAGCCGGGCATTGCGGTCGAACATGTCCAGATCGAACAGCCGGAACTCCCCGGCCCAGCGCCCGTCGACCTCGAGCACCAACACCAGCCCACCCGGCGATCGCAAACCCCCCCGGCTACGGGCGAATTCACGCCACCAAGCCCCCTCACCCGGCCCCGCCGTCCGCCGCCCCCCATCCGCGAACCGCCGCCCGCGCACCACCGCCCCGCCATACCCGGGCACCCCGAGCCGAACCGAACACGCCCCGCGCATCGGCACCATCCGCCGCCGCACCCGCCCGGCAACCAACCGCCCCGCGAGATAGGCGACCATCACCCGCCGCCGCCAACGCCCGACCCCGGCGCTGCCCTCGTCGCGGTGCCACCGCGACGAGCCGTCGAGCGCGGGCCTCGCCGCCAGCATGGTCCCGCCGGTCTCGACAACGCGGCCATCCCAGAGTCGCGCAGCCGCAAAGGATTCCGTCCCCTGACCCATGGGGCCGTCTCCCGCTGGCACCGCCACGGAGGGACCGGGCGTCTCGCCCATGTGGCCGTCTCCGGACCTCGCGATCACCGAAGGCTCGAGGGCCTCGCACGCGCGACCGTCTCCGAGGTGCGCGGTCCCCGAGGGTCGGCGTCCGTCGAACGGTTGGCCGTCTCCGGCTGGCATGGCCGCCGAGGGACCGGGCGCTTCGACCCCGATGCCGTCACCGGGCCGTGCGGTCGCTGAGGGTCCGGGTCCGTTGTATGGTTGGCCATCTCCGGCTGACGTGGCCGCCGAGAGATGGGGGGCCTCGGACCCGAGGTTGTCACCGGGTTGCGCGGTTGTGCCCGATGGGGCCGCGCCGGGGGTGGCGTTCTTTTCGCTGACGCGGTGAATCCAATTGTGCGCGAAGCCGTTCGGGGGGATGTCGGCTCGGGTCAGGGCCCAGAGGGCGTGGTCGCGGCGGGTGCCGCCGACGTCGAAGTAGTGGGACATGAGGGCCTCGCGGATGAAGCCGAGGCCCTTCGCGCCGCGGGTGGCGGGGGTGTTGGCGGGGCAGATGGGGGCGACGATTCGGTCGAGGGCCAGGGTGGCGAAGCCGTGGTCGAGCATGAGGGCGGCGGCTAGGCCGCCGAGGCCGCGGCGGGCGTGGCGGGAATCGATCCAGATGCTCAATTCGGCTGTGCGGGTGTGGGAGTCGACGGCGACGAGTTCGCACTGGCCGGCGAAGGCACCGTCGACCTCGATCACGCCGGCGACTCGGCGGCCGCGGCGGGCCTCGGCGGTGGCGACGAGGTATTCCCGGATCCATTGCGTCTCGGTGTGCCGGTCCGGCCACGGGTCGGGGGAGCTGTACCAGAACGGTTCGATCAGTTCCGCGTCGCGCAGCCGGATGCGCCGCCACGCGGCGTGGTCGTCGAGGCGGGGCGGGCGGATGAGCACGCGGGATCCGCCGAGTCGGGCCGGGCCCAGCGGGCGGGCGGTCATGTCCGCGGCCGCTGTTTGCCGAGCGGGGCGGTCTTGACCACGCCGTCGGTGCCGACCGACAGCCGCCAGTAGCCGCCCGCCGGATCCTTCAGCACCACACCGCCTTCGGGGCGATCCGACAGCCACGCCCCGCTGGGCAGCACCGCCGACACCACCCCGCCCGCCTGATCCTGCATCTGCACGATGTCGGTGTCGGGGCCGCCGGACTGCACCAGCATCGTCCCGACGTACCGCGCGCCGCGCACCCGCCCGCGCCCGATGACGTGCCAGCCCTCGGGGAACGCCCGCGGATCCACCTCGTCGTGCGATCCGGAGATCAGATTGATCGCCGTGCCCTCCGGACAGCCGCGCGGATCGATGCGTATCTCGATGGGTGGCGCGTCCAGATCCGGATCGAACTGCACGTTCGCGAGATACGGCTGGCGACAATGGTTGAGCTGCAAGCCCGTTCCGCGCGCGGCGACCTTGCAGTTCACCATGCCGAACTGCGCGGGCCCCCCGGCCTCGGTGCCGATGGCCAGCGCGGTGTCGGCCCCCTCGAACCACACATTGGTGAACCACCAGTCGTTCGCGGGCCCGTCCACCACGACATGCCGGTCGGTGGTGCGCGGATCGTTGTCGGAGACGAATTCGACGTTCGACACAGCGAGCCCGGCGTTGTGGTCGCCGCCGATGCCGCGCACGCCGACCCGGTTGTTGGTGAACTTGCTGGCGGTGACGTAGTTCTGGATGCACGACGTCACCAGCCCGTAGCCGAAGTTGTTGATGTCGCAGTCGAGGAACGTGGTGCCGCCGGTGTTGGCCTCGAGCACCACGCCGCGCTGCTCGGCGTAGCGGGGGAAGTTCTCGGCGAGGTGATTGCCGCGCAACACCACCTGATCGAAGGTGCAGCGGAAACACTCGGTCAGCGTCACCGCCGTCGCGTGCTCACCGGTGAGAAAGCACCCGAGCCGCACGAACCGCACCCGCTGCCGTTTGCGCAACTCGATCAGGGTCGCGTCGCCGTCGTAGAAGACGGTGCTCACGTCGGCCCCGTCCCCGAGAACCGTTGCGTAGTCCGGTAATTCGGGGAACTTGCTGACCCGGTACTGCCCCGACGGCAGATACAGCACCAGCGGCCGGTCCCCGACCGCGGCGGCGCGGGCGAGGGCGGCGGTGTCGTCGGCCTTGCCGTCGCCGACCGCCCCGAAATCGCGGACATTGCGCGCCGAGGGCGCCTCCCCGACGTGCGGGGAGCGGAAACCCGGTCGCGGATCGGGATCGTCGCCGGAACACGCCGCCAGCGATCCGGCCGCCGCGGCCCCGAGCGTCGCGGCGAGCATGCGCCGCCTGGCGAGCGGACCGGTCGGCGTCATCGGCGAGCCCCGAAGGCGGACAGTAGGTTCCGCAACGCGTCGCGCTGGGGAGCGAACACCACCACACCGGTCAGCCGGTCGGGTCCGAGGGTGGCGAGCGCGCCGCGCAACTGCCCTTCGGTGCCGCCGAGTTCGACGATCCCGATGGTGATGTCGCAGCGCCGCGCCAGCGCGAGCGCGTCCGCGGCCACCGGCACCGGCGCGGCCTCCACCACGACGTGGTCGTAGTCGGTGCACAGCTTCGCCATGATCTCGCCGAACCGTTCCGAGGACAGCAGATCCGGGGTGCGCAGATCCGGCACGCCCAGCGGCAGCGCGCTCACCCCGACCTCGGGCCAGTAGGTGATGGCGTTGTCCAGCGGCGTGGAGCGGCGCAGCAGCTCCGACAGTCCCGCGCCGACGGTCGCGGGCATGCGGGTGGAGCTGCCCTCGCCGGTGGTGTCGGCGTCCACCAGCACCACCCGGCGGCCCGCGTCGGCCAGGGCGCGGGCCAGCCCGATCGCCACATCCGGTTCCGAATGCGGCGACAGCGAGGTCAGCAGCACCCGGAAATCGGGTTCGTCGGCCAGTCGCATTCGCAGACGCCGCAATTCGCCCGCGGCGCTGGGCTTTCCGTCGTCGATGATGCTCAGGATCGGCACCGGCACGATCTGCTCGACCTGGGTCGAGGTGCGCAGCCGCCGATCGAGCCGGTCGAGGGCGAGCGCGCCGAGGCCGCCGAGTACGAGCCCGCCCAGCAGGCCGAGCGCCAGCAGGCGGGTGGTCTGCGGGCCGTTGGGGCCGCTGGGCATCTGCGCTCGGTCGACGACGGCGACGCGGGCGGCGGGGGCCGCGTCGGACTGGATGGTCTCCAATTGGTCGACCAGATGCCGGAACTGGGACACCACCTCGTCGGTGATGCGGCGCGCGCCGTCGGGGGTGCGATCGGTCGCCGACACCACGATCAGGGTGGTGGCGGGCGGCGCGACCGCGGTGATCCGGCCGCGCAGGGTTTCCGCCGAAATCGTCAGTCCCAGTTGATCTTTCACGCGTTGCGCGACGGTCTGGCTGGTGACCAGTTCCAGGTACGAGCGCACCCGTTGCTGGGCCGCGAGCCCGCCCTGATACGAGTCGTTGACCGAGGTGCCCGTCGCCATCGACACGTAACACGTGCTCGACGCGGTGTAGGTGGCGGTCTGGCTTTGGGCGTAGCCGTAGGCGGCGCCCACACAGACCAGGACGGCCAGCGCGATGACGGGCCAGCGCCGCCCGGCCAGCCGCCACAGATCGCTCAAACCCATTGCGCGGTCCTCGATTCCCCGGCCACCTGGCGCCGGTACTCACCCACCAGCAGATATGTGATCCAGACCAACACCATGGCCTGGAGGTATTTCCCGACGGTCTCCACGGTGCCGAGCATCCCCCGCTCGAACAGCACCGGCACCTCGATCAGCGCGAGCGCGAACACCGGCAGCGGCACCATCCGGCTGTACAGCGAGCGCGTCCACAACAGCAGCAACAGGAAGGTCACCGAAACCCCCAGCACCACACCGCCGTAGCCGCCGAGCACGTACCCCTCGTTGATATTGCCCTCGGCCAGCGACACCGAGACCTGGCTCATATCGGTCGACTGCCCGCGCACCCGCATCGCCCACTCCGCGCCGGACCGGAACTTCTCCGCGCCCAGCAGCTGCGACGGCACCAGGCTCTGCGCCGCGTGCGAGACCACCTCGCCGGGCGTGAGCCACGACCCCGGCCCGGCGTAGTAGGCGTCGGTGGCGGCCTCGAGTCCGTCGAAGCGGCGCAGCAGGCTCAGGAACGGGTGCACCACCGGCGGGTAGGACGAATCCGTCACGGCCGCTTCGGCTTTCGTGGCGGCGTCGGCCTTGAGCGACTGCAACCAGCCGAACCCGCCGAGGCCGAGCGCGGCGATCGCCAGCACCGCCGTGAGATTGGCGCGCGTCCAGCCGGTCATGGCGCAGCGCACGGCGATCGCGAGCGCGGCGCCCATGATCGGGGTCTTGGACTGGGTGGCCGCGGTCCACAGCAGCTCGCCCAGGGTCAGCGCGCCGAGGATGAGCACGGTGTCGCGGGTGCGGTCGGTGCGCAGATAGACGATCAGGCCGACCGCGCCGATGGTGGCGAGGATGCCGATCAGGTTGAGCACCGCGTTGGGGCTCTCCAATTCGCCCGCGCGCCCGTTGGTTCCGGTGGCGACCGCGGCCAGGCGGCCGAGCGTGCCGAGGGCGTAGACGACGACGAGCGTCTGGCGGAACGTGCGATCCTCCGCGAACGGGATGGGCCGATGCGGCGGCTGTTCGACGCCGCGCCGGGACCGCGCCCACAGCGCGTAGCCGACGATCAGCGCGGCGTACACCCACAGCCCGAACGCCACCGGCCGCAGCACCGTGGCGATGCCGGGGTCGTAGCCGAGCGCGGCCAGCCGCGGATCGGGCAGGTTGTCGCCGAAGTGCGGTTCGGGCCGCACCCACAGCAGCACCACCGGCCGGGCGACGTAGGACAGCGACCAGTGCGCGGTCTGGGCGATCAGGACGACCCGGATCGGGCCGGGCAGCCACAGGGCCGCGAGCACGATCACGGCCAACGCGCCTGCGACCGAGGCTACTTGGGGCGGCGCGGCGCCCGTCACCGGGTGTCCTTCATCACCCGTATGTCCGCGCGAACCCGCCGGTCGTTACCCGATCGCATGAACGATCTCGCGGGCGCGATCGAGGTAGCTGTTCGCCCCGGTGACGATGCGGCGATACCCGGCCTCGGCGACCTTGGCGGCCTCGTCGGGGCGGCGCGCGCAGCGGTCGAGGATCTCCCGCAGTTCGGCGGGGGAGGAGAACAGGAAGCATTCGCTGCCCTCGGTGAGCAGTTCGGCGTGCTCGGCGGTGCGCTCGCCGACGAAAAGCCCACCGGCGGCGGGGATTTCGTAGCTGCGGCAGGTGTGGGTGTCGCGGTTGGCGGAGTTGAGCAGCACCAGATTGGCGGTCACCGCGGCCACCGCGAGGGAGAACCGTTCCCCGTACACGGGTCCGCGCACCGCCGCGCGGGTGCGGCGCAGCGGCGCGACCCGCCGCCAGCCCGGACCGTAGACGACGAAATCGTCGCCGTGCGCGCGGGCCAGATCGACCAGCAGGCCGGTGCGGTCGGGTCGCCGCGCGCCGATGAATCCGGCGAGGAAGCGTTCCCCGCCGCGCCGCGCGCAGGGGTGGTGCCAGGCGGGATCGTAGGCGCTGGCGACGTAGGCGACCGCTCGCGCGCCGCGCTCGCGCAGTTCGGGGACGTTGTGCCGCTTGGTGGTGACGATCAGATCCCACTCCGATTCGCGCGCCAGGTATTCGGCGCTGGTGTTCTCCGGATTGGCCACGTCGTCGGGGCTGTAGTGCACGCGCAGCGCCGCCGGGACCGACAGCAGCCGGGCCTGGTCGAGATGGACGGATTTGAACGCGAACAGCATATCGGGCGCGAAATCCCGTGCGAGCGCGTCGATTTCGTCGTGGACGGCGGCCACGTCCCAGGGGGCGCGGCGGCCGGTGGCCTTGGCGTAGGTCCAGGCCGGGGACAGCCGGGCCGGGAGGGTGACCGCGGTGGTGTCGACGACGAGCACCTCGTGCCCGGCCGCGCGGAATCCGTCGGCGAGCGAGCGCGCGTTGCTGCCGACCCAATCATCGCCCAGATACAGGATTCTCACGTCGCGTCCGCCTCGAGCGCCAGCACGGCCGGGGTTTCGGGTGCGGCGTCGCGGGCCGCGCGTTCGCGGAGCACCAGCCACCGCATCCGGACGAGATACCACAGCGCGACCGAGATCTCCGCGCACAGGGTGCCGTACACCAGCGTCCACACCGAATGGGTGTGCACGGCGATCGTCAGCGCGCCCGCCGCCACGGCCGTGCCGATCACCGCCCCGACGAGCACGCCGACGGTGTCCTGCCGGACCGGCAGCACGGCGGTGGTGACGAACGAGGTGATCGTCGTCGCGGGCAGGATCAGCACCTCGAGCCGCAGCAGCGGCACCGCCCCGGTGAACGCGCCGCCGAACATGATGTGGATCAACAGCGGCGCGGCCAGCCACACGCCCAGCACCGCGAGCACCGCCGCCGAGACGCACGCGCCCAGCGAGCGGATCGAGTGCCGCCAGAACGATTCGTCGGCGCTGCGGCGGGCCATGCGCGGCAGCAACGCGAAACCGATGGGGTCGAGCAGGGATTGGATGGCGCGCACCAGCCGGTCGCCCGCCGAGTACAGGCCCAGCGAGGCGGCGTCGAGGACCGCGGCGTACACCGCCGCCGACCCCTGGCCGTAGCTGGTGACCAGCGCCCGCGACGTCACCACCGGCGCGCCGATCCGCAGCACCTGCCCGAACCGCCCCGGCCGCCCCGGAATCCCGAAGGTGCGCAACGCGTCCCACCAGGTGAGCGCGACGGTCACCAGCGACGACAACAGCAGGCACAGCATCGCGGTGGACGCGCTGGGCAGCCGCGGCAGCAGCACCACCAGCAGCGCCAGATAGCCGACCCGGCCGATGCCCTGATACAGGGTGGACGCCCCGAACCGGCCCTGCCCGATGAGCAGCCAGTCCTCCGAGATCGACCACACGCCACCGGCGAACAGGCCCAGCAGGATCATGTGCAGCGGCGGCCGCACCCCGGCGGCGAGGCTCACCAGCAACGCCACCCCGAGCACGGTCAGGGTGGTGGCGCGGATGGCGAAGTAGGTGCCGCGCAGCCGCGCGATGTCGGCGCCGGTGTCGTCGTCGTGCACCTTGGCCGCGAGGAACGAGGTGATACCCAGATCCACCGCGAGCGAGCCGATGAAGTACGCCGACATGCCGATCGCCAGCAGGCCCACGCCGTGCGTGCCGAGCTGGCGTGCGATGAGCGGCAGCGTGACCACGGTGATGACGTACTGGCCGTACTTGCCGAAACTCACGTAGCCGATGTCGCGCAGCACGGCCAGCGGGCCGTGCTTGACCGGTCGCGGGCGAGGCCCGGTCTCATCGGATTCGGTCATGCCGCACTCACTTTCGCCGTACCGAGCCCAGCAGCGCCGCCACGGTGCGGGCCGACTCGGCGATGTCGAAACGGCGCGCGCGCAGCTGGGCGGCGTCGGCGAGCTCGGCGCGCGTTCCGGGGTCGTGGATGAGGGTGTCGAGGGCCGCGGTGAGCGCGGCACGGTCACCGGCGGGGACGAGCAGGCCGCTGCGGCCGTGTTCGACGATCTCGGCCGGGCCGCCGGGGCGGGTCGCGATCACCGCGCAGCCCGCCCGCATGCCCTCGGCGACGACCTGACCGAACGGCTCGGGCAGCACCGAGCAGTGCACGAGGATGTCGGCCTGGCGCAGCCGGTCCTCCGGATCGTCGACGTGCCCGGTGAAGGTCACCGGCAGCGCGAGGTCGGCGGCGAGGCGTTCGAGTTCGGCGTGGTAGGGCTCCTCGTCGAAGAACGCGCCGCCGATCAGAAGGATGTGGCGCGGAACGGTTTTCGCGTCCGCGACCGCGCGCAGGAACAGGTCCTGGCCCTTCCAGGGCGCGAGCCTACCGACCATCGCCACCACGGTGTCGGCGGGCGGGCGCTGGGCGGCTCGGGGGCGGGGCGGTCGGGGTTCGAGGCCGGGGTAGGCGACGGCGGCCGGGCGTCGCCAGGTGTGCAGGGTGGCGAGGGTGGCGCGGCTGTTGGCGAGGTAGGCGTGCGCGAGCAGCCAGCCGAGCAGCCGGATGAGCGGGGCGAGGGCGCGGCCGAAGTAGTCCGCGGCGACGCGGTCGTGCACCTGCCACACCAGCGGCACGCGGGCGCGGCGGGCGGCGACCGCCCCCATGAGCAGCGCCTTCGTGCTCTGCGCGACCAGCACCGTGCCCTCCAGTTCCCGTACCGCGGCGCCGGCCCGCCAGCCCACGCGCAGCAGCGCGAGACCCCCGGCGAGCAGCCGCCGGGGGCTCGCCGTCGCGATGGTCATCGTTCGGCTGTCGAAATCGTTTCGCAGCAGCCGGGTTTCGATGCCGCGCTCGCGGGTGCGCGCGACCATCGGGCCGTCGGCGGTGTACACGACCGCCGGGTCGAGGTGGGCGCGCAGCGCGGACACCAGGCGGAGCATGGCCAGTTCGGCCCCGGACGGGACCGCGGTGTGCGCGAGGAAGACCGCTCTCATGCCGCCAGCTCGCGGTAGAGGGCGAGGTGGGCGCGCGCGGCGCGGGTCCAGGTGAACGATTCCGCGTGCGCGCGGCACTGTTTCGCGGTGGGCAGGGGGCCGTCGAGGGCGGCGGTCAGGCGGTCGGCGAGCGCCTCGGCGTCGTCGGGGGGCACGATCAGCGACGGGTCGAGTCCGCGCACGGAGTCGGGCAGGCCGCCGCAGTCGGTGACGATCGGGGCGCGCCCCGCGGCGAGCGATTCCAGCGCGATGAGCCCGAAGCCCTCGAGGGCGCGCGAGGGCACCACCGTGCAGGCGGCGCGGGCGTAGAGGCGGGTCAATTCGTCGTCGTCGACGCGGCCGGCGAAGGTGATCGTGTCGTCGTGGGCGGCGCACGCGCCCAATTCGGCTGCGGCCGTGCCGGTTCCGACGATGAGCAGCCGCGCCTCGGGGTGGCGCGCGGTCACACCGGGCCAGGCGCGCAGCAGGACGTCGATGCCCATGCGGCGTTCGAGGCGGCGCACGCACAGCACGAGCGGGGCGGCGTCGGCCGGGGGCGGTTCGGGGATGGGGAACCGGTCGAGGTCCACCCCGGGCGCGATGACGGCGATCCGCTCGGCGGGCACCCGGTAGTCGGCGGCGAGCAGATCGCGAAAGCGGTTCGACAACACCACGAACCGGTCGGCGCGGGCGTAGCGCAGCCGTTCGAGGAGATATTTCGCGCGCACCGCACGCCCGGATTCCCCGGCCGCCCGGCTCTCCCGCGCCCACGGCCCGTGGAAATGGACCACGAGCGGTCCCGGGGCCGGTGGGCCGTACAAACAGAAATGGCGATCCACGATCGTTTCCCGCGATATTTCCATCCGGTCGAGAAATGCGCGCCGCCCGCGTGCCAGGGTCGTCCCCCCGGTCGCCCCCCAGCTCCGCCCGCCCTCCGGCGCGTCCCCGAAAGCCGTTGCGGTGACCCGAATATCATCCATCCCGCGCAGCGCCCCGAACAGATCGGTGAAATACCGATTCAACCCCCCGGGACTCGCGGAAAACCATTCCGCCCCGGTCATGTGCACGCGCAGCCCTACCATACAATTCCTGAGTCGATGGATTGCCCCGGCCCCGCCCGTGACACGGACTTCCGTCCGTCAGTCAGTGTAGGACACCCGGGCCGGAAACGCGGATCGACGCGGGCCGGACCGCCCGAGCGACCATACCGACCGGAACCATGTTGGTGCGGAAGGGTTTTGGGGTCGTTGCGTAACGATCGGTGGCGTGGTGCGATGGAATGACCGATCAACCGGCGGTGTCCGGACGTGCGGAGGGAACTACACAGTGGGGAAGTTCGGTGCGCGGCCCGGGGACGGGGAGATCCGGGTCCTGGTCGAGAACGGGGAGTACTGGCTGCGCAATCGGGGGGATATCGCCATGATGGCGGTCACCGTGGAGCGGTTGCGGGAGCGGTGGGCGGGGGCGCGGATCGGGGTGCTCACCGATCAGCCGCGGATTCTGCGGGCGGTGGTGCCGGAGGCGGAGCCGATCTGTCTGGGCGGGGGCGGGCACTGGCCGGAGCGGAGTCCGTGGGATCGGCCGGTGGGGGCGGCCGTGTTGCGGTGGCGGGCGGCCACCGACGGGCCCAAGTCGCGGGTGCGCGCGCTGCGTCGGAAGGCGGTCGCCGCGGACCTCGAGCCGAGCCTGCCGTCGTTGCCCGCCGCGGCGGCCGACGCCTCGCTGGTGCTCGCGCAGGGCGGCGGATACCTCACCGACGTCGACCGTTACCAGGCCCGCCGCACCCTGACGCTGCTGGAATACGCGCAATCGCAAGGCATTCCGACCGCCATGATCGGGCAGGGCATCGGTCCGCTGGAGGATCCGGCGCTGCTCGACCTCGCCGCGCGGGTCCTGCCCGGCGTCGGGCTCATCGCGCTGCGGGAGGGCCGCCGTGGCCCGGCCCTGCTCGCCGATCTGGGCGTCGCGCCCGAACGCGTCCTGGTCACCGGGGACGACGCGGTGGAACTGGCCTATCGGCTGCGTCCCGACGACCTCGGCGGCGATCTCGGAATCTGTTTGCGCGTGGCCGATTACGCGCGGGTGAGCGACCACGCCCGGACGGTGCTCGGGTCACGGGTGCGGGGCCTGTCGGCCGAATTCGGCGCGCCCCTGGCCCCGCTCATCATCTCCGAGTACGACTCCGAGGACCGTCGCTGCACCCTGCCGCTGCTCGCGGGCGCCCCGCGGGTGCGCCGACCGGCCGGGCGCGGCGCGAGCGCCGCCGACGTGGCCCGCCAGGTCTCGCGCTGCCGCGTCGTGGTGACCAGCGCCTACCATCTCGCGGTCTTCGCGCTCGCCCAAGGGGTTCCGGCCGTGGGCGTCACCGCCTCGCGCTACTACGACGACAAGTTCCACGGCCTCGCCGAGATGTTCGGCACCGGACTGGAGGTGGTCGACCTGCGCGGCGACGGCCTCGACGCGGCGCTCACCGAGGCCGTCCGCCGCCAATGGCAGCGCGCGCCCGAACTCCGGGAACCGTTGTGGCGCAAGGCCGAGGACCAGATCGCCGCGGGCCGCCGCGCCCTGGACCGCGTCTTCGGGCTCGTGGCGGACGAACCGACCATCGCACCCGCCCAGGGGGAGCTATGACGACCCTGTCGATCTGCGTACCGGCCTACAACGCCGCCCGCACCCTCGAGACAACGCTGCGCTCGATCCTCGACCAGGACCTGGACTTCGAGGTCGCCGTGCTCGACAACGCCAGCACCGACGCCACCGCCGAGATCGCGCACTCCTTCGACGACCACCGCGTGCACCCGCACCACAACGACCGTCTGCTGCCCATCGGGGAGAACTGGAACAAGGCGGTCGCGCTGTCCTCGGGCGAGCTGGTCAAGGTCGTCTGCGCCGACGACATCCTGCTGCCCGGCGCGCTGAAGGCGCAGGTCGACCTCCTGGCCGATCGCGAGATCGCCTGCGCCGCCGCCAAATTCGAGGTCATCGACGAGTCCGGCGCGGTGGAGGAGACCGATCTGGGCCTGCCCGGCCTGCTCGGCCCGCAACCGGCCGGGGCGCTCATGCGCACGATCGTGCGGCGCGGCCCGGCCGACTTCGGGCCGACCGCGGCGGCGATGTTCCGCCGCCGCGATTTCGAACGCGCGGGCGGTTTCCGGGGCGATCTGGTGTTCCCGATGGACGTGGACCTGTTCGCCCGGGTCTGCGAATTCGGGCTGTTCTACGGGATGCCGACCATCCTCGCCGCCTGGCGCAACTCCTCGTTCAACCTGTGCAGCAACACCTCCACGGTGTCCAAGCTCACCGAGATGGCCCGCTTCCACCACCGGCTGGGCCGCGAATATCCGGACCTGATCGCGGTTTCCGACGTGCTGGCCGGGGATCTGCGCCTGGTGCGCCAGGCGCTGGAACGGCTGCGGATCCGGTCGGCGGACGCGCTCAGATCGACGAGGTCGGCCCGTAGGTGATCACGGTGTCACCGCTGGCGCCGACGACCTTCACGAACGGCCGGATGGTGGTGGTCCCGAGCACCCCGGTGACCGTGCCGTGGAAGCCGGACATCTGCACGAAACCCTCGGTGCCGGAGATGTCGCCGCCCGCGCATTCGATGGTCTGGATGCCCGGCCCGAATCCGGCCTCCACCTCGACGCCGACCCGGGGGATCAGATCGAACACGTCGAGCTTGGGATCGTTGCCGAGTTCCAATTCCAGTCCGGGCGTCTGATATTGGAATCTGATCTTTCCGTTGAGCGTGGCCGGATAGCCGACCATGTACCCGATCGTGATGTGCCCGTGCCAGTTCTCGGCCCCGGGCCCCGACACACGGTAGCTGGCCCGCCCGTTGTGGAACCACTCGCGGGTCAGCGGATTGCCGTCCAGCGGGGCCACGAAATCGATGCGGGTGTCCTCGGAGATGGCCTCCACGGTGCGCTGACCGTGATCGACGATGCCCGCGACGCCGTCCACCCCGGCCGATGCGGTCCCGAGCCCCGCGAGCACGCCGAAGGTGGCGGCGACGGCGGCGGCTGTGGTCCGCGCGGTGGCGCGGGTGTGCTTGCTGTAGTTCATGTTCCGACTCCCTCATCCTCGGGCGCGTTGTGCCGCCGCGCCGAAAGTTGCTGCCGGTCCGTACCGACTGTTCCTCCCGCACCGGTCGCGGTGCGGCCCCGTCCGTCGAGCACCCTGCGCGTCCGCGCGTCACGGCGGGCGCGGGACCTCCGTCACCCATCGGCCGCGCAGCGCGGGCAGCGCCGCGTCGACCTCGCGCGCCAGATCCGGCAGCGTGAGCAGGACCCGATCGGGTTGCGCCGCAACCAGTTCCGCCGGTCCGATGATCGGGATGTCGGTGCCGGGCATCCGGCGGCCCCGCTTGGCGGGGGCGGCGTCGGCCACCCCGGCCAGCAGCGACCGCCGCAGCCCGGCGCGAGCGAACAACGCCACCGCGCGCGAGGCCGCGCCGTAGGCGTGGACGCGGCGACCCGCCGCGGCCTCGCGCTCGAGCCAGCACCGCAGGTGCTCGGCCTGCCGGTCGGCCTCGGCCTGCAATCGCGACAGCACGGCCGGATCGGTGAGCCCGGTCTCGGCATCGAGGACGCGGCGCACCCGCGCGTCGGGCGCGGCCCGCCACGGCACGAACGCCGCCAGGACCGTGCCGCCGTAGAGGTCGAACTCCCACGCCGTCGCCGGGCGCAGGCCCGCCCCCGCCAGCAGCCTGGTGAGCGCGGTCAGCGAGTAGTACGCGAAATGCCCGTGCCGCAACGCGTTCCACTGACCCTGGGCGAGGATCGCGCCGAGCCGATGGAACTGGACCAACAGCACCCCGCCCGGGCGCAGCGCGGCCGCGCGTTCGGCGGCCGCGGCGCGCTGATCGGGGGCGTGCATGAGCCCGAAGCCGTCCACCACCACATCCGCCGTCGCGTCCGGACTCTCGACGCCGCCGTGCGCCGCGAGCAGCGGCAGCCAGGTGCCGCCGTGCGGACTGCCGAACTCGCGGACCGTGCGGTCGCGCAGGATGCCGGTGGCGGCGATCCGGGTGACCGCGTCGACGGCCTGCTCCCGCAGCGCCCGCGGCTCCACTCCGCGCGGTTCGTCGGTGACGGTGTCGTCCTCGGCCAGCTGCGCCAGCCCGCACCGCTCGCACAGCACCATGGCGAGCGGGTAGAGCGGATCGTCTTCCGCCGTTCCGCCGCTCGGAAAGTGGTCGGCCGCAGGCATTTTCCCGAGATCGAGCACCTCGGTGAGCCGATCGGACCCGCACGCGCGGCACCCGCGGCTCATGACACCATGTCCCCGTGCGCATCGAATCCGCCGACCTGGCCGACGTGCTGGTCCTGATCCCGCGGCCGCATCGCGACGCGCGCGGGCTGTTCACCCGCACCTTCGACGCGGTCGAGTTCGACGCCCACCTCGGGCGACCCGGCGCGGCCGCCGCCTTCGTCCAGGACTCGCAGTCGCGCTCGGTGCGCGGCGTGGTCCGGGGACTGCACGGCCGATCCGGGCGCGGCGAGGCCAAGCTCGTGCGGTGCGCGCACGGCGCGGTGCACGACGTGCTCGTCGACATCCGGCCGCAGTCGCCGACCTTCGGCCGCGCCCAGGCGTTCCTGTTGGACGACAACGACTTCCGGCACCTGTACGTGCCCCCCGGTTTCCTGCACGGATTCCAGGCGCTCACCGACGTCGCCGACGTGTGCTACCGCATCGACCGCCCGCACGACCCGGCCGAGGACCTCGCCGTCGCCCACGACGACCCGGACCTGGGCATCGCCTGGCCGCTCCCGGTCAGCGTGATGTCGGAGCGGGACCGGGCCGCCGGAAGCTGGGCCGAACTCCTCGCCTCGCCGCACCTCACGCCCCGATCGTGACGCGGCGCAGCGAATCGTCCAGCGCGCCCGCGGATTTGCGTTCGCGCAGCCGGGCCAGCCGGGTGAAGCGCTCGGCGAAATCGGCGGCGGTGAGCCCCCGCGCGCGGTACTCCCGGGCCAGTTCCGCCGCGCCCGCCGCGACGCTCCAGCGCGCGGCGAACCCCAATTCGGTACGGGCGCGGGCGAAATCGACCCGGTACGAGCGCGGGTCGGCCCCGGTCTCCCCGGTGATCACCAGTTCCGAACCCGGGACCGCCGCCACCACGGCCGCCGCGATCTGCGCGACGGTCAGATTGTTCGACTCGTCGCCGACGTTGTAGGCGCGCGCGGAGATTCGCGCCGCGGGCGCGGTGAGACAGGCCGCGAAGGCGTCCGCGATATCGGCGGCGTGCACCAGCGGCCGCCACGGCGTGCCGTCCGACAGCACCCGCACCTGCCCGGTGAGCACCGCGTACCCGACCAGATTGTTGAGCACGATATCGGCGCGCGGCCGCGGCGAGAAGCCGAACGCGGTCGCGTTGCGCAGGAACACCGGGCAGAAATCGGCGTCGGCGAGCGCGGCCACATCGTCCTCCACGCGCACCTTGCTCTCCGCGTACGGGGTCAGCGGTCGCAGCGGCGCGTCCTCGCCGACCAGCTCGGACCCGGCCGCGCCGTACACCGAACACGTACTGGCATACAGGAATCGGCGCACCCCGGCCGCCTTGGCGAGGCGGGCCAGCCGCACCGAGGCGTGATAGTTGATGTCGTAGGTGATCCGCGGGGCCAGCGCGCCCAGCGGGTCGTTCGACAGCGCCGCCAGATGCACCACCGCGTCGAATCCGGCGAGCTGATCGGCGGTCACCTCGCGCAGATCCACGCTGAGCCCCGGCGGATCGGGCGGGGCCTCGCCCAGCACGCAGTCGGCGAACCAGCCGACGTCCAGGCCGGTCACCTCGTGCCCGGCGGCGACCAGCACCGGGGCCATGACCGTGCCGAGATACCCCTGATGTCCGGTGAGCAGTACCCGCATTTCACACACCTCCGAAGACGACGGCGGCCTTGTCGACCACGAACGCCTCGGCGTACCGGGCGCGGCACTGCACCCCGCGAAGCCGGGCCAGGCCGAGGAAGGACTCGCCGTCGAACCAATCCCTGTCCTGTTGCGAGGGATAGTGTTTCGACAGCAGCTCCGCCTTGCGCACCGCGACGGGTTCGGGCAGCGGATGGAACAGCGTGGGCCGCGGCGTATCGGTCTCCCATTTGAGGATCTCGTAGCCGAGCACCAGATGGTCGCGGAATTCGGTGGGCGCGAGCTCGGCCAGCAACCGATGGTCCTGATGGGCGTCGCCGGGCTGGGGCGCGAACACCAGATCCGGCGCGCAGCCGCGGGCGAACGCGGCCACCGCGGCCTTCACCTCGGCCCAGTGCGCGGGCGTGCGCCCGTCCGGGAACGAGGCCACGGTCAGGTCGAGATCGCTTGCGGGACAGAACGCTTCGAGCGCGGCCCGTTCCTCGTCCGCGCGGTCGGTGCCGCCGCCGCACAACACCAGCGCGCGCACTCGCAGCCCCGGCGTCGCCTCGGCGAGGACGAGCAGGGTGCCGCCCGCGCCGATCGCCAGATCGTCGCAGTGCGCGCCCAGCAGCGCGATCTCGCGGACCTCGCCGCGCAGGGTCAGCACGGCGCCCCGTCGCGCTCCCACACCATCCACGGCCGCCGCCCGGAGTGGTAGGCGGCGTCGAGTTCGGCGCGTTCCTTGAAGGTGTCGGCGGGTTTCCAGAAGCCCAGGTGCTGATAGCCGATCAGCCGTCCCTGGGCGGCGAGCGCGCCGCACACGTCCTCGACCAGATCCCCGCCCGGCGGCAGCAGGTCGAAGATCTCCTGGCCGAGCACGAAATAGCCGCCGTTCTCCCAGATCGGCAGCCGCGACACCGGGGTGATGCGCTCCACGCCGCCCGCGGAATTCACGTCCACGCAGTGGAACGACGACTGCGGGGGGACGATCATCATGGAGGCGGCCGCGTCGGCGGCCACACATTTGTCGATCATCTCGTCCAGCGGCGCGTCGGTGAGCACGTCGGCGTAGTTGGCGAGGAAGTACCGTTCCCCGGCCAGATGCTCGCGCACCCGCCGAAGTCGTTCGCCGATGGCCGATTCCAGTCCGGTGTCGACGAAGGTGATCGTCCAGTCGCTGATGTCGGAGGCCAGCAGTTCGACCTTGCCGTCGCGGATGACGAAATCGTTGGACACCGACTCCTGATAGGTCAGGAAGAAGTTCTTGATGTGGTTGGCGCCGTAGCCCAGGCACAGCACGAAATCCTTGTGGCCGTAGTGCGCGTAGTAGCGCATCACGTGCCAGATCAGCGGGCGCGGGCCCACCAGCTGCATCGGCTTGGGCACCGGATCCTCGGCCCCGCCGCGCATGCGCATGCCGTAGCCGCCGCAGAACAGAACGACCTTCACGAGTGACTCCCTGCTGTGCGCGCCCGATGCAGTGTGGGCAGCGGATAGATCAGCTCCCCGCCCCAGTCGCCGACGTGGCGCAGCTGGGCGGTGATCTCGGCCTCGAGATTCCACGGCAGCACCACCACCACGTCCGGCCGGTCCGCGTCGAGGCGTTCGGGCGGATGGATCGGGATGCGGGTGCCGGGGGTATAGCGGCCGTGCTTGTACGGATTGCGATCGACGGTGTAGGACAACAGATCCGGGCGGATACCGCAGTAGTTGAGCAGGGTGTTGCCCTTGCCGGGCGCACCGTAGCCGACCGCGCGGCGGCCGTCGGCGCGACAGTCCAGCAGGAAGCGCAGCAGCTCGGCGCGGACCCGTTCGGCGCGCGGCCGCAGCTCGGAATAGCCCGCGACATCGTGTAATCCGGCCGCGGCCTCGGCCCGCAGGAGTTCGGCCACGCTCGGGCGCACCCGCGCGACCGGATCCGGGCGCGCCCACAACCGCAGCGAACCGCCGTGCGTGGGCAGCGTTTCCGCGTCGACGACGGTCAGCCCCGCCGTGGCGAGGGCGCGCTGGGCCGACAACACGGTGTAGTACTGGAAGTGTTCGTGGTAGACGGTGTCGAACTGGCCCAGCCGCACCAGATTCAGCGCGTGATGCACCTCGATGGTGACCCAGCCGTCGTCGGCGACCAGGTCGCGCAGCGCGCGGGTGAAGCCGAGCAGATCCGGGACGTGCGCGTAGACGTTGTTGGCCACCACCAGATTCGCCGGTCCGTGCTCGGCGCGGATCTCCCGGGCCAGGTCCTCGGTGAGGAACGCGGTCCGGGTGGGCACGCCCCGGTCCCGGGCGGCCGCGCCCACGTTCACCGAGGGTTCGACGCCCAGGCAGCGGATGCCCGCGGCGGCCACGTGCTGGAGCAGATACCCGTCGTTGCTGGCCACCTCGACCACGAAAGAGTCCGCGCCCAGGCCGAGTTCGGCGATCGCGCGGCCGACGAAGGCGCGCGCGTGCCGCACCCAGCTGTCGGAGTAGGAGGAGAAGTAGGCGTACTCGGTGAACGTCTCCTCCGGCGTGATGAGCGGAGGCAGTTGCAGCAGCAGGCATTTCGCGCACAGCCGCAGATGCAGCGGGAAGGTCGCCTCGGGGAGGTCGAGTTCGGCCGCGGTCAGGAACTTCTCACAGGGCGGGGTGGCCCCGAGGTCGAGCACGCTCACCAGATCATCGGAATCGCACAGGCGGCACCGCACGAGGAATTCCCCACCTTTCGCCGAGCCGGAAATCGTCGGCGGAACCGCCGAACGAAAGAGTGCGTCGACGTCGACCTCGCTTACGTTACAACACCTTTCGGCAGGGTCACGGTGAGACCACGAGGACTTTCCCGCGAGTTCCGGTCGGTTTTCGCCCCCGAAATCCCCAGTGTTCCAACAGCTATCGGGCAAACGCTTCGGAACAGAAAGGTTGTTTCTGTATACAACGGCCGATGGCCCGGGGAACCAGCAACGAACCCCTTCCGGGGGCGAATAGGGGAAGTTATCGAAAACCGGTTGGTTTGTTTTTGGCTACCGCCGAGATACGCTGGGGCCGAGGCAGATTCGTCGCACGCCGGGCGCTTGTGAGCCGTAACATTCGGAACCTGGGCGGCGAAACATCGTCGTCCCGTCGGTTGTCATGGCCCGATGCCCTTGGGGGACCGGTCAGCGGGGATCGGAACGGAGCCGAGTTCTCCCATGGGGGAGGTGCGTTCAATCATGAGTTTCGAACTCCGCGCGGGTACGCCCACGCGCCCGGCGATCCCGCCGCGCTCCGAGCGCGAGCGGTGGCAGATCGAGTACGCCCGGCGATTGTGGCTGGGCGACCTCGCCGTCGTCGGGCTCGCCGTGGCCGCCGCGCAGGTGATCCGCTTCGGCGGACCCGCGGATCCACCGCTGGCGGTGTCGCTACCGGTGGAGGTGCGCTACACCGTCGTCTCGGTGTTGCTCGGCGCGGCGTGGGCGGTGTTCCTCGCCGTCTCGGGCAGTCGCTCACCGCGCGTGATCGGTTCCGGCACAGAGGAATACCGCCGAGTGGTCGCGGCCACGCTGCGACTGTTCGGCGCGATCGCCATCGGTTCGCTGCTGTTCCGCTTCGATATCGCGCGCGGCTATCTGGCGATCGCGCTGCCGCTCGGCGTGCTCGGGCTGATGGTGCAGCGGCGGGTGTGGCGCGGCTGGGTGACCCGGCGGCGCAAGGCGGGCGGCTACCGCACCCGGGTGCTGGTGGTCGGCGGGCGGAGCTCGGCGGGGGCCATGGTCACCGCCTTCTCCCGCGATCCGGGATCGGGCCATCAGGTCGTCGGCGTGTGCACGCCCGACGACTCGGAATCCGTTCTGGCCGTGGGGGATCGGGAGGTGCCGGTGGTCGGTGACGACCGGTCGGTGGCGGCGGCGGTGCGGCTCACCGGGGCCGACACCGTCGCGGTCACCGCCACCGAGCATCTGGGCCCGGCCGATCTGCGGCATCTGGCGTGGGAGCTCGACCCGCTCGGCGTGGAACTGGTGGTGGCGCCCGGACTGGTCGACATCGCGGGGGCGCGGCTCACCCACCGCTTCGTCGCGGATATGCCGATGCTGCACGTGGGCAGGCCGCAGTACGGGCGGGCCAGCTCGATCGGCAAGTCCGCCTTCGACTTCTGCTTCGCCGCGGCGGCGGTGTTCGCGATCGCGCCGGTGTTGCTGGCCATCGCGGTCGCGGTGAAGGCCACCAGCGCCGGGCCGGTGTTCTACCGCTCCGAGCGGATCGGCCGCGACGGGCGGCCGTTCCGGATGATCAAGTTCCGCAGCATGTACGCCGACGCCGACCGGCACATCAGCGCGCTCATCGACGCCAACGGCGGCAACCCGCTGTTCTTCAAGCTGCGCGACGATCCGCGCATCACCCCGGTGGGCCGGATCATCCGCAAGTTCTCCCTCGACGAGCTGCCGCAGTTCTTCAATGTGCTGCGCGGGGAGATGAGCGTGGTCGGTCCGCGCCCGCAGGTGCGCCGCGAGGTCGAGTCCTACGACGGGGTCATGCGCCGCCGGTTGCTGGTCAAGCCGGGCCTCACCGGGTTGTGGCAGGTGAGCGGGCGCTCGGACCTGTCGCTCGAGGATTCGATGCGGCTGGACCTGTCGTATGTGGAGAACTGGTCGATGGTGATGGACCTGCTGCTCATCGCCAAGACGATCGGCGCGGTGACCCGCGGCGACGGGGCGTACTGAGGTCTTGTGAACATTATTTACTAATAGGTGTTCACAAAAGCTCTGTGATGTGGTTCACTCCAGTGGAACGTGTTCCAAAGGAGGTTCCGTGTCCGCTCCGTCCATCTCGCACGACTTCGACTTCACCGATCCCGACCTGCTGGCCCGCCGGTTGCCCATCGAGGAGTGGGCGGAGCTGCGCCGCGCCGCCCCGGTCTGGTGGGTCGACCAGCCCGACGGGGTCAGCGGTTTCGACGACGGTGGTTACTGGGTGGTGTCCAAACTCGAGGACATCAAGGAGATCTCGAAGAACTCCGAGCTCTACTCCACCCACGAGAACACCGCGGTGATCCGCTTCAACGGCGACATCGCCCGCGAGGAGATCGACATCCAGCGGGCCATGCTGGTGAACACCGACCCGCCCGCGCACGACAAGCTGCGCCGCATCATCTCCCGCGGTTTCACCCCGCGCGCGGTGGAGAGCCTGCGCGCGGCGCTGACCGAGCGCGCCGCGCGAATCGTCCACGAGGCCAAGGCGACCGGCGGCGGCGACTTCGTCAAGCAGGTCGCCTGCGAGCTGCCGTTGCAGGCCATCGCCGAACTGCTGGGCGTGCCGCAGGAGGACCGCAACAAGCTGTTCGACTGGTCCAATCAGATGATGGGCTACGACGATCCGGACTTCGACGGCAACCATCGCGTCGCCACCGCCGAGGTCATGGGCTACTCCTGGAACCTGGCCGAGGAACGCCGCAAGTGCCCGGCCGACGACATCGTCAGCAAGCTCGTCACCGCCGACATCGACGGCGAGGCACTGGGTTCCGACGAATTCGCCTGGTTCGTGATCCTGCTCGCGGTCGCGGGCAACGAGACCACCCGCAACGCCACCACGCACGGCATGAAGGCGTTCGTGGACTTCCCCGAGCAGTGGGAGCTGTACAAGGCCGAGCGCCCGCGCACCGCGCCCGACGAAATCGTGCGCTGGGCCACCCCGGTGATCGCGTTCCAGCGCACGGCGTTGGCCGATCACGAACTCGGCGGGCAGCGGATCAAGAAGGGCCAGCGCGTCGGCCTGTTCTACGCCTCGGCCAACTTCGACGAGGAGCACTTCGACAAGCCCTTCGACTTCGACGTGCTGCGCAACCCCAACCCGCACGTCGGCTTCGGCGGCACCGGCACGCACTACTGCGTGGGCGCGAATCTGGCTCGGCTGCAACTGGATCTGATCTTCAACGCCATCGCCGACGTCATGCCGAACCTGCGCCAGATCTCCGAGCCCACCCGCCTGCGCTCGGGCTGGCTCAACGGCATCAAGAACTGGCAGGTCGCCTACGAGTGAGCTGCCCCTCACCGCTAGGCTCGGACGGATGAGCGAGCCGGCGCGGAGGGGCCGGGTGCCCGCGGTCAGCGACGCGGACATCCGGCGAGTGGCGAGAACCCTTCTGGTGCACCAGGGTCCGGAGGCGGTGACCCTGCGCGCGATCGCGCGCGAACTCGGGATCACCGCCCCCGCCCTGTACCGGTACTACGCCTCCCGGGAGGAGCTCGTCGCCGCGCTGCGCCTGGACATCTGCGCGGATCTGGCCGAGGAGCTGGCGAGTCAGGTGGCCGAGCTGCCCGACGACGGCATCGTGCAATTGTTCGCCATCTGCAAGGGTTTTCGGCGCTGGGCGCTGGACCACGCGCACGAGTTCACCCTCGTGTTCGCCTCCCCGGCGGGCGCGGGCACCAGCGCCATGCGGCAGTTCGACGAACCGTTCGGGCGGATCTTCCTCGCCGCGGCCGGGCGGCTGCTGGCCGCCTACGACATCGTCACGCCCTCGGCCGACGTCATCCCGGAGGCGTTGCGGGAGGACCTGATCGGATTCCAGGGCGCGCTGCTCGGCATCACCGAGCGCAAGTTCCCCGCCGAGAAACTCGACCTCGGGGTCACCTACCTGATGATCCAGTTCTGGGCCCGGCTCTACGGGCACGTGACCCTCGAGGTCTTCGGCAACTACCCCATGCCGGTCAGCGATCCCGACGCGCTGTTCGACGCGACACTGGCCGATCTCGCCCGGACCATCGGCCTGACGCCGGGACCGGCCTAGCGATTCGACGCGATCACCGGCCGCCGAATCCCGCGGAACCGCTTGAGGATTCGCGGCTGCCGCAGGAAACGCGCGATCCACTCGCCGAGCGTCACCCCGGCCGCCAGCGCGCAGCCGACCGCGAACGAGGCCAGCAGCTGACTCAACCCCATCAGCAACTGATCGTTGAGCAGCGCCGACAGGCCGCGATACACCTTCAGACCCGGCAGCAGCGGGGTGATCCCGGCCATCGCCACGACCAGCGGGGGAGTGAGCGAGCGGCGGGCCATCAGACCACCCGCGAGACCGACGACCGTCGCGGCGAACCCCGAGGACACCACCGGACCGAAGCCGGCCGCCTCGGCCAGCACGTAACATACCGTCGCGGCCGCACCGCTCAACCCGGCCGCGGCCAGCGCGCGGCGCTCGGCATAGCAGGCCAGCGCGAAGGCCAGGGCCGCGATCGCACCGGCGAGCACCTGCATCGCCAGATTCGAGATGCCGGTGGAGGAGTACATATCGATCGTCGGCGACACCGCGTGCGCCATCTCCGCCACCCGCAACGCCAACGCGACCCCGGCGATGATGCCGCCGGTCATCATCATCACCTCGAGCATGCGCGCGGCCGCGGTGATCGGCGCCCCGGTGATCGCGTCCTCGACCGAGCCGACCAGCTGTAAACCACTGAGCAGCACCGTGATTCCCGCCGCGACGATGAGCGAGGGATTGGCCTCGATGCGTCCGGCGAAGGTGGCCAACAGGATCGCGGGCGCGGTCGCGATCGCCCCGCCCGCCATGGCCTGGAAGAAGAACGGCAGCCCCAGCCGGTTGAACACCCGGTTGGTGCGGTCGATGAGCGCGGTGGCGACGAAACTGACCGACGCGACCAGCGTCCCGCCGCCGAGCAGCACCGCGATGGCCGCGGCCATGAGCGACCAGCCGAGGGTGGCCACCCAGCGGCTGTACGGATGCGGCGCACAGCAGATCCGATCGAGATAGGCGTGCGCCTCCTCGGGCGGGACGACCTCGCGGCGGATGCGCCGGGTCAGCCGGTCCACCGCGGCGAGCCGGGTGAAGTCGAGCGAACGATAGTTGACCACCCGCATGGTGCTCGCGGGCGGCAGCGACGGGCCGCGGTCGGCGGAGATGCGGATCGCGTTGTAGGTGACATCGATATCGATCTGCGACAACCCGTAGGTCGAGGCGATGAACTCGACCTGGGTGGTGGTGTCCATCACCGACGTGCCCGAGGCGAGCACCACGTCGCCGACGCGTTCGGCCAGGTCCAGTACCTGGGTCACGCGGGCGTCGTCGGTGAGATCGATGGGCTGCAACGGCGTCGGCGCCGGGACGACGGCGTCGACGGTCGCCTGCCGCTCGGCCACCAACCGGCCCACGACACGACCTGCCCAATGTCGCAGCCGGGTGTGCGGATCCGGTGGCGGCAGCACCTGGATCGGCTGGGTCATCACCTCATCGCTCATACTTCGCCAAGTTAGCGACGTGTTACACAATCGTCAGCTCCGCGTACCGACACGTGAGGCCGATCACGGGTGTCACCGGTTCGCTCGTGGTTATCTTCGGATTATGGCGACCGGAGGCAAGACCCCAGCGGAACATCTACGAGCGGCACTCGACGGCCCCTGGGGCGAGGTGCGCGAGCGGGCCCGGCGGCAGCTCGACGACGATCGACTGTTCGGCGATCCCTACCTCGACTACAAGGCCGCGCGGGCGCGGGTGCTCGACCAGATGCGGCTGGTCTCCGAATTCGGTCTCGCCGAGAAGGGTTTCCGGCTCGAGAACGGCGGCACCGGCGAACCGGGCGCGGCGGTCACCGGCCTGGAGATGCTGGCCTACACCGATCTGTCGCTGTGGGTTAAGTGCGGCGTGCAGTGGGGACTGTTCGGCGGGGCCGTGGAGAACCTGGGCACCGAGCGGCACCGGGACGTGGTCAAGCGGCTGCTGTCGCTGGACCTGCTGGGCTGCTTCGCCATGACCGAATCCGGGCACGGCAGCGACGTCGCCAATCTCGAGACCACCGCGACCTACGATCCCGCGACGCGAGAGTTCGTGGTGCACAGCCCGACCGCGTCGGCGCGCAAGGACTACATCGGCGGCGCGGCCGAGCACGCCCGGATGGCGGCGGTGTTCGCGCAGCTGATCACCGGCGGTCAGAGTCAGGGCGTGCACTGCTTCCTGGTGCCCATCCGCGACGAGGCGGGCAACGACCTGCCCGGCGTCACCACCTCCGACTGCGGTCTCAAGGGCGGGCTGCCCGGGGTCGACAACGGCCGAATCATGTTCGACCACGTGCGAATTCCGCGCGAGAACCTGCTCAACCGGTACGCCGACGTCGAACCCGACGGCACCTACCGCTCCGATATCGAGAACCCGAGCCGCCGCTTCTTCACCACGCTCGGCACGCTGGTGCGCGGGCGGATCAGCGTGGGCGGCGCGGCCGCGGCGGCGGCCCGGGTGGCGTTGAGCATCGCCCTGCGCTACGCGGAGAAGCGCCGGCAGTTCAGCGATCCGGAGACCGGCGAGGAGATCGTGCTGCTGGACTACCGCAGCCATCAGCGCCGGTTGCTGCCGTTGGTGGCGCGCTCGTTCGCGCTGGCCTTCGCGCAGAACGATCTCGTGCGGCGCATGCACGCCATCCAGACCGGGCAGGATCTCGACCCCACCGCGCAGCGCGCCCTGGAGAAGCGGGCGGCCGGGCTCAAGGGCGCGCAGACCCGCCACGCCACGGTCACCATCCAGGAGTGCCGCGAAGCCTGCGGCGGCGCGGGGTATCTCACCGAGAACCGGCTGGTGACACTGAAGGCCGACACCGACGTGTTCACCACCTTCGAGGGCGACAACCTGGTGCTCACCCAGCTCGTCGCCAAGGAACTGCTCACCGCCTACGCCGACGAGGTCCGCGATCTGGACGCCATGGGCTGGGTGCGCTTCGCCGCCACCATGGCCCGCGACGTGGTGCGCGAGAGTTCCGGTGTGCGCCAACTGATCCAGCGGCTGCGCGACCGCTCCGACGAGGGCATCGACGACGGCGATCTGGCGCGACGCTCGGTGCAGTTGCAGCTGTTCGCCGATCGCGAGGACTATCTGGTCCGCACCGCCGCGCACCGGCTGCGGGCCCGCGCGCAGGACACCAACCCGTTCGAGGCGTTCAACAACGCGCAGGACCACATCCTGCTGGCGGGCGAGGCGCACATCGAGCGGTTGATCCTGGAGGCGTTCATCGAGGGCATCGCGGGCATCGACGATCCGCAGGCGCGCGAGCTGGCCGAGACGGTGTGCGATCTGTTCGTGTACGCGAGCATCGAGCAGAACCAGGCGTGGTACATCATGCACCGCTTCATGTCGGTCGACCGCGCCAAGACGGTGCGGCGCGGGGTGAACGAGCTGGTGGACCGGCTGCGCCCGCACGCCCCGACCCTGGTCGAGGCGCTCGGCGTGCCCGAATCCCTGTTGCACGCGGCCATGCTCGACGACCCGAGCTCCCATCAGGGCGAATAGGTGCGGTGGCTCGTCGCGGTGGCGGCCGGTGCGCTGACCACCGCGCTGCTGCCGTTGGGTTTCCCCGCGAACGGCGGACCCACCGACCTGGACCGGGCCGTGGGTGCGGAGGTCGACCGCACGGTCGGCACGAGTGTGCTCGACGCGCTGGTCGTGCCGAGCAACGGCTATGTCGTGCTGCCGTTGCTGGCGCTGGCCGCGCTGTGGTGCGCGCTGCGGCGGCGGTGGTGGGCGGTGGCCTTCCTGCTGGTGGTGCCGGAGCTGGTGGTCGCGGTCAACACCTGGCTGCTGAAACCGTTGTGGCACCGGCACTTACACGACTACCTGGCGTATCCGAGCGGGCACACGGTCCAATTCGTCGCGGTCGCAACGGCTTTCGTGTTGGTGCTGGAGCGTGCGCGGGCGCGGATCGCGGCGGCCGCGGTGGCGGTGGTGGTGCTGGCCGGGGTGGCCGTGGGCATGGTGGGGCTGGGCTACCACTACCCGACCGACGTGCTGGGCGGCGCGGGCGCGGCGATCGCGCTGGTGACCGCGAGTTACGGTGCGGCCGTAACGATCAGGGCGCGTAGGTCAGCAGCACCGACAGCACGAACCAGATCGCCCACGCCGCCGCGACCAGCATCCCCAGGGCCATCGTGACGCGCAGGAACGTGCGGCCCATATCGATCTTCTCGTGCTCGCGCGGGTACAGCTGCCACGGGCTGTACCAGGGCGCGGAGAAGGCCAGCCCGCTCGTTCCGCCCGCGGCGGCCATGGCCTGCTGCTGTTCGTGATACGCCTCGGCCTGCGCCTGCTGCGGGCCGCCGTACCACAGCGTGATGTCGACCGTGCCGCCGAAGCCCTCGCCGACCAGATCCTGCGGGGACGGCAGATACGGCAGGATGGCCAGGCCGCGGAACGCCAGCGCCACGTCGTTGACCGTCCACTGGGCGCGGCCCTGCGAGGCGAGGTTGTTGAGGTAGGCGGCGAACCGGTTGCGGTCGTCGCCGACGATCACCTCGAAACTCGGATCGTTCCACAGTTGGCGCACCCGCAGATTCGCGCCGCTCGGCGGGACGACCAGCACCACGCCGTGCACCACCCGCTGGCCGAGGCCGCGCTCGGCCAACCAGCTCTGCAACGCGAAGGTGTGCTCGCGCGACTGGTCCAGCGGCGTGCCGCGATCGGTGCCCTCGAGCGTCACCACCTGACTGCCCACCCGCCACGGACCGTTCAGCGGCACCTCGAGTTCGCCGCTGACGTTCTCCACCAGCGTCTCGGTCTCGATGATCACGCAACTGGTCGGCGTCCAGATGATCGCGTCGAACCGGTGCAGGCGTTCGGCGTAGAACAGGCTGACGTTCACCGTGGCCACGCCGTGCGGATCGCCGGGCCCCTTCCAGGTGCGCAGCCAGTCGATCAGCACCCGCTCGGCTTGGGTGCCGGTGGGATTCTGCACTCGCACCAGCATTGCGGCCCGCCCTTCCCGTCGACACTCGGTACCGAAAGCATATGTGGCCGGGCGGGTTCCGGTGGGATCCCGCGTCTTGGGTATGTCAGACGGTCGGCACGCGGGGGTCGGCGGGGCTGATCGGCAGGCGCAGGGCGCCGAAGGCCGTGTCGGGCACGGTCGGCCGCGCGGGCGCGACGGGCCGGATGCGGCGGTAGGGGCGCCCCAGTTCCGGACGCGGATCGGGCTGACCCTTGTTGGGCCAGAACGCCATCGCGCGTTCGGCCTGCGCGGTGATGGTCAGCGACGGGTTCACCCCGAGGTTCGCGGTGACCGCCGAACCGTCGGCCACGTGCAGGCCGGGATGGCCGAACACGCGCTGATACGGATCCACCACACCGCTCTCCGGGCCCTCGCCGATCACGCAGCCGCCGATGTAGTGCGCGGTGGCCGGGATGTTCACCACGTCGAGGAACAGCCCGTGCACATCGCCGTCGACCTTCTCGCCGAAGCGGCGAGCGATGTCGTGCGCCAACGGAATCCACGTCGGGTTCGGCTCCCCGGTGCCCTGCCGCGTCTTCAGCTGTCCCCAGCGCCGGAACGAGGTCAGCGAGTTGTCCAGCGACTGCATCACCAGCAGGATCACCGACTTCTCCGATGCCCGGCGGGCATTGAGGCTGCGCAGGAACACCAGCGGCCGGGTGAACATCGCCAACAGGAACCGCAGGAACCGGAACGCCCCGCCGTCGACCATCGGCACCGACATCGGGAACAGCGCGTTCTGCCCCTTGCCGTAATGGCACACCTCGATGTGGGTGTCGGGCTCGGGATGGATCGACGAGGTGATCGCGATGCCCTCGGCGAAATCGGCGCGGGTGCGGCTGACCACGTTGAGGATCGCCTCGGAGTTCGAGCGGGTCAGCTCGCCCAGCCGCGGCGACAGATTCGGCAGCACCCGCTCGTCGCGCATCTTGTGCAGCAGCTTCTGGGTGCCCAGCGCGGCGGCCGCGAACACCACCTGTTCGGCGGTGAAGGTCTTGCGCTGCTTGCGAATCCAGCGATCCGAGCGCACGGTCTCGATGGCGTACCCGCCCTTGAGCATGGGCCGCACCTTGGTCGCGGTGGTCAGCTCGAAGACCGTGGCCCCGGCCTGCTCGGCGAGGTAGAGGTAGTTGGTGGGGGTGGTGTTCTTGGCGTTGTGCGGGCAGCCGGTGAAGCAGCGCGCGCAGTGGATGCAGCCGCTGCGGCGCGGGCCCGCCCCGCCGAAGTACGGATCGTCCACCTCCTCGCCCGGGGCGGCCTCGTTGAAGAACACGCCCACATTGGTCGGGTGGTAGGTCTCGCCCACCCCGAGGTCGTCGGCGATCGAGCGGATCACCTCGTCGGCGGGGGTGACCCGCGGATTCGGCGCGACGCCGAGCATGCGCTTGGCCTGGTCGTAGTAGGGCGCGAGTTCGCTGCGCCAATCGGTGATGTGGGCCCACTGCCGATCGTCGTAGAACGCGGGCAGCGGTTCGTAGAGGGTGTTGCCGTAGATCAGCGAACCGCCGCCGACCCCGGCCGCGGAGAACACCGCGCACTTGCCGAGCACGCTGATCCGCTGCGGACCGGTCAGGCCCAGTCGCGGGGCCCAAAGGGATTTGCGCACATTCCAATTCGTCTTCGGGATCGCCTCGGCCGGCCAGCGACGGCCGGATTCCAGCACGGCCACCCGGTAGCCCTTCTCGGTCAGCCGCAGGGCGCTCACGCTCCCGCCGAACCCGGAGCCGATCACCACCACGTCGTAGTCGAAGTCGGGCATGGACTTCCTCTCCCTCGATTGCCGACTCACCTTAACCTGTCGCCGCAACCCCTCCGGCGTGCCCGAATGGCGGCCCCCGCGCGATTCGGGTATGCAACAGGCTGTGACCACCGAACCCGCCGGAGATCCGGGCGACCGCGTCCTCACCGTGCCCAACGCGCTGAGTGTGCTGCGGTTGATCGGGGTTCCGGTGCTGCTGTGGCTGTTGCTGATCGAGCACGCCGACGGGTGGGCCTTCGCCCTGTTGATCGTCAGCGGGCTCACCGACTTCCTGGACGGCAAGCTGGCCCGGCTGCTGGACCAGTCCTCGCGGCTGGGCGCGCTGCTGGACCCGTTCGTGGATCGGCTGTATCTGGTGGCGACCGTGCTCGGGCTGCTCGTGCGCGGCATCCTGCCGTGGCCGTTCGTGGTGATCCTGCTCGCCCGCGACGCGATCCTCACGGTCACACTGGCGATCTACCGCCGCCGCGACCTCCCGCCGCCGGAGGTGATCTATCTCGGCAAGGCGGCCACCTTCGCGCTCATGTCCGCGTTGCCGTGGCTGCTGGCGGGCGAAATGGATTGGGGCGCGGCCGGATTCGGCCGGGCCTTCGGCTGGGCGCTGCTGCTGTGGGGCACGGCGGCCTACGTCTGGACCGGGCTGCTGTACGTCGGCAAGGCGGTGGCGGTGGCCCGGGCGATACCGGCCGTCGGACCCGCGAGCGGGGAGCCGATAAAGTGATCACGACGCGGCCAGAGAACGAGCCCTCGAAAGGACTGCACCTGTGACCTCTGTTCCCGAGGAACTGCGCTACACCGAGGAGCACGAATGGCTGCTCCGCGTGGGGCCGACCCGCGCCCGCGTCGGCATCACCGACTACGCTCAGTCACAGCTCGGTGACGTCGTGTTCGTGCAGCTGCCCGCGGTGGACACCGACGTGACGGCGGGCGAGAGCATCGCGGAGGTGGAGTCCACCAAGAGCGTGTCCGACATCTACGCGCCCCTGAACGCGAAAGTCGTTGCGGTGAACGACATTCTGGATGCCGAGCCGGAGACGGTGAACACCGACCCCTACGGGGACGGCTGGATGTTCGAACTGCAGGTCGACGAGGCCGGAAAACTCGACGCGACACTGGATGAACTCCTCGATGCCGCAGGTTATCAAGGAGTTATCGGGGGCTGAAGCGGCCTTCACAGTTCTACCTGCACGGGATCGCCCTGGCAGGGTACGGTCAATGCCAACAGAAGTGCCGGCGACCGGTGCCGGAATCTCCAAGGGCGCGACAGCCGGTCGCGCCGGGTGCGGACGGATTCCGGGCCGCGATGCTTGTACGGATAATCGGTTCGAGGAGGAGAGCAAGGGTGAGCGAGAACAAAGACCCGGGTTACGGGGAGAGCGCGGCCGAGACGACATCGGTGTTCCGCGCTGACTTCCTCAACGAGGTCGACGCGTCGCGCTCCGGGGAACAGACCGGCGAACAGCCGGTGCAAGGGGTCGAGGGCCTGCCTCCGGGTGCCGCCCTGCTGGTGGTCAAGCGCGGTCCGAACGCGGGCTCGCGGTTCCTGCTCGATCAGCGGACCACCTCCGCGGGACGCCACCCCGACAGCGACATCTTTCTCGACGATGTCACGGTCTCGCGTCGGCACGCGGAGTTCCGCAACGAGAACGACACGTTCCAGGTCGTCGACGTGGGCAGCCTCAACGGCACCTACGTCAACCGCGAGCCGGTGGACTCCTCGGAGTTGCAGAACGGCGACGAGGTGCAGATCGGCAAGTTCCGGCTGGTGTTCCTGACCGGCCCGCGCGCCGCCCAGAACGACGCGGCGGGCGTCTGACGGGCCGGATGCGATGACAGGCGCAGCGCAGTGGACCCGCGGAGGAATGTCGATCGGCTCCGTGCTGGACCTGCTGCGTCCGGATTTTCCGGACATCACCATCTCCAAGATCCGCTTCCTCGAATCGGAGGGGCTGATCAGCCCGGAGCGCACGCCCTCGGGCTATCGGCGGTTCTCGGTGGCCGACGTCGAGCGGTTGAAATTCGTGCTGACCGCTCAGCGCGACCAGTACCTGCCGCTGAAGGTGATCAAGGAACAACTCGAGGCGATCGACAGCGGCGCCGCGACGCTCGGGGTGCGCGAGGCGCGCGCCCGGGCCGACGGCGCCGACGCGGACGGATCGGGGCGTGCGCCCGATTCCGCGTCCGCGGCCGGCCCGCCCCCGCCCCGGAGGCTCGGCGTGGTTCCCGGTGAGGTCTCGCCGGAGGAGCTGCGCTTCGATCACGAGATCCGCGTCACGCGAACGGATCTGCTCGAGCAGGCCGGTATCGACGAGAAGTTCCTCGCCGAACTCATCCGGGCCAATCTGATCACCCCCGGCGCCGCGGGCTTCTTCGACACCGAGGCGGTGACGCTGGCCCGCACGGCCCGCGCGATGAGCGAATTCGGTTTGGAGGCAAGGCATCTGCGCGCGTTCAAGCTCGCCGCCGATCGCGAGGCCGCGATGATCGCGCAGATCGCCGCGCCCATCGCCAAGGGCCGCGACGCTGACGCCCGCGCCCGCGCGGAGGAGACCATCCGCGAGCTGGCCGCCCTGTCGCTGACGCTGCATACCAGTCTGGTGAAGACCTCGGTGCGCGGCGCACTCGGCGGCTGAATTCATCGCCTAGACTCGGTGATACGGCCGTCGAGCGCCAGCGAGGTGGAGTCATGAGTGAGATGCGAGTGATCGGCATCCGTGTAGAGCAGCCGCAGAATCAGCCTGTGCTGCTGCTCCGCGAGGTGGCCGGGGATCGGTACCTACCGATCTGGATCGGGCAGGCGGAGGCGACCGCGATCGTCCTCGAGCAGGAGGGCGTCACGCCGATCCGGCCGCTCACCCACGATCTGATCAAGATCATGATCCACGAGCTCGGCCACACCCTCAAGGAGATCCGGATCGTCGACCTGCAGGAAGGCACCTTCTACGCCGATCTGGTCTTCGACAACGACGTGCGCATCTCCGCGCGGCCCTCGGACTCGGTTGCCATCGCCTTGCGGGTGGGTTGCCCGATCTACGCCGAGGAGCCGGTGCTCGAGGAGGCCGGGCTGGTGATGCCCGACGAGCGCGAGGACGAGGTGGAGAAGTTCAAGGAGTTCCTCGAGTCGGTGTCGCCGGACGATTTCAAGGCCACCGATAGTTAACGGTCATTCCGGGGCAATCCGGGCCCCGACGGCGGAGTATCAACCTCAGCTAGAGGTCGAAAAACACGCCCCTCGCGGTGACTGGCTCGAGGCGGATCGAGCCGGGACAATCGAGGGAGTAACCTCGATAGTTAGGCCGTGGTTCCACTTCGGCGAAGCAGTGAGGGGAGTTGTTCGTGGGAGATCAACCGCAGCAGACGGGGTCCGACGCGGCGGATACGCGGCCCGCCGCGGTGCAGCCCGGCCTGTTCCCCGACGACACCGTCCCCGACGAACTCGTCGGCTACCGCGTCCCCAGCGCCTGCCAGGTCGCCGGGATCACCTACCGGCAACTCGACTACTGGGCCCGCACGGGTCTGGTCGTGCCGTCCATCCGCAGCGCCTCCGGATCGGGCAGCCAGCGGCTGTACTCCTTCAAGGACATCCTGGTCCTCAAGATCGTCAAGCGGCTGCTCGACGCGGGCATCTCGCTGCAGAACATCCGCATCGCCGTCGATCATCTGCGCAGCCGCGGGGTCGAGGATCTGGCCGGGATCACGCTGTTCTCCGACGGGGCGACCGTCTACGAGTGCACCTCACCGGAAGAGGTCGTCGATTTACTGCAGGGCGGGCAGGGCGTGTTCGGCATCGCGGTCAGCGGCGCCATGCGCGAGCTGACGG
The DNA here is from genome assembly GCF_042874315.1 of Nocardia sp. NPDC004068. NCBI lineage: Bacteria > Bacillati > Actinomycetota > Actinomycetes > Mycobacteriales > Nocardiaceae > Nocardia > Nocardia sp. NPDC004068. The sequence continues at coordinate 380,113 of NZ_JBIAMW010000005.1, forward strand.
GCGCGATCGCCAACTTCCCGGCCGAACGCGCCGAGAACCACGCGAGCAGCGACCGCCCCGAGGACGAGCTGGCCTACCGCCGCAAGGCGCGCATGAGCAAAACCGGCTAGGGGTCGGTAACACCGGCGCAATCCGGGACCGCCTAGACTTGGCGGTGCGTCGCGGCCGTGCGGGAGAGTTCCGGGTTGCGACCCGGGCGCCGAAGGAGCAGCACCTCCCCGTCAATCTCTCAGGCACCAGGGACCGCACGGACTTTCGACGCCTCTGGAAAGAGGTGGCCGCATTCGGTTGCGGGCCATCCGCCCATGGGGAAAAGGAGCCCGAGCCCGGGACCTGAATCTCTCAGGCGCCACGACAGAGGGGGAGGGCCCGCCCGCACCCCTGGGAGCTGCCGTGACCCGTTCCTTCGCCGATCGCCATATCGGACCCGATGCCGCCGCCGTCGAGGTGCTGCTCGCCGCGCTCGGCATCGATTCGCTCGACGACCTCGCGGTCCGCGCGGTGCCCGCGAGCATCCGCGACGACCCGGCGGCGCACGGCCTGTGCGCGCTGCCCGCCCCGCGCACCGAGCACGAGGTGCTCGATGAGCTTGCGGCACTGGCGAATTCGAACACCGTGGCGACCTCGATGATCGGGCTCGGCTACTACGACACGCTGACCCCGCCCGTGCTGCTGCGCGGCATCCTGGAGAACCCGGCGTGGTACACGGCCTACACGCCGTATCAGCCCGAGATCAGCCAGGGGCGGCTCGAGGCGTTGCTGAACTTCCAGACCATGGTGTCGGATCTGACCGGTATGGAGGTCGCCAACGCGTCCATGCTCGACGAGGCGACCGCCGCCGCGGAGGCCATGACCCTGCTGCGCCGGGCGAACCGGTCGAGCAAGTCGGCGCGGCTGCTGATCGACGCCGACCTGTTCCCGCAGACCCGCACGATCCTCACCACCCGGGCCGAACCGCTGGGCATCGAGATCGTGGAAGCCGATCTGGCCTCCGGCGCGCTGCCCGACGGGGAGTTCTTCGGCGTGCTGCTCCAGACGCCCGGCGCGTCGGGCCGGATCGTGGACTGGACGAATGTCATTGCGGCGGCGCACGATCGGGGCGCGCTCGTGGCCGCGGGCGCGGATCTGCTGGCCATGACCCTGGTGACGCCGCCCGGAGAGCAGGGCGCGGACGTGTGTTTCGGCACCACCCAGCGGTTCGGGGTGCCGATGGGCTTCGGCGGTCCGCACGCCGGATATCTCGCCGTGCGGACCGCGCACGCCCGGCAGTTGCCGGGGCGGCTGGTCGGGGTGTCGGTGGACGCCGACGGCGATCCCGCCTACCGGCTCGCGTTGCAGACCCGCGAGCAGCACATCCGCCGGGAGAAGGCGACCTCGAACATCTGCACCGCGCAGGTGCTGCTGGCGATCGTGGCGGCCATGTACGCGAGTTATCACGGCGGCGACGGGCTGCGCGCGATCGCGCGGCGGGTGCACGGGCACGCCGAGCGGCTCGCGGCCGGACTCGGGGAAGCCGTTGTGCACGAACGGTTCTTCGACACCGTGCTGGTGCGGGTGCCCGGCGGGGCGGAGGCCGTGGTGGCCAAGGCGAAGGGGCGGGGGGTGAATCTGCGGCTGGTCGACGCCGATCACGTGTCGGTGGCGTGCGACGAGGCGACCACCGAGGCGCATGTGGCGATCGTGCTCGAAAGTTTCGGCGCGGAGGGCGTTTCCGAGTCGGCGCTGCCCTCGATCGAGACGCGCACCTCGGAGTTCCTGACCCATCCGGCCTTCACCCGGTACCACACCGAAACGGCCATGCTGCGCTACCTGCGACAGCTGTCGGACAAGGATATCGCCTTGGACCGCAGCATGATTCCGCTCGGCTCGTGCACCATGAAGCTCAACGCGACCGCGGAGATGGAGCCGATCACCTGGCCCGGCTTCGCCCGCCTGCATCCCTACGCGCCCGTCGAGGACGTGCCCGGCATGGTGCGCGTGATCGAGGATCTGGAGAAGTGGCTGGCCGCCATCACCGGCTACGACCGGGTGAGCCTGCAACCCAACGCCGGTAGCCAGGGCGAGTACGCGGGCCTGCTCGCGATCCGCCGCTACCACCTCGACCGCGGCGACACCCACCGTGACACCTGCCTCATCCCGTCCAGCGCGCACGGCACCAACGCCGCCTCGGCCGCCATGGCCGGGCTGCGGGTGGAGGTCGTGAAGTGCCGCGACAACGGCGACGTCGACCTGGACGACCTGCGCGCCAAGATCGCCGACCACGCCGACCGCCTGGCCTGCATCATGATCACCTATCCGTCCACGCACGGCGTCTTCGAACACGAGGTCGCCGAGTTGTGCGCGCTGGTGCACGACGCGGGCGGCCAGGTGTACGTGGACGGCGCGAACCTGAACGCCCTTGTGGGCCTTGCCCGTCCGGGCCGCTTCGGCGGCGACGTGTCGCATCTGAACCTGCACAAGACGTTCTGCATCCCGCACGGCGGCGGCGGCCCCGGCGTCGGCCCGGTCGCGGTCCGCGACCACCTCGCCGCCTACCTCCCCGGTGACCCGCTGGAGTCGGGTTCGCACGCCGTCTCCGCCGCGCGCTACGGCTCCGCGTCGATCCTCCCGATCACCTGGGCCTACATTCGCATGATGGGCGCCGACGGCCTGCGCCGAGCCACCCTCACCGCCATCGCGTCGGCGAATTACATTGCGCGCCGCCTGGATCCGCACTTCCCGGTCCTCTACACCGGCGAGAACGCCATGGTCGCCCACGAGTGCATCCTCGACCTGCGCGAGATCACCAAACGCACCGGCGTCACCGTCGACGACGTCGCGAAACGCCTGGCCGACTACGGCTTCCACGCCCCCACCATGAGCTTCCCGGTAGCGGGCACCCTCATGGTCGAACCCACCGAGAGCGAGAACCTGGAAGAACTCGACGCCTTCATCGCCGCCATGATCGCCATCAAGGCGGAGATCGATCGAGTAGCCGCGGGCGAATGGCCCGTCGACAACAGCCCCCTCCGCAACGCCCCCCACACGGCGGCCAGCCTGGTCGGCGACTGGAATCACCCCTACTCCCGCGAAACCGCCGTCTACCCACAGGGTTTGAGCTCGCCGCGCCCCAAGGTCTGGCCCGCTGTCCGCCGCATCGACGGGGCCTACGGCGACCGGAACCTGGTGTGCTCGTGCCCGCCGTTGTCGGCGTACGCCGATTCGGAGTGAACGCCTACAGCAGCGATCGATAGAGATCGTCCCACTCGGGATTCATCCCCTCGATCAACGCGATCTTGCGAGCCCGGCTCCAGGTCGTGAGCCGCTTCTCGAGCAGGATCGCGTTCTCGAGGGTGTGGTGGGGTTCGTACCAGACCAGGGTGTGGATGCCGTGGCGGCGGGTGTGGCTGGGGACGACGTTGTTCTTGTGTTGCCAGACGCGGGCTACCAGGTTGCGGGTGGAGCCGATGTAGAGCAGGCCGTGCGGGGCGCTGGCGAGGATGTAGGTGCACGGTGGTGGCTGGTTGGTCGGTCTCCTCCCCATGGGGAGAGGATGGCAGGGGGGTCCGACAGGTCAGGGGTTGGTGAGGGCCTGGTTGACCGCCGTGCCGAAGGCGAGGTCGTCCGTGGTGGTGACGTGGGTGTAGGTGCCGCCCGTCTTCTGCGCCACGGACTGGAGGGTCGGGGTGGTCTGGGTGCCGAGCGCGATCACGTCGATCCGGATGGGGTGGCTCGGGTCGGGGGTGATGTCGGCCAGGAGTTGGTCGCCGGTGACCGTGGAATCGTCGTTGGGGCCCGAGGTGATCAACAGGATGGAATTGGTTCGGCCGGGCGAGAATTCGCTCACCGCGTTGCGGTAGGCGGCGACCAGGGCGGGGTAGGCGCGGTCCTTCTTGTCGGTGGTGGGGCTGACGTTCGACAGGGCCTTGGCGAGGTCGGTGCGGTGCTGTTCGGTGAGGGGTGCGGTGGGGGAGAGGATCTTGTACGGGTCGTCGGAGTCGTGCGCGTAGGTCCAGACGCCGAGGCCGAAGTCGGCGGGCATGGTGGCCATCGTGGACTGGAGGGCGCCGAGGGTGTTGCCCAGTTTGGTGAGGGTGCCGTCGGTGGCGCCCATGGGGGCGGTGGTGTCGATGAGGACGGTCGCGTGCACGCCCAGCACCGGATTGGCGAGCACCGAACGTACCTGCGTCAGAACGGATTTGGCGGGCACCGAGACGGCCGTCGCGGCGGGCGGCTCGAAACCCTGGTCGGCGAACAGCCTCTGCTGCTCGGGGGCGCGCAGATAGTCCACGAACAGGCCCGCGATGAGGTTGGCGGTCTTGTCGACCCAGGGCCCGGTCAGCAGGGCCGCGGGATGGTCGGCGACGGGCGCGGCACCGGTGGGCCGGTACTGCGCGACACCGGACACCGCCTTGAGTTGCTGAGCGGTTACCGGCAGCGCGTGCACGGTCCCTTTCGCCGGATCCGCGGCCCCGGCCAGCGCGCCCAGCGTGGCGGTGACATCCCCGGGTTCGGGCGCGCCCGCGGCGAGCTGGGAGATCGCCGACACCACCTGACCGGATTTGGCCGCCGTCTCGTCCAGCGGATCCGAACTCGACAGCGCCGCACCGACAGTCGTCGCCGTCGCCAGCGTCGCGTCCCCGTCGGGTAGCGCGAGCCGCAACCCGCCCCAGCCCTTCAACCCGACGTCGCTCAGCGAACCCTGTTGCAGCTTGGGCAGATCCGCCCACCCGGTCTTCGCCGACTCCAGCGCCGCACGCAACGGCTCCGGCACGGCCAGCACGATCGGACTCGTCGCCACCGAGGCGGGCGCGCCCTCCACCAGGCCGGGCACCCGCATCGCCTCGATCGACCGCGACGAATCCGGAATCCACAGCGCCGGTTCGGGTCCGAGCGCGGAATCCCAAGCGCGGCCGGTGAATCCGGCCACCATCGCCGCCGAGGGCCGCCCGGTCACCCGCACGCTCGCGCAGTGATCGCGAACCTTGGGCTTGGTGGCGTTGTAGCGGTCGGCGGCGGCGCGGACGGGCGCGAGGATGTCGGGGTCGACGGTGACGGCCAGCGTCGCCTCGCCCTCGACGCATTCGGCGGCCGCGCTGCGACTTTCGTCGGCGGATCGGTGACTGAGCCAGAACCAGCCACCGATCCCCGCGATCACCAGCAGCACGGCCGCCACGGATATCACCAGCCCCTTGCTGACACCCCGTGAACCGTCCGCACTGCGATGTGTACCCACGGGTTGCCAGTGTAGAGAGCTACTCCCGGACCAACCGTCCGCGGTCGTACTCGTGCCCGCCCCACACACCGGTCTGACCGGTGTCGGCCGCGAACTGCCCGCACTGGCGGCGGATCGGGCAGCTCGCGCAGACGCTCCGCGCGTACGCGAAGTCCTGCGACGGATACGGGAACCACGCCTCGTGATTCGGATCACCCTTGCACGCGGCCTGTTCCCAGCTCTGCGAATCCGAGAGCGGGAGCAGATCCACCAGGGTGAGCTCCTGTACTGCGTTCGTCATATCGGATCCCCTCCTTTCTCGGGGTCTATCGGGTGGCGGACAGGTCCTTCCAGATCCGCCGTTGTCTGCGGGCCAGCTCGTCGGGCGCCTTCGGCTCCCACAGCAGCCGCATCCCGGCCTCCTCGGGGGTGCGGTCGGCCTTGCGGGTGTTGCACGGCCCGCACGCGGCGACGAGGTTGTTCCAGGTGTTCGTCCCGCCCCGGCTGCGCGGGACTATGTGGTCGACGGTCCGCGCGGGGCCCGCGCAGTACCCGCACCGCTGACCGTCGCGCCGCAGCACGCCCGCGAGCGTGGCGCGGCTGTGGTCGTGCCGCGCCACCCCGTGTTCGAGATAGACATAACGCAGCAGACGAATCGTCTCGGGCAGCGCTATTTCCAGATGCCGCGAACGGATGGGGACGTAAGGCTCGCGATCGGCGATGGTCTCGGCCACGCCGGAGACGAGCAGCACGATCGCCCGGTCCGCGCCGATCTCGCACAACGCCTCGTAGGAGGCGTTGAGCAGCAGCACACCGGTGTGTATCCAATTGTCGGGCGCGTCGGGAGGATCGAACAGCATGGGAGCCACCATGTTTCGTGGAGAGCGGAAGGGGAGATCGACGGGGCGGGTCAGGCCCGGCTCTGGAGGCGGCCGGACTCGCGTCGCTGCTCGGGACTCGAAAGTCGTTGTTCGCCTGCGGGATTCATTACCTTGTCGGGCATCGGCCACCTCCTCCTTCCTGCTGTTCGTGGCTGCGTCCGGCCCCGCTGCGGGGCCGGAGGGAACATCGCCAATGGTGACACAGCGTTACGCCGTTGTCGGTTGATTTTTCTCCCGGTGAGACGCGCTGCGCCGCACGGGAACCCCCTCGTCTCGCTGTTCAACGAGGGGGCCGCCGGATTTGTTCCCCGGTTCAGGACGTGATGTGCACCGCGAAGCCGGTCCGGCCGTCGCGTTCCAGCCCGGGTCGCAGCCGCAGGCTCCGGTCGTAGTCGCCGCCGTCCTGCGGGCGGTAGCGGATCGGCTCGATCGTCTCCAGTTTCGCCAGCCGTTCCCGCAGGTCCGCGGCGATCTCGGCGAACCGCGTGTCGTTCACGCGCAGGCTGCCGTGCACCAGGAACGGCGGCAGCACGTCCATGCCGGGGTAGTAGAGGATGCCGTGGTGGATGGGGAACAGCAGATCCTCGATCGGGCCGTTCACGCCGCGGTCGGAGTAGCCCGGCTCGCGCCCGCCGATCGTCACCACCAGCATCGCGCGGCGGCCGCTGAGAATGCCCGCGCCGTAACGGGGTAGCGCGCGCGAGCCCACGCCGTAGGCGAATCCGCAGGTGAACACTCGGTCCACCCAGCCCTTGAGGATCGCGGGCATCGAGAACCACCACAGCGGGAAATGCAGCAGCACGGTGTCGGCCCACAGGAGTTTCTCCTGTTCGGCGCGAATATCGGGGGTGAGCGAGCCGTTGGCGTACGCCTCGCCGGACGCGAGCATGAAATTCGTTTCCGCGACGTCGCCGAAATCCGCGGCGTCGGCGTGCGCCTTCCAGCCCATCGCGTACAGGTCGCTCACCCGGACGTCGTGACCGTCCTGTCGAAGCTGTTGCACCGCAACATCTTTCAATGATCCTGTCAGCGAATCCGGTTCGGGGTGCGCGTATACGATCAAGATGTTCACCTCGGCCGGTAACGGGTTCATCGGTGTTCGTATTCCCGGGCTGAACTTTCGGTGAATTGCTCGCCACGGCCGGAACCAAGCGCGGCAACGGGGGAAGATCTACCTCGTGACCGCAGAACTCATTGTGCTCACGATTGTGATAGTCACCGCGCTTGCCTTCGATTTCACCAATGGTTTCCACGACACCGCCAACGCGATGGCGACGTCGATTGCCACGGGTGCGCTCGGACCTCGTGTGGCGGTTGCACTTTCGGCAGTACTGAACCTTGTCGGAGCGTTCCTGTCGGTGGAGGTCGCCAAGACCGTCTCCGGCGGGCTGCTCAAGATCAACGACGTCCATCACATGGACCTGTTGCACATCGTGTTCGCCGGACTGGTCGGCGGCATCCTGTGGAACCTGCTGACCTGGCTGCTCGGCCTGCCGTCGAGCTCCACGCACGCGCTGTTCGGCGGCCTCATCGGCGCCGCGATGGCCGCGCTCGGGGCGAGCGGGGTGATCTGGACCGGCGACAAGAGCACCGGCCTGATCAACAAGATCATCGTGCCCGCACTGCTGGCGCCGTTCGTGGCGGCGCTCATAGCGGCGTTGAGCACGTTCGTGATCTATCGCCTCACCCGCGCGGCGAACGAGGGCAAGGTGCGCACCGGCTTCCGCTGGGGGCAGATCGGCTCGGCCTCGCTGGTGTCGCTCGCGCACGGCACCAACGACGCGCAGAAGACGATGGGCGTCATCTTCATGGCCCTGGTCGCGCACGGCACCTACACCAACAGCGACAGCATCCCGCTGTGGGTGAAGGTGTGTTGCGCGCTGGCCATCGCGCTGGGCACCTACCTCGGTGGCTGGCGGATCATCCGCACGCTCGGCAAGGGCCTGGTCGAGATCGACTCGCCGCAGGGCTTCGCGGCCGAATCGGCGTCGGCGTCGATCATCCTGACCTCCGCGCAGTTCGGACTGCCGCTGTCGACCACGCACACCGCGACCGGTTCGATCCTCGGCACGGGCCTGGGCAAGCCGGGAGCCGAGGTGCGCTGGTCGGTCATGGGCCGCATGGTCGTCGCCTGGTGTCTCACGCTGCCGCTGGCGGCCGTGGTCGGCGCGCTGTGCTGGGGGATCGCGGACCTGTTCGGCGGGCTGGCCGGTGTGCTGGTCGACTTCGTGATCCTGCTCGCGGTCTCCGGGTACATGTTCCTGCGGGCGCGGCGCAATCCGGTCGGCACCCACAACGTCAACGACGAGTGGGAGGGCGGCCTCACCCCGCCGTCCAACGTGTCGACCCCCACCACCGGCGCGTCGGTCTAGGAGGCAGCGTGCACACCTTCGTCTCCATCGTGAAATCGCTCGGCGAGGTCGTGGCCATCGGCATCGTCCTCGGCGCGGGCCTGCCGATCCTGTTCGGCGTCGGCATCCGCTTCTGGTCCCTCGAGACCGTCGGCGCGGACGGCTCGGTCGCCCGCCGCAACCCGGTCTACCAGGCCGTCGCCTACATCTGCTTCGCGATCGTCCTCGCCGCCATCGTGGCCGGAATCCTCTACGTCGCAAAGGATTTCATCAGCCACACCTTCGACGTCCAGCTGTTCGGCGCCAAACCTCCCAAGAAGTGAGCTCCCCCATGACAACCGAACACCGGTCGATCCTCACCTGCGTCCTGGACTGGCTCCGCGCGGGCTACCCCCAGGGCGTCCCCCGCGAAGACTACGTCGCCCTGTTCGCGGTCCTGCACCGCAAACTCACCGAGGAAGAGATCGCCGAGGTCGTCGAACGCCTTCTCACCGACGGGCATGTCACCGACATCGACCGCGCGGATATCGAGGCGGCCATCACCGGGCTGGCCCATGAGAAGCCGAGCGCGGAGGATGTGAACCGGGTGGCGTCCCGGTTGGCGGCGGGCGGGTGGCCGTTGGCGCATCCGTCGGAAGGCTGAGTGGGGGAAGGGGATTCGGCACGACGACCTCAGACAGCGCCGAGTCGACGCGCACAATCCGCCACATCCACAGCCGAGACGAACGTCGCCATCCGCTCGGCGGACGCCGGAAGGTAACTTCGGTATTCGGCCACCGCGAAGACGTAAGTCCAAGCGTGCAAACGACTCTCGTCGAGCAGCGGATGCTCGTTCAGCTGCGTCAGCCGCTCGGCGATCGTTGTCGGACCGTCCTGAATCGCCACCCACAGGGCCGCCTCGGCGTTGATATCGCCCAGTGCCCCGAGCGGATCGATCGTGTACCAGTGATCGGGGCCCCGGAGGATATTCTTCGCCTGTAGATCCGCGTGCAGGACGTGGCGTCGCGGCGTCGTGCGGAGCAGCCGGTCGAGGATCCGCTCGGCCGCGGGGAGATGACGGTCCGCGCCGAACGCGGCCATCGCCACGGCATAGCGGGGGTCGGCGAAACGCTCTCTGGCCCAGGCGATTCGCATGGCCGCGACCTCGGCCAGATCCTTCAGGGCGGGCGGTGCGGGGAGGTCGGCGGCGTTGAGCCGGGACAGGAGCGCACCGAATCGTTCGGCGTCGGCAGGGCCGTCGGTGGGCCAGACGATATCGCCGGGCACGATTCGGGTCATCAGGAAGACGCCGGAGTCGTCGTGTTCCAGAACCGCGGGGGTGGCTCCGGTGGCCGACCAATGGTCGAGCAGACCGATTTCCGTCGCTCCGGACTCCTGATCCACCGGAAGCTTCAGCACCACCGCGGTGCCGGTGGCCGTGGTGGCGTAGACGCAGCACGACATCGCACCGCTGTCCGCGACACTGTCCAGGTCGAGCCGCCATGCCCGGGCGTAGCGTTCGATTCGATCCGGGAGGGCGTCGAGCCATCGTCGGCCCTCGTCTTCCCCGCGGAGGAACAGGATCGCCCGTTCGAGGCGTTCGGGGATGGCGGGCACGGTCATCGGGTGAGAACCTCCTTGATCGTGCGGGCGAGCGTTTCGAGGTCGGGTTCGTCGTTGTAGATGTGGGTGGCGAAGCGAAGCAGGCATTCACCGCGCGGACCGGGGCCTGCCCAGATCCGTAGCGGCACGGCGCGGGTGGCCTCCTTCACCTGCCGGACCGTCACACCCTCGAGGACGAATGCCCGCAATCGCGGTGGCAGGTACGCGGTTTCGGCCGTGGGGTGGGCGCCGCAGTCGGCGAGCAGGCGGGAACCGGTGTCGGCCAGGGCCTCGCATTCGGCAAGCAGGTGGCGTGCCCGCCACTCGGCCCATTGCGCGAGCGCGGTATCGATCGTCAACCGCGGTACCGGATCGAATGTGCCCGGCCAGGAGTATCTTTCGATCAGGTCCGGTGCGTCCCAGGTGAGTGATACCTCGGCCGGGCGGACCCGGTCGACGAGATCCGCGGCGAGCCAGAGGAGCCCGACGGCGCGCAGCGCCGGGAGCCATTTGTGCAGGGTGCCGAACATCGCGGCGGCACCCCATGTCGACGGAGTCATCGGGACGTGGCCGGGGCCGTGGGCCGCGTCGACAATCAACCGGCCGCCGCGATCGCGCACCCACTCGGCGACCCGCTCGACCGGCATTCGAATCGCGGCCGAGGAGCTGACCAGGCTCATCTGGAGGTAACGGACGGAGCCCGGAACCGCTGTGTCGAGCGCGTCGAGCAGTTGCTCCGCGCTGTGGAACGGCAAGGACACCGGCACGACAACGAGATTCGCCGACGCGCGGGCCGCGGCGAGTTCCCATGCCCGGATGATCGAGGAGTACTCCGTGTCGAGGACGACCACGGTGTCGGCTCCGGTGAGCGGCAGCGAGGCGATGACGGCGGCCGCGGCCGAGGTCGCGTTGGCGCAGAACGTAATCCGCTCGGGCTCGAGCGCGAACGCCTCGGCGACTCGCGCGGTCCGGTCTCGGAGAAGATCGACCAACTCGGCTCCGAGTCGAATGTTCGGATCGGCCTCGATCCGGTCTCGGGCCGATTCGGCGGCGCACATCACCCGGCGGGACGTGACGCCGTACGAGGCGTGGTTGAGCTGCACCACACCCGGCGCGAATGGAAAGTTCTCGTAGGCAAGGTCTTTCACGATCCCGCACCGTGTCCGAGGAGCGATCGCAGTTTCGTGAGACTGGGGACGTCGAATCGGAAGATGGCGTCGGCGGCGAGAGCGTCGTCGGATGCGACACCGAGCCGAGCGATGGCGAATTCGACGGGGTCGGCCCCCGGAGCGCGGCCGTCGAGGGTGTCGAGCAGTCGAATCAGCCGCTCCCGTCGGTCCGCGGCGAGCAGATCCCGGTCACACACGACCCGGAGCTGGGCCAGCAACTCCGCGCCGGATTCCCGGCCGCGCAGGCCGTCCAACTCGATCACCTGACAGGTGAGGGTCGTGGCCACCTTGTCGAGCCCGGGGGAGAGGCTGACGTCGAGGTACCGTGCGAACGCCTCCGCCGCGCCCGCGTGGTTCCCCCGCAAGCCGAGCACCCGGCTCGAGTCCCGCAGATGCGGCGGATTGTCGCTCGCGACACCGGATGTCCGCGACATCCGGCCCAATTCCTCCAGCAGCGCCCAGGAGCGTTCCAGTTCGAGGCAGGCCATCGTCTTCTTGCTCAGCCAGTGCAGTGCCTCGTATCTGGCGTATGGATGGCCGGAGTCCTCGGCCGCCTCGATGGACCGCGTCAGCCACCGATCGGCCTCGAGCGGTTCGTAGGCGGCGAGGTGCGCGAGACCTCGATGCCCGAAGGCCCGCGACCGCAGCTCCGCCGCGGCGGTCATCGACGCGACCGACTCGCACAGGTCGATACATCCGGCCGTGTCCTGCACCGGACCGCACAACGCGACCTCGGCCTTCAGGATCAACGCCTCGGCGCGGATCTCGCCGGAGGTCAGGTGCTGGGCGAGCAACTCGTCGAGTACGCGGTCCACGTCGTCCCACCGGCAGGTCATCCGCAGGTTCCGCGCCCACAGCAACCGCACACCGGCGACCTGATCGGGTTCGAGCGGTTCCGCTCCGCTCAACGCCAGCGCCGCCGCGCACGATCGGGTGCCCGCGCTGTGATCGCCACTGACCGTTTGGGATTCGGCGAGCAGTGACCACGAGTGGAACGACGGTGCGTGCTCGACCGCGATGTCCGCGAGTTCGCGTGCCTTGGATACCGCGCCCAGCGCGAGCTGGCGGCGGGCGGCCGCCAGCGAGAGGGGCCCCGCCTTGGCCCGATCGCGGGCCGCGACCGCGACCGCCGCCGCCCGCACCTGCGTTTCGTCGTCCCAGTGCGGCTCGGCCTCGAGGATCTCCAGGAATCGGGCGTGCTGGCGACGCCACCGCGGCGCGTTCTGGGCCCCGCGTTCCCGCAGGATCTCGGCGAACAGCGGATGATGGATCAGATACCGGTCGAGGTCGCCGCGGGGTTCGGCGGGCCGCACCAACGCGTACTCCTCGAACAGCACGTGCAGACGGTCGTAGACATCGTCGATATCCAGGCGCGCGAGTCGCGCGAGGTAGTCGACCTCGAAGCTGTAACCGATCAGCGCGGCGGTCTCAAGCAGCCGTTGATCCTCGAGGGTGAGGTACGACAGCCGCTCCTCGAGGACCGCCGTGATCTGTTGTGGCGCAACGCGATCCGTCTGGTCGCCCAATCGCGCGAGGGATTCGGCGAACAGCGGGTTGCCCGCGCTCAGCCGCACGATGCGCGACATCGAATGCGCCGGGAGCACAGCGCCTTTCGTCGCTCGGCGGACCAGCAGCTCGGTGTCGGCGCTCGACAACCGCGGCAGTTCCATCACCATGGTTCCCGGCCGATACCGGCACAGGCGATACACCGCGCGTTGCAGGGGATGTGTCTGATCCTGTCCGCGCAGCTGATCGGGGCGGAACGCCAGCACCAGGATGAGCGGGCCGTCGATCCGCAGGGCGATCGTGGTGAGCAGATCGATGGTGGCGGTGTCGGCCCAGTGCAGGTCGTCGAGGATCATCAACACCGGACCGTCGGCGAGCAGGTCCTCGATGAAACGCAGTAGCTGATCGAGCCGACTGTCGATCTCCGCCTGATCGTGACCGGACGCGGCGAAGGTCCGGCCCGTGCGCACTCCGGCCGCCAGCAACTGACCGACCACCGGAACGGATTCGATCCAATCCGGAGCATGTTCGCCGAACGAGCGGGCCAACCGCTCGAGCCTCGATCGAGAGCCCGATCGTTCGGCCCACGAGGTCAGCGACCGCAGGCATTCCCGCACCGCTTGAAAGGAGTCGGACGCCAGGGAATTCAGCATGGCCTGCCCGTACCCGGCCAGCAGGCCCCGGTCGGCGTGACGCTGAACGGCGTGGTGCGCCAACGTTTCCAGCAGACTGGTCTTTCCGACTCCGGCCTCGCCCTGGACGACGAGCACGTCTCCCGCGCCGGTTTCGACAACCCGCTCGATGCGGCCGAGCAGTTCGGCGAGCTCGTCGACACGGTCCACCAAGGGCGCGGGTTCCGCGAGTCGTGACAAGATTCCCCCTCCGGTTCAGCCGACCGTGATGACGGAGCAGTCTAGTCGACAACCTCGTTGCAGCCCTGGAGGTTTGGTGATCGGCGAACGACGAGGCCCCGGGCGCAATGCGCTCGGGGCCTCTCTCGCTGTGCCGACTCAGTTCTTGTCGGCCAGAGCCTTCGCCTCGCGGCGGCGGCGGTGGAGGATGGGTTCGGTGTAGCCGTTGGGTTGGCGGGTGCCTTCCAGGATGAGGTCCTTGGCGGCCTGGAAGGCGACGCTGGCGTCGAAGTCGGGGGCCATGGGGCGGTAGTTGGGGTCGTTGGCGTTCTGGCGGTCGACGACGGGGGCCATGCGTTCGAGGCTGGCGATCACCTGGTCGGTGGTGACGATGCCGTGGCGCAGCCAATTGGCCATGAGCTGGCTCGAAATGCGCAGGGTGGCACGGTCTTCCATGAGGGCGACGTCGTGGATGTCGGGGACCTTGGAGCAGCCGACGCCGTGATCGATCCAGCGGACCACGTAGCCGAGGATGGACTGGGCGTTGTTGTCCAGCTCGCCCTGGATCTCCTCCGGGGTCCAGTTGGTGTCGGCGGCCAGCGGGATCTCGAGCAGCTGGTCGACGCTCGCGCGCAGGCCGCCCTTGGCGATCTCGGCCTGCCGCTTGAACACGTCCACGAGGTGGTAATGCGTCGCGTGCAGGGTGGCGGCGGTCGGCGAGGGGACCCACGCGGTGGTGGCGCCCGCGCGCGGGTGGCCGATCTTCTGCTCGAGCATGGCCTTCATCAGATCGGGCATGGCCCACATGCCCTTACCGATCTGCGCCTTGTGCGGCAGGCCGGTGGCCAGGCCGGTGTCGACGTTCCAGTCCTCGTAGGCCAGGATCCACTGCTGGGACTTCATGTCGGCCTTGCGGACCATCGGCCCGGCCTCCATGGAGGTGTGGATCTCGTCGCCGGTGCGGTCGAGGAAGCCGGTGTTGATGAACACCACGCGGTCCTTGGCGGCGGCGATGCACGCCTTGAGGTTGACCGTGGTGCGGCGCTCCTCGTCCATGATGCCGACCTTGAGGGTGTTGGTGGGCAGGCCCAGCACCTCTTCGACGCGGCCGAACAGCTCGTCGGTGAAGGCGACCTCGTCGGGGCCGTGCATCTTCGGCTTCACGATGTAGACCGAGCCGGTGCGCGAGTTCTTGAGCTTCGCGTCGTCGCGCAGCGAGTGGGTGGCGATGAGCGAGGTGATCAGGGCGTCGAGGATGCCCTCGGGCACCTCGTTGCCGTCGGCGTCGAGGATGGCGTCGGAGGTCATCAGGTGGCCGACGTTGCGCACGAACAGCAGCGAACGACCGTGCAGCACCAGCTCGGAACCGTCGAGCGCGGTGTAGACCCGGTCCGGGTTCATGGTGCGGGTGAAGGTCTTGCCGCCCTTGGAAACCTCTTCGGCCAGATCGCCTTTCATCAGGCCGAGCCAGTTGTGGTAGCAGAGCACCTTGTCCTCGGCGTCGACCGCGGCGACCGAGTCCTCGAAGTCCATGATGGTGGTGACCGCGGACTCGAGCACGACGTCCTTGACGCCCGCGTCGTCGGTCTTGCCGATGGGCGATTCCGGATCGATCTGGATCTCGATGTGCAGGCCGTTGTGCTTGAGCAGCACCGCGGTCGGATTCTCCGGCTCGCCGCGGTAGCCGACCAGCGCCTGCGGATCGCCGAGGCCGATGGTGGTCTCGTCCTCGAGGGTGACCTCGAGTTCGCCGTCGACGATGGCGTACTTCTTCGAGCCGACGTGCGAGCCGGTGATCAGCGGAACCGCGTCGTCGAGGAAGTTGCGGGCCCACTCGATGACCTTGTCGCCGCGGACCTTGTTGTAGCCGCTGCCCTTCTCCGCGCCGCCGGTCTCGGGAATGGCGTCGGTGCCGTAGAGGGCGTCGTAGAGCGAACCCCAGCGGGCGTTGGCGGCGTTGATGGCGAAGCGGGCGTTCATCACCGGGACGACCAGCTGCGGACCGGCGGTGGTGGCGATCTCGTCGTCGACGTTCTCGGTGCCGATCCGGAAGTCGGCGGGCTCCTCGCGCAGGTAGCCGATCTCGCTGAGGAACCGCTTGTAGGCGGCCTTGTCGTAGCCCGCGCCCGGGTTCTCGGCGTGCCAGGCGTCGAGCTTGCCCTGGATCTCGTCGCGTTCGGCCAGCAGCGCCCGGTTGCGCGGCGCGAGGTCGCTGATGACCCGCTCGGCACCCGACCAGAACGCGGCGGAGTCGATGCCGGTGCCGGGGAGCGCCTCGTTCTCGACGAAGTCGTGGAGAACCTTCGCCACCTGAAGCTCGCCGACCTGAATCCGCTCTGTCATCTACTGCCTCATTTCGAGAAGCCGGATGGAAAAAGTACGCCTGTCATGTTACTCGGCGGTAGAAGCCGGACCTCACACCCCTTGATCGTATCGCGCGCTGCCTTTAATGTACTGGATGGAACATTACGACGGAAGGGGCGCGGGGATGGGACTCACCGACAAGGTCGCCGTGGTCACCGGCGGCAGTCGCGGGCTCGGCCGGGAGATGGTGCTGGCCTTCGCCGCGGCCGGCGCCGACGTGGTGATCGCCAGTCGCAAGTTCGACGCGTGCGCCGAGCTGGCGAAGCGGGTGGCCGACGAATTCGGCAGGCGCGCACTGCCGGTCGCGTGCAACGTGAGCGTGTGGTCGCAGTGCGACGAGCTGGTCGAGGCCGCCTACGCGGAGTTCGGCCGGGTCGACGTCCTGGTCAACAACGCCGGGCTCTCCCCGCTGTATCCCAGCCTCGATCAGGTCAGCGAGGCCCTGTTCGACAAGGTCATCGGCGTGAATCTCAAAGGGCCGTTTCGGCTTTCGGCGCTGATCGGGGCGCGCATGGCCGCGGCCGGGGGCGGCTCGATCATCAACGTCTCCTCCCTCGAGGCGGTGCGTCCCGAGCCGTTCGCGGTGCCGTATTCGGCGGCCAAGGCGGGCCTGAACGCGCTCACCCTGGGTGTGGCGCAGACCTACGGACCGTCGGTGCGGGTCAACACGATCCAGTGCGGCCCGTTCGCCACCGACATCTCGGCGTCGTGGCCGGAGGAGTTGCGCGCGGAGCTGAGCAGACACAATGCCGCGGGCCGGGTCGGCGAGGCCGCGGAAATCGTCGGCGCCGCACTGTATTTCGCGGATCGGGAGGCGTCTGGGTTCTGCTCCGGCGCGACGCTGGCGCTCGACGGGGGCTGGCGATGACCACCACCCCCGAGCGCCGCCGGGGCAGACCCCCGGCCGCCACCGCCGAGCAGACGCGCTGGCGGATCACGCGCGTGGCCGTGGACCTGTTCGCCACCAAGGGATTTCACGGCACCGGCGTCGCGGAGATCGGCGACCGCGCCGACGTGCAGCGGGGCGCGCTCTACTACCACATCGGCTCCAAGGAGGAGCTGCTGTTCCAGATCCTGCGCGGCTACACCGAGGTGATGCTCGCCGAGGCCAGCGAGATCGAGGCGAGCGACGCGGATCCGATCGCCAAGCTGCGCAAGCTGATCCACAGTCATGTGCGGCTCATCATCGAGCATCGGCAGGAGGTCGCCATCCAGCTGCGCGACGTCTCGGCGCTCACCGGCGAGCGCGCCGACGACCTCCAGGACCTGCGCGACCGGGTGCAGGAGCGCTGGCAGCGAGTGATCGACGCCGGGCACGGCGAGGGGCTGCTGCGCACGGCCGACCACGTGGTCACCAACAGCGTGCTGGGAATGCTGAATTCGGTGACCCTGTGGTATCGGCCCGGCGGCGGGCGCACCCCCGAGGAGATCGGCGACATCGTCGCCACCACGGTTCTGGACGGAATGACCGCGCCCGGTGTGGACCGGGCGACGGCTCTCACTCACACGAAAGGCTGATCATGTCCTGGGATTTCGAGACCGACCCGGAGTACCAGCGCAAGCTGGACTGGGTCGCCGACTTCGTCCGCACGGAGGTCGAGCCCCTCGACCTGATCGGACTCAACCCGTACAACCGCGCCGACCCGCAGGTGCGGGCGCTGCTGCGGCCGTTGCAGGAGCGCGTCAAGGAGCAAGGACTGTGGGCCTGTCACCTCGGGCCCGAGTTGGGCGGCCCCGGTTACGGGCAGCTCAAGCTCGCGTTGCTCAACGAGATGCTCGGCACGTCGATGTGGGCGCCGCTCGTCTTCGGCAACCAGGCCCCCGATTCGGGGAACGCGGAGATCCTCGCCCACTTCGGCACCCCCGAGCAGAAGGAGCGCTATCTCGGCCCGCTGCTCGCCGGTGAGATCGGATCCTGTTATGTGATGACCGAACCCACCGGCGGTTCGGATCCCACCTCGTTCCAGGCGCGCGCGGTGCGGGACGGTGATTCGTGGGTCATCAACGGCGAGAAGTGGTTCAACACCGCCGCCGAGCACGCCGCCTTCCACATCGTGATGGTGGTGACCGCTCCCGACGCCGCGCCGCACGAGCGGCTGTCGATGTTCATCGTGCCCGCCGAGACGCCGGGGCTCGAGATCGTGAAGAACTTCCGCGTCCCCGGTTTCAGCGACCACGAGGCGCATCTGCGGTTCACCGACGTCCGGGTGCCCGCCGATCATCTGCTCGGTGCGGAGGGCGCGGGCTTCCTCGTGGCCCAGACCCGGCTCGGCGGCGGGCGGGTGCATCACGCCATGCGCACGGTTGCCATGGTGCGCAAGGCATTCGACATGATGTGCGAGCGCGCGGTGTCGCGGCCGATGGGCCGTGGTGTGCTCGGCGGCAAGCAGATGGCGCAGGAGGCCATCGCCGATTCCTGGATCGAGATGGAGCAGTTCCGCCTGCTCGTGCTGCGCACCGCGTGGCGCATCGACAAGGAACAGAACTATCGCAACGTCCGCAAGGACATCGCCGCCATCAAGGTCGCCATGCCGAAGGTCATGCACGATGTGGCCCGCCGCGCCCTGCACCTGCACGGCGCTCTCGGCGTCAGCGACGATCTGCCCTTCATGGACATGCTGGCCTACGCCGAGGTGATGGGCCTGGCCGACGGCCCCACCGAGGTCCACAAGATCACCCTCGCCAAGGAGGTTCTCAAGAAGTACGCCCCCGCCGACCCGGTCTACCCCAGCGGCTATCGTCCCGCCCTGCGCGAGCAGGCCCGCGACCTGGTCGCCCGCAAACTCGAACACGCCGTGGGCAATCTCTGACCCCCGCTACCCTGGGCCCTGCAAGTCATCACCTGATGTAAGGAACCCCATGGGTAGCACGGTTATCGATCTCGCCAACGTCCTCATCGCGCATGCGACGGCATTCTGGACCTGGGCCAGCACGGGTTCGGCGGGTTTCCCGCCCCTGTGACGGCCCGCAGCGACGCCCGAATGCCACGTGAGTTCACGTGGCATTCGTCGTTTCGGGGTCAGGCGTCGCGCCAGCGCAGCTTGCCGTCCGTCGCGGTGGTCGCGCAGATCATGGGTTTGCCGGTTTTGGTGACTCCGCGTTGGTTGGGGATGTCGCAGAACGCACCCGGGGTCACGTCGGTTACCGGCGGTGCGGCCGCACTCACTGTCGTACCGGCGGCGACGAGGATCGTGGCCCAGAGGGCCAGGACGAGGGAGGCTGCTGAGGTGCGCACGGCCTTGCTCCTGTCGGCGAGTGCGGAATTCGGGGGTGTATGAGGTGATCCGACTCGCCGGGGAGCAGTGTTACCTCAGGGTCGTCCCGATTCGTCTCGATCGGTGCGGTAGCGCAGCAGGACCACGCCGGACCGGAACCGCTTGGTCTCGACGAGCCGCAGCCGGGGCAGCCCGGTCGTGAACAGCCGCGCGCCCTCGCCGAGAACCACCGGGTAGACGAACAGCCGATACTCGTCCACGAGATTCTCGGCGATGAGCGAGTGCACGAGCCGAATGCTGCCGGTGGTGACAATGTCCTTGCCCGGCAAGGCTTTCAGCGCGTTGATCTCCTCGGCCAGCGGCCCGCGCAACACGACGCTGTTCTCCCACCCCGGGTCATCCAGACTCCGGGAGACGACGTACTTGCGCATCGCGTTCAGTTCGGCGGTGATGCCGGTCTCGTCGTCGATCTGCCGCGGCCAGTAGCCGCGCATCTCCTCGAAGGTGACCCGCCCGAACACCACGGCGTCGCACCGCTCGGTGTGCCGCATGGTCTCGGCGAGCACATCCGAGGTGTCCTCCTCGGCCGTGACGGTGAACCACCCCGCCGACGCGTCGATCACCCCGTCCAGGGTGATGTTCTCGGTGACCACGAGATCCCGCATCCGCACTCCTCGCTCTCGAATTCTCCTTACCGGAACAGACGAGACGGAGTCGGGAAATTCATTGACTTGAAGCGGTTCAGGGCTTCGATACTCGGAGCGTGACCGAGCGACAGTGGACGATCGCGCAGGCATCCGCCCTGACGGGCCTGCCGGAGAGCACGCTGCGGTACTGGGAACGGATCGGGCTCGTTCGTCCCGTTGAGCGTGACCTCTCCAGCGGTCATCGCCGCTACAGCGAGGACGATATCGACACTCTCGACACGCTCGGCAATCTCCGCGCGGTCGGCATGTCGGTCGCGGACATGCGCCGCTACCTCACCGGTCGGCAGCGCGGCGACGATGCCGCGGGCGAACAGCGAGCCCTGTTCGAGGCCCACGCGCAGCGCCTGGCCGAGGAGATCGACACGCTCGAGCTGCGTCGCCGCTACCTCGAACTCAAGGTCCGGTACTGGGCCGCCCGCGAGCGGGGCGATCTCGATGAGGCCACCGAGATCGCCGCGCTGATCCGGCCCCTGATCGACCGCGTCAACCCGAAGGAGACGACCACATGACCACCACATCCGCATCGTCCCGATTCGACTGGCATTCGACCGCCGCCGAGGTCGTCGAGGGCGTCGACCTCACCGGGCGCCGAGCGTTGATCACGGGCGCGGCGAGCGGTATCGGCGTCGAAACCGCCCGCGCGCTGGCCGCCGCGGGCGCCGAAACCATCCTCGCCGCAAGGGATCTCACCGCTGCCGCCGCCGTCGCGGACGACATCCGCGCGAGCACCGGCAACGACGAGGTTCACATCGCCCACCTCGACCTCCTCGACCGCGCGTCGATCGACTCGCTCGCGGCCGCCAGCATCGGCAGACCGCTGCACATCCTCATCGACAACGCGGGTGTGATGGCCATCCCCGAACTGCGGCGCAGCCCCGAAGGCCACGAGCTGCAATTCGCCACCAACCACCTCGGACACTTCCGACTCGCCACCGCTCTCCTGCCCGCATTGCGGGCGGCCGACGGCGCCCGCGTGGTGTCGGTCAGCTCACGCGCACACCTGAACTCGAACGTGGACTTCGACGACGTCGACTTCCGAACGCGCGCTTACGATCCCGCCCTGGCCTATGCGCAATCCAAGACCGCCAATGTGCTCTTCGCCGTCGAGGCCGCACGCCGCTGGGCCGAGGACGGCATCGAGGCCAATGCCGTGCACCCCGGGGCCATCCTCGACTCCAACCTCGTGCGCCACTACGACCAGGCCACCGTGGACCAGTTCCGCAACTCGGGCCGCTACACCTTCAAATCCCTCGCCCAAGGCGCGGCCACCAGCGTCTACGTCGCGACCGCACCCGAACTAGCCGGAATGGTCGGCCGCTACTTCGAGAACTGCCGAGAAGCCGATCCCGACGATCCGACGGCCGCCGGAATCGATGCCGCCGGGGTCGCCGCCTACGCCTTGGACCCGGACAACGCCCGCCGTCTGTGGGAGATTTCGGAACAGATGAACAAATGAATTTCGCTGGACCGCAGCGGAATTCACCCCACTATTCGTCCGATACCGCCAGAATCCGTGCGGCGGAATCGCTTTCGCTCAACGCGACCCGGCGGAGTTCGGTCAACGCGGCTTTGTAGCGCCCGACCTCCTCGGAACGCTCGAGGTAGAGATTCCCGACGTATTCCTCGATGTAGACGAGTGGCGGTTCGACGAACTTCGAGTGGGGGAGGAGCGGGAACTCCAGCAGCGAGAAGGGGCCGACCAAGGCTCCGATGTGATTGCGGGTGTTGAAGGGAACGAGGCGGATCGAGACGTTGGGGCGTTGGGTGAGTTCGGCGAGATGGCGGCGCTGCTCCGCCATGACGCTCGGCCCGCCCCATTCCTCGCGAACCGCCGCCTCGGAAAGGAAGATTTCGGCATCGAAGTTCGAATCATTCAGCCGCTCACGTTGTTTCAGTGAACGTTCCACGCTCGCCTCGATCTGCTCGGTGGGCGCGTTGGGGTGCGCGGTCCACGCGACCGCGCGGCAGTAGTCGGGCGTCTGCGCGATCTTCGGGAGCAGAACGACCGACCATGCGGTCAACCTCTTGACGGCGTCTTCGACCGCTGAATAGGGGTCGAAGGCGTCGTTCCTGCGGTCCATGTGCGGCCGCCACCACCCGCCCCCGTGCCTGACGGCGGCCCGAACGTCATGCGCGAGAGCCAATATCGTACGCCGCATCCCATCGGAGACCCCGTAGTGGTCGCACAACGCGTTCATATACAGATCGCGTGCCGAGGGAGCCGACAGCCCATCCTCCAGCCGCCCCATCGTCTGCGGTGATATTCCCAGTACCCGGGCAGCCTGAAACTGGCTGATGCCCGCCCGTTTCCGCAACGCCTCGAGTTGCCGACCGAGCGCCCGTCGGGCAAGCGTCGAACCCTCTGCGACCATGATCTTTTCCCTCGCTATCTTGGATTGTCGTAACAACGCGTCGAGAACTGCTGATTGCGACCACGCTCGTTCGAGACGAGCAATTACCCGAAGACTGACCGGAGACCGTTCATTCGGGTCGATTCCTCTAGAATTCGTGCTCGGTCGGGACCGCCGGGCCGCGGGTCCAAAAGTCATGGCGCACCGCATCCCACAGCCGCGACAGCTGAGGCCAGCGTTCGCGCGCTTCCACCAAATCAGGCGGGTCGCCGGATCCGAGCACGGCGACTATTTCCGGCCCGTCCTCGAGTCGATCGATGGCCAGCACCGTGATCTGTTGCCGTTGGTGGTCACGTCGCCACCTGACCCGGAAACCATCGCACTCGGTGTGGTGCTCCATGGTCATCGCCGCCGAGACGCCGAAAGCGCTTGCGTCCCAAAGCGCCTCGTGTAATCCGAGTCCGACGGGCCGTCTTCGGCATCCGTCATGACGTCAGTCGTCTCCCGCACGTACGCCGGGAGTCGCATAGCCCACGAAGGGGACCGTTTCGGTCGGGGTGATCAGGGCCGCGGCCCCTGTCACCGCCCGCGTCATTCCGCTGACGTGGTTACTGTCGAGCGCCACCACCGCGTAGGCGCGATGCATGTGCACCATCGCGAGCAGACGGAAGATCCAGCCTCCCTCTCCGGGTGAGTAGATCACGGTATCCGCCAGCTCCAGGTTGTGCTGACGAGCAAGCGCCCGCAGTGCCTCCTCAGGGGCAGCGGTGTCGGTCGGCTGTGGCAGACACACCAATCCGACAGCCGTGTGCTCTCGTTGCGAATCTTCCACTAGTGCCCTCCCTGATGCTTTGGACTGATCGGCTCCGCCCCCGTCGGTGCGGCAGATGCCCAGCACCAGAAGCATCGCCGATCGGAAACGCCAAAAGAAGGCCAAAGAAGAGGACATGCGTGGGACATTTCACGAGGAGGCAAGGACAAATCAGACTGGACCGAAGGTAAACTGGGGCCATGACGCAGTCGGGAAACGCCGCGCTACGCGCCGCTCGCCAGGCGCTCGGCTATCGGTCCCAGTCCGCACTGGCCGATGCTTTGAACGAAACGGCGCGCGACATCGGCCTACGCGTATCAATCAACAGTCGGACAGTTCGGCGGTGGGAATCGGCCGACCCGCCCTGGCCGCATCCCGAACACGCGAAGGCGATCGAGGCGCTGTTCAAGAGACCGATTGCCGCCCTCGGATTCACCCCGCCATGGTCGGAGCCCGACACCCAGTTCGTCAGCAGTCCAGGAGCCGTGGACTCCGGAAGGCCTTGGCCTCCAAGATATCTCGGAGCGCTCGCAGGCACCGTGCCCGCGTCGGTGGCTACCGACGTCATGTCGATCACGGTTTCTCATCGGCGCATGTATTGGACGGTGGCGCCGACCTGGCTGCATCGTGCTGTCGCTGAACACGCCGCCCTGGGGTCGGAGCTGCTGACCCGAATCGAGCCCTCCGTCAAACCGCTTCTGGCGCGGGCGGTCTCGGAGTCCAGCTTGCTTGCGGGACGCCTGGAGTTCTTCGATCTGCAAAAGCCTGAACTGGCACAGCCGAGTCTGGTACTAGCCCTGCAATCGGCTGGTGAAGCAGACGATGCCCTATTGGGCGCTGCGGCATTGGCGCACATGGCTTTCGCGCCGGCCTTCTCCGGGGACGAGACCAGAGCGGAGGAGGCACGCGATCGCATGCGTGCGGCCCGGGCCTTCGCCCGCCGCGGGCGCGCCAGTGGAGAGATGCTCGCGTGGCTCGACGCGGTGGAGGCCGAGGTCGAAACCCGCTTCGGCGACACACGTCGGGCTCTGAGTCTGATACACCACGCTGAAGACGTCTACGACGCTCACGACCCGGAGACCGATCCTTCTCCGGCATGGCTCGATTGGTTTTCCCCTACACGGCTGGCCGGATTCAAGGGAAATACGTTGCTGGTAGCCGGGCGGGGCCGTGAAGCCCGCGAGGCGCTCGAACGTGCACTGGCAGGTCTGCCGGAAGACGCGATCAAGCAGCGCTCGGTCTATCTCGCCGATCTCGCGGCAGCGGCGGTACTCGAACGCGACCCCGAGAAGGCGTGTGAGCGGCTGGACGAAGCCCTGGACTTGCTGGCCCAGCACTGGTACGCCACCGGCATGGACCGCGTGAAAGCGGTGCGCCAGTCGCTACGCGAGTGGGACTCGGTGCCCGCGGTGCGATCGCTCGACGACCGCTTGTACGACTGGCACACCACGATCAAATCACTGCTCGGCTGACGGATTATTCTCCCGCGCAACGATTTCCGGCAGTTCGGTGAGCTCGTGGATCACCCAGTCGGACCGCTCGGCGACCTCTGGCTTGTCGCGGAGGATCCATCCCCAAGGCCCTCGCTGGATGTAGGCCGTGCGCATCCCGGCTTGTTTCGCCGGACTGACATCGTTGTCTATCCGATCCCCGACGTAGACGATCTCGTGTGCCGGGCAGGGAGCTATCTCCACGATCTTGGTGAAGAACTCTGGCGCCGGTTTAGCCACGCCCCAATCGTCGGAGGTCGCGATGAAATCGGTTGGCAATTCCAGGCTTCGGAGGATGCGTCCTGAGCGCACGGTCTGGTTGCCGACGATGCCGACCCAGACGCCGAGGCTCTGGAGTTTCGCCAGGGCGGGTCGTGCGTCCGGGTACAGGTCGTCCTCTCCGTAGGTTTCCGGCTGTCCGGCGACCACTCGAGCTTGCCGTTCGCGATCCAGATCGAAGCCGGGGCGGAATACATGGAACGCCTCCCGGTAGTCCAGTCCGGTCGCGATGATCGCGCCGAAGACCGCCGAGAACGTATGCCGTGGCACTCCCAGCCAGTCGGCCCAGGTTCCGTACTCGCGTGTCTCGTCCACAAGCGTCTCGCCGACGTCGAACACAACAGCCGAAATCATGGCTTCACAGTACTGAACGCGTACTCCGTGCCGTGCTCCGCGGTTGAGCACGCCAACAAGCTGAATCTCGCATCCGTTACCTCGTGTGCTCGGCGTAGCTTCCACGAGACGGAGACCGGTCGGGCCTACCGTCTAATTGGCCGTCGCGCTCGATATTCCGGTGTGAGTGGCGGATACGTTATCGGAAGTCGAGCCGCAGGGTGTCGGCCAGTTGCCGCATGTCCGGTGTGAGCGTGCGGCGCTCGGCGATGATCCGGCCGAGGAGGTCTCGTGCCGAACGCTGTTCGGCCAGCCATGGTCGGGCGTCGCGGGCGAGGGAGGTCAGGACGTCGAATGCCGCCTCCGGGTCGCCCAATTCGAGATGGGCGGCCGCGATATCGATTCGGTGCCGGTTTCGGTTGTCGGAGGTCGGGCGGGGGTCGGCGGGGATGTCGCGGGCGAGGCGCAGGGCCAGGTCGGGCCGATTGTCGACGACGAGATTCTCGACGCGTTTCATGGCGACGGTGGCGGGGTCGAATGTCGTCCAATAGTGGTGGTAGGGAATGGGTTCCGGGCGGAGCGCGGCCGCGGCTGTGGTGGCGAGGCGCATCATGTCCTCGGCCTCGTCGGGGCGGTTGTCGCGGGCCGCGGCGGCGGACCCGCGGAGCAGGAGCCAGCCCCAGGTGGAGATCTCGCGGGTGGTCGCGGTCGAGAGGCGGGGCTCGATGCGGTCGGCCCAGTGGGTGGCGAGGGTGCGGACCGTGTCGAATCGGCGTTCCACGATCAGGAGCCAGCACAGCGTGACGACCGTCGAGGCGGCGTCGAGGGTATCGCCGGTGGATTCCGCGTCGGCGAGGGCTCGGTGCAGTGCGCGGCGGGCGGGGGCGGGTTGGCGGGTCTGAACCATCACCGAACCCGCGAGTTGCAGTGTGCGCGAACGCAGAAGCGGTGCGGCCGACGCGGCCTCTTCGATCAGAAGGGGGAGCACGCGGGCCAATCGTTCGTACTCGTTGTCGTGGTACAGCCTGGTGGCGTCCGACAGGGCCGCCTCGAGGCCGGGGGTCGGGGCCGATGCGGGCGTGTCGGGGAGCGATTGCAGCGCCGCGCGGGCGGGTGCCCAGAGGGTACTGCCGTCGTTCGTGTCGGGCGGTGCGGGATTCGGGCTGAGCAGCGTGGTCAGGGGGCATCCGAGTGCGATGGCGAAGCGGCGCAGGGTCGTCAGGCCGATGTCCTCGCGTTCGCCTCGTTCGATCTCGCGGATCAGCGACGGCGCGACTCCCGAGGACTCCGCGAGTTCGCGCCGAGTCAGTCCTCGCCGTCTTCGGACGGATTGGAGCCGCTCCCCGAGGTCCATATGTTCAGGTTACGACTCCGGATGCCCGGCCCGTCCACGTCGTGACGTGCGGGGTGTCATCACTCGGCGGCGTCGGATGGTGACGAGTTGTTCTCCCGCGCAACGATTTCCGCCAACTCGGTGAGTTCATGGATAACCCAGTCCGACCGCTCGGCGACCTCCGGCTTGTCGCGGAGGATCCATCCCCAAGGCCCCCGCTGGATGTAGGCCGTGCGCATCCCCGCTTGTTTCGCCGGACTGACATCGTTGTCAATCCGATCCCCGACGTAGACGATCTCGTGCGCCGGGCAGGGAGCCACCTCCACGATCTTGGTGAAGAACTCCGGTGCGGGTTTCGCCACACCCCAATCGTCGGAGGTCGCGATGAAATCGGTTGGCAATTCCAGACTTCGGAGGATGCGTCCCGAGCGCACGGTCTGATTGCCGACAATGCCGACCCAGACCCCGAGGCTTCGCAGCTTCGCCAGCGCGGGCCGCGCGTCCGGGTACAGATCGTCCTCCCCGTAGGTCTCCGGCTGCCCGGCGTCCACCCGCGCCTGCCGTTCGCGATCCAGATCGAAACCGGGGCGGAACACCTGGAACGCCTCCCGGTAGTCCAAGCCGGTGGCGATGATCGCGCCGAAGACTGCCGAGAACGTGTGTCGCGGCACTCCGAGCCAATCCGCCCAGGTTCCGTACTCGCGTGTCTCGTCCACGAGTGTCTCACCGACGTCGAACACCACGGCCGAAATCATGCGTCCACGGTACTGAAGGGACGGCAAGGTCTCAGCCCCGCGGCTCGATCCACAACGCCTCCGCCGTCGCACACGGCATGCCGTCGGCCGTCGAAACAGCCACCCCCACAGTGTATTTGCGCCCATCCACCGAGATCGGCCAGGCGTGGACGAGATGTTCCTCCCCCGCGCTGACAGGCTGATGCACCGTGACCCGCATGGCCGCCGTGAGACCGCCCGGCCGCATGCCGGAGGCGAGGATGGCCACCCACCCGCCGGGGCAGTCGAGGGCGGACCAGACGTTGGGGGAGGTGAGGGTACCGGTGGGGGCGGCGAGTTCGGGGTCGGGGATCCAGGCGGCGATGACCTGGTTGCGGGCGCGGAGGCCCCAGGGGTGGAGGCGGAGGCCGCGGCCGGGGGTGTTGGTGGTGCCGCAGCCGTAGCAGTCGGCGACCGCGCGGTCGGCGGTGGCGGAGGTGGCGCTCGCGGCCTTGGCTTCGGCGAGGGTGGGCGGCGGGGGGATCGAGAGGGCCGCGTCCGTGTCGGGTCCGGCCTCGGCGAGGAGGTTGCCGTCGGTGTCGAGTAGGGAACAGCCGGAAGCGGTTTCGGCCAGCAGGACCGGGGTGTCCACCGGGACGGCGCGGCGGAAGTCCACGCGCACGGATGAGCCGGAGGTCCGCTCCGCGAGCAGTCCGGCGACGTAACCGCCGAACGCCACCCCGGGATAGCCGTGCGCGTAGCCGGGAATGGTGATCGTCGTGGTCATCCCAGGCTCCGTCCGCCGCCGTCGACGTAGATCCGCTGGCCGCTGAGGTACTCGCCGCGGTCGGAGACCAGGAAGCGCACCACGTTCGCGACGTCGTCGGGTCGGCAGACCCGGCCGAAGGGGGAGGTCGCGTCGAGGCGGTGGATGTCGTCTTGGCCGGTGACCGCGCGGGCCAGGCGGCGGCCCATCTCGGTGTCGACCAGGCTGGGTGCGACGATGTTCACCCGAATCCCGTGGGGGCGTTCCTCTTTCGCCAGGGTGTGGGCCAGGGCCTCGAGGGCGGCCTTGCCCATGGCGTAGGGGGCGCCGCCGGGGAGGTGGTCGGCGGTGGCGATGCTGGAGATCATGATCACGTCGCCGCGCGGGCGGGTGCGCATACCGGGCAGGACCAGGCGGGTGACGTGGTGGGCGCCGATGGCGTGGGTGCCGAGGACGCGCAGGAGTTCGGCGGGGTCGGTGTCGGCGACGAAGCGGCCGCGGCTGGCGATTCCGGCGTTGTTGACCAGGATGTCGATCGGGCCGAGTTCCTCGGTCACCCGGGCCACCATGGCCTCGTCGTCGGCGAGCGAATCCACCGACGCCCGCACCGCGAGAGCGCGGCGGCCCAATGCCTCGATGGCGGTGACGGTTTCGGCGGCCGCCGCGTCGTCGGCGCGGTAGTTCACCGCGACATCGGCCCCGTCCTCGGCCAGGGCGAGGGCGATGGCGCGCCCGATTCCTCGTCCGCCGCCGGTCACCAGCGCGATACGTCCTGCAAGGCTCATTGCGCCGACGCTACCGAATGAGTCGATGAGACAGAAGTGCTGAGACTCTCGCTCCTACGAGAGGGGTTGCGCGCCACGCTGATTCAGCATCAACGCCATCAGGCCCAGCTCCTGGCTCTGATCGGTGACCATCCCGCGCGCGGCCTCCTTCACCGCGCCCGAGGTCAACTCCTGATCCGCCGCGCGGGCCATGGTGACCCCGCCCTGATGATGGCGGTACATCAATTGCAGGAACAGGATCTCCGCGTCCACGCCGCGCGCGGCCGACAGCCGGTCGAGTTCGGCCATCGTGGCCATGCCGGGCATGGTCGCCGGGGCGGCGGCCGCCTGCGAATGATGATGCGCCGCAACGGCGTCCGTGTCGTGCATCCAGGCCATCGGCACGGTCGCCGTCGGTGAGGCGTTGGCCAGCCGCAGCCACCCGAGCAGGGTGCCGATCTCGGTGCGCTGGGACTGGTCGATCTGCTCGGCCAGCCGCAGCACCATCGGATCGACGCCGCGATCGAGCCGCGACACCATGAGGATCGCCTGCTGGTGGTGGGCGGTCATGTCCTGGGCGAAGCCGATTTCGACATCGCTGAGCACGCGGGGCGCGGGGGTGTGCTCGGGCAGCACCAGCGGGCGCAGGGCCGCGCCGATCACGAGCAGGATGAGCGCCCCGCACAGGTAGGCGAGGACGCGCATCACGACCCCACGATCGAACGCTGGTCCGGCGGAGCCGAATACACGTCGTTGTCGAGGCTCAGCACCATGAAACCGTTGTCGTTGCAGGTGGTCCACAGCTGGTTGCCGTGCCATTCCGGCGGCGCGAAACACCAGTCGGTGGACACGTCGCCGAAGGCGAGCATGCCGGTGCGCGGCGAGAACGCCTGCGCCGGATCGAACTGCCCGTTGAGGATCGCCCGCGCCATCGAGAAGCCCTGCATGACCGGCGGCCCGATCAGCGACCCCAGCGCGTGCGGGGAGTTCCAGAGATCCAGGTTCTGGCCGGTGCGCGCGGGCGGGTTGTAGTAGGCGATCTCGCGGACGTGGAACGGGTCGCGCACGTCGAATACGCGGATGCCCGAGGACTCCCAGCCGCACGCCAGCGCCGTCGGATCGGTGGGGCGGTCGGCCGCGCAGTAGTGCGGATCGTAGGAGAACACCGAACCGCCCATGGCCGAGGCCAATTGGCTGTCGAGATTGGCGGGCAGGTCGATCTCGAGCTTGAGTTTGGCCGCGACGCGCGGATTGTTCTCGTCGGAGACGTCGATGAGTTTCACCCCGCCGGAGCCGCCCTCGTCGACGGTGAACAGGTACGGCTTGCCGTCGTAGGTCACCGGAATGCTGTGCTGGGTGGCCCAGCCGTCGGTCCAGAACACCCGGCCGATGTGGTTGACCTGCGGGTTGGGGTCGCGCCGCTGCACCGCGGAGATGTCGAGCACGGTGAATCCGCCCAGCGCCGACAGATACATCCGGTTGCCGTCGGGGCTGATGCCGAAGCCGTGCGCCTCGATGCCGGTGAGGCCCTGCCAGACGACGTGCGGGTTGGCGGGATCGGTGAGATCGACCGCGCTGACGAACCCGGGGGCGATGCCGGAGGCCCAGTAGGTGCGCCCGTCGGGGGAGAAGCCGCCCTCGTGGGTGGTGATCGGCAGCGGCATCGCGAGATTGGTGCCGGGGCCGGGATTGAGCAGGCGCGGGTGCGCGCAGTCGGAGATGTCGTAGACCGACAGGAAGCCGACGCCGGTGCCGACCGGAACCCCGGTGCCCACCAACAGCTTTCGCTCGGCGTTGACCTTCAGGCTCTCCCACGTCCCGGCGAGCATGGCCGGTTCGGTGAGCGATCCGGTCAGCACCGGATGCGCGGGATCGGACACGTCGAGCACCTGCACGCCCTGCGCCGGGTTGAGCAGGTTGCCCGGGAAGAACGACCCCGTGTAGGAGCAGTGGTCGTAGGTGGTGGAGGTGATGCCGCCGCCGTGCCCGGTGAAGCCGCCGACGAACGACATGTTGCAGCGGTAGCCGCGGGTGCTGCGACCGGTGTCGCGGTCGGCCGCGGGCACATCGCCCTGCATCCCGCTCTCCGGCATCGAGCCCGGCCCGCAGTCGGCGCGCGGCAGCGACACCTGCCCGATGTCGAGGAACTGCCGCACCTGATCGTTGATGTCGGAGCCCAGATCCGCCGACGCGCCGAGCGGCAGCGCGGCCGAGGCCAGCAGCGCGACCGCGAGCACCGCGAGCGGTCTGGACCGCCGAATTCCGTTGAACCGCACCATTGCGGCACCCCCAACTGTCGAACCGGTTGCGTACCGGCGGTTACGCCGATACGTCGGAACGGTAACCCATGCCCACCCTCCACAGAGGGGTTTTCGAAAACCGCCGGTACGCGGAGTGGGTTCAGGCGGCGAGCAATTCCTCGGCGGCGGTCCGCAACCGGGTGCGCAGCGGGGTCGCCCGATCCGCCAGCCGCGCCTGTCCGCGCACGTATTCGGCACGTCCGGCGGGTGTCTCGATGGGGACGGGGGAGTAGCCGAAGGCGGTCAGATCGTACGGGCTGGCCCGCATGTCGAGTTCGCGGGCGGCGCAGGCGAGTTCGAAGCAGTCCAGCAGCAGGCCGGAATCGATCAAGGGGACGAGCTTGAACGCCCACTTGTACAAATCCATGTTCGCGTGCAGGCAACCCGGCTGTTCGCGGTGGAGCTGATCGTCGCGGGTGAGGGGTTCGGCGTTGCGGGGGACGGCCTCGGGGGTGAAGAAGCGGAACGCGTCGAAATGGGTGCAGCGCAACGGCATCGACTCCACCACCGCGTCGGTGCCGGAGTGCCCGAGCCGCAGCGGGACCTGCTGGTGGCGGACATCGTCGGTGCGGTACACCATCGCCCATTCGTGCAGCCCGAAACAGGCCAGGTGGGTGGGCCGGGATGCCGTGGCGCGCAACAGGTCCGCGATGTAGGCGACGGTGTCGCGGCGGCGGGCCAGGAACGCCGGATCCGCGGTCCAGGCGCGCTCGCCGATGCGGTGGTAGCCGCGCGCTCCGTCGTACTCCGCGGCGTTGTCGAGGGCGACGCCGTAGCCGGGATGCCAGCGGCGCAGCTGGGCCGGTTTGTGGCCGTAGTAGGTGAACAGGAAATCGAACACCGGATGCGTCGCCCCGTCCGCGCGCCGCCGCAGATACGGCCCGGCCAGATCGGCGACGCGCTGCCGATGCGCCGCCGCCCGCGCCCGCCAGCGGTGTTCGGGCAGCAGGCGAGTGGCGGCGGTCGTCATTCCGCGATCCGGTGCGTCGCGTCGCGGACGGTGCCCACGAACTCCTCGACCAGATCCTCGAGCGCGACGATGCCCACGGTGTTGCCGCGGGTGTCGACCACGCGGCCGAGATGGCTGCTGGTGCGGCGCAATCGGGCCAGCGCCTCGTAGAGGGTGGTGGCGGTGCCGACCGTGGGCAGCGGGCGGATATCGCTGCGCGGGATCGGGGTGGCCGGGCCCGCGCTCGCGTCGGCGACCTTGTCGAGCACATCCTTGACGTGCAGGTAGCCGACCAGCGACCCGTCGGAGGCGCGGACGGGATAGCGGGAGAACCCGGTCTCGGCGACCGCGGTCTCGATGTCGCCGAGCGTGGTGCCGTCGCCGCGCAACGGCACGCAGCGCGTGGTGGCCAGGGGCACCATCACGTCGGCGACGACGCGATCGGTGGTGCCCAGCGCCTGGGTGAGGCGGCGGTGCTCCTCCTCGTCGAGCAGGCCCTCGGAGCGGGATTCGCCGATCATCTCGGCCAGCTCCACCGAGGACACCGTGGCGTCGAGTTCGTCCTTGGGCTCGATCCGCAACGCGCGCAGGGTGAGATTCGCGGCCATGTTGTAGAGGGTGATCAGCGGGCGCGCCAGGCGCAGGAACAGCAGCAGCACCGGAACCAGCAGCAGCGCAACGCGTTCGGGGCCCGCGAGGGCGATGTTCTTCGGGATCATCTCGCCCAGCAGCATGTGCAGCATCACCACCAGCGCGAGCGCCAGCGCGAACGCGATCGGGTGTAGCAGCTCGTCGGGCACGCCGAGCAGATCGAACGGGCGCTCCAGCAGATGCGCCAGCGCCGGTTCGCCGATGCGGCCCAGCAGCAGCGAGCAGATCGTCACGCCCAACTGCGCGGCGGCCAGCATCATCGACAGGTGCTCGCCCGCGCGGATGACCGTGTCCGCGCCCCGTTTGCCTTGCGCCGCAAGGGCTTCCAGGCGGTCTCGGCGGGCGGTGATGAGCGCGAACTCCGCGCCGACGAAGAAGGCGTTGCCGCCGAGCAGCGCCAGCGCGAGCACGATACCGAGCAGATCACCCATGGCCGAACTCCCAGTGCCGCAACGATTCCGCGTCGACCGGGCGCAGCAGCACGCGGTCGATGCGGCGGCCGTCCATCCGTTCGACGCGGGCCAGCCAGCCGCCGGTGGTCTGCGGATGGTTCGAATAGTTCGTGCCCGTCCCGGGATCCGGCAGCAGCACCTCGTCCCCGGCGACCGGGATGCGGCCCAGGCGGGTCAGCACCAGGCCGCCGAGGGTCTCGTATTCGCCCTCGGGGGCGTCGTATCCGGTGGTGCGGGCGACCTCGTCGATGCGCAGCAGGCCCGAGCAGTTCCAGCCCGCGGCGGTGCGGCGGACGTCGAGCTCCTCCTCGTCGTGCTCGTCGCGGACGTCGCCGAGGATCTCCTCGATGATGTCCTCCATGGTGACCAGGCCCGCGGTGCCGCCGTACTCGTCGACGACGAGCGCGACCTGCATACCGTCGGCGCGGACGCGTTCGAGCACGCTGTCGCCGTCGAGGCTGGCGGGCACGATCGGCACCTGATGCGCGATCGAGCGCAGGCTCACCCGGTCGCGGCGGGCGTCGGGATGGCCGAACGCCTGTTTGATGTGCACGACGCCCAGGGTGTTGTCCAGGTCGCCGTCGATGACGGGGAAGCGGGAGAAGCCGGTGCGGCTCGCGGCGTCGATGAGGTCGGCGATGGTGTCGTCCTGGTCGAGGGTCTCGATCTTGACGCGGGGGGTCATGAGCTCCTCCGCGCTGCGGTCGCCGAATTCCAGCGAGCGGTCCACCACGAGCGCGGTGCGCTGATCGAGCACGCCGCGCTGGGCCGACGTGCGCACCAGCGAGCCGAGTTCCTGCGGGGAGCGGGCCGAGCGCAGTTCCTCGGCCGGTTCGATGCCCAGGCGGCGGACCACCCAGTTGGCGCTGCCGTTGAGGAAACGGATCAGCCACGAGAAGATCGCGGAGAACACGATCATCGGCGGGGCGGTCCAGCGCGCGGTGGTCAGCGGCGCGGAGATGGCGATGTTCTTGGGGACCAGTTCGCCGTAGGTCATCGACAGCGAGGTCGCCAGGATCAGCGCCACCGCGAGCGAAATGCCTTGTGCGGTGCCCTCACTCGCGCCGAGCGCGGTGCACAGCGGGGTGATCAGCCGGGCCAGCACGGGTTCGGCGATGTAGCCGGTGACCAGCGTGGTGATGGTGATGCCGAGCTGCGCGCCGGACAGCTGGAACGACAGCGTGCGGTGCGCCTGGCGGACCTGGCGGGCGCGCAGGTCACCGTCGCGGGCGTGCGCCTCGACGGTGCTGCGTTCCAGGGCGGTGAGGGAGAATTCGGCGGCGACGAACAACGCGGTGCCCGCGGTGAGCGCGACGAAGCCCACGAGGCTGAGCACGGTGAGCACGACCGACATCGTCAGCACCACCTCGGCGAGGTGAGCGGTGGTGCGGGGTCAGGGGCGCCGGGTTTGTCACCCGGCTCGGTAGAGGAGCCCTCCTGAGCGGCGCCCTGGGACGCGGGTGACAACTGGTTCCTTTCGCAAATGGCCGTGAGGTACGTGCCACTGTATGTTACCGAGTTCGCCGCACGCCGCACGCATCCGCGTGGGTCGTGGCGGGCGTGGGCGAGCGCACTACCAGCCCGAAGGCAGCGGCCGTCCCTCCGCGAACCCGGCCGCCGACTGCACGCCCAGCACGGCCTTCTCGTGCAGTTCGGCCACGGTCCGCGCGCCCGCGTAGGTGCACGCGCTGCGCACGCCGGAGCAGATGTGGTCGATCAGGTCCTCCACGCCGGGCCGTTCGGGGTCCAGGCGCATCCGCGAGGTGGAGATGCCCTCCTCGAACAGGGCCTTGCGGGCGCGGTCGAAGGCGCTGTCGGAGGCGGTGCGGGCGGCGACCGCGCGCTTGGACGCCATGCCGAAGCTCTCCTTGTAGGCGTTGCCGTCGCGGTCGACGCGCAGGTCGCCGGGGGATTCGTAGGTGCCCGCGAACCAGGAGCCGATCATCACGTTGGACGCGCCCGCCGCGAGGGCCAGGGCCACGTCGCGGGGATGCCGCACGCCGCCGTCGGCCCAGATGTGGACGCCGAGTTCCCTTGCGGCCGTGGCACATTCGGCGACGGCGGAGAACTGGGGGCGGCCCACGCCGGTCATCATGCGGGTGGTGCACATCGCGCCCGGACCCACCCCGACCTTGACGATGTCGGCCCCGGCCGCCGCCAGATCGCGGGTGCCCTGCGCGGAGACGACATTGCCCGCGACCAGCGGCACACCCAGTTTCAGGTCGGCCACCGAGCGCAGCGCCTCGAGCATCTTGCGCTGATGGCCGTGCGCGGTGTCGACGACCAGCACGTCGGCGCCCGCGTCGACCAGCGCCTTGGCCTTGGCCGGGATGTCGCCGTTGACGCCGACGGCGGCCGCGACCCGCAGCTTGCCCCGGGCGTCGACGGCGGGGGCGTAGATGCCCGCGCGGACCGCGCCCTTGCGGGTCATCACCCCGGCCAGGGTGCCGTCCGCCTCGGTCAGCACGACCAGCCCGTGATGCTGGGATTCGAGGATGTCGAACAGCTCGCGCGGGGACGTGTCGGCGGGCGCGGTGCGGAAGTCGGTGGCCGCGACGGTGTGCAGGCGGGCGAAGCGGTCGACGTCGGCGCAGGACTCCTCGGTGACGACACCGACGGGTTTGCCGTCCTGGATCACCACGACCGCGCGGTGGGCGCGCTTGTGGACCAGCGCCAGCGCCTCGGAGACCGAATGGTCCGGACCCAGCGTCACGGGCGTCTCGGCGGTGAGCGAGCGGCTCTTGACGTAGGAGATCGTGGTCGAGACCGCGCTCATCGGCAGATCCTGCGGCAGCACCACGAGACCGCCGCGCCGCGCGACCGTCTCGGCCATCCGCTTGCCCGCGACCGCCGTCATATTCGCCACGACGATCGGGATGGTCGTGCCCGACCCGTCGGTGGTCGACAGGTCGACGTCGAAACGCGACGCCACATCGGTCTGGTTCGGGACCAGGAAGATGTCGTCGTAGGTCAGGTCGTACGGCGGCGTATGGCCCGGAAGAAAATGCACTTCGGCAAGTCTACGGGATGGGTTTCGCGCGGTTCGCCGCCGCGCCCTTCCGGTCGGAAGCACTTGTCCCGCTCACGGTTCGCGGCGCGGCCGTCGCCACCGGCGGCGCGGCGAATCGGCCTCGGCGGCAACGGGTTTCGCGGGCGGAGCGGGCTTGGCGCGGGTTTCGCGCCAGCGGCGGACCACCTCGTCCACGTCCACCGGCTCCACGTGCACGTACGGTCCGTGCGGCATCCGCAGCCACGCGGTGATGCGGTCGTTGAGTTCGGTCGCGTATTCGCGCACGCGGGCCGCGGAGTTCATCCGGGCGACGGTCGCGGGCAGGCGTTCGAGGTCGCGGCGCAGGATCAGCGAGGGCGGGAGCAGGCCGTCGCCGCCGACGTTCTCGCGCCGCAGGTAGTTCGTCAGCCACCAGTTCTCGTCGTAGGGCTGGCCCGCGCCGGGCAGGGGTTTGCCCTTGCCGGGCAGGTCGTCGAAGTCGCCGCGTTCGGTGGCCTCGCGGATCTGGCGTTCGAGCCACCATTCGTGGCTGACGCCGGGCGGTTTGCGTTCGGTCATGCCATTCCCCCTCACGCGCCGAACAGCCGGCCCAACTCCACCAGCCACGGGATCGCCACCGCGAGGGTCGGCACCACCAGGATGGCGGCGGCGGCCGCGTAGGCCGCCCCGGCGACGCGCAGATCGCCGAGCGGTCCGGCGAGTCGTTGGATGCGGATCAGGGTGGTGGGCCCGCCGACGGCCATGGCCCCTTGCGGCGCGGTCGAATTCGAGCAGGCCACCAGGGCGCGGGCCAGCGGGGTGGGGCCGGTGACCTTCACCGCGGAGTCGTCGGCGAGCAGTTCGATGAGCAGTTTCACCGAATCCAGCGCCGACTTGCTGCGCACGAACCGCGGGAACGCCTCGTGCGCGGCGGTGAACGCCTCGAGCACCAGATCGTGGCGGGCGCGCAGATGCGAACGCTCGTGGCTCACGATCGCGGTCAGTTCCGCGTCCGACAGATTCGCGAAGGTGCCCTGGCTCAACACGACTCGACGCCGCAGGCCGGGCAGGCAGTAGGCGATCGGCTCGGTCGCGGCGAGCACCCGGATGTCGGCGCCCTTGGGGTCGGTGTCGCGGTACTCACCGCCCTGATCGAGCAGGTCCACCAGCATCCGGTGCCGGGCGCGGCGGCGGCGGGTGTGCACGCCGACGCGAATCGAGGCGTAGATCAACCGGCCGCCGACCAGCAGGGTGAGGGCGAACACGATCACGTACGCCAGCCACAGCGGCAGGCCCAGCGCGTCGATCTCCCGGGTCGGGGAGGTGGTGGGCCGGCCGTCGGGTCCGGGGACCAGCAGCTGGCTCGCGATCGCGAGTCCGGAGCCGAACGCGCTCAGCACCGCGGCCAGCGCCACGGCCTGCCACAGCACGAGCGCCGCGCGGGGGGTGCGATAGGGCCAGGTGGCGCGAGCGAGCAGAGACGGTACCGGTCCCGCGAGAAGCAAAGCGAGACCGGCGAATACCGGCGCGGTTGCGTTCATGCTCAGCTCACTGCGTTGTGGGGCCAGGGGCGCCCGAGTCCGCGCGCTACTGCGGCGGTGCGACTCCCTTGTCGTCGTCGGACGCGGCGCGTGCGGCCTCGGCGTCTTCGAGCTTAGCGAGTGCCTCGCGCAACGCGGCAGCCTCGTCCTTGCCGACCTGTTCGACGAAGTGCACGAGCGCGGCCCGGCGGCTGCCGACCTCGTCGGCCTGTTGCAGCGCGTCGACCATCAGGCTGGCGACGAGTTCGTCGCGGCTGTGCACGGGGGCGTAGCGGTGCGCGCGGTCGTCGCGCTGCTGCACGACCAGATTCTTCTTCGCCAGTCGTTGCAGCACGGTCATGACCGTGGTGTACGCGAGCTCGCGACGTGCCGCGAGGGCCTCGTGGACCTGCCGGACCGTCTGGGGTTCGTCGGCCGACCACAACTGGTCCATGACCGCTTTCTCGAGTTCACCAAGACCTGCCATCCCACCAGCTTACGGAGGCAACGACACATATGCGTACTACTGGATGTCGTAACCGGCCGGTAGCTGTGTGGGATTTTTCATACCGGCGCGCCCGCGCGATGTGGTAAGGCTTACCTAAGTTCGCATATCCGCAGCATCACCGATCGACGAGGAGGTTCGATGGCCGAACCGATGACCGCCTGCCCGGCCCGCCGCGCCGAGGCGGCCTTCGACGGGGTGAGCGCGACCCTGCGCGCGCTGCAACCGGGGCATCCGCGGGTCTACGCCGTGGCCGTTATGGCCGAGCAGGGACGCCGCCGCTGGTGGCGGGTGGCCGAGGGCGCGCGCGAGGGCCGCGTGGAGGTCATGTACCGCCGCCACGCCGCGGAGATGACCAGCGCCGGCATCGCCGCCGAGGTGGTGGCGACCGCGTTGATCCACGCGATCGTGGGACGCGTTGCGGCGCTGTGGGTTTCGCAAGGGCGCGCCTGGGATCCGGGGCTCGAGAATCTGTGGGTGCACACCGACAACGACGGTGGCATCGACTGGGCGGGCCTGTCGGACACCACGATTCGCGTGGTGGCGGGCGATCGGCTCGCCGGGCAGCCGGGCGTGGTCGTGCTGCCCTGCGAGCGCGCGATGGCGGTGTGGCTGGCGCATCGCTGCGCGGCCGCGCTGAGCCTGGTGCGGCACAGCGTGTCCCGCTGCGCGGCGCTGAGCGCGCGACGGTTCTGGCAATTGGTCGCCGAGGCCGTGACCGGGGCGGCGACCTATGTGCCGGAGCTGGCGGGCACCTCGACCGTCGCGGGCGCGGAGCGGGGGCGGGCGTTGCTGGCGGCGATGCACGACCTCGGCATGCCGGTCCGTCGCCCTTGCTTTGTCAGGTAAGGCTGCCCTAAACTGATCTCGGCGTTCGGATCGTGTCGAGTCCCGAGGGCTGCGGTCGACTCCCGATCCTGTGCCGCGGCGGGTTCCACCTTCGTGGTGGGGCCCGCCGCATCGTCTCTCACACCTCCGGCCCCCGGTACTCCCGGCCCTGCGCCGCCGCCAGCTGCCGCCCGGCGTTCGCCTGGAACGGGCTGATGCCGCCGCGATCCCACGGCCCGACACTGCCCGCGCGCACGGCCGTGGCGTCCTTGGGCGGCAACTCGACCTCGCCGCGCACCACGTCCACCGGCCGATCGGCCAGCGCGAACCAGTCCAGCGCGAGGAAGTCGATACTGCCCCGGCACAACGCCCCGCGCCGCAGCGCGTCGGCCATGCGCACGGTCATGCCCGGCTGCGACAGGTGGCCGCGGTCGGCCTGGAACAGGCCCGCACCCGTGGCCAGCTGTCCGGTCTCGAACAGCCCGATCACCATGGCCAGCAACGAGAACGCGGGCAGGTCGTCGTTGGCGCGCGCGATGAAGGCGAACACCTCGATCTCCGACTCCACCCGCGTGCCGTAGTCGGCGAGCACGTGCACCCAGTCGTGCTGGGCCAGCAGCGGCGGCGCGGACCCGGGCGCGCCCGGGAAGGCGAACCCGCGCGCCCGATAGAAGTCGTGCACGCCGCGACCGAGGGTGCCGGAGGGCAACGCGCCCAACGACTCCCAGCGCGCCGCGAGGGCGGGATCGTTCTCCACCGGGGACCACGGTTCGTTCAGCGCGCTCGACACGTGCAGGTGCGGGGCGGTCGCCGGATCGAAATCGCGCAGGTAGCCGTTGCGGTCGAAATCCATGCCGACCAGGCGCCGACCCGTCTCGACCTGTTCGGCCAGCACCGCCTCGAGGTCGTCGTGCACCGACAGCTCGGCCGCGAACCGGGCCACCTGCCGGGCCACCTCGGGCACGGGCGGGTCGAGCACCAACTGCGCGAGCACCATGATCTGCACCGTCCGGCCGCGGTAGGCGAGATCGCGGCGGGCCAGGCCGTGGGCGAACGCCTCGGGCGTGAGGGGCGCGCGGGCGAGATCGGCCTCGAGGGCGGGCACGTCGAGTTCGCGGCCGGTGAGCGAGCGGATGACCGCGGCGATCAGCAACCGTTGCAGCTGCGTGAGACCGCCGGGTCCGGTGACCGCGGCGATGATCCCGCGGGTGGTCCACTCGACCTCGGCGTCGTCGGGCGGCACTCGCAGGGCGTGGCGGTCGTCGGGGAGGGGTACGGCCATGCCGACATTCTGGGCCGAATCCGTCCCGGGCGCAGCGCGTTTCGCTACCGGAGGACACCCGGGCAGGGCCGCCGCGACCTGCTGTGCGACTGTCTTGTCATGACAGCGCACGATCGGCCCGAGGTCCGCTCGCTGGCGGATATGACGCCCGAGCTCATGACCCGTCTCTCCGAGGGCACCTTCACCGACCTCATCGGATTGAAGTTCACCGAGCTCGGCCCGGACCGGGTGGCGGCGCAGTGGGCGGTCTCGCCGCAGCAGCATCAGCCCGCCGGGATCGTCAACGGCGGGGTGTACTGCACGGTGGTGGAGACGCTCGCCAGCGTCGGCGCGGGCGCCTGGTACGGCGAGCGCGGCACCGTCGTCGGGGTCAACAACAACACCGACTTCCTGCGCGCGGTCCGCGAGGGCGTGCTGCGCGGCGTCGCCGAACCCGTGCACCGCGGCCGCTCCCAGCAGCTGTGGCAGGTGGTGATCACCGACGAGCAGGATCGCGTCGTGGCCCGCGGGCAGGTGCGGTTGCAGAATCTCGCCGCGGGCTGAGTGGAAAGCGGAACGCGGTCGCGGAATCTCGCCGCGGGCCGAGCGGCACGAGTGCCCCCTGAGCGCGCTCGTCGCGCCCCGCCGGTGCGCGCGTGCCAGAATGTCGCGCACACCATTGCGAGAGCGTGAGGAGCGTGGATGCGACTGTCGCCGCACGAACAGGAACGGCTGATGCTCAGCTACGCGGCCGAACTCGCGCGACGGCGGCGGGCCCGCGGGCTCAAGCTCAATCACCCCGAGGCGATCGCGCTCATCACCGATCACGTGCTCGAGGGCGCGCGCGACGGCCGCACCGTCGCCGAGCTCATGGCCTCGGGGCGCACGGTGCTCACTCGCGCCGACGTCATGGACGGCGTGCCGGAGATGATTCCCGACGTCCAGGTGGAGGCGACCTTCCCGGACGGCACCAAACTCGTCACCGTCCACCATCCGATCGGCTAGGGCGCGACCATGATTCCCGGTGAGTACCTCTGCGGCGACGACCCGATCGAGATCAACCCCGGCGCCGACCGCCTCGAACTGGACGTGGTCAACACCGGCGACCGGCCCGTGCAGGTCGGCAGCCACGTGCACTTCCCGCAGGCCAACGCGGCGCTGCGGTTCGACCGCGCCGCCGCCCACGGCCGCCGCCTCGACATCCCCGCGGGCACC
Organism: Nocardia sp. NPDC004068; assembly: GCF_042874315.1. NCBI lineage: Bacteria > Bacillati > Actinomycetota > Actinomycetes > Mycobacteriales > Nocardiaceae > Nocardia > Nocardia sp. NPDC004068. The sequence continues at coordinate 421,442 of NZ_JBIAMW010000005.1, forward strand.
GCGGTGCGCTTCGAACCCGGTCTGGGACAACGGGTTTCGCTGGTCCCGCTGCGCGGCGCCCGCGAGGTGCACGGCATCTCCCTCGACCCTCCCGGAAAGCTGGACGCCTGATGGCCGAACTCTCCCGCGCCCGCTACGCCGAGCTGTTCGGCCCCACCGCCGGGGACCGCATCCGCCTGGCCGACACCGATCTGATCGTCGAGATCACCGAGGACCGCAGCGGCGGACCGGGTCTGGCGGGCGACGAGGCGGTCTTCGGCGGCGGCAAGGTGCTGCGCGAATCCATGGGCCAGGCCCGCGCCACCCGCGCCGAGGGCACCCCGGACACCGTCATCACCGGCGCGGTGATCATCGATCACTGGGGAATCATCAAGGCGGACATCGGGATTCGCGACGGGCGCATCGTCGCCATCGGCAAGGCCGGTAATCCGGACATCATGGACGGCGTGCACCCGGATCTGGTGGTGGGCCCGTCGACGGAGATCATCTCCGGCAACGGGCGCATCGTCACCGCGGGCGGCATCGACACCCATGTGCACTTCATCTGCCCGCAGCTGCTCGACGAGGCGCTCGCCGGGGGCATCACGACCATGATCGGCGGCGGCACCGGACCCGCCGAGGGCAGTAAGGCCACCACCGTCACCCCGGGCGCGTGGCATCTGGGCCGGATGCTCGAGGCCACCGACGGCTGGCCGGTGAACATCCTGCTGCTGGGCAAGGGCAACACCGTGCGGTCCGAGGCGCTGTGGGAGCAGTTGCGCGGCGGCGCGGGCGGATTCAAGCTGCACGAGGACTGGGGCACCACCCCCGCCGCCATCGACGCCTGCCTCACCGTCGCCGACGCGTCCGGGGTGCAGGTGGCGTTGCACTCGGACACCCTCAACGAGGCCGGCTTCGTCGAGGACACCCTCGCCGCGATCGGCGGGCGGGCCATCCACTCGTATCACACCGAGGGCGCGGGCGGCGGGCACGCACCCGACATCATCACCGTCGCCGCGCACCCGAACGTGCTGCCCTCCTCGACGAATCCGACCCGGCCGCACACGGTCAACACCCTGGACGAGCATCTGGACATGCTCATGGTGTGCCATCACCTCAACCCCGCGATCCCGGAGGATCTGGCCTTCGCCGAGAGCCGCATCCGGCCCTCGACGATCGCGGCCGAGGATCTGCTGCACGATCTGGGCGCGATCTCCATGATCGGCTCGGACTCGCAGGCGATGGGCCGCATCGGCGAGGTGATCATGCGGACCTGGCAGACCGCGCACGTGATGAAACGCCGCCGGGGTGCGCTGCCCGGCGACGGCCCGGCCGACAACAACCGGGTGCGGCGCTACGTCGCGAAGTACACCATCTGCCCGGCCGTCACCCACGGGCTCGACCACGAGGTCGGCTCGGTCGAGGTGGGCAAGCTCGCCGATCTGGTGTTGTGGGAGCCCGCCTTCTTCGGCGTCCGCCCGCACGCGGTGCTCAAGGGCGGCGCGATCGCGTGGGCCGCGATGGGCGACGCGAACGCCTCCATCCCCACCCCGCAGCCGGTGCTGCCGCGCCCGATGTTCGGGGCCGCCCCCCTCGTGGCCGCCTACACCTCGGTCCACTTCGTGTCCGAGCACGCCCTGGTGGCGGGCCTGGCCGACCGACTGCGCGTGAACCGCCGACTCGTGCCCGTGGCGAACGTGCGCAAGCGCGGCAAGGCCGACCTCCCGCTCAACGACGCCATGCCCCGCATCGAGGTCGACCCCGACACCTTCACCGTCCGCGTCGACGGCGAGGTGTGGGCCGAGGAACCCGCGACCGAACTGCCGATGGCACAGCGGTACTTCCTGTTCTGAGCGGGGTGGCAGACTCGACGGTATGACTGATGCCGCATGGACCGAGGTCGACGACTATCTGGTGGACACCCTCATCGGGGACGCGGATTCCGATGTGTTCCAAGCGAATTCGGCGGCCGGGCTGCCGCACATCGACGTCTCGCCCGCGCAGGGGAAGTTCCTGTCGCTGCTCGCGCGCTCGATCCGGGCCCGGCGGGTGCTCGAGATCGGGACGCTCGGCGGGTACAGCACGCTGTGGCTGGCGCGGGCGGTCGGGCCCGAGGGGCGGGTGGTGACGCTCGAGTTCGCGCCGCGGCACGCGGAGGTCGCGCGGGCGAACCTGGACCGCAAGGGCGTCGGGGATCGGGTGGAGATCCGGGTGGGCGCGGCGCTGGACACCCTGCCGGTGCTCGCCGACGAGCGACCCGAACCGTTCGATCTGGTGTTCATCGACGCCGACAAGGTCAACAACTCGCACTACGTGCGCTGGGCGCTGCGGCTGACCCGCCCGGGTTCGGTGATCGTCGTCGACAATGTGGTGCGGCACGGCGCGCTCGTCGACACCGCGAGCGACGATGCCGCCGCTGCCGCCAGCCGCGAGGTACTCGAACTGCTCGCCGCCGAACCGCGCCTGGACGCGAGCGCGGTGCAGACCGTGGGCGCGAAGGGCTGGGACGGTTTCGCCTTCGCGCTGGTCACCGAGTGAGCGCGGCGGTCAGCCGCCGAAGGCCATGAGCGCGAACGACGCCCCGTTCGGATCGGCGAGCACCGCCAGCCGCGACGGGCCCGGATTGTCGTGCGGCGCTTGGACGATCGTGCCGCCGAGGTCGACGGCGCGGGCGGCGGTGGCGTCGCAGTCGGTGACGTGGAAGGTGACCGCCCAGGCCGGGGCCGGTTCGCCGGGCCGCGCGGCCGCCGCGCCGCCGAATTCGCGACCGCCCGCGCTCGTGGTCAGGGCCTGATACGGCTTGTCGACCGAGGTCTCCCATGCGGCGTCGCGGTGGATCCAGCCCAGCACCCGGGCGTAGTGGGCCATCGCGTCGGCGGGCGCCCCGGTCGCGGTGTACTGCACCCACACCGGATTGCCCGGCGCGCCGAAGCGCTCGGTGCCGGGATGGGCGTCCAGACGCGACAGGCCGTAGGCCGCGCCCGCGGGGTCGGCGAGGATCGCGAACTCCAGCTCGCCGGGGATCTCGACGCGCTCGGCGAGAACCGTTGCGCCGTCGGCCGTCGCGGCCGCCACGGTCGGCCCGAGATCGGCGACCGAGAAGTAGGGCAGCCACGCCGACGGCTTGACGCCGCCATCGGGTGCGGTCGCGCACGCGATGCCCGCGACCCGCGCGCCGTCCTGGGTCAGCACGGCGTAATTACCCTGCGCGGGATCCGCGAGCCGGGCCGACCAGCCGAACAATTCCCCGTAGAACGCGGCGGCCGCCTCGATATCGGGGGCGGTGACGTCGAACCAGCAGGGCGCGCCGACGGCGAAGGCGTGGGACATCCGGGCATCTCCTTCAGGACAGCGGGGCGTGCGTGCGCGCAGAGGATGCGACGCCGCACGCGGTGCATCTCTACAGACCGTGCGGGACGGCCGAATTCATCGCTCCCGCGCGAATCCGTCGCACAGCGCGGCCAATCCGGAGTAGAGCAGCTGTTCGGGATCGAGCAGATCGCCGCGCCCGCTGCCCTCGAGCGGCAGCAGGGATTCGGGGGTGGGGAAGCGCGGGCGGCCGTCGAGCAGGGCGCGGAAACTCGACTCCTCCTGCTCGCCGTCGCGGCGGGCCAGCAGCGCGGCGCTGACCTGTTGCAGCGCGATGCCCGCGATGTAACTCCACACCGACAGCGACATCCGGGTCGCCTCGCGCGGATCCGCGGTGACCTCGCCGAACCCCTCCACCAGCCAGGCCAGGCACGCCAGGCTCGACGGGCCGAAGTTGTAGCGCGGCACCGCGAAGGTGAACAGCACCCACGGATGATGTTGGTAGAGCATCCAATCGATCTCCGCGGCCACCCGCACCCGATCGCGCCACGTCCAGCCCGCCTCGGGCGCCGGATAGGGATGCCGCCGCGCGATCTCGTCGGTCATCTCCGCCAGCAGGGTGTCCTTGTTCGGGACGTGCCGGTACAGCGACATCGCGCCCACCCCCATCCGCTCCGCGATGCGGCGCATCGACAGCGCGTCCAGCCCGGCCTCGTCGGCCAGCGCGATCGCCGTGTCGACGATCGCCGCGCGGGTGAGCTTCGGCTCGGTCATTCGGAACAACTCGCTTTCGTTTTCCCGCCGGGGGTGCGTACGCTGTACGAGCCCATCGTGCGTACGTTGTACGCGACTCGGAAAGGATAGGTGATGACGGGCATCGATACCCGCGAGATCGCGGTCCCTCGGCGCGCCCGGCTCGGTCTGGCCGTGCTGATCCTGCCCGTGCTGCTGGTGTCGATGGACATGTCGGTGCTGTTCCTGGCCATGCCTACGCTGACCTCCGCGCTGGATCCCACGGCGACCGAACAACTCTGGATCCTCGACATCTACGGCTTCCTCATCGCGGGCCTGCTCATCACCATGGGCAATCTCGGTGACCGGATCGGGCGGCGGACCATCCTGCTCGCGGGCGCGTCGGTGTTCGGGGCGGCCTCGGTGCTGGCGGCGTTCGCGCCGAATCCGGCGGTGCTCATCGCGGCGCGGGCGCTGATGGGGGTGGGCGGGGCGACCTTGCTGCCGTCGAGCCTGTCGCTGGTGTCGGTGCTGTTCCCGGAGCCGCGGGCGCGCGGGACGGCGATCGGGATCTGGACGGCGTTCTTCGCCGGGGGTTCGGCGGTCGGGCCGATTCTGGGTGGGCTGCTGCTGCACCAATTCTGGTGGGGCGCGGTGTTTTTGATCAATACACCGGTGCTGCTGGTGTTGCTGGTGCTGGGGCCGTTCGTGCTGCCGGAGCAGCGCTCGGGGCGCGGGCCGCTGGATCTGCCGAGCGTGGCGCTGTCGATCGGCGGCATCCTGCCGGTGGTGTACGGGGTGAAGCGGGCGGCGGCCTCGGGCGTCGATGTCGCGGCGGTGCTGGCGGCCGTGGTCGGGGTGGTCGTGCTCGTGGCGTTCGTGCGGCGGCAGCGGGTGCTCGACGAGCCACTGGTTGATCTGTCGCTGTTCCGGCGCGGGCTGTTCTCGGTGGCGATCGGATCCTCGACCGTGGGGATGATGTCGCTCGCGGGGATGAGCTATCTCACCAGCGTGTATCTGCAATCGGTGACCGGGCGCGACGCGCTGGCCGCGGCGGTGCTCGGGATTCCGCAGGCGGCGGTGGTGTTCGCGTGCTCGATGAGCGGGGCGCGGGTGGCGCGGCGGCTGGGGGCGCGGGCGGCGTTCGTGCTGGCGCTGGGCGCGGCGGCGCTCGGCAACCTGCTGCTGCTGGGGCTCGGCGTGGACGGCGGCGTCGGCTGGTACGTGGCCGGTTCGACGATCGCGGGGCTCGGGTACGGGGTGATGTTCACGCTCGTGTCGGAGGTCTCGGTGTCCTCGGTGCCCCCGGAGCGGGCGGGTTCGGCGGTGGGGATCTCCGAAACCAGTTTCGAACTGGGCAATGCGCTGGGGTTGTCGCTGCTGGGTTCGCTTGCGGCGCTGGTGTTCCGGTCCGGCGGGGAGTTCGCCTCGACGCTGGGGGAGACCGTGGAGCGGGCCGGATCCGACACCGGGCTGGTGCGCGCGGCGCGCGAGGCGTTCGTCACCGGCATGCACGCGGCCACGACGGTGGGCGCGGGCCTGCTGGCCGTGATGGCGGTGGTGGCGCTGGTCGCGCCCCGCTCGGCCGATGTCCGCCGAGCCGCTTAGGATCGGGGCGTGGGTGATCGGGTGTGGCGGCGATGAGTCTGGCGGTGTTGCTGACGCTGGCCGATTCGCGGTTGCCGATCGGGGGGCATGTGCATTCGGGCGGGGTGGAGGAGGCGATCGCGTCGGGGGTGGTGCGGGACGCGGCGTCGGTGGAGCTGTACCTCGCGCGGCGGGTGCGCACCGCCGGATTGGTCGCGGCCTCGCTGGCGGCGGCGGTGTGCGCGGGCGAGTTGGCGTGCGGGCGGGCCGAATCGGAGGCCGACGCGCGCACGCCCGCCCCGGCCGCGCGGGCGGCGTCGCGGGCCCAGGGGCGCGGGCTGGTGCGGTTGGCGAAACACGTATGGCCACACCATGATTGGCGCGTAGTGGGGGCGCGGCCGCATCTGTCCACGGTGTTCGGGGCGGTGGGGCGGGTCGCGGACGCGACGCCGGAGCAGATCGCGGGGGTGGTCGTCTACACCACCATGACCGGGGCGGCCACGGCCGCGCAGCGGTTGCTGGCCTTGGATCCCGCGGCCGTGGCCGCGAGCACCGTGCGCTTGGCCCCGCTGTGCGACGAGACCGCCGCGCTGGCGGTGAAAGGGCTTGCGGCCCTGTCGGATCCGTTGCAGGACGTGCTCGCCGAGCGGCACGTGCGCCGGGACATGCCGCTGTTCGCCTCGTGACACCTCGGAGAAAGGAACCCCCATGCCCCCCCATCTGATCGACGGCGAGCCGCACGACCACGCCCACGATCGGCCCAAGCGCGAGCGCATCCCCGGCGAGCCGCTGCGGATCGGGATCGGCGGCCCGGTCGGCTCGGGCAAGACCGCGCTCGTCGCCGCGCTGTGCCGGCAGCTGCGCGAAGAGCTGTCGCTGGCCGTGCTGACCAACGACATCTACACCACCGAGGACGCCGACTTCCTGCGCCGCCACGCCGTGCTGCCGGACGAGCGCATCACCGCCGTGCAGACCGGCGGCTGCCCGCACACCGCGATCCGCGACGACATCACCGCCAATCTGGACGCCATCGACGATCTCGTCGAGGCCAATCCGCCGCTGGATCTCATCCTGGTCGAATCCGGCGGCGACAACCTGACCGCCACCTTCTCCTCGGGCCTGATCGACGTGCAGATCTTCGTGGTCGACGTGGCGGGCGGCGACAAGGTGCCGCGCAAGGGCGGGCCGGGCGTCACCTATTCGGATCTGCTGGTCATCAACAAGACGGATCTGGCCCCGCTGGTGGGCGCGGATCTGGCTGTGATGGACCGGGATTCGTCGGCGGTGCGCGAGGGCCGCCCGTTCGTGTTCACCTCCCTGACCGAGGATCCGGCCGCCACCCCCGTCCTGGAGTGGGTCCGCGACCAGCTGCGCGTGGTCGCCGAACGCGACGCCGCCGGACCCGACGCGAGCGTCGCGGTTGCGCACTGACCTCCGCATCCACGCCCGCCCCGGCCTGCTGCCCGACATTCACGCCGCGGGCGGCCTGGCGGCCCGGCGCACCGGACCCGACACGGTGCACCTGATCGGCACGGCCGCGACCCCGCTCGGCGGCGACGAGGTGTTCGTCACCGTCGTCGTCGAGCCCGGGGCGCGCCTGATCGTCCGCTCGGTCGCCGCCACCCTCGCCCTCCCGGGACGGATCACGCGGAAGTCCGTGGCGCACTGGACCTTCGAGATCGGCGGCGAACTGGATTTCGATCCGGAACCGACGGTGGTCGCGGGCGGCGCGGACCATGAGAGCCGCACCCGCCTGACCCTCGCCGACCGCGCCCGCGTGCGCCTGCGCGAACGCGTCCAGATCGGCCGTTCCGGCGAGGAATCCGGTTGCTGGACAGGCGAATTCACCGCCGACATCGGCGACGTCCCGCTGCTCCGCCATCGCCTCGAACTGGGCGCGGACACCGCGACCGACGACCCCCTCGCCGCCCCTCGCGCCCTGGAGAGCGAACTCCGCTACCCGGACGACCGTCCCGCCGAGACCACGGGCCTCACGGCGGCCCGCCTGCCCCTCGCCGCCGGGGGGAGCCTCTACACGAGGACGTCCACCGCCCTGACCCCCGTCGGTTGACCCTCGGTCCCGAACACACGAAAGGCGGGAGGCCGCCGGAAACGCCGCCTCCCGCCCGTTCGTGCGTCGATCAGTCCCCGACCACGCGCGGGGGAGCGTTGAACGCGTTGACCGCGCCGACCACCGCACCCGCGGCGGCGCCCACCGCGGCGGCCGGGACGGCGATCACGCTCGCGCCCATGGCGGCCCCGAGGACCGGGCCCGCGACGACGCCGACCGGCATGAACGGCAGGCCGACGACGAGGCCGACCACACCGCCGACGAGCGCGCTGGTGGCCGCGATCGGGGTCGACATGGCCGCGCCCGCGATCGCGCCCTGGGCGGCCGTGCCGACGGTCTGACCCGCGATCCGGTCGGAGCGGCTGCGCTCCATGCCCATCGAGTCCAGGAACGTCGCGAGGTTGGCCTCGGTCTGCGCGGCCTGATCGTTGATCTCGATGGCCTGTTCGCGGTCCATGCCCGCGGGCACGTCGACCTGGACGTCGCCGAAGCGGAACTTGTTGGGCGGCGGCGCGATCGGCGGCACCGGAGCGACGGGCCCCGGCGGGTGCAGCACCCCGACGGGCGCCAGATACGAACGACTCGGCATGGCCCGCGCCGTCTGGAGAGAGCTGTAGGTGTCGTCCGGGATGTTCAGGCCCTCGTACGGCTGGACGTTGGGCGCCTCGACGGCGGGCCACTGCGCCGGGGCGTCCTGCGCCGCCGCCGCGTTCGACTCGGCGGGGGCGGCCTGCGCCGTCCCGCTGCCGACGATGGCCAAAACCAGCGGAACCGCACCCGCCGCGACGGCGGTGCTCACCCGTTGCCGGTGTGGATTCGGGGCTCTGTGCTTACCTGCGGCCATAACGACCTTTCTTACTGGGATGTGTCGACGCCATGCATTCGGATCCGTGGGGGCTCCGGATGGGTGGAAAGCCGAACCGGTCGAAATGTCTTGGTATAGCTGGCAATTAGCCACTGTCGGCGAACCGGGACACGAGAAAGGCCGGAGCCCTGCCTCGGGACTCCGGCCTCGCTCGCTGATGCTCGGGAAGTCAGACCGCGCGTCGGCCCGCAGACGGACTCGGCGTCTGGTTGGCGGCGGATTTGCTTGCCTCCGTGGCCCCTTCGCCCAACTCGTCGCGCACCTCGCGCTGATCGGACTCGTTGCCGTTGAGGGCCTCGAGCGCCAACCGCGCGAACACCCACTGTTCGGTGGCGGCCATCTGCCCGCGATTGCGGCCGAGGAAGGCCACGAACCACTGGAACACCGTGACCACCCGGCTGCGGTAGCCGATCAGGTAGTACAGATGCAGCACCAGCCACATCAGCCACGCGATGAACCCGCCGAACTCGAGCTTGCCGACCTGCGCCACCGCGGAGAACCGCGAGATGGTGGCCATGCTGCCCTTGTTGAAGTAGTGGAACGGCTTGCGCTGCTGCGGCGTCTGCTTGCCCTCGACCTCGGCCTTGATCTGCTTGGCCGCGTACGTCGCGCCCTGGATCGCGCCCTGCGCCTGACCGGGCACGCCCGGCACGGACATGAGGTCGCCGACCACGAAGACGTTCGGCTGGCCCTTCACCGTGAGATCCGGTTCGACGATCACCCGCCCGGCCCGGTCCACCTCGGCGCCGTCGGACTGATCCGCGATCAGCTTGCCCAGTTCGCTGGCCTGCACGCCGGCCGACCACACCTTGCACGCGGCCTCGATGCGGCGCTGGCTGCCGTCCTTGTCCTTGACGACCACCCCGCGCGCGTCGACGTCGGTGACCATGGCGTTGAGCTGGATCTCCACGCCCATCTTCTCGAGCCGGCGTTGCGCGATCCCGCCGAGCTTGGGGCCCATCGGCGCGAGCACCGCGCCCGCGCCCTCGAGCAGCACCACCCGGGCGTCGCGCGGATCGATGTTGCGGAAGCAGCCCACCAGGGTGCGGTCGGCGAGTTCGGCGATCTGCCCGGCCAATTCGACGCCGGTGGGGCCCGCGCCCACGACCACGAAGGTCATGAACCGGTCGCGTTCCTCCTGCGTCTTGGCGACCTCGGCCTCCTCGAACGAGCCGAGGATGCGCGCGCGCAACTCCAGCGCGTCGTCGATGGTCTTCATGCCCGGCGCGTAGGTGGCGAAGCGGTCGTTGCCGAAATAGGACTGCTGCGCGCCCGTGGCGACGATGAGGCTGTCGAACGGGGTGACGGTGTCCTCGTTGAGCAGCCGCGAGGTGACGGTCTTGGCCGTCAGGTCGATGCCGTACACCTCGCCCAGGATCACCTGCGTGTTCTGCTGCTTGCGCAGCACGATCCGGGTGGCGGGCGCGATCTCGCCCGTGGACAGGATGCCGGTGGCGACCTGGTACAGCAGCGGCTGGAACAGGTGCGTGGAGGTCTTCGAGATCAGCACGACGTCGACATCCGCGTGCCGCAGATGCTTGCACGCGAACAAACCGCCGAAGCCGGATCCGATCACCACCACGCGATGGCGCCGGTTCTCGACAGTCTGTGTGGCCATCTTCGCTCCTCTGCCCCACCATTTCGTTCCAGGACTCGTCCAACGGTAGTCGGCATACCCACTTCGAGTCATTTCGATCGGGGATCGGCGAGTCCGCCGAGCGGTCCCACGAAACGATCCAGCCCGACCCCGGCCAGCGGCGGCCACAGGAACGCGGTGAGCCGGTCGACGAACTCCGCCCGATCGCGGTCGCGATGCCGCCCCCATTCCTCGGCGGACATGGTGATCGCGCCGACCGTCGCGGTCGCCCACACCCGCGCGGGCGCGGGATCGGCGTCGATCGCGCGCAGCATCCGGTCGAACACGCCGGTGGCCCAGTCCGCGGACCGGGCGAAGAACGGGCGGCCGTGGCCGTCGTCGGATTGCAGCCGCTGCATCAGCAGGTGATGCAGCCCGGGATTGCGGTCCACGAAGTCGGAGATCAGTTCGACCAAGGCGCGCAACAACTCCCGGCCCGGCAGCGGACGGGCGAGGATCGCGTCGGCGGCGGCGATGATCGCCTCCATGTGCCGTTCGGCCAGCCCGTCGACGAGCGCGGGCAGATCGGGGAAGACCGCGTACACGGCCGTGCGCGCGTACCCGGCCTCGGTCGCCACCTCCGCGATGGTCAGGGAGGTCCCGGTGCGGGCGACGACCCGTTCGGCGGCGTCGAGGATCTCCGCGCGCCGGACCGCCGGATCCCGGGGCGGGCCCGGGGGCCGGCCGCGCTGCCGCGTTGTGTTGCTTGTCACAGCCCTCACCCTACCGGTAATGTACAAGCTGTACTTTTGACGGAGGGTGTTGGTCATGGTCATCGTGGACCCCGGTGCCGACCGGGAGAACATCGATCTGTTCGAGATCCCCGACCGGCATCCGATCGATCGCCTCCTGCGCCGGGTCCCGGTCCGCGAGCGCACCCTCGCCGCGCCGCCGCCCGGCAGCGCGCTGCGCGTGGTCCGCGGCGACGACGGCCTGCCCGTCGTCGGCCGCACGCTGCACTATCTGCGCTGGGGTCCGGCCGAGATGGTGGACCGCTACCGCCGCTACGGCCCGGTGAGCGTGAGCCGCGCGCTCGGCGTCGACCACGTCTTCGTCACCGGGCCGGAGGCCGTCGACGAGGTGATCGGCAAGCGCCGCAACGACTTCGGGCAGGGCTGGGACTACTACATCGGCTCGTTCTTCGGCCGCGGCCTGCTGCTGCTCGAGTTCGACGAGCACATGTTCCATCGGCGGATCATGCAGCAGGCGTTCACCCGCGACCGCCTCGAGGCGCATCTGGCCCACCTCGCGCCGGTCGTCGACGCGGCCATCGCGCGCTGGGTGCCCGGCACCGAACGCACGGTCCGGCTGTATCCCACGATCAAGGATCTGACCCTCGAGATCGCCGCGGAGACGTTCATGGGCGTGCACGCGGGTCCGGAGCGCAAGCGGCTGGGCGCGGCGTTCCTCGACTGCACGCACGCGGCCCTGGCACTGATCCGCCGGCCGGTGCCGGGCAGTGCGTGGCGGGCGGGGCTGCGCGGGCGCGCGGTGCTCGAGGAGTACTTCACCCGCATGATCCCGGCCAAGCGCGCGTCGGACGGTTCGGACTTCTTCTCCGCGCTGTGCCACGCCCGCACCGAGGACGGCGCGGTGTTCTCCGACGCCGACGTGGTCAACCACATGATCTTCCTGATCATGGCCGCGCACGACACGACGACGACCACCGCCACCACGGTCGCCTACTATCTGGGCCGTCATCCGGACTGGCAGCGGCGGGTGCGGGCCGAGGCGCTCGCGCTGGCCGAGGCGACCGACGGCGCGCCGACCATTGCGGATCTGGATCGGCTGCGCGATCTGGATCTGGTGATCAAGGAGTGCCTGCGCCTGGTGCCGCCGGTGCCGGGCCTGGTGCGCCGGGCGGTGCGCGACACCGAGATCGCCGGACATTTCGTGCCCGCGGGCGTGCAGGTCGACGTCTCCTACGGCATGAACCACCTGCTGCCCGAATTGTGGACGCGCCCACAGCGTTTCGATCCCGAACGGTTCGCCGAGTCGCGCCGCGAGGACAAGTCGCACCGGCTGGCCTGGATGCCGTTCGGCGCGGGCGCGCACAAGTGCATCGGCATGCACTTCGGCATGTTCGAGGTGAAGGCCGTCATCGCCGCCATGGTCCGCGACTACGAGTGGCGCGTCCCCGACGACTACCTCATGCCGTGGGGATTCACCACCATCCCGTTCCCGCGCGACGGCGCGCCGATGTCGTTGCGCCGCCGCTGAATCCGCTCAGCGGCCGGAGAACAGGATTTCCGCCGTCACGCATCCTGCACGGATCAGCGGCCGGAGAACAGGATCTCGGCCACCCGGGTGGTGGTCTGCTCGCCGTCGGTGTACCCGCCCTGGTCGCCCAGGAAGTTCATGATGCCCAGGGTGTAGCGCTCGTCGGGGCCCGCGAAGCCGACCGAGTTGACCACCCAGCCGCCCTGCTCGTCGGACCAGCCGTTCTTCAGGCCGGGCCGCATGCCCGCGCCCGCGCCCCACACGCCCCAGTGCTGGTTGGTGTCGACGTGGCGCATCCGGTCGAGCAGGTAGGAGCGGTCGTCGGGGTGCATGCGGTCGAGCACATTGTTCATCAGCCGGTCCAGATCGGCCGGGGTGCACTGCTGGAAACCCCAGTCCGGGAACGCGCGGCCGTTGGCCGGGGGGAACGGCGTCAGCGAGGTCATGCCGTTGGCGCGGAAGGCGTTGTTGAACGCCTGGTGGTCCGGGCCGGAGAACTTGTTCCACAGCACGTCGGCCGCGTTGTCGTTCGAGGTGGCGAGCATGGACTCCATGAGCCCGCGATCCTCCGGGGTCAGCACGATCGCGCCGACGCGGGCGCGGTTGAGCAGATCCTCGGCGATGGCCAGTTTGATGGTCGAGGCCGTCCAGAACGGGGTGTCGGCGTTGCCGTTGCTGTGCACGGCCCCGGTGACGCGGTCGCGGACCACGTAGCCGACGACGCCGGGACGCCCGGACAGGTAGGCGTCGACCCGTTGGATGCGGCTGGTCATATCGCAGTCGAAGCCCTCGGCGCACCCCTCGGTCCGCATCGGGACCGCACCGGCCGGACCGGCCTGGAGGGCGGGCGCGCCCGCGAGGAAGACGACGGCGGCGGCGCAGGCGCCGGCGGCCATGCGCGTGGGTCGGGTGGCGCGCGCGGCGCCGCGTGGATAACGCACGAAAAGTGACAATAGCAAAGGTTCCGGACCCGCACGCCCCGCCCCCCGATCCGGGATGAACCAAAGTTTGTTGCGGCACAGCGGTTTTCGGCCATCGGGGGCGCGAGGCGAACGGAACCTCAGCGGAAGGCGGCCTGGAGTTCCTCGACGCTGCGGCCGTTGAGCCGGTAGCAGTGCTCGAACGCCTCCGTGTGCCGATCCCGGGGCCAGGCGTGCAGGACGACGGTGCGGCCGTAGTGGCGGGAGTTCACCAGCTCCCAGCGCTCGCCGACTCTGCGGACCGTGAACCCGGATCGGGGCATCAGGGGTGTCACCGTCGCTGTCATGAACCGAACCAGCCTTTCGAAAACGCTTCTCCCGTTGCCTCGCAGAGCACTGTGGCACACGCTCGCCCGGCATTCGGGCTGACACGCGGAGGCGAATCGCGGACGAGGGGATGCCCGGGAGGTTCGCGCGGATTCTGTTGTGTTGCTGAAAATTTGGTATTTGTCCAGCTGTGTCGGCAAAGCTCTGGTGAAGCCGTCTTGCGGAGCGGTTGCTCGTCTCGTACCACCTGGTATGTGGCCGAAAGTCCGAGTCGTGCCGGGGTCACGGCCCGTCGAGTTTGTAGGATCGGCCGACGACAGGCAACCACGGGGCATCCGGCGGGCGGGCGCGGGGGACGGCACCGGCGAAGCAGAGAGGCGGCCGATGGCGCTGCACATCCACCGAGCCGAGCGGGCGGCGACGCTCGCCGACGAGCTCGCGGCTGTGCTGTCGACCCCGCTCGACGATCCCTTCGCGGCCGAACTCGTCGCGGTGCCCGCCAAAGGCGTCGAGCGCTGGCTCACCCAGCGACTCTCCCGGGTGCTGGGGGCCGTTGCGGGAGACGGCGTTTCGGCGAACATCGCCTTCCCCACCCCGGCCGCGCTCGTCGCCGACGTGCTCGCCGAGGCCACCGGCGTCCCCGCCGACGAGGATCCCTGGGCCCCGCAGCGCCTGGTCTGGACATTGCTGCGCGTGATCGACGAGGCGCTGCCCGAACCGTGGGCGGCCCTGCTCGCCCGCCATCTCGGCGACGGGGACCGCCCCACCCATCGCGCGGGCCGCCGCTACGCCACGGCCGCCCGGATCGCCGCCCTCTTCGACTCCTACGCCACCCAGCGCCCGGCCCTGCTCACCGAGTGGACCTCCGGCCGCGACACCGACGGCCGCGGCCACCCGCTGCCCGAGGATCTGGCCTGGCAACCGGAGCTGTGGCGGCGCCTGCGCGCCACCATGACGACGCCAGGCCCCGCCGAACGTCTGGCCGCGGCGTGCGAAACCCTGTGCGCCCGGCCCGAATCCGTGAGCCTCCCGCCCCGGCTGTCGCTGTTCGGCCTGCCGCGTCCGAGCACCGACCAACTCGCCGTCCTCACCGCGCTGGCGGCGCATCGCGAGGTGCACCTGTGGCTTCCGCACCCGAGCCCGGCCCTGTGGACGAAACTCGCCGGGTCCGATGCCGTGCCCGAGGCGATCCCCCGGGCGGCCGACGACAGCGCGCTGCTCGTCGCGCATCCCTTGCTGGCGGCGCTGGGCCGGGACGTGCGGGAGCTGCAAGCGCGGCTGCGCGGGGTCGAGGCCGTCGATGTCCATCACCCCGGCGCGGACGAAAGCCGTTCCCGCACATTGCTTTCCGAGCTGCAAGCGTCGCTGGCCGAGGATCGCTGGCCGCCCGTGGCCGATCCGGTCCTCGTGGACGGGACCGTCCAGGTGCACGCCTGCCACGGCCCGGCCCGGCAGGTCGAGGTGCTGCGGGAGGTGCTGCTCGGGGTCTTCGCGGCCGATCCCACGCTGGAACCCCGGGACGTGGTGGTGCTCTGCCCGGACGTCGAGGGTTTCGCGCCGCTGGTGCGGGCGGCGTTCGGGCAGTGGCAGGGCGAGCCGGGCGCGGTGGCGCATCCCGCGCACGGGCTGCGGGTGCGATTGGCGGATCGGTCCTCGGGCGAGGGCAACCCGGTGGCGGCGGTGCTCGAGGATCTGCTCGGGCTGGCCGACGGCCGGGTGACGGTCACCCAGGTCCTCGACCTGGCGGCCGCGGAACCGGTGCGCCTCCGGTGCGGCTTCGACGACGACGATATCGAGCGGCTGCGGGAGTGGGCGGCCGAGACCGGCGCGCGGTGGGGGATCGGGCAGCGACAGCGGCACGCGTTCGGGCTCGGGGAGTTCGCGCAGAACACGCTGAACGCGGCCGTCGACCGCATCCTGCTCGGCGTCGCGGCGGGCGAATCCTCCGAGGACTGGCTCGATCTGGCGTTGCCGCTCGAGGACGTCGACTCCGCGGACGTCGATCTGGCCGGGCGGTTCGCGGAGTTCACCGACCGGCTCGCGGTGTGCGTGCGGGACCTGCGCGGGCCCACGCCCGCCGAACCCGCGGGCTCCGCGCGGCCCGCGCACGAATGGGCCCAGGTGCTCGCCCGCGCGCTGGACCTGCTCACCGACACCACCTACGCGCAGTCGTGGCAGGGCGTGGAGGCCCGCCGGGAGGTCGCGACCGCGCTCGAGCACGCCGGTGCGGTGCCGCTGCGCCTGCCCGATATCGCGGCGCTGCTGCGCGACCGGCTCGCCGGGCGCGGGACGCGCACCAACTTCCGCACCGGGGAGCTGACGGTGTGCGCGCTGTCGCCGTTGCGCTGGGTGCCGCATCGGGTGGTGGTGCTGCTCGGGCTCGACGACGAGGTCTTCCCCCGGCAGGGCGGCGTGGACGGCGACGACGTACTGTCGCGCGAACCCCTTGTGGGCGAACGGGATCCGCGCGGCGAGGACCGGCAGCTGCTGCTCGACGCCGTCATGGCGGCGCGCGAGCGGCTGATCGTGCTGCACACCGGCGCGGACCCGGTGAGCGGAGCGCACCGGCCCCCGGCCATCCCGGTCGCCGAACTCCTCGACACACTGTCGGCCCTGACGGGTACGCTCGACGGGGTGGTGACGCGACATCCGTTGCAGCCCTTCGACATTCGCGACTTCGCGGCGGACCGGCCGTTCAGCTTCGACACCGTCGCCCTCGCGGGCGCCCGCGCGGCCACCGCCCCCGTACAACCCGAACGCGCCTTCCTGCCCGGCCCGCTCGCCGCGCCCGCGCGCTCGGATGTCGAACTGGCCGAACTGGTCTCGTTCGCCGAACATCCCGTGCGCGCGTTCCTCTGGCAGCGGCTCGGCATCCGCGTGCCCGAGGAAGAGGAGGAGATCGACGAGCGGCTGCCCATCGAACTCGACGGCCTCACCAAATGGAATATGGGCGAGCGCATGCTGTCGGCGCGGCTCAACGGCGCGGACCCGGCGGCGCTGCGCGCGGCCGAGTGGCGGCGCGGCACCCTGCCCCCGTTCGGACTCGGCGCGGCGGTGCTCGGCGAGGTCGAGGACACCGTGGACCGGCTGGTCCGGGTGGCGCGCCCGATCCACGAGATCCCCGCCCGCACGGTCGATGTGCTGGTCGATCTCGGCGACGGCCGGCTGCTCAGCGGGACCGTCCCCGACGTGCACGACGACGCGGTGGTGCGCACCACCTTCTCCCGCCTCGCCCCCAAACACCGCCTCGCCGCGTGGGTGCGCCTGCTGGCCCTGGCCGCCACCGAACGCGACCGGAGCTGGCGCGCGCTCACCATCGGCCGCGGCCGCTTCCACCGCCCCGCCTGGCGTTCCACCCTCACCGCCCCGAATGCCGCGGCGGCGCAGGCGATCCTGCGCGATCTGGCCGATCTGCGCGACGAGGGCCTGACCGAGCCGCTGCCGATCACCCCCACCGCGTCGGCGGTGTACGCGGAGCGCCGCTGCCAGGGCGCGAGCGTCGAGGACGCCCGCCTCGCCGCCGAACAGGAATTCCTCGGCGGGCCCAACGGCCCCAAACCCTTCGGCGACCACACCGACCGCTACCTGCGCTACGTCTGGGGGCCCGCCCCCCGCCTCGACCAGTTCGACGCGCCGCTGACCGCGCCCGACCCGCACG
Source organism: Nocardia sp. NPDC004068 (assembly GCF_042874315.1). Classification (NCBI taxonomy): domain Bacteria; kingdom Bacillati; phylum Actinomycetota; class Actinomycetes; order Mycobacteriales; family Nocardiaceae; genus Nocardia; species Nocardia sp. NPDC004068. The sequence goes on from NZ_JBIAMW010000005.1 coordinate 438,746, forward strand.
GCGAGACCACCCGCTTCGCCGCCCTGGCCCGCCGGGTCTGGAATCCCTTGCTGGCCAACGAGTCCCAGGGGGCCCCGTGACCGAGGAACTGTTCTCCGTCAGCGATATCGAGGCGCCCCGTCCCCGCCGTCGCCCGACCCATCGCCACCCCGTGTCGAAACCGGAGACGGTGGAACTGTTCCCGGTGGCCGAGGAACCGGCACCGAGCGGTGCCACGTTCGAACTCTGCGGCGAACTACCCACCGGCACAACGGTTCTGGAGGCCAGCGCGGGGACCGGCAAGACCTATGCCATCGTCGGGCTCGCCGTGCGGTTCGTCGCCGAGGCGGGGATCGACATCTCCGAACTGCTGCTGGTGACGTTCAGCCGGGCCGCCACCCAGGAACTGCGGGAACGGACCCGCGACCGGTTCGTGGCGGTCGCGGCGGGGCTGGCCGACCCGGACGCCGCGCGGGACAGCGCCGACGAGCTGATCCGGCATCTGGCGCAGGGGGATTCGGACCGGGTGGCCCGGCGACGCGCCCGGCTGCTGGCCGCGCTGTCGGACTTCGACTCCGGGACCATCGTGACCACGCACAGCTTCTGCCAGCGCATGCTCGACGAACTGGGGCTGGCGGGGGAGCACGATCCCGGGGTGCGGCTCGTGGACGGGATCGAGGATCTCGTGGCGAACGTGGTGGAGGATCTGTACCTGGCTCGCTACGCGCGCGGCGGGGCCCCGTTCACGGTGAAGGAGGCGCATCAGCTGGCGACCGCGGCCGTGGGGGACCGGCACGCGCGGCTGGTGCCCGACGAGGAGATCGGGGACCATCCGGCCGCGGAGCGGGTGGCGTTCGCCACCGCGGTACGCGCGGAAACCGAACGGCGCAAACGGCTCTCGGGCATCCGCGATTTCGACGATCTGCTGGTGCTGCTGCACGACGTGCTCGCCGATCCGGCGCACGGCGACCGCGCCTGCCGCCGCATCCGCGACCGCTACCGGGTGGCGCTGGTCGACGAGTTCCAGGACACCGACCCGCTGCAATGGGACATCCTGCGCCGCGCCTTCCACGGCCACACCACCCTCGTCCTGGTCGGCGACCCCAAACAGGCCATCTACGCCTTCCGCGGCGCCGAGGTGCTCAGCTATCTCGACGCCGTCGCGCACGCCGACGCCCGCCGCGAACTGACCACCAACCGGCGCAGCGACGCCGGACTGCTCACCGCCCTCGAGCACGTCATGGGCGGTGCGGCGCTGGGCCACAAGGAGATCACCGTCCACCCGGTGGACGCCGTCCGCCCGGCGACCCGGCTGCACGGCCCGGAACCCACGATTCCCCTGCGGCTCAGGTACTTTCGCCGCAGCGGCGGCGGGCCGCTCAACGGCGCGGGCTTCCCCACGGTCGGGCGGCAGCGGTCGCGCGTCGCCGAGGACCTGGCCGCCGAGATCGTCCGCCTGCTCGACTCCGGCACCCGCATCGACGACCGTCCGCTGGGCCCCGGCGATATCGCGGTCCTGGTCCGCACCCGCTCCCAGATCGATGTCGTGCGCGCGGCCCTGGACGGCGTCGGCGTGGCCTCGGTGCTGGCGGGCGGTGCGAGCGTCTTCGCCACCCGCAGCGCCACCGACTGGCTGTGGCTGCTGCGCGCCCTCGAACAGCCGCATCGCGCCGACCGCGTCCGCCTGGCCGCGGGCACCCCGCTGCTCGGACTGGCCGCCGACGAGATCGACGGCGGCGGAGCCGATCTCGTCGGGCGGCTCAGCGCCCAGTTGCGCGACGCGGCCCGGCTGTTCACCCGCGCGGGATTCGCCGCCGTCTACGAGAAGCTCGCCGCCGAAACACGTTTGGCGCCCCGGCTGCTCGCCGTCGCGGGCGGCGAACGCCGCCTCACCGACCTGCGGCACATCGCCCAGCTGCTCGACCGGGTGGCGTTGCGCGAATCGCTGGGACTGACCGCCCTCACCCGCTGGCTCGCCGATCGGGTGCGCGACCCCGCCTCGGGGGCCGTCGCCGACCGCAGCCGCCGCCTCGATCGCGACGCGGCCGCCGTGCAGATCGCGACCGTGCACGCCAGCAAGGGCCTGGAATTCCCGGTGGTCTACCTGCCGTTCGCCTGGGACAGCGCCAAGAACCCCAATCCGGCGACGCTGCTGTTCCACGACGGCCCCGACCGCGCCCTCGACGTCGGCGGACCCGAGGCCCCCGGCTACGCCGACCGCAAACGGCGCTGCGAGACCGAGGAGGCGGGTGAGGAACTGCGCCTGCTGTACGTGGCGCTGACCCGTGCGCAATGCCAGGTCGTCGCCTGGTGGGCCCCCGCCTACGGCACCACCTTCGCGCCCCTGCACCGGATGATCCTGGGCCGTTCGCCCGGCGCGGCCGAGGTGCCGGGCCGGGTCGAGGTGCCGCTGGACGACATTGTGGCCGAACAGCTCTCGGACTGGGCGGCCGCCGCGCACGGCGTGGTCGCGGTCGAACAGGTTCGTAAGATCCCGCCCGTGCGGCCGCGCTGGGACCGCGAACAGGCCGAGGTCGGCGCGCTGGCCGCGGCCGTGTTCGACCGGCCGATCGATCACGACTGGCGGCGCACCTCCTACTCCGCGCTCACCGCCGCCGCCCACGACATCCACCCCCGTGAGGCCGACGAGACCCCCGGCGGCTCCGACGAACCCGCCGCCCCCGCCGCCGACACCGTCGACGTCGGCGAGTTCGCCGGTGCCGCACCGTCGTTGATGAACGCCCTGCCCTACGGCGCGGACTTCGGCACCCTCGTGCACGGCGTCCTCGAGCACGTGAACAGCGACGCCCCCGACCTCGCCGCGGAGGTCCGCGCCCGCTGCGACCATGCCGTGGCCGAACTCCTCGCCGACATCGACACCGAGATCCTGAGCTCAGCCCTGCTGGCCGTCCTGCACACTCCGCTGGGCGTGGGCCGCCTCGCCGACATCGCCACCCGCGACCGCCTCAACGAACTCGATTTCGAACTCCCCCTCGCGGGCGGCGACACCCCCACCGCCGAGCGAATCACGCTGCGGCGCATCGCCGATCTGCTGGCCGCCCACCTCGCCCCCGGCGACCCCTTCGCCGACTACGCCCGCCGCCTCGCCACCCTCGACGACGTCCCGCTGCGCGGCTACCTCACCGGCAGCATCGACGCCGTGCTCCGCGTCGACGGGCCCCGGTTCGTCGTCGTCGACTACAAGACCAACCGCCTCGGCACCGGCGACCTCACCGTCGCCCACTACACCCGGGACCGCATGGCCGAGGAGATGATGCGCTCCCACTACCCGTTGCAGGCCATCCTCTATTCCGTTGCCCTGCATCGCTTCCTGCGCTGGCGGCTGCCCGCCTACGACCCCGCCCGCCACCTCGGCGGCATCCGCTACCTGTTCGTGCGCGGCATGATCGGCCCCGAAACCCCGCCTGGCTGCGGCGTTTTCGACTGGGATCCGCCGGTGGCCCTCATCGAGGAGTTGTCGGAGCTGCTGGCGGGACGGGTGACGCGATGACCGCGATCCAGTTGGCGCAGCGGGCCTCGGGGCTGTTGCGGGTGTTCAACGCGGCCGGGGTGTTGTCGGCCGCCGATGTGCACGTCGCGGTGCGGCTCGGGCGGCTGGGGCGGGAGGAGCGGGAGACGGTGCTGCTGGCGGCGGCGCTGGCGGTGCGGGCGGTGCGGTCGGGGTCGGTGTGCCTGGAGCTGCCGCGCATGCGCGAGATCGGCGTGGACGGTGAGGGATTCGACGCCGACGATCCCGACGCCATCGATCCCGCGACGCTGCCGTGGCCCGAGGTGGACGACGTGCTCGCGGCCCTGCGGACCAGTCCGCTCGTGCAGGGCGGTCCCGCCGGGCCGCTGCGCCCGTTGCGGCTGGTCGAACCCGACGCCGGGGGCGCGCTGCTGTACCTGGACCGGTACTTCCGGCAGGAGCAGACCATTCGCGAGGCGCTCACCGCCCGCGCGACCGGGCATCCGCTCATCGACCCGGAAACCGTTCGGCGACAACTGGATCGATTGTTCCCCGACTCGCATCGCCCCGGCGAGCCGCCGGATCGGCAGCGCGTCGCCGCCACGCTGGCCGCCACGCACTGGACCACCGTCGTGGCGGGCGGACCGGGCACCGGCAAGACCCACACCATCGCCCGCATCCTGGCCCTGCTCGTGGCCTTGCAGCGCGCGATCCCGGGCGCGCCCGCGCCCCGCATCGCGCTGGCCGCCCCGACCGGCAAGGCCGCGGCCCGGTTGCAGGAATCGGTCCGCGAACAGGCCGGGGATCTGGACCTGCCGGAGCTGACCGCCGCCACCCTGCACCGGCTGCTGGGCTGGCAGCGCGGCGGCGCGACCCGGTTCCGGCATCACGAGTTCAACCGGCTCCCTTACGATGTCATCGTCGTCGACGAGACCTCGATGGTGTCGCTCACCATGATGAGCCGCCTGCTGCCCGCCGTCCGGCCCGATACCCGGCTGGCGCTCGTGGGCGATCCCGATCAGCTCGCCTCCGTCGACGCGGGCGCGGTCCTGGCCGATCTGGTCGCGGGACCCGTTGTCGCGCAACCCAATCCGGTGCTGGACCGGATCCTCGGCGCGGAGGAGGACATCGCCCATCCCGACGCGCTGACCCGGCGCGAACGGGATCGCCTGCGCGGCGGCATCATTCGCCTCACCCGGGGCCGCCGCTTCGGCGGCCGCATCGCCGACCTCGCGGTCGCCGTGCGCGCGGGTGACGCCGACACCGCCGTGGCCCTGCTCGCCGAGGGCGGCGACGACCTGGCCCTGTGCGATCCCGACGAGATCACCGACGTGCGCGCCGATGTCATCGATACCGCCCGCGCCGCGACCGCCGCCGCCGAACGCGGTGACGCGGCCGCCGCGCTGGCCGCCATGGAATCGCACCGCCTGCTGTGCGCGCATCGCCAGGGCCGCTACGGCGTCGAACACTGGGACCGCCTCGCCGCGGGCTGGGTCGCCGCCGCGGGCATCGGCGCGGAAAGCACCGCCGCCCAATGGTTTCCGGGTCAACCCCTACTGGTCACCGCCAACGATCACGAGGCCCGCATCTACAACGGCGACACCGGCGTCATCGTGCGCGCCCCCGACGGCACGCTGCGCGCCGCCCTGCAACGCGGCAGCGAACCGTATCTCGTGCACCCCACCCAATTCCCCGGCGTCACAACGGTGTACGCCATGACCATCCACCGCAGCCAGGGCAGCCAGTACGGGACGGTCTCGGTGGTCCTGCCCGGGCCGGAATCGACCCTGCTCACCCGGGAGCTCCTCTATACCGCCATCACCCGCGCCCGGCATCGCGTCCGGATCATCGGTTCCGAGGAGGCGATCCGCGCCGGTATCGGGCGTCGGGTGCTGCGCGCGAGCGGGCTGCGGTCCTGACGCGAATCACTCTGCGCCGTCGAAGATTCCGGGCAGGGTCAGCGCCAGCTCCACATCCGCGCGGCGGCCGAGGGTGACCAGCACGCTGCGAATCATGGTCAGCCGGGCGGCCGCCAGCTCCTCGGGGCTCGGGTCGGTGATCGAGAGCCGGTAGACCACGAACTCGCACACCTGCAACGCCGTGTCCAGATCCAGCGGCGTCGGGAGCGGACGCCCGAGCTCGGTGAGCTTCTTGCGCACCAGCGCCCGGATGTCGTCGAACGCCTCCTCCCGGTAGGCCGAGACCGGCGACCCCGGATCGTGCAGTTCCGCGAACACCGGCCGCAACATGGGCCCGTGCCCGCGCGCCCAGTCCAGATAGGCGTCGATGATGCCGATACCCAGGCGCACCGGCTCGGGGGAACCCGCCAGCGCCGCGCCGATCCCCCCGACCAGCCCCTCGTTCGAGGCGGTGAGCAGCGCGTGCAACGGCTCCTCCGCGTTACCGAAGTAGCGGTAGAACGTGGGCCGGGAGATGCCCGCCCGCTCGATGATCCGCGCCACGCTCAACCCGCGCGACCCGTGTTCGGTGAACACCGCCGCCGCGGCCAGCACGATCCGCGCCCGCACCTCGTCGGCCTGCTCGGGCGTCTGCGGCGGCCGGCCCCGGCGCGGACTGTGAGAGGTGACCACCGTGTCGTCGGGCATCTGTGGTTCCTCCTCGACGGCTTGACAACACGCCTGTGACGCCTATTAATTTAACAGCAGTGTTAGGCTAACACCGATGTTCAATTAATTGGATGCCCAGGAAAGCGAGAGGGCCGACCCTTGACCACCGCCCCCGAAGTGGCCGCCGCGACATTGCCGTCCGCGCTGGTCGAGTCCCTGCTCGCGCACGCGGTCGCCGGGGACGCGCCCGCGGTCGAGATCGCCGCCCCCGCGACCGGCCGCACCCTCGTCGAGCTCCCGCAGTCCTCGCCCGCCGATATCGAGCGGGCCTTCGTCACCGCGCGGGCGGCCCAGCGCGAGTGGGCGCGGGTTCCGGTGCGCGAGCGGGTGGCCGTGCTGCGGCGCTTCCACGACCTGGTGCTCGCCGAACAAGACACGATCCTCGACATCGTGCAGCTCAAGACCGGCAAATCGCGCCCGCACGCCTTCGACGAGGTCGGCGATGTCGCGGTCAACACCCGCTACTACGCCGCGGTCGCGGAGAAGCTGCTGGCTCCCCGCTCGCCGCGCGGGGTGCTGCCGGTGCTGACCCGGGTGCAGGTGCGGCATCGGCCCAAGGGCGTGGTCGCGGTCATCTCGCCGTGGAACTATCCGCTCGCGCTGGCCGCCTCCGACGCCCTGCCCGCCCTGGTCGCCGGGAACGCCGTGGTCGCGCGGCCGGACAATCAGACCGCGCTGACCGCGCTGTGGGCCATCGACGTCGCCGAGCGCGCGGGCCTGCCGAAGGGGCTGTGGCAGGCGGTGCTCGGGCGCGGCTCGGTGATCGGCGGCGAGGTCATCGCCCGCGCCGACTACGTGGACTACACCGGGTCCAGCGCGACCGGACGCACCATCGCCCGGCAGGCGGGGGAGCGGTTGATCGGCTACTCCCTCGAGCTGGGCGGCAAGAATCCGCTGCTGGTGCTGTCGGACGCCGATGTGTCCGCGGCGGCGCGCATCGCGGTCCGGGCCTGTTTCGCCTCGGCCGGGCAGCTGTGCGAATCGATCGAGCGAATCTATGTGCACGACAGCGTGTACGACCGGTTCGTGCGCGAATTCGTCACCCGCACACAGGCTTTGCGGCTCGGTTCGACCCTGGACTACTCCTACGAGATGGGGTCGCTGACCTTCCCGCGGCAACTCGACACCGTGCGCGCGCACGTCGAGGACGCGGTGGCCAAGGGCGCGACCGTCCTCGCCGGGGGCCGCCCGCGCCCCGACCTCGGACCCTACTTCTACGAGCCGACCGTGCTCGAGGGCGTGCGCGCGGGCATGACCGTGCACCGCGAGGAGACCTTCGGTCCGGTGGTGTCGGTGTATCGGGTGTACAGCGACGACGAGGCCGTCGAACAGGCCAACGACAGCGCCTACGGGCTCAATGCCAGTGTGTGGAGCCGGGATACGGCCCGCGCCCGGGGGGTCGCGGCGCGGATCCGGGCCGGTTCGGTCAATGTCAACGAGGGCTTCATCGCCGCCTGGGGCAGCGTGGCCGCGCCCTCGGGCGGGCTCGGCATCTCCGGCAACGGCCGCCGCCACGGACCCGAGGGCCTGCTCAAATACGTCGACACCCAGACCATCGCCGTGCAGCGGGCCGTGCCGATCGCGCCGCTGCCCGGCATGTCGGAGGCGTTGTGGGCGAAGACGATGACACTGTACTTCGGCGCGATGAAGGCGTTGCGGCAGAAATGACCGGGAAGGATTCGGATATGGAGTCGGTAGCCGGGCGGACGGTGCTGGTCACCGGCGCGGCCATGGGTCTGGGCAAGTCGTTCGCCGAACGCGCCGTGCGCGAGGGCGCCTCCGACGTCGTGCTGTGGGACGTCAACGAGCAGGCGCTGAAGGAGACCGCCGCCGAGCTGACCGCGTTGGGCCGCACCACGATTCACTCCGCGGTGGTCGACGTGTCCGATCGCGACGCCATCGCCGAGGCCGCCGCCGCGGCCCGCGCCGCCGTCGGCGTGCTGGACGTGCTGATCAACAACGCGGGCATCGTGCGGGGCAACCGCTACTTCTGGGAGACCACCGAGCGCGCCGACATCGACAAGACCGTCGCGATCAACTCGCTCGCGCCGATGTACATCACGCTCGAGTTCCTGCCGGACATGGTGGCCCGGCGCGCCCCGGCCCGGGTGCTCACTATCGCGTCCTCGGCGGCCCTGGTGTCCAACCCGCGCATGAGCGTCTACGCGGCCTCCAAGTGGGCGGCCCTGGGCTGGTCGGACTCGGTGCGGCTCGAGCTCGAACAGTCCGGCAACGGACATGTGAAGGTCACCACGTTCTGCCCGACCTACATCGATACCGGAATGTTCAAGGGCGCCAAGGGTTTCTGGTTCACCCCGATCATCGATCAGGACGACGCGGTGGAGACGGCCTGGTCGGGAATGAAGAAGGGCAGGCCACTGGTGGTCATGCCGTGGACGTCGCGGATGAACCGGGCGATCACCGGACTGCTGCCGCTGAAGGTGCGCGACTTCTATCTCAACCTCGTCGGCGTCTACCACTCGATGGACGACTTCACCGGTCGGTAGACGCGGCCCGCGAGCGGCACTTTCGAAAGTGTCGGTGAAGTTTCGATAATGCCATACGGTTTCGTATGGTGCTACGGTGATCGTATGGCGAAGAGCGGCGGTACGACCCGCACGGACGGCATCTACCAGGCCATGCGCGCCGATATCCTCGGCGGCCGTCTGGTTCCCGGGTCGCGGCTGAAGTTCCCGGAGCTGTCGGAGCGGTACAAGGTCAGCGTGGGCGCGACCCGCGAGGCGTTGACCCGGCTGGCGGCCGAGGGGCTCGTGACCGCCAAGGCGCACCAGGGGTATCTGGTGCGCTCGCTCTCGCACGAGGACCTCGCGGATCTGACGCAGGCGCGGGTGGAGGTCGAGTCGCTGGTGCTGAAGCTGTCCGTGCTCGACGGTGATGTGCGCTGGGAAGCGGACGCCATTGCGGCGCACCACTTCCTGGAGCGCACCACCTACCGCGATCCCGCCGACCCCGCCCACCCGACCGACGAGTGGTCGGCGGCGCATCGGGCCTTCCACCGGGCCCTGCTGGCCGGATGCCGCAACCGGCGGCTGCTGGACACCGCGCTGGCCCTGCGTCAGGAGGCCGAACTGTATCTGCAATGGTCGGTGTCGTTCGGCAACGAGCCCGATCGCGACCTGCCCGGCGAGCACCGCGCCCTGCTCGCGGCCGCGGTCGCCCGGGACGCGGTCCGCGCGCAGGAGCTGTTGCGCGATCACATCGCGCACACCGCGCAGTTGTTGATCAGTTGCGCACCGGACGAACCGAATTCGGCGGCGGCCGATCTCGGATAGCCGCACCGGTCAGCGCAGCCGGTCCCGCAGTTGATCGATGAGGTCGGCGAGCTCGGCGGCGTCGTGGGCGGCGCCGAACAGGTAGAAGTCCGGCCGGATGATCGCGGCGAGGTGCCGGTGTTCGCGCATGTGCGGGAGGTAGCCGTTCTCGACGTCGGCGTAGCCGTGGTCGGTCGGTTCGGGGGTCAGCTCGATCACCGTCGCATCGATCTCGTCCAGGAACCGGCGGTGCTCGGGCGCGAGCAGGTCCGTGGCGGGTCCGTCGACCAAGACGGTGAATCCGAATCCGGTGAACGTGTCGAGCAACGCGGTCGTGCCGTCGCGGCACAGGCGGTACTGCGGCGTGAGGTGACCGACCGACGGCGCTGTCCGTCCGTCCGGAAGCCGTTGCAGCACACCGTCTACCAGAACGGGCGGCGCTCCGGCGGGCAGAACCCGCGCCGGATCCGCCCCGCCCGCGATCATGCGTCGATCCCGTTGCGCCGCGACGTCTTCGTCGAGGACGCAGATGACCTCGCCCAGCGCGATGGACATGTCGATCGCGTGGCGCACGTGCGCGCCGCGTTCGGTGCCGTAGGTGTCGAGCAGCGCGGCACTCGCGGTGCCGCGCAACACCAGATCCAGCTTCCAGGCCAGGTTCAGCGCGTCACGCAGCCCCGAGCACATGCCCTGCCCCGCGAACGGTGGCATGAGATGGGCGGCGTCACCGGCCAGCAGGAGCCGACCGGAGCGCCAGGTGTCGACCCAGCGCGCCTGGAAGGTGTAGACGGTGTGCCGTTCGATGGTCGTATTGCCGGGATGGCGGCCCCACGGTTCGAGCAGCCGCCACGCCGTGTCCACGGTGTCGAGTTCGGCGATGGTCTCGCCGGGCAGCCGCATGAATTCCCAACGGCGCCTGCCGGGTCCGCCCGACACGATGGTGGTGGGCCGGGCGGGGTCGCACAGCTGCCAGTTCATCGGAGACCAGGTCCGCCGCTCGTGCGGGACGGTGTCGACGATGAGCCAGTCGAAGAAGAAGCCGAGATCGGTGGCGGCGGCGGACATATGGCGGCGCACGAGGCTGTTCGCCCCGTCGGCCCCGATCACCCAGCGAGCGGCGACGGGCGCGCCGTCGGTGGTGGTGAGTTCGACGTGGTCGGGGTGTTCGGACAGGTCGCCGACCTCGGCTCCGCGCCGCACGCTCACCGTGGGCAGGGCCTCGGCCGCCTTGGCCAGCACCCGCTCGAGCTCGGGCTGGGAGAAGAAATTCGCTGTCGGCCAACCGCTTTCGCCGATACCGCTCCAGTCGATGCGGACCAGGGGGGTGCCGTCGCGATTGCGCCACTCGTAGAAGTCCGGCACCGGATCGGTGATGGCCATGACCTCGTCGGACACCCCGGCCGCCTGGAAGACGCGCCCGATCTCGTGATCGAAATGCACCGCGCGCGGCTTGTCGTAGGGTTGCGGCCAGCGCTCGAGCACCAGCACATCGTGTCCGCGGCGGCCGAGCAGAATCGCCAGCAGCTGCCCGACGGGACCGAATCCGACGATCGCCACGTCGTGAATCTTGTTCGCTGTCACCGTATCTCCCGCTACCCGGCGTGGTGCGCGCCGGTCATCAGCGCGGCGAGGTCTTCGGGATGCAGGAACGACGGCGGGGGTGGCGGCCCCCAGTTGAACAGACCGCGCGCGCCCTCGAGCGCCTCCGGGGTCCAGAGCTGGTCGTCGACAATGCAATCCATATCGGAGTAGTACTCGGAGAAGTTGCCCGCCGGATCCTTCAGATACCAGAAGAAGTTGGAACCGGCGTGGTGGCGGCCGAGTCCCCAGACATGGCGCTCCGGATTACCCGCGAGCATGGCGGTCGCGCCGCGGCCCACCTCATCGATGTCGTCGACCTGCCACGAGGTGTGGTGCAGGAAGTTCACCGGGGCCCGCAACACCAGGACGTTGTGGTGGTCGGTGGAGCAGCGCAGGAACGCGCCGTGACCGACGATCTCGTCGGAGAGCTTGAAACCCAGTCCCTCGGTGAAGAATCGGCGGGTCGCGTCGAGATCCACGGTGCCCACCACGGCGTGCCCGAGTTTGCGCGGACGCACCGGGTCGGTGCGCAGGATGCCCGGGGCTCGCACGTCTCGGCGTTCCACCCGGCCGGGACCGTTGTAGCTCATGGACGGCGCGATGGGTTGGTGGATGCGGTCCGCGACGCGCACGACCGCGCGGAATCCGGCGATCGGCTCGTGGGCCGCGACGGCGTCGGCGGTGCGGATCACCGGGACATCGAGCGCGGTCAGCCGGGCCTGCACGGCGTCGAGATCGTCGGGATCGTCCGCGCCGATCACGATTTCGACCAGTCGCCGGGACGGCGCGGAGACCACCCGGAGCTGATTCCCGCCGTCGGTGGTCGCCAGCCAGCCGTCGGCGGCGGGGGAGAGCCCGAATTCGGTGTAGTAGTCGCGCGTCGCGGTCGGGTCGGGCACCCCGATCGTGACCGAGGACAGTCGGTGCAGCGCCATTGCGGCTCCTCCTCGAAACTCTCTGTGGGACTCAGTGATCGGTGACCATGAGGTGGCGCATCTCCCCGATGCCGCGGACATAGCTGACGAGTTCGTCGCCGGGGGAGAGGAAGCGCTGCGGGGTGCGGCCGATGCCGACGCCCTCGGGGGTGCCGGTGAAGAGGACGTCGCCGGGCAGCAAGGGGGTGATCGCCGAGAGCCGGGCGATGAGTTCGGGGACCGGGAAGATCATGTCCGCGGTCTTGCCCTTCTGCATCTGCTCGCCGTTGACCAGGCAGCCCAGTTCGAGATCGTCCGGGTCGTCGAACTCGTCGGGGGTGACCAGCAGCGGGCCGATCGGGCCGAAGCCGGGGAACGACTTGCCCATGCTGAACTGCGGGGCCGGGCCGACCCGCTGGCGGTCACGCTCGGAAAGGTCCTGTCCCACAGCGAGTCCGGCGACATGGCCCCACGCGTGCTCCGCCGCGATGCGGTGACCGCCGCGACCGATCACCACGACCAGTTCGACCTCCCAATCCACATGGCCCGGCGGCAGGACGACCGTGCCGTAGGGCTTGCCCAGCGAGGTCGCGAACTTGGTGAAGACCGGCGGCTCCTCGGGCACGGCGAAATTCGATTCGGCCGCGTGATCGGCGTAGTTCAGCCCGATGGCGAAGATCTGGCGGGGCCGCGGCGCCGGATTCCCGAAGTCCTCCGGGGCGATGTCGGCGAGCGGTGTGCCCGGGGAGTCCAGCAGAGTCGAGGCCAGGGAACGTAATTCGTCCCATCGCTCGTACGCGTCCTGGACCCGCGCGCCGAACGCGCCCGCACTGGCTCGCTCGACATCGACCGCCACGTCGGAGGGGGTGATGAGGGTGAGACGGTCGGAGATGTTGGCGAAGCGCACGATGCGTACTCCCGGAGTGAGGGCCGGGTCGTAACCCGGTGTGTTGTGGAACACTTTCGAAAGTAGCGATGCAGTTTCGATAACACAAGGGGCTTTCGTAATGTGAACGCCCCGACCCCCTCCGAGTCCGGGCGGTCGTGTCAGGGCAGCTCGTCGCCCGGCGCGACGTCGATCGCGGTCCGGTAGACCATGGGGCGCGCGGTGACATCGAGGTCGGGGTCCTCGATCAACCGTCGAATCGATTGCTGCCATTCCGGATTCGTCCGGGCCGCGTCCAGCGCTGTGCCGCTTCGCCATTCGGCCACGTTGACGAAGGTCAGCTCGGCCTTGTCGCTGACGGCTTGCAGCATCCGGGCCTGGATGAATCCCGGCGCGGACGCCATCAAGCGCGCGTTGTCCTTCCAGCGGCTCAGGAACCGATCCTTCTGCGACGTGGGCACCGAGAAGGCGTTGATCAGGGTGACGGGCTGGTCGGTGGCGGCCACCGTATGTCCGGTAGGCAGAGTCATATTGTCATGTTAGATGACAATCTTGCTGAGTTGCTATCGTGGAATCGTGCCGAACCAGCCCCTGGACGATCGAGGCGTCTTCCTGTTGTCCCAGATCGGTCACCACGTCTCGCTCCGATTCACCGCGCGGCTCGCCTCGCTCGGGCTGGAGCCTGCCCATTTCGGCATCCTCACCCACCTCGCGAGCGCCGACGGCCGCAGCCAGCAGGAACTCGCGGACGCGATGAACGTCCACCGCAACGCGATGGTCGGCCTCATCGACGAATTGGAGGATCTCCGGCTGGTGCGGCGCTACCCGCATCCGGACGATCGCCGCGCCCACGCGGTCCACCTGACCGACCTCGCCCACGACCTGCTTCCCGCGGCCACCGCCGAGGCCGACGCCGTCGAGGAGGAGATCCTCGCGCCCCTCGACGCCGACGAACGCGCCCAACTGATCCGGTTGCTGCGCCGCGCGTCCGCGCACGCCGGGCTACCGCCGGGCGTCCATCCCGGCTTGCAACGACGGCGCCGCGCCCCGCGCACGACTTCGAACCCCGGCGAGCGCGTCGTCCTCGATCGTCCCCGTGCCCAATCCTGAAGGCCGCGAATGCGACCCGCCCGGCAAACCCATTAACGTCCGTCGCGACCGGTCCGATATGCCCTTCGCACGACTACGGAGGGTGGAAACCGGGCATGGGCCTGATGGATATGATTCGCGGCGAGTTCGTCGACATCATCGAGTGGCTCGATGACACGAACACGACGCTGGCGTGGCGCTTCCCGCGGCACGAGAACGAGATCAAGAACGGCGCCGAGCTGATCGTGCGCGAGGGCCAGCGGGCGATGTTCGTCTACCGCGGCCAGCTCGCCGATCAGTACGAGCCGGGGCATTACACGCTCACCAGCGAGAACATGCCCCTGATGTCGACGCTACAGGGCTGGAAGTACGGGTTCGACAGCCCGTTCCGGTCCGAGGTGTACTACATCAACACCCGGCCGGTGACCGATGTGCGGTGGGGGACACCGCAACCGGTCACGGTGCGCGACCCCGACTTCCGCATGGTTCAGGTCCGGGCCAACGGAACCTCGATCGTGCGGGTCGTCGATCCCGCGGTGTTCCTGCGGCAGGTGATCGGCACCGAGAGCGTCGTGGACACCGAGCAGATCGTGGACCTGTTGCGCCGCAATATCGCGCTGGCGTTCTCGGACATGGTGCTCGCCTCCGGGCTGGGGGCCATCGATCTGCAAGGCCGTCAGGTCGAATTGTCCGAGCGGCTGCGCGAATTCGTGGCCCAGCGGGTGCAGTCGTTCGGCCTGGGCGTGGACGCGGTCACCATGACCATCTCCCTGCCCGAGGAGATCCAGCAGGCCATGACCCGCGGCGTCGCCCGCGGTGTCGAGGCGGGCGGCTTCCTCAGCAATGTCGGCGACCTCAACCGGTATCAGCAGGCCCAGGCCGCCGACGCCATGCTCGCCGCGGCCGAGAACCCCAACGGCGGCGGCGCATTCGGCGCCGCTCTGCAAGCGGGCATGGGCGTGGCCCTCGGCGGTCAGATGGCCGGATCCTTCACCGCCCCCCAACCGGCCCCCGCCGCCGCACCCCCACCCCTGCCCACCCAGGCGCAGTTCCACATCGAACTGAACGGCCAAGCCGCGGGGCCCTTCTCGACCGACCAGCTCCGCCAGTACGCCACCACGGGCCAACTCACCCCCCACACCAACGTCTGGACCACCGGCATGCCCGCCTGGGCCGCCGCCAACACCATCCCGACCCTCCAGTCCCTCTTCAGCACCCCGCCGCCCCTCCCCACCACCCCACCCCCGGCCGAGTAGACAGGCCCGCCATTGAACAACCCCGAACCCGACCGCGCGCAGCGGCCGGGCAACCCAGGCACGCCACCACCCGCCGCTCGGCCCTCGGGGCCACCGCCCCTGCCGGGCCGCGAGCCCGTCCCGCCCGCCCCGCCGTTCCCGACACCGCCTCCGCTGCCGGGCCGGGGTCCCGCCCCCTCCGTGCCGCTGCCGAATCGCGTTCCCGCGCAACCTGATACGCGAGTCCCGGCGGGTGGCGGAGTCCCCTCGCCGGGCGCGTCGGTTCCGCCGCCGCTGCCGGGGCGTGCCTCGGGGCCGCCGCCATTGCCGGGACGCGGCCCTGTATCGCCGGTGGCCCCGCCGCCACTTCCCGGTGCTCCCGTCCCTCCGCCGTTGCCGGGACGTGGACCCGTACCGCCCGTGGCCCCGCCGCCGCTGCCCGGTGCTCCGGTACCTCCGCCGTTGCCGAATGCCCTTGCGGCCGTGGCGGGTTCGATCGCCCTCGGTGCGGCGGGAGTGGACGGTGCGGAACAGGTGCGGGGGGAGGTGCGCGAGCGGGGGCCGGTGGATCGGGCGATGCTGCATCGGACCGAGGGGACTCGGACGTATCCGTGTGGCGCCTGTGGGGGACAGCTGAACTTCGATATCGCCAGTCAGAAACTGCGGTGCCCCAGTTGCGGGGTGTACGAGGAGATCCATGCCGCGCGCGAGGCCGTGGTGGCGCGGGATCTGGTGGAGGAGATGGGGAGGTTGCGGGCCCGGCAGGAGAGTGCGTCGGGGCCGGTGATCACGGGCGAGTGGGAGGTCAAGTGCCAGAGCTGCGGGGGTGAGACGGCGTTCGTCGGGACGTTGACCGCCACGCGGTGTCCCTACTGCGCTACCCCGGTACAGCGCGACGACGTGCACAACGCGCCCGCGCGATTGCCGGTGGACGGTGTGGTGCCGTTCCGGGTGGACGAGAAGCGGGCACGGGAGCTGGTCGAGAAGTGGGTCGCGGGACGATGGTTCGCGCCCAACGACTTCAAGAAGTACAAGCGGACCGGGTCGTTCGCGCCCGTGTATCACGCCTACTTCACCTACGACGCGCAGACCTACAGCTGGTACGAGGGCGAACGCGGCATCGAGTACACCGAGAGCTACCGCGACGACGACGGCAACACCCAGACGGTCACGCGCGTGCGGTGGTATCCGGTGGCCGGTGAGGTCGCGCGGGATTTCGTCGACGTCCCGGTGCTCGCCAACGACACCGTCGACCGATCGCGCATCAAGGCGCTGGAGCCGTGGCCGGTCGCCGACGCCACCGGCTATTCGCCGGAATACCTTGCCGGACATCTGGCCCGGACCTACGACCGCGACGTCGAGGAGCTGCTGCCCGAGGCCCAGGCGACCATGACCGAGGTCATCGAGGACACCGTCCGCGCCGATATCGGCGGCGACCAGCAGCGCATCCACTCCCTGCGCTCGAACTGGAACGCCTTGGCGTACAAGCACCTCCTGCTGCCGATCTGGCTGCTCACGGTGATCTACGCCGACAAGCCCTTCCAGGTCTACATCAACGGCCTCACCGGAGAGGTCTCCGGCGCCCGCCCCTGGAGCAAGATCAAGATCGCGTTCGCGATCGCCGCCGCTGTCCTGGCCGTGATCCTCGCCCTGGTGATCTACTCGGCCCTGCACCGTCACGGCGCACACCACACCAGCGTGCGCACTCCACCCAGTCGACGGAGGTAAGGCGTGATCCCCGATCACTGTGGCGCACTCGGCAATACGAACACCCGACCCACGGAGGTGACCCCGTGATCCTCGCCCTGATCCTCCTGGCCGCCCTGATCATGGCCGCCGGAGCGATAGCCGTCCTCGTCGTCATCGCCCGGCACCAGCACCGCCGCATGGAACTCGACAACGAGCTGATCCCCGGCGTCCCCACCCGCGCCCCCGCCGACTGGTCACGCTCCCACGACCCGGCCCCCCGCCTGCACCGCCGCCTCCGCGACGCCATGCGCACCCTCCACTCCGCCCCCGCCTACCCCACCGCCGCCAGCGTCGACCTACGCACCAGCCTCGAACAATCCGCCCTGGCCCTCGACGACCACCTCTCGGCCCTCGCCAACCTCCCACCCACCCACAGCGCCTCCCACCTCGCGGAAGCCACCCGAGCGGTCGAAGCCATCGAACAAGCCGTCACCGACTACGCCACCGCCACAACCAAACCCGACCTCACCGCCCTGCGAGCCAGCCTCCCCACCCCCCTCCCCGAAACCCCGAACCCCCAAAACCCCACCTGACCCAACCACACCTCCAAGAGCACGGCCCCCAACGCCATACCTCCAGAGAAAGCACGGCAACCCAGCCGCACCCCTTATTCGAATCCGCACCCGTTACAAGGCCATACAACGTGTGCGGATCCAAATAAGGGGTGCGGCTTGTACTGCCGTACCCCCTCGAGAGCGTGGCCCGTGCAGCAGTTCCTTCGAGGAAGGCTGGGTTGAGGGGCTCGGGGGTGGGGTCAGGGGGTGGGGGTTGCGGTGACGATGGTGGCGGTTTCGGAGTGGGTGATGTGGGGGGTCAGGGTGTGGGCGGTGAGGATTTGGGCCGCCAAAGGTGCTTGGCGGGTGCTGGTTTCGACGAAGAGGTGGCCTCGGGGGGAGAGCCAGGGGCGGGCGGAGGCGGCTACTCGGCGCAGGATGTCCAGGCCGTCGGGGCCGCCGTCGAGGGCGGTGCGGGGTTCGTGGTCGCGGGCCTCGGGGGGCATGTGGGCGACTTCGGCGGTGGGGACGTAGGGGGTGTTGGCGAGGAGGAGGTCCACTCGGCCCGCCAAGGTGGTGGGGAAGGGGGTGAAGAGGTCGCCCTCGAAGACGGATGCGGTGACATTCGCGAGGTTGGCGCGGGTGCAGGCGACGGCGGTGGGGTCGATATCGCTCGCGGTGAGTTCGACCGTGGCGCCCGCGGCGGTGAGTTCCGTGGCGACGGCGAGGCCGAGAGCGCCTGTGCCGCAGCACAAGTCGAGGACGACCACATGGGAGAGTCCGGCCGCCAGCGCGACGGCGCGATCGACCAGGAACTCCGTCCGCCGCCGCGGCACGAACACCCCGGGCGCCACCCGCACCCGCAACCCGTGGAACTCCGCCCACCCCAGCACATACTCCAGCGGAACCCCGGAAACCCGCTGCGCCACAAGGTCTTCCAACTCACCCGGCGAGGAGGCCGCCCCCGCCAGCAACTCCGCCTCCTCCTCCGCGAAAACGCAACCAGCCGCCCGCAACCGGGCGGCCAGCGCGTCGATATCCAGTGCGATCACCGGCTCATTCTCCGGACCCTCGCCCACCGAGCCAAGCGGTTATCGCTCCGACGGCAACAGAAACGTCCGCGTCGCATCCAGGTAAATCCCCCGCTGCCCCGCCCGATTCGGCGGCGGCAACTGCGACACCAGCTGATCCAACGACGTCATCGCCCCGACCACCCGAGTCCCCGCCACCATGAAGTCCGCGACCGCCCGCCGAATATGATTCGGCGAGGTCACCACCACCGCGCTCGTCGCCCCGGCGTCGCGCAGCAGCCGCGTGCTGTACAGCGCGTTCTGCACCGTCGACCCCGCCCGATCCTCGACCAGCACCCGGTCGGCCGGAATGCCGTGCGCCACAAGCCAACCCGCCATCGCCGCGCCCTCGGCGACCCCGTTCTGCGGGTTGCCTCCGGTCACCACGATCGGGGCCCACGGCGCGGCGATCGCCTGGATCCACGCCGCGGTGAGCCGGTTGACCAGCTCCGGCCGCATCGTGCCGTCCGGCAGCAGACCGTAGCCCAGGACCGCGATGCCGGTGCCCGGTCCGATGAGCGCGGGCAGCGGATTGGGCAGCGTGCCGACCGCGGCGCCGATGGCGCCCAACACGTTTCGCGTACCCTGAGCCAGTCCGGCGTCCACGGCGTTGAGGCGGCTCAAGGCCAGTTCGCGGGTGATCAGATCGCCGGTGTAGTCCGACCAGATGGCCTGCAACGCCAGGGCCTGCGCGTCGTCGGGATGTTCGAGCAGCAGCTGGGCCAGATCGGCCAGCCCGGCCGACTCGTTGCCGTTGAGGAAGTTGGTCTGGGCCGAATTGTAGAGCGGCATATCCGGTTCGGCGGTCGCCGCGGGAGCCAGGGGCCCGGCGGCGACGAGGACCGCGGCCGAGGCCGCGAGCAGATATTTCATGCGCCATGCGATCTTCACAGCAGTCGACACCTTTCCCGCAGACGGGTTCGTACGTGTTGCTGAAAATTGGCTCGGGAATGATCGAACCCACGATACGACCGACCGGCGTGCCGATCCAGGATTTGTGCCCGGCGTCTTCGGGCGACGTAGCGGTGAAACGGCGAACCCCGCCGTTAGCGGCCGAATAGCGGCAAGCACGCGCCGACCGCCGCCCCGACCGGCGCGCCCGATAAGCTGAATCCCCGTGGACACGACCTCGCTGACCGGCAAGCAACTCGCCGCCGACCTCAACGCCGCTACCGCCGACCGGGCCGCCGCCCTCACCGCCTCGGGCGCCGCGCCGCGGCTGGTGCTGGTGGTGGCCAACGACGATCCGGCCAGCGGGTGGTACGTGAAGTCGCTGCAACGCGCCGCGGGTAAACTCGGAATCGCCTGCGACACAGTCGATCTCGGCGCCGACGCGAGCGCCGACGCGATCCGCGCGACGCTGGCGGAACTCAGCGGGGACCCGGCCGTGGACGCCGTCATGTTGCAGACCCCGCTGCCCGCGGGCGTCGCCCTGGCCGACGTCAGCTCAGCGATCACCGCCGCCAAGGACGTCGACGGCGTGAGCCCGCACTCGCTGGGCCTGCTCGCGACCGGCCTGCCGGGCTTCCCGCCCGCGACCGCGCAGGCCGTGGTCGAACTCGCGAAGTTTCACGACATCCCGCTGAGCGGCAGGCACGTCGCCGTGGTCGGCCGCTCGAACGTGGTCGGCAAACCGCTCGCGCAGCTGTTGCTGGCCGAGAACGCGACCGTCACCGTGTGCCACTCCCGCACCACCGACCTGCCCGCGGTCACCTCGGCCGCCGATATCGTGGTCGCCGCGGCGGGCCGCGCGGGCCTGATCACCGGCGAGCACGTGCGGGCGGGCGCGGTGGTCATCGACGTCGGCACGAACGAGGGACCGGACGGCGGCATCGTGGGCGATGTGGACGCCGAGTCGGTACAGGGCAGGGCGGCCGCGCTGAGCCCGGTACCCGGTGGGGTGGGGCCCGTCACGACCGCCCTGCTGATGGCGCACGTGGTGCGGGCCGCCGAGGCGGCCCGCGGCTGACTCACCAGTGAATGGTCACCGGATCGCCGACGTGGACGACGTTGTAGTACCACTCGGCGTCGTCCGGCGCGAGATTGACGCACCCGTGGCTGACATTGGCATTGCCCTGCTGATCGACCGACCACGGCGCGGAGTGCACGAACACGCCGCCCGAGGTGAGCCGCTCGGCGAACTCACCGGTGAGGTAGTAGCCCTCCGGTGAGCTGAGCGGGATGCCGATCGTGCGGGAGTCGAAGATGATGGTCCGGTCCTTCTCCATGATGGGGAAGGTCCCGACCGGCGTCTCGCGGCCCGGCTTGCCGAACGACGCGGGCATCACCCGCGGCGGCTGGCCGGGCACGAACACCGTGAAGGTGTGCGCCGACATGTCACCCTCGGCGGTGACCGCGTCGGCCCGGTAATCGGTGCGAGCCCCCGAATTGTGCTGTGGTGTTCCGTTGAGCGCTGTCGCTGTGCCCGAGGTGAGCGCCGCCAGTCCGGCGATCACGAGCACCAGGAACACATGCCGAATCATGTTCCGCATGGCTTCCACCCCTTCGAGTGGTGTGAGTTCGAAGATTGTTCAAATGTCAGGATCGGTCCGCCGCACGAAAACGTATCGACTTCGTGATCCATCCGTCGCGTGTCCCGTGGCCGATAGCAACGATGCATCTGCTATGGCCCTACCCCTTGTCATGCACATTAACCCGACCTACCGGACATACGGCCAGTGGGGTGGGGCACGCAGCGGCCGGAGCATGGGAGCGCGTATCAAACCCCGCCGTGCCCGGGGCATGGGGACGTGTGCCGAATCCCGCCGCGGCCGGAGCACGGGGGCGCGTGCCGAGCCCCGCGGCCGGAGCATGGGGGCGCGTGCCGAGCCCCGCCGCGCCCGGAGAACGGGGACGCGTACCGAATCCCGCCGCGCCCGTAGCATCGGGAGGTCGGGGACAGAGCCAGGGAGGGTGCCTGTGATCGGTCGAATCGCACGGATCGTCGCGCTGGTAGTGGCCGCGGTCCTGGCGCTCGGGCTGGTGCTCGCGCAAGCGCTGGCCCTCCTGCCGGTGCCCTGGATCGCACCCCTGTTGCGGGTGGCGGTGCCGCAGGCGTCGATCATGGCCCTCGGCTGGATCCGCTCGATGTGGGATTCGTGGCTGCTCGCCGTGGCCGTCGTCGCGGTGGCGCTGGCGCTGCTCGCCCGCCGCGGCCGCCGGAGCGGGACGGCCGGAACCGTGACCGCGCTGGCGGTCCTCGGACTCGTGCTGACGCTGATCACCTCGATCGGCTCGGTGCTGGCGGCGCATCGCGAGACCGGCCGCTGGATCCTGGCCGGTCCGCCGCTCCCGCAGGTGGTCGGCGGACGAGGCCCAGATGAGACAGTAGCCTATGCGAGCCTCGACGGCGAGCCGATGCGCGCGGATCTGTATCTGCCGCAAGGGGTTCCGGGTCCCGTCCCGGTGGTCGTGCGGATCCACGGCGGTGGTTTCGTCGCGGGCGCGCGCGGGCCGACGCCCTACAACAGCTGGCTCGCCGATCGCGGCTACGCCGTCGTCGATGTCGACTACCGGCTCTCCAGTGGCGACGACCTGCGCTGGGACACCGAGGACGCCGATGTCGGCTGCGCGCTCACCTGGGTGACGGCCCATGCGCGGCAATACAATTGGAATACCGACCGCCTGGCCACCTTCGGCGACTCGGCGGGCGGCAACCTCGCGATCAATGTCGCCTACAAGATCGCCCGCAAGGCGCTGAACCCCTCCTGCGGCACCCCCGACGACCTACCCCGGGTGCGCGCGGTACTGGCCGACTACCCGGCCGTCGACCTCACCGGCTCCGAGACCGACACCGCCGAGGGCCACCGGGTCGGCCGCGAGTACCTCGGCGGCCCCGCGTCGCGCTACCCCGAGCGCTACGCCGCCACCGACTCCGCCCCGTGGATCGGCCCGGACTCCCCACCCACCCTGCTGCTGCAAGGCGCGGCGGATCATCTCGTCTTCGCCTCGCGCACAAGCGCTTTCGCGGACGAGCTGACCGCCGCCGGGGTCGAGAACCGGTACGTGCGGCTGCCGTTCTACGACCACGGATTCGACGGCGTGCCCAATATCGGCGCGCAGGTGAACCGGGACGTCATGCTGGACTGGCTGCGCCGCCACGACGCCTGAGGAGGGACTCAGCGGGCGATGGCGGAGACCACGTCGGCGTGCAGGGCGTCGGCGCGGGCCAGGATCTCCTCGATCCGGCGCAGCACCGGCTCGAACTCCGAGGCGTGATGATCGGCCAGCGAGGCCACGTTGATGGCGATGTTGAGCCGCGAACTGGCCGCGGCCGACCGCGCGGCGTCGGCGGCCGCGCCGATGTCGGTGACCACGTTCGGATTGCCGATAGGCAGTAGATCCGTTGCGAGCGAGACGATCTCGTCGGCCTCGGCCACCACCGCGGCGGGCACGCGGGCCGCCTCGAGCAGCGCCGCCTCGATCGCGCGGTCGCGGGCGGCGGTCTCCTCGTCGGTGGTCCTGGGCAGCTTGTAGGCCGCGCCCACGGCGGTGAAGGCGTCGGCGTCGGCGTCGGCCAGCGCCAGCGCGCGGGCGCGGGCGGCGTCGGCGGCGGCGATGATCCGATCGATGGCCGGGCGGTTGTCGGCGTCCTTCGCTCGCGTCGTGTAGCGGGCGACCATGGCCACCAGCGCCGCGGCCTGGGCGGCGTGCAGGGCCGCGACCGCGCCGCCGCCGGGGGCGGGGATCTTGGCCGCGAGATCGTCGAGATAGCCGCCGATCGTCGAGGTGGCGAAGGACATGATGAGGGGCCTCCCGGGGGCGGTGAACGGCATGGGGTCCGCGGCCCACCGTACCGGCCGCCCGGCCCTCGTCGAGCACCGGACCGGCGGGGTGAGTAGGTTCGGGACCATGCGTATCGGATTGGGCATCAACTATGCGGGCGGTTTCAAAGAGGTGGCCGCGGAGGTCGCCGACCTGGAACGGGCCGGGCTGGACATCGTCTTCGTGCCCGAGGCCTACTCGTTCGACGCGGTGAGCGCCCTGGGCTATCTGGCCGCCAAAACCGAACGCGTGCAACTGGCCTCGGGCATCCTCCAGCTGTACACCCGCACGCCCACGCTGACCGCCATGACCGCGGCGGGCTTGGACTACGTCTCCGACGGCCGCTACATCCTCGGGCTCGGCGCGTCCGGCCCGCAGGTCATCGAGGGCTTCCACGGCGTGCCCTACGACGCGCCCATCGGCCGCACCCGCGAGATCGTCGAGATCTGCCGCAAGGTGTGGCGGCGCGAGCGGCTCGAATTCGAGGGCAGGTACTACACGCTGCCGCTGCCCGCCGAGCGGGGGACCGGGCTGGGCAAGGCGCTCAAGCTCATCAATCATCCGGTGCGCGAACGCATTCCGGTGCTGCTGGCCGCGCTCGGGCCCAAGAACGTGGAGCTGGCCGCCGAGATCGCCGAGGGCTGGCAGCCGATCTTCTTCCTGCCGGAGAAGGCGGACGACGTATGGGGCGACTCCCTGGCCGCGGGCAGGGCGCGCCGCGATCCGGCCCTCGGCGACCTCGAGGTCTACGCCGGACCCACGCTGGCCATCGGCGAGGACGTGGAGCCGCTGCGCGAGTTCGTCAAACCGCATCTGGCGCTCTACATCGGCGGCATGGGCGCCAAGGGCAAGAACTTCTACCACGCCCTCGCCACCAAGTACGGCTACGGCGCGGCCGCCGACCGCATCCAGGAACTGTATCTGGCGGGCAAGAAGGACGAGGCCGCCAAGGCCGTCCCCGACGAGCTGGTCCGCGACATCTCGCTGATCGGACCGGCCGGATTCGTCGCCGAACGGGTGGCGGCCTTCCGGGAGGCCGGGGTGACGGTGCTCAACGTGGTGCCGCTGGCCGCCACCGCCGCCGAACGCGTGAAGCTGATCGAACAGCTGCGCGAGCTGGTCTGAATCAGCCGCGCAGCGCCGCCAGCGCCTCCTCGAGGGTCGGGTGCAGGGCGAAGACCTGATCCAGGTTGGTCATCTTGAGCTGACGGCCGGTGGCCGGGCCGTCGGCGACCACCGCGATCCGGGTCGCCGCCCCGGCCCGCCGGTGCGCCGCCACCAGCGCGGCCATACCGGCCGAGGCGAGGAAGGTCACCTGCGACAGATCGATGATCAGGGCGGCGGGCGTGCCGCCGAGCGCCGCCTCGATCGCGTTCTCCAGCGCGGGCGCGGTCGCCAGGTCGACCTCGCCGACCACGGTGAGCACCGTCGCTTCGTCGTGCACCGCGACCGAGGTGGTCATCGTGTCGGCGAGGGGGTATGCGTCTCCGGGAGTATTGGTCACATCGAAACAATCTGCCATGAACCGGCCCCGAACGCCGCATCCTGGCCCGGATTGATGAGCGATCGGCCCCGATTCGGCACCATCACGGAACCCGGCTCGCGGCGGCCACCGAGACCGCGGGGAGGCGGGCGACCATGCGGACGCGGGTGCCGATGCCGACGTGATCGATGGTCAACTCGTCGCTGAGCGCGCGCATCATGGCGATGCCGCGGCCGCGATGGCCGGGATCCTCCGGCTGCGGCCGCCACACCCCGCTGTCGGCCACCTCGATCACCACATTGTCCATCGTGCAGTCGGCGGTGAGCACGACGCGGCCGGGGGCGCTGCCCAGATACGCGTGCTCGATGCTGTTGCTGCACGCCTCGTTGGCGGCGGCGACGAGATCGGCGGCGAGTTCGTGCGGGACGGCCGCGGCGGCAAGCCAATTCGTCAGCTCGCGGCGCATGCCGGACAGGCGCAGCGGTTCGGCGGGGACGTCGACGTGCAGCGGGCGCGGCGGCTGCCGGTAGACGACCATGGCGACGTCGTCGTCGTACCCGCCGCTGGGGCGCAGCCGCGACAGCACCGCGTCGGCCACCTCGCGCGGGAGATCTCTTGTGGCGCCGGACAATTCGTCGGCCAGCTCGTCGAACCGCATATCGATGTCGACGCCGCGCTGTTCGACCAGGCCGTCGGTGAACAGCACCAGCGTGGAACCGGGCGCGAGCGCGGTGGTGGCCTCGGGCCGCCGGGGCGTGTCGAAGGTGGCCAGCGGCACCGCGCGACCGCCCTCGAGCAGCCGGCCCTTGGCGTCGGGTTCGGCCAGCACCGGCGGCATGTGCCCGGCGTTGGAGTAGCGGATCAACCCACGCGCGGGATCGAGCACGGCCGCGCACACCGTCGTGCACATCGCGCCGGGAATCTGATCGGCGACCGTGTCCAGTTCCGCGAGCAGCTGCGCCGGTCCCGCGCCGCGCAACAGCAGAGCCCGTGCGGCCGTACGCAATTGGCCCATCACCACCGCCGCGGACAGGCCGCGGCCGACGCAGTCCCCGACGACCACGCCGATGGTCCCGTCGCGCAACTGCACCACGTCGTACCAGTCGCCGCCGATCTCGAGCGGCGGCAGCGCCGGTTCGTAGTGCACCGAGAACCGCGGCGGCAACTCGATCGGGCCGAGCATGGCCCGCTGCAACGTCAGCGATGTGGCGCGGGCCTGATCGAAGTTGCGCGCCCGCTGCACCGCGAGGCTGAGATGCCCGACCAGCAGCGAGAACAACGCCCGATCGGCGACGGTGATCACCCGCGGGGCGGCGAAGCGCAGCCACAGCGCCGCGTCCCCGGCCTCGCCCAGCGGCGCCACGACGCCCTCCGAACTCGCCCCGCCCTCGGGGATCACGAACACCGAGCGGGAGGGCTGGGTGCGCACGCGATCCAGCAGCGCCCGCGCCCGCGCGTCGAGCACCTGCCGCGACACCGCCTCGTCGCCGGTGTCCGAAACCGGCCCGGAGACATACTGTTCCGGCGGTCCCTGCCGATTCGGCCACACCGACACCACCGCGGTCTCCGCGTCGGTGGCCCGCCGCAACTCCTCGAGCCCGACCGAGAGCACCTCGGCCACACTGGTCGCCGGGCCGACCGCGGTCGCCAGCCGCGACACCGCCTGATCGCGGGCCTGCGCGTCGTGTTCGGCGGTGACGTCGCGGATGGTCCCGACGTAGACGCGTTCCTCGTTCTCCGGTTTGATCACCGACGAGGTGCTCACCGCCAGCCACAGCCGCCGCCCGTCCCGATGCCGGATGGGCAGCACGAAACGGGCGGCCTCGGTGCCCAGATTCGGATAGCGCTCGTGTTCGGGCACCGCCCACGGATGCGGCAGCTTGTACGGAAGTCCCTCGGCCCCATAGCCGGTCAGCGCCCCGAACGCCGAATTGACCTCGGTGACGGTGCCGCTCGCGTCGGCGACGAAGAACCCGTCCTGCAACGACTCCACCAGCGCGGTGCGGAACGCGTCGCGGTCGGCGAGATCCTCCGCGCGCAGCCGCTGCAACTCGTAACTGCGTGTGCTGTCGAGGAATCCGCGGGTGGCCACGTCGAGGGCGGCGAGGGTCTGCAACAGGAACTCGAGCGCCGACTCGGTGTCGTCGATGCCCGCGCGGGCCAGCAGCCGGAAGTGGTGTTCGGTGAGATCGAGGATGCTCACGCCCTCGACCAGGGCGCGCCGCCCGAGTTCGTACCCGTCGGCGAGGGTGGTCTGGCTGGGCGAATCCAGATGCAGCCGAAGCGCGTTCGCGTACGCCTCGCGGAACGCCGCCAGCACCGCGCTCATGTCCGCGCCGCCTCACCGGGACTGTGGCCGCGATGGCGCGCCGCGAGTACCAGCGCGTCGTCGGTGTCCTTGACGTGGTGGGCCAGGATGTCGGCGGTGATGTCCGCGGTCGGTTTGCTCAGATCGATGTCGTCGACGAAATCGCTCACGATGCCGTCGGTGGACATCAGCAGCAGATCGCCCGGCCGCACGACGACCGTCTGCGTCTGAATATTGGGCGGCAGCAGATAACCGACGATGCCGCCGGTGAGCAGTGCGGTGGCGCGGACCACGGGTTTGACGGTACCCGCCGCGACGACCCGGGAGTCGACATTGCCCACCCCCAGCCAGTGCAGCCGGTCCGCGGCGTCGAACAACGCCAGCGACACCGCCGCCCCGCGGGTGTCGGCCATCGCCCGATGACACAGCAGCATCAGCACGTCGAGCGGTTCGGCCCGGTTCTCCGAAAGCACCTGTGCCGCACGGTCGGCCGCGCCCGCCGCCGCGTCCCCGTGCCCGAGCCCGTCGAGCACCGCGAACAGCGCCGACCCGCCGCCCGCGTCCAGCACGATGGACCGATCACCCGACACCCGCTGCCCCGGCAGCGCCCGGCCCGCGACCGCCCATTCGATCGCGCCGATGTGCCCGTCCTCACGCACCGGCGGGCACCCACTTCCACATCTCCACCAAAGTTCCCTGCCCGGGCGCGGATTCGACGAGCAGCCGATCCATCAGCCGCCGCGCGCCCGGTAGTCCCAGCCCGAGCCCGCGCCCGGTCGAATAGCCGTCCTCGAGCGCCCGCGCGATGTCGGGGATGCCCGGACCCTGATCCTGCGCCTGCACGACGAGCGCGCGTCGGCCCTCGCGATCCTCCACCGTCACCCGGATCTCGCCGGTGCCCGCGTAACTGGTGATGTTGCGGGCCACCTCGGAGATCGCCGTGGAGATCATGGTGATGTCGGTGAGCGTGAACCCGAACTTCGCCGCGAGTTCCCGCCCGGCCTGACGCGCGGTCACGATGTCGTTGGACGTCTTCACCGCGATCACCACGTTGTCAGCGGCCACTGTCACGACCGTCTCGCTGGCGGCGGGCGGGGAGCTGTCTGTTGAGCCAGGCCAAACCTTCCTCGAGATCCAGGGCCGTGTGCATGTCCTCGAAGGTGAGACCGAGCTGGACCATGGCAAAGGCCACCTCGGGCTGCAGGCCGACGATGACCGTCTCGGCGCCCCGCAGCTTGGTCATGTGGGCGATGGTACGCAGCGAGCGGGCGGCGAAGGAGTCCATCACATCGATCGCGGTGACGTCGACGATGATCCCTTGTGCGCGATATTTGCTCACGTACTTCATCAGGTCGTCCTGTAACCGCTCGGTGTCGGCGTCGGTGAGCGCCGACTGCACGGACGCGATCAGGTACGTGCCCTGTTTGAGAATCGGTACCGGCATGGGCCCGCCCCGGCTCAGCGACCGTCGCGTTCGGTGACGCGCGTGACCTCGTAGCCGAGCAGTCGTTCCGCTTCCTCGATGCCGCCCTGGAGGTCGCCGACCGCGTTCATCTTCGACAGGTCCAGGCCGATGGTCACCAGCGTCAGCGCGATCTCCGAGGACAGGCCGGTGATGATGACGTTCGCGCCCATCAGACCCGACGCGTCGACCGTCTGCACCAGGTGGTTGGCGACCGTGGAGTCGATCGCGGGGACACCGGTGATGTCGATGACGACGACCTTGGCGCGATTGGCGCGGATCGCGCGCAGCAGCTGTTCGGTGAGCTGGCGGGCGCGCTGGGAGTCGAGCACGCCGATGATGGGCAGGATGAGCAACTGTTCGCGCACCTGCAACACCGGCGTCGACAGCTCGCGGATGGCCTCCTGCTGCTGGCGGATGACGCGCTCGCGCTCCTGCACGAAGGACACGGCCACGGTGTTGGCGATGCGGTTGGCGGCGGGCTCGTAGGCGTCGAGCACCCGCTTGAGCAGATCGAAGTTGGACTGGTACTTCTCGAACAGGCTGCGCGCCAACACATCTCGCAGCAGCAGCACGATCCCGATGACCTCGTCGGTCTCGACGCCGCGGGGGATGATGCGTTCGGACAGATCGCGCGCGTAGGCCTGCAACGCCTCGACGCTACCGGTCTCGAGCACCTCGACGTAGTTGTCGAAGATCGAGGTCGCCTCGGAGAAGATCTCCTCCGGGGTCATGGCGGTCAGCAGCGCGGCGTCGGTGATGCGACGAGCCCATTCCTCCCGCAACTCGGTGCGATTCTGACGCAGGTGTTCGACCAGCTCCGGAAGGAGGTTGTCGACCGGGCCGGCCGGCCGTGAATCCGGCGACAGGCCGATGGACACGTCGGACATTGGAATCTCCTGCCCCTTTCGTTAAGGGTAGGTCGGTTGCTCGTCAGGTGGCTCGCCCGCGGCTGCTCATCGCTTGCCGCTGTCGAGCCTAGTCTTACCCCTTACCCGACGGGAGACAAACCAAAACCTGTCCGATCAGCCCTGTCGGCGCATTTCGGACATCGGTGCCCGATCGTCGCCGCGGTGATGGGCCAGCAGCGTGTCGTAAATGTCGGCGAGCGCGGCCAATTGGTCCCGATCGAGCACATCGATCATGTGGCGTCGGACACTGTCGACGTGCGCGGGCGCCGCGGTGGCCAGCACCTCGGACCCCTTCGCGGTGAGCACGGCCGCGGTGCGGCGGGCGTCGTCCGGAACCGCTTCGCGCGCAACGAGTCCGCGCTTCTCCATCCGGGTGATCTGATGGGACAACCGGCTCTGGGACCATTCGAGCACCGCGGCCAGCTCGGCGAAACTGCGCCGCTGCTGGGGCGCGTCGGCGAGGCGGGCCAGCACCGTGTACTCGACGTAGGTGAGATTGGAGGCGCGCAGCGAGTCCCGGCCGACCGCGGCGGCGATCAGGTCGCGGGTGAACACGAAGCCCAGCCAGGCGCGCTTCTCGAGGTCGTCGAGCCAACGGGGTTCGGTCACGATCACTCTCCAGGTCCCTGATTCGTCAATGCTGTCGCCTCCCGTCGTCGGGGCACCGTTCACACGACAGGTACACCCCGTGGGTTGAAGGTGCAACCTCTCCGCGCGCGACGATGATTAGGCTTGCCTCAGATCGCCCGCCCGGCGGGGCCTGGCTACAGTCTCCAGTCGAGCTCGACCCCGTGAACCGCCCAGAGGAGTGCGATCGTGACCGCCCCGGAATTCCGCTACTCGGACCTGCTGCCGATCGGTGCCGACGAGACGCCGTACCGGCTGCTCACCACCGAGGGCGTGCGCACGATCGAGGCGGGCGGGCGGCGGTTCCTCGAGGTCGATCCCGAGGTGCTGCGGCTGCTGACCGCCGAGGCGATGCACGACATCAGCCACTATCTGCGCCCGGCGCATCTGGCCCAGTTGCGCCGCATCATCGACGATCCCGAGTCCTCGGGCAACGACCGGTTCGTGGCCCTGGATCTGCTCAAGAACGTCAACATCTCCGCGGGCGGCGTGCTGCCCATGTGCCAGGACACCGGCACCGCGATCGTGATGGGCAAGAAGTCCGAGGGCGTGCTCACCGGCGCCGACGACGCCGAATGGATCAGCCGCGGCGTGTTCGACGCCTACACGAAGCTGAACCTGCGCTATTCGCAGCTGGCCCCGATCACCATGTGGGACGAGAAGAACACCGGCTCGAACCTGCCCGCGCAGGTCGAATTGTATTCCGCGCCGGACGATCCCGCGCACCCGTCCTACAAGTTCCTGTTCATGGCCAAGGGCGGCGGATCGGCGAACAAGTCGTTCCTGTACCAGGAGACCAAGGCGATCCTCAATCCCGAGCGGATGCTGGAGTTCCTGGACGAGAAGATCCGCTCGCTCGGCACCGCGGCCTGCCCGCCCTACCATCTGGCGGTCGTGATCGGCGGCACCTCGGCCGAATTCGCCTTGAAGACGGCCAAATACGCCTCCGCCCACTACCTGGACAACCTGCCGACCGAGGGGTCCATGGCCGCGCACGGCTTCCGCGATCTCGAACTCGAGCAGCGGGTGTTCGAACTCACCCAGTCCTTCGGCATCGGGGCGCAGTTCGGCGGCAAGTACTTCTGCCACGATGTGCGCGTCATCCGCCTGCCCCGGCACGGCGCGAGCTGCCCGGTCGCGCTTGCGGTCTCGTGTTCGGCGGACCGGCAGGCGCTGGCCAAGATCACCGCCGAGGGCGTGTTCCTCGAGCAGCTGGAACGCGAACCGGCGCAATACCTTCCCGAGCAGACCGACGAGATCCTCGGCGGCGACGTGGTGCGCATCGACCTGAACCGGCCGATGTCGGAGATCCGGGCCGAGCTGTCGAAGTACCCGGTGAAGACCCGGCTGTCGCTGACCGGGCCGCTGGTGGTGGCCCGCGACATCGCGCACGCCAAGATCAAGGAGCGGCTCGACGCGGGCGAGGAGATGCCGAGCTACCTGCGCGAGATGGCCGTCTACTACGCCGGTCCCGCCAAGACCCCCGAGGGGTACGCCTCCGGCTCGTTCGGGCCGACCACCGCGGGCCGCATGGACTCCTATGTCGACCAGTTCCAGGCCGCGGGCGGTTCGTTCGTCATGCTGGCCAAGGGGAATCGGTCGGCGCAGGTGACGCGGGCGTGCCAGGAGCACGGCGGGTTCTACCTCGGGTCGATCGGCGGTCCCGCGGCGCGGCTGGCGCTGGACTGCATCAAATCCGTCGAGGTGCTCGAGTACCCCGAACTCGGCATGGAGGCGGTGTGGAAGATCGAGGTCGAGGACTTCCCGGCGTTCATCGTGGTCGACGACAAGGGCAACGACTTCTTCGCCGATACGCAGAAGCCGATCGCGCTGCGGGTGCGGACGCGGTCGAAGGAACGGGTCTGAGTCACAGGCCGATTCCGGGCCGCAGGAGGCGGCCGGGGTCGGCGGCGGCGGTGAGGCGGCGCAGGCGGTCGAGGTTGGGACCGTAGTAGCGGGCCGGGTCCGGGTCGGGTTCGAGGTAGTTGACGTAGGCGGCCGTCGCGCCCACCGCGCGGTGGGCGTCGGTGATCCACGCGCGGGCGGCGGCCGGATCGTCCGGTTCGTCGACGATCCATTGCAGGGTCGCGGCGTGGGCGCGCCAGGGGAACGCGGTGGCGTCGGGGGCGGTGTCGTGGACCGCGCCGTCGAGGGGGTCGACGAGGACGTAACCCCTTGCGCCGCTACGGGATCGGGCCGCGACGGTGTCGGTGATGCGCTGGGCGATGTCGGGGGAGAGGGCGGCGAGGACGTCGGAGCCCGCGATCTTGTTCGAGCGGGGCGTGCTGGCGCCGCCGCCGAGGGCGCGGACGGCGTCGAGGTGGGGGAGGGTGCGCTGGTCGACGGAGGTGGGGGCGGTGTGGGCGGCGGCGGCCAGGTCGGCTGCGGCGGCCGGGCCCTGGCCCGCGGGGCAGACGATCTTCGCCGCGCAGCCGAGTCCGCTTGCGGTGGCGGAGATCTCGAGATTGGACCAGACGGCGCGGTCGACGGTCGTGAGCCACCGCGCCCAGCCGGTGATGACGTCCACGGTCGCGATGCCCGGGAAGCCCAGGCGCACAATGTCCTCGGATTCGGCCGGGCAGGTGCGGTAGGTCAGGTCGGTGACGACGCCGACCGCCGCGCCCGCGCCGCGCAGCGCCCAGAACAGCTCGGGCATCCGGTCGGCCGCCACGTCGGCGACCGCGCCGGTGGGCAGGACCACTCGGGCGGAGACGAGCCGGTCGCAGGTCAAACCGTAACGGCGGGACAGGGTTCCGAGGCCGCCGCCGAGGGTGAGGCCCGCCACGCCGACGGTGGGGCACGTGCCCAGGGGGAGGGTGCGGTCGGCGGGGGCGAGGGCCTCCTGGACGGCGTAAGCGGTCGCGCCCGCGCCGACGGTGACGAGGTCGCCGTCGACGGTGATCGCGGTCAGATCGCGCAGGTCGACGACGAGCGCGCCCGGGGTGGCCGAGGCGCCGACGTAGGAATGGCCCCCGGCGCGGGCGGTGAGGGGGAGGTCGTGGTCGCGGGCGAAGCGGACGGCCGTGCGGACGTCGTCGGGGTCGGCGGGGCGGGTGACGGCGAGCGGGGTCGCGGTGTCGAAACGCGGCTCGTAGAGGGCGGCGCGGGCGGCGAAGTCGTCGTCGCCCGGGCGGGTGACGGTGCCGCGCAGGCGGTTCCGGAGGTCGTTCCACGCGTCCGGTCCGGGCTCGTCGGCGTGTGCGGGTCCGGCCGGGAACGCTTGTGTCGCAACGGCTCCGGCCGCCCCGGCCAGCAGGGCTCGGCGCGAGAATCGCGGGGGTCTCGCCGGTCCCATCGATCCTCGCTTCCGTAACCGTGCCGGTGTCATCTCCGGGGCGGAGCGTACGCCGTGAGCGTCACCAGCGCCGCCACGCCGAGGACGGCGGCCAGGGGAATCAGTGCGGTGGTGCGGATCCGAAGAGCCATGACACCCTCCTCGGCGCGAGGACGCGCGCCCCGCGCCCGGGCTCACGGTAACCGGAGATTCGCCCGACGCCCCGCGGACACGCGGTCACGCCTCCTCGGACACCGCCTCCCGCGCCGACATCTCCAACAGCACCATCGCGTCGTGATCCGGCGTCCCCGGTTCGGCGAGGTACACCACCAACCGCTGCCCGTCGCTGTCGATCAACGGCAGATTCTCGAACTCCAGCCGCATCCGCCCGACGGTCGGATGGTTGTACACCTTGGTCCCCGTGCCCCGCGGCCGCACATCGTACCGATTCCACATCCGGGCGAATTCCGGACTCTTACAACACAATTCGCCCACCAGCGCGGCCAGCTCGGGATCGTCGGGATCGGTCCCCGCCATGGCCCGCAGATGCGCCACACTCCCGGCCACCAGCGTCTCCCAGTCCACCCACAACTCCCGCGCCGCCGGATGCAGGAAGTGATACCGGATCAGATTCCGCCGCTCCGGCGGATAGTCCGTGATGCCCGGATACAACGCCAGCCCACCGGGATTCGCGGCCAGCATGTCGTTGATGTGATTGACCACGAACGCGGGATTGGGACGCACGGAGTCCAGCAACAGCAACGCGGTCGGGCGGACGGTCCGCGCGGGCACTCGCCGCACGGGCCGCACCCCCGCATTGTGCGCCGCGAGCGTCAACAGATGATCGGTCTCCGCCTCACTCAACCGCAACGCCTCCGCCAGCCGATACACCACGGCCGCACTGGGATTGGTCTCCTTCCCCCGCTCCAGCCGAACGTAGTAGTCCACACTGACCCCCGCGAGCGTCGCCAGCTCCTCCCGCCGCAACCCCGGCGTCCGCCGCACCCCCGCCACCGGCAACCCCACCTCCCGCGGCCCCACCCGCTCCCGCCGAGCCCGCAGAAACCTCCCCAACTCGCCTCGATCGGTCATTGGTTCAGTGTAGGAAGGTGATCGCCGCTCAGCGCGTCGGTGTGTGCTCGGAGTGCCGCAGGACCGCCACGGTCGCGACGGCGCACAGCACGGCCATTCCGATGAGCGCTATGTCGTAGAGGACGTTCATCGGCGCGGAGTCCTTGCTGACGGCGGGAATCGCGATGGCCAGCAGTGCCGATCCGACGCCGGCGAGGATGAGCCCCGCCAGCAGGGTCGTCGTCGCCCGTCGATGTCCCGAGCGGGACACGAAGACGGCGACGGCGCCGGGGAGCCAGAGGGTGAAGCCGATCATGAACAGTGTGGTCACATCTCCTGCCTTCTGCCTACTCGGGCTGTTCGCCGCTGCCGGTGCTCCGGGCATGTGTTCACGCCCGACAGAAGGGTAGCGCGCCCGGGCGGACCGTTCGGCTCAACCGCGATCGGTGGCGTCGGCGAATCCCGCGGGCAATTCCGAAGGGGCGCAGGCGATCACCGTCTCGTCGTCCTCGCCGATCCAGTCCAGCCGGGTGATGGTCGCGAATTCACTCACCACGTGGATGGGGTAGGTCGGGCCGCTGTCGCGGTAGGCGGCCATCCGCTCGAGGTGGTCGTTCTGGAACAGCACGGTGCGCCGCGGGTGGTCGTGCACCCAGCGCGGGAAGAAGATCACCCCGTGCAGCCGGCGCAGCTCGGGCAGGATGTCCACCGCCACCGACGTCCCCGTCGGCTCGGTCCAGGAGACCTTGAAATGCCCCTCGGTCAGCCGCGCGAGGTCCACCCGCTGATCCTTGACCCAGCGGCCGCCGACCATGCCGGAGTGGATGCGGTAGTCGATCGTGTGCGCGTTCTTGACATACATCTCGTACCGCCAGCCGTTGGCGTAGGTGTAGATCAGCCGGTACCCCACCAGACCACTCGATTCGCTCATCGGACCTCCTCGACGCAAGTACTTTTGTTACAAAAGTATGTGCGCCGGGCGCGGACCGCAAGGTTCACGGTTTGCGCCACACGCGCACAGCGCTCTCGACCAGGGACCGATGAGCATCCCGGAGTGCGCACGCCCGGCCGCGAAACCCATGACAGGACAACAGCTTTCCCGGCAATAGGTTCACGCTGGTCGCAATGATGGGCGCGAGCGCCCGGCGGGCGGAGGATGTGACCCGCCCCGAGCTCGCTCGAGAGTCACCGTAGGAGAAGACCGATGCCGACATCGCCGCGCCCGTTCCGAACGCTCGCCCGCGGGCTCGTCGCGCTGCTGGCGGTGACGGCGGCGGGTTGTGGGGGCGGGTCCACCGGGTCCGGTTCGGAGATCGTCTACGTCACCGACGCGCCTATCGGACAGAACCAGTTCCTGCAATTGGGCCGGATCGGGACTGAGCAGGCGGCGCGGGCGCTGGGCGCGTCCGCGCGGACCTACGAGAGCGCCGACGAGCAGTCGCGCCGGTCCAATCTCGAGGCGGCGGTGCAGCGGCGGCCGCTGGCCGTGGTGCTGATCACCTACGAATTCGACGATCTGGCAGTGGAATTCGCCGAGAAGTATCCGGATCAGCAGTTCGTGTTGGTGGATTCGTGCCCGGGCCGGATCCCGGCGAACCTGCGATGCGGCACCTTCAAGGAGTACGAGCCGTCGTATCTGCTCGGCGTCGAGGCCGGATTGCTCAGTCGCAGTGGGCATGTCGGCACCGTCGCCGCCCGGGACTCGGCGTTCTTCCATCGCTGGTCGGACGCGTTCGCGCTGGGCGCGCGCAGCGTGAACCCGGGCGCGAGCGACAGTCAGGTGTTCGTCGGTGGAGACAACGCGGTGGGAGATCCGGCGCGCGCGAAGGAGTTGGCGCTCACCGCCGTTCAGTCGGGGGTGGACCAGATCTACGGGGTGACCGGCGGCGGCAACGGCGGGGTGTTCGAGGCGGCCGCGCAGAGCCGGGTGCTCGCCTACGGCGTTGACGTCAACCAGTGCCCGCAGGCGCCGGGCGTCGTGGTGGACAACGCCGTCAAACGCGTCGACAAGGTGGTGGCGGACCTGCTCAGCCAGGTCCACGACGGGAAACCCGGCGGCACCTCGACGGCGTTCGGCCTGGCCGAGGACGGCTCCACCATCACCAGCCTCACCGCCGACGCGGCCGCCAGCGGCTGTGTGGTGCTGGGACATCCGGAGGTGCTGGAGCGCGTACGGCAGACCCGCGACGACATCCTCGCCGGGCGGGTCACCGTCCCGCACGCCGACAAGTGACGGGCCCGCGATGCGCACCCTCACCCTGGAGGCGATCACCAAACGGTTCGGCGCGGTCCTGGCCGACGACGCGGTCTCGCTGACCGTGCGCGGCGGCACGGTGCTGGGACTGATCGGCGAGAACGGCGCGGGCAAGTCCACCCTCGTCTCGATCCTCTACGGGATCCACCGGCCCGATTCCGGCCGCATCCTGATCGACGGCCGCGAGGTGGTGTTCCGGACACCGGGCGACGCCATCGCGCACGGACTGGGCATGGTGTTCCAGCACTTTCAGCTGTTCGCGGACATGTCGGTACTCGAGAACGTGGTGTACGGCGCCGAGCCGGGCCGCTGGGGTGTACTGGACCGGCGCGGTGCCGCGCGCCGGGTCGCCGCCCTCGCCGCGGAATACGGCCTGGACGTGCCGCTCGACGAACCGGTCGGATCGCTGCCGGTCGGGGTGGCGCAGCGGGTGGAGATCCTCAAGGCGCTCTATCGGCGGGCCGAACTGCTGATCCTGGACGAGCCGACCGGGGTGCTAACCCCCGCCGAGGCGCGGGCGTTGTTCCGGGTCCTGCGCCGCCTCGCCGAGCAGGGGCACGCTGTGCTGCTGATCACCCACAAACTCGACGAGATCGCCGCCGTCGCGGACGACGTCGTGGTGTTGCGCGACGGCCGCCGAGTGTTCGGCGCGCGGGTCGCCGAGACTACGACCGCCGAGCTGGCCCGGCACCTGACCGGACGGGAGATCGATCTGCGGCCCAGGCGCGCGAGCGCGCCGCCGGGCGATCCCGTGCTCGTCGTCGACCGCCTGACCACGGCGGGCATCGGCCGGTCCGCGCTGGCGGGGGTGTCACTGACCGTGCGGGCCGGGGAGATCGTCGGGGTGGCGGGCGTGGCGGGCAACGGACAGGAAACCCTCGCCGCGGTGATCGCCGGACACCGAATCCCGAACGGCGGCAAGGTCATCCTGGCCGGAACCGACATCACGACCCGGGACAACGCGCGCCGGCGCGCGGCGGGACTGGCCCACATCCCCGAGGACCGCAACGGCACGGGGGTCGCGCCGGTCGGCAGCGTGATCGTCAACCTCGCCGCGGGCTTCCAGCGGCGTCGCCCGCTCGGCGGCCGGTTCCGGCTGCGACCGGCGGCGCTGCGCGCGCACGCGCGAGAGCTCGTGGCGCGCTTCGGAATTCGGGTCGCCGACCCGGCGGTCGCGGTGCGCACCCTGTCCGGCGGCAATGTGCAGAAGCTGGTGGTGGCGCGGGAGCTGGCGCACCGCTCGCCGTTCCTGCTGGCCGAACAGCCCACCCGCGGCATCGATCTGGGCGCGATCGAATTCGTCTACGAGCAACTCGACGAGTACCGGGCGGCCGGGGGAGCGGTCCTGCTGATCTCGAGCGAACTCGGCGAACTGCTCGCCCTCGCCGACCGGATCGTGGTGATCGCCGACGGCCGCCTCGTCGGCGAATTCGACTCCGGTGCGGCCGATCCCGAGACCCTCGGCGCGCTCATGGCCCGGTCCGCCGCCGCGCGGGAGCCGGTATGAGCAGCGGCACCGACGCCGCGCGCCGCCGGCGCGGATTCGCCGGAGCGGGGCAGGCCGTCGCGGATCGGCTACCGGCCGTGGCGGTGACCGTGGTGCTCACCGGCGTGCTGTTCGCGCTGGCCGGTCGCGATCCGATCGCGGTGTACGCCGGCATGTTCCGCGGCGCGCTGGTGGGGCCGGGTCTGGTGACGTCGATCCAGCAGGCGGTCGCGGTGGTGGGGCTGGGTCTGGGCCTGTCGTTCGCGTTCCGGGCCGGTCAATTCGATCTCGGGGCGAGCGGGCAGTTCGTCGGCGGGGGTGTGGCGGGCGCGGTGGTCGCGCTGTATTGCCCTGGGCCCGGCTGGTTTTCGGTGCTCGCCGCGCTGGTCGCGGCGCTCGTGGTGGGCGGGCTGCTCGCCGCGATCGTCGGGGTGCTGTACACCTGGCTGCGCGCGCCCGTGTTCGCGACCTCGCTGTTGTTGAACTATCCCGTCCTGTCGCTCGCGTCGTATCTGATCACCACCCGGTGGAAGGATCCGGCGTCGGATCGGGAGGCGTCGCGGCTGATCCCGGTCGATCGCCGCATTCCCGCGCTGGCCCCGGCGCATTCGGCGCCGGGCCGAATACTGGAGTCGGTGTTCGGCCGCGATCACGTGCTGACCCTGCTGGGCGCGGGACTGAACTGGTCACTGCCGGTGGTGGCGGTCGTCTTCGCGGCCGTGCTGCTCATCGAAACCCGCTCGCCGCTGGGTTTCGACACCGGGCTGATCGGGCTCAATCCGAAAATGGCCGCGGCGGTGGGCGTTCGGACCGGGCGCGCGATCGTCGCCGCGCTCGCCCTCGGCGGGGCCGTCGCGGGACTGACGGGGGCGCTGGTGATTCTGGGCTCGCACCACCGGCTCATCGACGGCGCCCTGGACGGCACCGGCTACCCGATCACCGCCCTGCTCGTGGTCATGTTGGCCCGCAACAGTCCGGTCGCGGTGGTGTGGATCGGCTTCGTGTTCACCGCGATCGGAGTGGGCGGCCAGGAGGTCGAACGCGAGTACGGCCTGTCGTCGTACGTGTCGACGGTGATCCAGGCGCTGGTCGTGTTCCTGGTGTCGATGCGGATGACGATCCGGATCCCGCGCCGCGGTGTGCCGCGCGCGGACGGGACGGCGTCGTGAGCCATCTCGAATTGGTCTGTTCCCCAGCGGTTCTCGCGGCGGTGGTGCGCGGGCTGGTGCCGCTGACGCTGCTCGGGCTGGGCGGGCTGGTGTGCCAGCGGGCCGGTGTGTTCAACGTCGCGCTCGAGGGGTTGATGCTCACCGGCTGCTTCGGCGCGGTGGCCGCCAGCGCGTGGTCGGGCAGCGCGGTGGTCGGCGTCGCCGCCGCGGCCGCGGCGGGAGCGCTGGTGGCGTTCGCCCTGGCGGCCGGGTCGATCCGGCGGCGCGCCGACCCGCTCGTGCTGGGCACCGCGCTCAACATCGCGGTGGCGGGCACGACGACCTTCCTGCTCCAGGCGCTCTTTCATGTCCGCGGCACGTATCAGCGCCCGGATCTGGCTCGGCTGCCGCACTGGTTCGCCGGGAACACGCTGCCCTGGATCGGCCCGGCCCTGGCGGCGTTGAGCCCGCTGGGCCTGCTGGCGGTGGCGGCCGCTCCCGCGCTGCACGGTTTCCTCGAACACACCGTTCCGGGGATGCGGCTGCGCGGCGTCGGCGCCGATCCGACCGCGGCGGCGTCGCTGGGTGTGCGCCCGGACCGCTACCGTTTCGCGGCGCTGCTGGTCGCGGGGGTGCTCGGCGGCTTGGCGGGCGCCGAACTGTCGCTGGGATCGGTGGCCCTGTTCACCGAGAACATGTCGGCCGGCCGCGGCTGGGTGATCGTGCTCGTGCTGCTCCTCAGCGGCGGCCGGCTGCCCGCGCTGCTGCTCGCGCTGCTCGTCTACGCGTACGCCCAAGCCGTCGGCTTCCGCCTGCAAACCGTCGGCCTGCCGATGCAATTGTCCGACGCCGCACCGTATCTCGCGACGCTGGCGGTGCTGATCCACACCGGACTGCGCGCCCGGCGCCGCGGCCTCGCCCCCTGAGCGGGCCCGCCGTGGTTTATCGTCGCCCCATGACCACCGCGATCATGATCCTGCTGGCGGTGATCGCCGTGGCCGAGGCGGTGGCCTTGGTCGTGGTCGGGATCCTGCTGGCGCACGCGCGCCGCCGGTTGCGGTCGCTGCGGCGGCGGACCGATCCGGGACGGGTGCTCGTCGCGCGCGGACGGCAGGCGGTCAAGACGGTCTGGGAGACCGCGAACCTGGTGCGCGAGAAGGGGTTTCGCGGCGCGGTGCTCACCTCGGTGGAGGAACTCGCCGCCTGGGCCCGGGTGGAACGGCCCGATCTGGCACGGCTCGCGCCCGACGGGAACGTCGTGATCGTCTTCTCCGACATCGAGGGTTCCACCGCCCTGAACGAGCAACTCGGCGACCGCGCCTGGGTCAAACTGCTCACCCGCCACGACCGCCTCGTGCACGGTCTGGTCGACACCCACCACGGCCACATCGTGAAGAGTCAGGGCGACGGCTTCATGATCGCCTTCGGCGAACCCCGGCACGCGGTCGAGTGCTGCCTCGACATCCAGGACGCGCTCGCCCGCGACGACCGCTCACCGACCGTCCTGGTCCGGATCGGCGTCCACATGGGCCCCTCGGTCCGCCGCGGCGACGACCTCTACGGCCGCAACGTCGCCCTGGCCGCCCGCGTCGCCGCCCGCGCCGCCGGGGGCGAGGTCCTGGTCAGCGAAACCGTCCGCGACGCGCTGTCCGACGACCCCGCGATCACCTTCGGCCCCGATCGGGAGGTCGAACTCAAGGGCTTCGAGGGCACCCATCACCTCTACCCGGCCGAACGCGACGCTCACGTCCCGAGCTGACGAAGGTGCGCGCGCACCTTCTCCGCGAGACGCACCAGGGTGTCGACCTCGTCGGGCGTGAGCGGATCGAGGAGGGCCTCGCGGATGTGGCGGGCCCGGTGGTGCTGGGCGCGCCGGAACCGGGTCAGGCCCTCGGGGGTGAGGCTCACGACGGTGCCGCGGCCGTCGTCGGGGGCGGGTTCGCGGTGCAGGAGACCGCGGCCGACCATGCGGGTGACGTGCTGGTGCAGGCGGCTCTTGCCGAACGCGATGCGGGCGGCGAGTTCGTGGGCGCGCAGGCGGTGGCCCGCAGTGTTGCCCAGGGCGTCGAGGACGCGCCAATCCGCTTCGGACAGTTCGGCATCCGCGCGCAGGCGCCGGCCGAGCCATTGCCACAGTTCGGCCTCCATCGGGAAGAAGGAGTGCCACAGCGCCCGCTCGCGCGGGGTGGGCCGGGGCGGGCGGACGTCGTTCACGGGGCGACCGGCGCCGCGCACGGTTCGGGCCGCGCGTCCCAGACCGTCGTGGGTATCTCGGCGCGCAGCACCGGGGCGACCTCGGCGAAGAACCGTTCGAGGTAGCCCTTCGTGGTCGCGATGTCGGTGGTGTAGGTGGAGAAGAAGCCCTCCACACCGACTCCGAAGACCTGATTGCCGAACCGCGCGTGCAGGTCCAGGAGCTTCTCGACGATCTGGCCGGGCGTGCCGACCAGAGCCGAACCGTGGGCGAGGAAATCCTCCAGCGAGTCGAAGGGGAACCGCCCCCGGTCCGGAAAGTGTTGTCGCACCGAGGCTTCGAAGATGGGCCGGGCGATGGCCAGCGCGTCCTGGGAGCGATCGGTGATGATCGGGGAGTGCACGCCGACCGCGACGAGCGCCGCGTCCGCGTCGTGCCCGTGGTGGGCGAGCCGTTCGCGGTAGTGGCGCACCAGGTCGAGATAGCTCTCGGTGCGCCCGAGGCCGTTGGCCGAGTAGAGCGGATCGCCCCAGCGGGCCGCCAATTCGGTGGACCGGCGGCTGGTGGCCGACCCGTGCCAGACCCGCGGCGCGGGTTGTTGCAGCGGATGCGGCTCGATCGTGGCGTCGGTCAGCGGCGGCCGGAACCGGCCCCGCCAGTTCACCCGCTCCTCCCGCCACAACCGGCGGATGAGCTCGTAGCCTTCCTCGAGCCGATCCCACAGCTGTTCCTCCGCCACCCCGAACACCGACGGGGCGATCGCGTCGCCGCCTTTGCCGATGATCAGATCGAGGCGTCCGTCGCTGAGATGGTCGAGGGTGGCGTAGTCCTCGGCGGCCCGCACCGGATCGGTCAGCGACAGCACCGCGACCGTGGTCACCAGCCGGATGCGGCGGGTCCGTGCCGCGAGGTGGGACAGGATCACCGCGGGCGAGGACGACAGCAGCGACGGATTGTGCCGCTCCCCGACGCCGAACGCGTCGTAGCCGACGTCCTCGGCCCAGCGGGCCAGGGCGACGAGTTCGGCGAACCGGTCGCGCTGACTCAACGGCCGCCGATCGAGCCCGGTGCTGTGTTTGGGAACGAGCGTGCTCGCGAGAAATCTCATGCCCGCCTCATCCCGCCGAGTTGGTAAACATGTGAACCATAGTGGCGCGCCGCCGCGACGCCGTCAATCCCGCGCGGGAACGGGCGCTGGCGCAGGCGATTCGGTGTCTCGTGCCGGAACGGATTGCGCCGCCGCGGAATCGGCGCCCGCCCCTCGGTCAGCTGGTGCCGAAGCGGCGCTGGAAGTCGGCGGCGAGCGTGGTTCCGGCCGCGTCGACGAGGCGACCGACGATCGGGTGGACGATGAGGGTGGTGACCGCGCCCGCCAGCCGGGGGAGTTTGCGGGCGAACCACTTTCGGACATAGTCCATCGTGGACGGGTCGGGTTCCGGCCCGGTGATGGTCTCCTCGAGTTCGTCGAGGCGCTCGCGGGCCTGCTCGGCGATCGCGCCCTCGGTGGGCAGCTGGGCGCGCAAACGGTCGAATTCCGCACGGAGGGAGGCGATTTCGTGTTCGGTCACCGCTCCGGCGTCGCGTCCGGCCTGCACCCGGCTCACGGTGTTGGCGTGGCCGATCGTCACCTGTCCGTCGACGCTGCCGCCGATGTGCACGTTGTAGCGGTCTGCCGGTGTCTCGGTCATGGGGCTTCCTCAGGAGGTGGGCGGTGCGGTGGTGGCGGGCGGGGTGCTCGTCGGGGGTGGGGTGCTGTTGCGGATCGTCGTCGTCGGCACCGGCATCGTGGTGGACGAACTCTGCGGGGTGCTCGACGTCGACGAGCCCGCGGCCGTGCCGGACAGGGCGATGGTCACGTCCTTCTTGTTGCCGTAGACGTCGGGGACGACCAGCGTCGCGGTGTGCGAGCCCGGTGTGGTCGGCGTGAAAGTCACTCGGAACACGCAGGTTCCGTCGCTGCCCGGCGGACAGGAGGTACGCACGGCGGTGAACGCGGGATCGCCCTGGACGGCGGCCGCGGTCACGTCGTCGCACGCGAGCTGGAGGAACGACGCGTCCTGCCCGACGGCCGTCCCGACGGTCACGGTGCCGAAGTCGAGGCTGTCGGAGATCGGCGGGCAGGCGCCCGCGGGATCGGTGCCGTCACCGGGTATCGGCGGATGCCGCGGCTTCGACACCGGCGAGGTCGGCGGCGTGGTGTGGTCGGGGGTGGTGGTCGGCTGGCCGACCGTCGTCGTCTGGAAGGTCACCGTTTCCGGGGCAGCGATCCGGGTGAGCGGCGACTGCGATCCGACCGGGGCGGGCTGGCCCGTCATGAGGGTGGCCCCCGCGACCCCGGCCGCCACGACGGCGGCCGCGGCCGCTCCGATGGCGACCGGGTGCGAGGACAGCATCCCTCGCGCGGTGTGGCGGGCGGTGTGCGCGGCGACGGCGTGTCCGGCGGCCAGTCCGCCGCCGACCCCGGCGCT
The DNA here is from genome assembly GCF_042874315.1 of Nocardia sp. NPDC004068. Lineage (NCBI taxonomy): Bacteria > Bacillati > Actinomycetota > Actinomycetes > Mycobacteriales > Nocardiaceae > Nocardia > Nocardia sp. NPDC004068. Next base: position 482,561 of record NZ_JBIAMW010000005.1, read on the forward strand.
TCCCGCGGCCAGCGTGGTCGCGGCCGACAACGCGCGCCCGCGAATGCGCTCCTCGTGTTCGAAATAGGCGCGGTCCCCGGCGGATCCGATGGCGAGGGCGGCCTGCTCGCCGAGTTTCAGGACGCTGCGCCAGCTTCCCCAGCGCAGCGCCGTGGCGAGGACGGGCGAAACCTTGCGTGCCAGAGCGCATGCCGTCGTGTGGTGACCGGTCTCGACGGCGGCGTGCAGCACCCGGACCAGGACCGGCGCGGCGGCGGCGAGTTCGCCCGGTGTCGCGGTCCGGGTCACCCAGTCCAACAACGGTTCGGCGTACCCGGCGGGGTGCGGCACGGGCTCGCCCCATGCGCCGGTCACGGCGTCCGGGTCGGCGGCCAGCCGCCAGTCGCTGCCCGAATTGTCGACCAGCCCTAGCTCGTTCAGCGTCTCCAGCGCCGTCCGCACGTCCGGATCGGCGGTGAGCACCCGGCACAGGCCGATCGGAACCGCGATCCCCGACAGCGCGGTCAGCACCGTCAGGGCCTGTCGCGGCCGGGCGTCGAGCCCCGCGATGAGCGCCCGCTGGAGTACCGCGGGATCGGCCACCGCCGCGGCGGCCCCGCCGGTACGCAACCAGGACGCGGCCTGCACGAGGGCGCGCGGGTGCCCGGCCGCCGCCCGGCACAGCTCGCGCGCCACCGCTTCGTCGGCCCCGAGTCGGCGACCGAGTTCCCGTGTGAGCAGCGCGAGGGCCGCGGGCTCGTCCAATCCGCGCAAGTGCAGCGAACGCGCTTGGCTCCCAGCGATTCTGCGGGTCGTGGACACCACCAGATCGCTCGACGGCACCGCGTCGGCCAGCGTGGTCAGATCCGCCGCCGAACCCTCGAAGTCGTCCACCACGATCAGCGCCTGGATCGACCCCATCAGGCAGCGCAGCCGCACCGGTTCCGGCAGGTAACCGGGCGCGTCGTAACACGCCTCGAACAACTCCTGGATCACATCGGCGACCGCCAGCCCCGCCGCGTGCAGGAACACGACATCCCGCCCCGCCCGCGCCCGATCCGCGGCGAACCGCCGCAGCAACGCCGACTTCCCCACCCCCGGCGACCCGCAGACCTCGACCGGCACCCCCTCCTCCACCCACTGCCCCACCAACGCCGATTCCGTTGCCCGGCCGAACAATTCACCCCCCGCCCGCGGCAACGGCCGCCCCACCGGCCGAACCCGCCGCGTCACCGCCGGAGGCGGCCCCTCCCGCACGACGACATGCGAACCGTGCGCATTGATGACCACATTGTGATCACCCACGACCACCTGCCCGAACACATCCCCACCGACGTGCGACGAAATCCCGGATCCCCCGTCCATGCTGCCTCCCCTCGGCGACGCAGCGAGTATATCGAGGGGGTGGTGTTTATCGAAGGGAATGTGCGGAATGGTTATCGGCGCCTAGGGGGTCGTGTTCGTTTGTTTCGGTCGCGAAACGCATTGCGCGCGTAGGGGCTGACCGTCCTCTGTGGGGTGCGTGATGATAGGGGGAGAAGGTTTGCGGACCTAGGGGTATGAACCCCGAATTCGCCGCGCCTGTGATTGTTTCGGCCTGGGAATCCGTGCCATTTTCACGTTGGCAGCTTTCGTCTATTGCAACAACTTCCACATGAAGTATTTCCGGATAGAGAATGACGACTAGTCGGTTATTTTCTGAACCCCGACATTACTTTCGAGTAGATGCTGCGGAGCATCCGATCCCGTTGTAGCGTGTGCTTCGATTCGACGGGACAACCCTGTTCTGCTCTCGCATTTGCGAGACGCGTCGGCAACGACGCACTTTTATTCAAGGAGTACGAGATGACCGAGCCGTCCCCCGCCTCGCAGCAGCGCCACCCGTCGACCGCGACGAAGACGCAGAAGAAATGGACTCGACTGCTCGGCATCTCGATACTGGCTCTCGCCGTGGTGACACCCGTCTGCAACAGCGCTCTGGCGGCGGCCGACGTCGCTCGGCCGGAGACGGTCGAATTCTCCCAAGCCAAGCGAGACATCACTCCCAGCCAGCGCAACGCCATCCAATCCGCCCAGCAATACCTCAGTTTCAGTGCCTTCTCCCGCAGCGGCCTGATTCATCAGTTGGAGTACGAGAAATTCTCCACCGCAGATGCCACGTTCGCGGTGGACAGTCTGAATGTGGACTGGAACGAACAGGCGGTACGCTGCGCCAAGCAGTACCTCGATTACACCTCGTTCTCTCGGTCCGGATTGATCGATCAGCTGGTGTACGAAGGGTTCACCCGGGCGCAGGCCGAGTACGGAGCCAACGCCGCCTATTGATCGGTCATCGGTGTCGGCGCGCCCACCCGCTCCGCGCCCACCGCGACCCCCACGATCACACAAGGCTCCGTCCCATGATTCCGCCACCCATGCCGCGTCCCGTTCTGAACAACCACATCCCCCGCACGCAGAACCGTCCGCTCACCGTCGTCGAGTTCGAGGGTGACCTCGCCGGAGACCACCATGACGTAATCGATCGTGTCGGTGGTGTGCATGCCGTCGCCGCCCGGCTCCTGAACGGCCATGGCGCCCGGCATCTTTCGCTCGAGGTCGGCCAGGGCCGCGGGGAGGTCGAGGTCGGCGTGTGGGGTCGGGGTGCCCGGGGGGATCTCGTTGATCATGAAGCGGGAGCCGTTGCGCGGGGGGAACCAGGTGGGGGCGGGGCGGGGTGAGCCGTCGTCGGGGAAGGTCGGGTGGTCGTCGCGGCCCCAGAGGCGGTAGGCGGCGACGCCGGGGATCAGGTCGGTTGTGAGGGGCTCGACCATGGCGTCGTCGACCACGCGCGCCTTGCCCTCGGCGTCGTGGCCGGTCACCACGCGGCGAATCCTGGTGTGTGCCATGGGATTTCCTTGATACGGTAGCGTATGGATACGCTACCGTATCTCGCGCTTCTCGGCGCAGTCAATACCCTGACGTATCCTCCTTGCGTGGCCACCGAGTCGATCCGTCTGTCCGCCCGAGACTGGGCGCTCGCCGCGCTGCGAGCCATCGCGGACGGGGGACTGGCCGCGGTCGCGGTCGAACCGCTCGCCCGCACCCTCGGCGTGACCAAGGGCAGCTTCTACGCGCACTACCGCACCCGGGACGAACTCATCGACGCCGCCCTCGCGGAGTGGGTGCGCACGCACGGGGACGGCGGCCTCGCCGAGTTCGCGGCGATCGCGGACCCCGAACGACGACTGCGCGAATTGCTCACCACCGTCGTGGAATCCGTGCGGCCGCTCGCGCCGTCGGTGCATCTGAGCCTGCTCGGCGACCGCAACGACGCCCGCGTCGCCGACGCGGTACGCGAGGTGAACCGCGCCCGGCTGGAATTCCTCACCCGCACCTACCGCGACCTCGGACTGCCCCCGGACCGCGCCGAACAGCGGGCCCACATCGCCTACGCGGCCATCCTCGGCCTGCTGCACCTGGCGCAGACCGACGACGAATCCCGCCGCCCCGCAACGCTTTCCGACGAGGCGATCGCTGTCTTCCTGCCGTGACCGAAAGGGGGTGTGCCGCACCCCCGAATCCCGCGCCCTGCCACCGCGCCGCGCACGCGCCCACACTCGACCCATGCTGACCACTTCGATCCCCACGCCGGTCACCCCCGCGCACCGGACCTCGACGGTGCTGATCCCCGCGCTGTTCGGCAGTTTCCTGATCATCCTCGACGCCTCGGTCGTGAACGTCGCCCTGCCGGACCTCGGGCGGCAACTGGGCGCGAATATGGCCGGGCTGCAATGGGTCGTCGACGGCTACACGCTGATGTTCGCGGCGCTGCTGTTGTCGGCGGGCGCGCTGGCCGACCGGATCGGGGCCGGGCGCGCGTTCTGCCTCGGCCTCGGCGGATTCGCGCTGGCCTCGGCGGCGTGCGGGGCCGCGCCGACGCTGGGATTGCTCGTGGCCGCCCGGTTCGCCCAGGGCGTGACGGCCGCGCTGGTGTTGCCGTCCTCGCTGGCGCTGGTCCGCCAGGGCTACGACGATCCCGCGAAAAGGGCGTGGGCCGTGTCGATCTGGGCCGTCGCGGGGTCGTCGGCGATCGCGGCCGGGCCGGTGCTCGGCGGGCTGCTGACGGCGTGGAGCTGGCGGACCATCTTCCTGATCAACGTCCCCGTCGCGGCCGTGGCGCTGTGGCGGGCGCGCCGCCTCGCGCCATCGCCGCGGCGGGCCACGCCCCTGGACCCGGCGGGGCAGATCACCGCCGTGCTGGCCCTGGCGGGGCTGACCTTCGCGTTGATCGAGGGCGGCCGGATCGGCTACGCGGCGTGGCCCGTGCTGATCGCGTTCGGCGTGGCCGTGCTCGCCGGGACGGCGTTCGCCGTCATCGAAGCGCGGGTGCGCCGCCCGATCGTGCCGCCCGGACTCGTCGGGCAGCGCACGGTCGCCATCATCCTGGGCGTCGGGTTCACCTTCAACGCCGCCTTCTACGGCATCGTGTTCGTGCTCAGCCTGTATCTGCAACAGACACGCCAGCTTTCGCCCCTCGCCACCGGCCTCGTCTTCGCCCCGACCATGCTGCTCATCATCGTCGCCAACCTCGCCTCCCCCCGCCTCGCCGCACGATTCGGTCCCCGCGTGCCGATCGTGGTCGGTCAGCTGATCGTCGTCACCGGCCTGCTCCTGCTGCTGGCCGTCGGCCCCGCCACGCCCGCCCCGCTGATCGCCGCGCTCGCCATCCCGATCGGCCTCGGCGGCGGCATCGCCGTCCCCACCCTGATGACCGTCCTCCTCGACAGCGTCGCCCCCGAACGCGCGGGCATGGCCGGCGGCATCTTCAACGCCGTCCGCCAGGTCGGCGGCGCCACCGCCGTCGCCATCTTCGGCTCCCTCCTCGCGGGCACAACCGCCCCCCGCTCCGGCATGACCTCGAGCCTGCTGGTCGCGGCCGTCCCACTGCTCGTCACCGCGGGCGTGTCCATGGGGCTACGCCGCACGCGGTGATCCGCGACGCCGGGGGCTGCCGCTCATCCCTCCCATGAACACGCCGGTGACACGAGGAGGCCGCTCCTCCCGGCCCACGGGTACGTCGGTGACACGCGGCCTGGCGGTGGCCCGGGAACATGCGCGCGGCGGCTGCCCTAGGATCGCGTCGTGCTGAGAGAACTCGCGGGGTCTGCCGCCGTCCTGGGTGTCGCGCTGTACGGTCCGGCCGTGGCCGGTCCGGCGCACGCCGTCGAATCCGCTTCCGGCACAGCGGGATTGGATCCCGCGTTGGCCGCCGCCTACACCCTCGCCGAGCAGGAGGCGCACGCGCAGGGGGTGCCGCTGTCGATCACCTCGGGGTACCGCACCCCGGCCGAGCAGCAGCGGCTGTGGGAGGACGGGATCGCCGAGTACGGCAGCCCGGAGGCCGCGCGGCGATGGGTGCTGCCGCCGGAGGAGTCGACCCACGTGCAGGGCAAGGCGGTCGACGTCGGACCGGAGGAGGGGGCGCACTGGCTCGAGGTGAACGGGAACCGGTGGGGGCTGTGCCGGACCTTCGACAACGAGTACTGGCATTTCGAAATGACCACCACCCCCGGCGGTGTGTGCCCGCCGCGGGTGGCCGACGCCAGCGAGCGCTGACCTTCCAGCAAACTCGGGCGGACAGCGCATTGTCCGCCCGATTCGCGTGCGCGCGATCGCGCCGTTCGGCATCCTGTCGAACTGGCGGTGCTCGGCGAACGGCCGGGCGAGACGAAGATGGAGGGTCGAGTGGGACGGCGGATCTCGGGGGCGACCGAATGGTCGGTGCCGATGGACACGACGCGCGCGCAGCGCACGCGCAAACCGGCGGCGACCGGATGGGGCTCGTACTGTCCGCCGGTCTGGCTGCTGGTGGAACTACCCACCGCGCTGCTGCTGGCCGTCTTCGTCGGCACCGGCTGGCTCGGCTACGCGGGGACAGGTGATCCCGCACCCGTTCCCGCGGAGGTCGTGGTGGCGCCCGCCGACGCTCCCCACGGACCGCGCTGAGCGACCGCGCAAATCGGATGTGCCACAATCGCTTCCGTACCCCAGCCCCTCGTGGAACGGAGCCCCATGCGTGTCGGCGGATTTCTCGATGTGGTCGGCAGTCGCCGGATGGCCGTCACGGTGCTCGCGGCGATCACGGGCCTGTACTACCTGATCGTCGCGATCACCAATTGCACCGACACCGACACGAACCGGCGCGGTGTGGACGCCGTGCTATCGATGCGGCGCACCATCCATCACGGTTCGACCGACTGGCACGCGATCACCAACAGCACCGTGATCCTCATCGTCTACATCCTCATCGTCGCCTGGGAATTCCTCATCGCGCTGGTGCTGCTGTCGGCGACGGTCGCGTGGATCCGCACCCTGCTCGGCCGCCCCGCCCAGGCACTGGCCATGAAACTGGCCACCCTCGGCTGGACCATGGTGGTGCTGCTGTTCCTCGGGGGCTTCCTCACCATCGCGGGCGAATGGTTCCGGATGTGGGCCAACAAGGAGGTCAACGCGTCGTCCGCGGCCTTGCAGAACTTCCTCGTCGCCGCCGTCGGCCTCATCCTGGTCCACCTGCCCGACCGCGACCTTCCCCCGCCGCCGAACTGAGCGCGTCCATGGGGGGATCGGTCCTGTTGCCATGGCACGGCACGATGGCCGCACGATCGCGCTCGAACTGATCGCTCTCGCCGGACGTCAGCCCGAAGTGGTCCTCAATCCGAAACGTTCCAACCGGGAATCGGGATATCGATATACTCTCGCCCCGGTACCTTCGTGCTGAGAATGCCTCCGTCGTAATGAAGCGTATATCTCAGTATCGGCGATCCGAACGCCTCCCGGGGCACGCTGACGAGAAGACCCTTTTCAACCAGCGCCCGAAGCGGAACCGCGATGTCCTCGAATTCGAACGGATCGTCGATCGGAATCGCTAGCACAAGTCCGAGTCCGAGGTGGACCAGAATCGCGTCGTCCTCCTCCGTCAGGGTCAGCAGAGGAGCGGTGGTGTCTGCCGGGAGCCCGATGATTGTTCCGGATTCCTCGTCGAGTATGAAGCGCCCACGGGCCGAGAACTCCGCTCGGAGCCATCGGTGCAAATCATTCAAGACTTTGCCATGCTCGTGCATCAGTCGACGACCTCTCTCTTTCAACACTTGACAGAAGACAGGGGTCCGTAACCATTCTGGTAATTCTTCCAGGTTCGGCCGCCGACAGTAATGTACCCCTCCGCGATGCCTATGTAGTCACCGGGTACGCACGGAGTGCCCTGGGCCGACATGACGGTATATTTCTTCCCAGTCTCCGGGCTCTGGACGGTGCGCTGCGCGATGCTGGAATCGACCTGTGTCACCTTGTCTCCATCTATCTTTGCGAAATAGATGATGACGTCAGCCCGGTCGATCGTACCCTGGCAGATCATTGTTCCCTTGACGTCCATCAGCTGAGGCGAACCTTTCGACTGATGCACGTTGTGCACCTGCACATCGCACGATCCCCCAGGGTCCGCGCTGGCTTGGCCGGGCCACAGTGGCGCTGAAACAATCTCGAGCGAGATAATCAAAGCGCCAGCGAAAGGCAACACCTTCATCTGATCCCCCCATTAACACCGGCTCGACCGGAATGCTCGTCAGCCGCATCGAGCGACTGTGCTCGTAGACTACCTCGAGAACGAAACCCTCGCCAGCGCTTATCACGCCGAGTATTCAGCTCCCGACTCTGATGGAAGGCTGGGAGCCGGGAGGTAGTGTAAAAGAGTCCGCCCGCTCAGATATCGACCACCTTCCCAGGATTCAACAGATTCCCGGGATCCAACGCCCGCTTGATCACTTTCATGATCTCCGCGGCCGTCCCGTGCTCCTCGGCAAGATATCGCTTCTTGGCCAGCCCGATCCCGTGCTCACCCGTCGCCGTCCCCCCGACATCGAGCGCGTGCCGCACCACCAGATCCGAGAACCGTTGCGCCGCTTCGGCTGTCGCGTCGCGATACGGGACCACGACATGGACGTTGCCGTCGCCGATGTGCCCGGCCACGCTCACCGCGAGCCCGAGTTCGGCGCCGAATCCGGTGGCGGCGGCGACCGCGCCCGGGATCCGCGACAGCGGGACGGCGGTGTCGGTGACCAGGAAGCGGTTGCCGGGGTGGGCCGCCTTCAGCGCGAAGAACAGCGTGTGCCGGTCCTCCCAGAGGCCGTGGCGCGCGGAATGGTCACGGGCCGTGGCGATGTCGAGGGCGTCGTGGGCCCGGCACACCCGCAGGATCTCGGACTCGTCGGCGCTCGCGGCGGCCCCCGACGCCGCCTCGAGGTCGATGAACAGCGCGGGCGACACCGGATACGACGTGCCCCGGAACGCGTTGATCGCGCCCATGCTCGCGGCGTCGACGAGTTCCAGGCGGCTCACCGGCAGCGCCAGCCCCAGCATGTCCACGGCCGCCGCCACGGCGGCGGTGATCGTCGGGAACGAGATCCGCAGCGCGCGAAGCCATTCCGGAATCGGATGCAGGCGCACGGTCAGTTCGGTGATGACGCCGAGCGTCCCGGCCGAGCCGATGAGCAGATCCCGCAGATCGTATCCGCTGGCCGACTTGCGCACCGCCCGCCCCAGCCGCGCCACCGAACCGTCGGCGAAAACCGCTTGCAGCGCAAGCACATTCGAGCGCATTCCGCCGTACCGCACCGAGGTGGTGCCGCTGGCGTTGGTGGCCGCCATCCCGCCGAGCGACGCGTCCGCGCCGGGATCGACCGTGAACTGCAAACCGTGCTCGGCCGCGGCGGCATTGAGCCGGGTCCGGGTGACCCCCGGCTGCACGGTCGCGGTGAAATCCCCGGGCGCGAGGTCGAGAATCCGGTCGGCGGGGGAGAGGTCCACCACCAGCTCGTCCCCGCGAGCCAGCAGATGCCCCTCCAGACTCGTTCCCGCCCCGCGCGGAATCAGTGGCGTTCCCGTATCGCGCGCCCACTCCACGATCGCGCGCACCTCCTCGACACCGGCCGCCGCGGCGACGCCCACCGGGCGGCGACCCGAGCGGCCGGTCTCGTCGAGCAGATACTGGTCGAGTACCGCGCCGCGGGTGTCGACCGGGACCGGCACGGTCCTCACTCGCGCTCCAGGATGGTGGTGACCAACATGGTGTGGTCCTCCATCCGCCGCGCCACGCTCCACCCGAGATCGGCGAAGGCGCCCTCGTACTCCTCCCGCGTCCACAGCCGCACCCCGGTGATGGAGTGGTAGATCTCGTAGGTCGGGGAGAACCACGGCTGCCCGGTCCAGTGCGGCGCCTCGAGCAGGTACCCGTCGCCGATCACCAGGCGGCGCACATTCGGGAACCAGTCCATCCAGCCGCGCAGCACGGCCGCGATGCCCTCCCCGTCGCTGGCGAGCTGATGCAGCAGGAAGAACGACATGGCCGTGGTCACCGACTCCCGGTCGACCGCGCTCAGCCACGCGGGCGGCTCGGCCTCCGGCTGCACCGATCCGGCCAGCAGCGTGACCCGGTCGGACAGCCCCATGCGCGCGAATTCCGCTGTGGCCGTGTCGATCACCTCCGCCTCGATGTCCACGCCGACGAATGTCTCCTCCGGCGCGGACTCGGTCAGCGCCATGATGCGCCCGGCGTCGGCGCACCCCAGATCGATGGTGCGGCCCGGGGTGTCCGCCGCGATCGTGCGGCCGATGGCCGCGAAGATCTCCGGCCGCCGCCGCGCGATATCGGTGCAGCCGCGCGCGACCTCCCCGGGTTCGGTCGCGGCGGGGATGTATTCGCGATGGGCGCTGTCGGACAGCTGCCGGAACGTCGGCTCCCAGCCGCGCACCGCGACCCGGACGAAGCCGCGGTTCTTGCCGACGTCGTGGCCGGTGTGGGTGAGGTGGTAGCGGTGTCCGCGCCGGGTGAGGAAGCCCGCGCGGACCAGCCCGTCGGCGACGGTCTGCTGGATGCCGGTGGTGGGCGCGATGGTGTCGCCGCCCAGAAGCGTTGTCCACCAGCCCCAGTCGTCGGCTGCGACGATGAGTTGCCCGGCGGTCTGACCCTCGATGACATCCCGGATGGTGAAGTCGCCGACGGCCGAGGAATGCTGGAAAAGCGGAGTCGCTGCGGTCATGATCGTTCTTCCTGATGCGGGGCGAGCGCGATCGCCTTGATTTCGATGAGCAGCCCGTCGATGGGCAGGGTCACGACGGTGGTCGTCCGCGCCGGTGCGGCCGTCGTGAAGAAGGCGGCGAACGCGGCATTCCATTCGGAAAACCAGCGCCGCTCGGCGAGAAAGCAATCCAGAGCGAGCACATCGGCCCGCGAAGCACCCGCATCCGCGAGCACCTTGTCCAACTGCCCCAACACGGCCTCGACCTGTTCGCCGAAGCTCCGCGCGGAGACGGTGAGCGTATCCGGATCAATGGCCGCGAGCCCGGAGGTGAACACCAACCCCCCGCCCACCCGCGCCGCGGGGAACGGTGCGCCGCTCACGATTCGGCCCTCGTATCCCGCGCCACCCGCGTCCTAGGAGGCCGCCCCCTCACGATCACGGCCTCGTGCGTCGTGTGGCGTCGGTCGGGGTGTCCGCTCGTGATCGGGCCCTCGTGTATTGCACGGCGTCGGTCCGGGTCGGAGGGTCCGCTCGTGATTAGGCCCTCGTGTGCCGCGCGGCGTCGGTCCGGGTCGGGGTGGCCGCTCATGATCGGGCCCTCGTGTCCCGCGCGGCGTCGCTTCGGGTCGGGGTGGCCGCTCATGGTCAGGCCCACGTGTGCCGCGTGGTGTCGGTCGCTATGGCCGCTCATAGTTCGGCCGTCGTCTGCCGCGTGGCGTCGCGCTGGGTGGGAGAGCCCCCTCATGACTCGGCCCTCGTCACCCGTGCGGCATCGATGTCGGCGATGGTGTTCGCCCCGGCGAGGATCATGAGCGTGCGCAGTTCCTCGGTGAGCAGCTCCAGGACGCGGGATACGCCGGACTCCCCGGCGGCGGCGAGGCCGTAGATGGCGGAGCGGCCGATGATCACCGCGTCCGCGCCCAAGGCCAGGGCGAGGAAGATGTCGGCTCCCGTACGGATCCCGCTGTCGAGCAGTATCGGCAGTTCCGGGCCGACCGCGGCGCGGATGCGGGGGAGCATGTCCAGGCTCGCGGGGGCCGGATCCAGTTGGCGGCCACCGTGATTGGAGACCACCAGGGCCGAAGCGCCGACGGAGACGGCGCGTTCGGCGGCGGTGGGGGTGAGCACGCCCTTGGCGATCCACGGCAATCCGAAACCGGTGGCGGCCTCGGCCAGCGCCGACCAATCCCACACGGTGCCGCCGTGTTTGAGCAACTGCCCGAACACCTCCGCGACGCCGGGCGCCCCGTTCTCTCCGGTCAGATTGCCCGCGAAGTGCCGCAGATCCGGATCGAACCGGTTGGCCATATTGCGGGTGCGGAACCCGCCGACCGGACAGTCCACGGTCACGCACAGCGCCTCGAACCCGCGCTGGGCCAGCCGCCGCGCGATCGCCCCGGCATGCGCGAACGGATGCAGCTGCGCGATGCGGGCGGCGCGCGGGGCGGCCGCGCGGACCCGATCGTAGGAGTACGCGCCCGCCTCCGGCACGATCGCCAGCGCCCCGTGCCGCTCCGCGGCCCGCGCGACGGCCTGATGCCCCTCGGGATGGAACAGCGTGTCCCCGCCGAACGGCGCGGTGAGAATCGGTGTGGCCAAGGGCATTCCGAGGAATTCGGTGCCGGTATCGGGAGCCCCGACCCCGCTCATCGGCTCGGGCAGGATACGCCAGCGGCCGAACGCCGCCCGATTGCCGCGCAGGGTCACCTCCTGGCCCGCGCCGCCCTCGAGGAAGTCGAACACGTCGGTGGGCAGGGCGGCGGCCGCGGCGCGATGGATCTCGTCGAGCGTGCCGTAGTCGACGCGGGTGGGGTAGAAGCTGTCGAGCTGGGCGGTCATGCGACGACACCTCCGGTCGGAACGACACGATGACGACGGCCGTAGCCGAGATACAGCGCCGCGCCCGCCGCGCTCCAGATCACGAACCGCAACCAGGTCAGCGCCTCGAAAGTGGTCGCCAGCCAGGCACATCCGGCGATCGCGAGCACCGGTACGACCGGCACCAGCGGAACGCGGAACGGCCGCGGCCGGGCCGGATCGGTGCGGCGCAGCACCAGCACGCCCAGCGCCACCACGACGAACGCGAACAGCGCGCCGATATTCACCAGTTCGGCGACGGTGTCGATCGGCAGCAGCCCCGCCACGACCGCGATGACCGCGCCCATGAGCAGGCTCAGCCGCACCGGCACCCCGCGAGAGGTGAGCTGGCACAACGACTTCGGCATCAGTCCGTCGCGGCTCATGGCGAACACCAGCCGCGTCTGCCCGTAGCAGACCATGAGCAGACCCTTGGTCAGGGCCACGACCGAGGCGACCAGGATGACCTTGCCGGTCCAGCCCGCGCCGATGGCCGCCAGCGCCGTCGCGACGGGCGCGGCATTGTTCAACTCGGCGTACGGCGATACGCCCGTGAGCACGGCGCTCACCGCGACGTAGAGGGCGGTCGCGATGACGACCGAACCGATGATGCCCCAGGGCAGATCGCGGCGCGGTTCGCGGGTCTCCTCGGCCGAGGTGGCGACGATGTCGAAGCCGAGGTAGGCGAAGAAGGCGAGCGCCGCGCCCGCCGCGATGCCGTTGACGCCGAACGGCATGAACGGCGTCCAATTATGGGCCTGAATATGGGGTGACCCGATGGCGATGACGAGCACGAGAACACCGATGGTCAAGGCGACGAGCGTTTTCACCACGCGCGCGGCTATTTTCACCTCGAATACCAGCACGCCCACCAGGGCGACGACGATCAGCACCGCGGGCAGATTCACCACCCCGCCCGCGCTCGGCCCGGCGGTGATGGCGGTCGGAAGGGTCACCCCGAACAGCGAATTCAGGGTCGCGCCGAACAGTCCCGACCAGCCGATGGCGATGGCCGCGGCGGCGACCGCGTATTCGAGGAGGAGATTCCAGCCCACGAAGAATGCGGGCGCCTCGCCGAGTGTGGCGGCCGTATAGGTATAAGCACTGCCCGATTGCGGTGTCATGGAAGCCAATTCGCTGTAACACAGCGCGACCAGGACGCAGATGGCCCCGGCCAGCACGAACGACAGCATGATGGCGGGTCCGGCCTTGGTGGCCGCGGCGATGCCGGTGGTGACGAAAATGCCCGCGCCGACGATGGCGCCGACGCCCATCGCGATCAGGTCGACGCGGCCGAGGCTGCGTTCGAGACCGCGGGATGTGGCGACCGATGTGGTTGTTGCCATGGGAGGAATCCATTCGCTGGGAATGTATTTCGGGTGGTTCGTATTCAGTGAACCAATCGCAGTTTGTGAAAGGATGAACTCAAGTAACGGCTTCGTTTCGTATTCCAATGTGGCGCAATGGATTTTGAAAAAGGGCAGGCTCGAATTCCGGCGGCCGGTGTATCGGATGCCGGAATTCGAGCCTGAATATCGTGTTGCGGCTGGTGCTGCGCCGGTCGGAAAGCTGATTACGTGATGAGGGCCTTCGGCGTTGGAACGTGAATTCGAATCGGGCTGCCCTCGGGCAGTGACCGATGTGCGCAGAACAGAATGAGTTTCGCTGTCGTGGAGCCGATTTCGGAACGAGTCGCTGATTACATGGTGCTGACCTTCGAGACGGCGGAATCGACAGAACGGTGCCCGGCGGGCGAGCGCCGAGCCAGCGCGGTCGCCACGGCCAGGGCGAGCAGCACCGCCGCCGCGGCCACGACCGCGTCGCGCATGGACGCGGCGGTGGCGATGACGCCGAGCCCGATGGTGCCGATCGCGGCGCACAGGTAGGCGAGCGCGGCGAACCGGGCCGAGACCCGGGCGTGCTGATCGGGAGGCGTCGCGGCGCTGACGATCCGCAGCCCCGCGCGATACGCGATGCCCTGCCCGAACCCCGCGATCGCGCCGCCCAGCAACAGCAGCGGCAGGCTCGGCCACCACGACACCGCGGCGGCGACCCCGACCCCGGCAATGATGATCAGTTGCGCCGAAACCGGTTCGGCCGCAAGCCTGTTCGGGGCGAGCACGCGCTGCGCGGCCCACGCGGAGATCAGATACAACGTCACCGGCGCGGCCAGCAACGCGAGGTTGGTCGTGGCCAGCAGCTCCGCGCCGTAGGACGGCAGCAGCGCCACCACGAGCCCCGCCGACATCCACGCGGCGATCCCGCTCAGATAGCCCGCGAGCGGCGACTCCGGGCGCGATACGGGGACGGTACGGGCCGACGCCGCGGCCGCCGGGCGGACCGCGCGATCGGCCACCACGATCGCGGCGACGGCCCCGAGCAGTGTCGCGTGCACGACATACACCGTCACCCCGGGCGCGGGCAGGTACTGCGCGATCGCCGCCGCCGCGAGCGTGCCCAGCGCCGAACCCGATACGGTCGCGCTGGCCATGGCGGTGCGGCCCCCTTCGCCGCGCCGCTCCAGGATCAACCCGGCCAGCGACCCGGTCACCAGCCCGACCGACAGTCCCGCGCAGATCCGCGCCACGCACGCGAGCCACGCCGAATCCGCTTGCGCCATACAGACATCCGCGGCCACCCCGAACAGACTCCCCACCCCGATCCGCCACCACCACGCCGCGCGCGAGCCGGGCGTGCCCACCAGCACCAGGGCCGGGGTCAGGGCGAACAGGTACGCGGCGAAGATGACGGTGACCGCCAGCGGCGCCAGCGCCCAGGCATGCCGATAGAACGGCATCATGCCGGTCGCCAGATTGGGCTGCGCCATGATCAGTACCAGAAGCGCACCCGGGGCCGCTGTCCGCATCCGTCCCCCTAACCGAGGAGATCTTCTCGACTGAGCATAAGCAATTGAGAAGAAGTTCTCTACTCGAACACGGTCTCGGCCCTCTCGCTCCGCGAACGCCGTCGTTTATGCAGGATGGAGTGGTGCCCGTGAACACCCGCAGTGACGCGCAGCGCAGCCGGATGCTGTTGGTAGACGCGGTCGGCAGCCTGTTGCGCGCCGGCCGCGTCGGATTCTCGATTCCGGAACTGGCCGCCGAGGCCGGGGTCGGTGTCGCGACCGCCTACCGACATTTCGGCACCCCGCAGGACGCCATGCAGGCCTTCCACCGCCGCGCGATCGAGCGACTGCTCGAGGCGTTCGGCACGGTCGCGGTCGATCTGGACCCGGTCGAGCGCTTCCACCGCTTCTGCCGCGTGTGGGTCGAGGACGCCATGCAGTGGGGCCCGGCCGTCCGCTACATCCGCAGCAGCAAGGGCTTCATCGAACGCCTCACCACCGGCGACGAATTCATCACCGCCCTGCACGACATCCTCGCCGACGTCCTCACCGCCCTCGCCCGCGCGGGCAAATCCGCCGAGGGCGACACCACCTACGCCGTCCTCATGTGGATCACGGTCTTCGACGAACGCGTCGTCTACGACCTCACGGAACATCGCGGCTGGTCGGCGGCTGAAACCACGGACCACCTCACGCGCGCGGTGGCGGGGGCTTTGGGTATCTCGGTGTGAAAGACTCGCCCCGCGAGCGGGCGGAGTGGGTGCCTGTTGGGCGGTCGTCCTGGCTGGGGGTGAAAGGCGTTGCTGCTCAGGCGGAATGGGCCGATGAGAGGCGGGCAGGCGCGCTCGGCCAGACGGCGTGAAAGGCGGTGCCGCGCTCAGCGTCATTCGTCGTGTCAAGTGGGCCAAAGCGCTGGGCGCGGCGGCGCTTTCGGCGCTCGGGCGGGCCGTGCCGGTGCGAAATGGACGACCGCGCTAAGTATCTCGGTGTCGATGGCGTTGTCGCTCGGACGGAGGCCCCGCCCGAGATAGCGGTGACATTGACCATGTCGACGTGAACGGCGTTGCCGCTCAGGCCGAATGACCCGGGTCCAAGTGGGCGACCGCGGCGAAGCGCAGGACCCCGCCGCTCTCGGCGCGCATGTGTCCGGCCGTCGGTTCGAGGACCACGCCGACGTGGTCGCCGAGGTCGTGGCGGTCGATGATGCGGCCGGTGAACCAGCCCGGGGTCGCGGCCAGGATGGGTAGGCCGTCGGGGCCGGAGTACCACTCGCAGTGCGCGAATTTGTCGATGCGGTCGCCGCTTTCAGAACCGAACAGCCGCGCCAGCGGCAGTTGCTGGGCGCCGAGCAGATGCACCGCGAGCCCCTCGGCCTCGGCCGCGACCCGGAAGGTGTTGTTGGTCTTGGACAATCCCACCAGGAAGCGGCGCGGGTTGATGCTCACCTGCGTGGTGAAACCGACCAGGCACCCCGCTCGCCGTCCGGCCGCCTCCGTGGTGACCACGACCATGGGGTTGTCCGCGGTCGCGACGAACTCGTCGAAGTACGCGTGGATCGTGTCGGTATCGCCGGACATCACTTCTCCTGCGGGGTTCGGTGCGAGTCTGCCGACGGGCAACCCGCATCATGATGCCCGGTTTGCCCGGCGGGGGAAAGCCGACGGCCGCCTCGCATGGACGCGACCTTCCGGGGTATGTCGCGACCTGCGAGGAGAGGAGTACACCGATGCGACTGCGGCGTGTCACACCCTACGGCTGCGGCCTGAGCCGGGTACGGCGGGGACGCGGGTTTTCCTACGTCGACGACGCGGGCGATCCGATCACCGATGATGAAGTCACACAGCGCATTCATGATCTGGCCATACCCCCGGCGTGGCGAAAAGTGTGGATCTGCCCGCATTCCAACGGACACATCCAGGCCGTGGGCGTCGACGCCGCCGGGCGACGCCAGTACCTGTACCACGAGCAGTGGCGACGCGACCGCGACGAGGAGAAATTCGACCGCGTCCTCGAGGTCGCCGCGAAGTTACCGGCGCTGCGCGAACAGGTGTGCCGGGACCTGAGCCGCCCCGGCCTGGACCGCCGGCGCGTGGAGGCGGTCGCGCTGGGCCTGCTCGATCGCGGCGTGTTCCGCGTCGGCGGCGAGGAGTACGCCGAGGAGCACGGGACCCGCGGCGTGGCCACCCTGCTGCGCGAACAGGTCCGCGTCTCCGGCGACGAGATGCTGTTCGACTACGTCGCCAAGGGCGGCATCCGCCGCCGCGTCCGCATCGCCGAACCCGAACTGGCCCGCGCCGTGCGCGCCCTGCGCCGCAACCGCCACCCCAGCGGCCGCCTGCTGATCTACGGCAAGGGCGAGGACCTGCACGAACTGCATTCCGGCGACATCAACACCCGCTTCAAGGAACTCGTGGGAGAAGACCACAGCGCCAAGGACTTCCGCACCTGGCAGGCCACCGTCCTCGCCGCCGCGGGCCTGGCCGCCGTCGACTGCCCGCCGTCCCAACGCCGCCGCAACAGCACCATCCGCCAGGTCATGGTCGAGGTCTCCGACGCCCTCGGCAACACCCCGACCGTCGCCCGCAACTCCTACGTCGACCCCCGAGTCATCGAGGCCTGGGAACACGGCGACACCATCGAACCCGCCCTCCGCCGAGCCCGCCGCGCCCCCACCGACGACGACCGCCAAGCCATCATCGAACGCGCCGTCCTCCGCCTCCTCCGCCCCAAGTCCCGCTGACACCCCAAGTCGGGCGAACGCCCCCAGGCCCACGAACCCAGCCGCACCCTTTATTCGAATCCGCACCCCTTGTATGGCCCTTCAACGGGTGCGGATTCGAATAAAGGGTGCGACTGAGGTGGCCGAGCAAGGGGTGCGGATCCCAACAAAGGGTGCGGCTGGGGCCGGGGACGTTTGGGGCAAGGTGCCCGGGTAATCAGGGACCATGACCGAGATCGACAACGCACCCCGGACCGAGGGCGGCTCGGTGACCGGAGACGCCGATTTGGTGGACATCCTGAGCAATGCGCGTGCGGCGCAGGCGGGGTGGGCGCGGACGCCCGCCGCCGAGCGGGCCGCGGCGCTGCACGCGGCGGCGGAGACGCTGCGGGAGCGTGCGGGGGAACTCGCGGCCGTGCTGGAGAACGAGACCGGGAAACCGGCCGAATCGGGCCGGGAGGGGGTGCTGGCCGGGGCGGGGACGTTCGATCAGTACGCCGAACTCGGCCCGGTGCACGGCGGTCGGACGTTGCAAGGCGCTTGGGGCGCAACCGATTTCATGATCCCGCAGCCCCGGGGCGTGGTGGTGGCGCTGACGCCGTGGAACGACCCGGTCGCGATCGCGGCGGGCCTGGTGGGCGCGGCGCTCGTCACGGGGAACACGGTGGTGCACAAGCCGAGCGAGCGGTGTCCGCGCACGGGCGAGTTGCTGGGTCGGCTGCTCGCCGAGCACGTTCCGACGGGCGTGGTGCAGACCGTCTCCGGTGACGGCCGGGTGGGCGCGGCGCTGGCCGGATCGTCGGATGTGGACGTGATCGCGCACGTCGGCGGTTCGGCGACCGGACGCGCCATCGCGGCCGCCGCCGCGCGAACCGGCGCGAAGGTGCTGCTGGAGAACGGCGGAAACGACCCACTGCTCGTCGACGCCGACGTCGATCCGGTATGGGCGGCCGAGCAGGCCGCGATCGGGGCGTTCGCCAACGCCGGGCAGATCTGTGTGTCGGTGGAGCGCGTGTACGTCCATCGCGAGGTGGCCGAGGAATTCACCCGAGCCCTGTGCGAGCAGGCCGAGCGCTGGAATCGCGACCCGCAGCCGCTGGTCGACGAGCGGCTGCGGCAGGAGGTCCACGCCCAGGTGAGCGAGGCCGTGGCGGATGGCGCGAAATCCGTTGTGGGCGGGGTCATCTCGGGAAGCGCGCCGATCTATCCGGCCACCGTCCTCACCGGCTGCACACCCGCCATGCGGATCATGCGTGAGGAGACGTTCGGGCCGATCGCCCCGGTGCGGGTGGTGGACGACTTCGAGTCCGGGCTCGACGAGGCGTGTGCCGACGAATACGGTTTGGCCGCAACGGTTCTCACCAACTCCATGGAACACGCCCAGGAAGCCTGGCGGGCACTGCCGGTAGGTACGGTGAAGATCAACGCGGTCTTCGGCGGCGCGCCGGGCGGCGCCGCGCAGCCTCGGCGCAATTCCGGCAGCGGATACGGGTACGGGCCCGAACTGCTCGACGAGATGACGACCACCAAGGTGGTCCACTGGGAGCCCGCGCCGGGCCGACGCTGATCGGCGGGCGCCCTCCTCGGCGTCGCTCAGAAGTCGAGCGAGGGCACCCGCGCGTACACGCCGGGGTACCCTTCCCGTGCGGCTCCCTTACCCCACGAGGTGAGACCCGCGATCTTACCGTCGATCAAAAGCGGTCCGCCGCTGTCGAATTCGGCGCTGTCGGCGGCGGGGGAGCCCGCGCAGAACGCCTCGGCGGGGTCGTAGGCCGAGTCGTAGGCCGCGGCGCAGTCGGCGTCGGAGCGGAGCGGAATGGTGGCCCGGCGCAGGACCGCGTTGGACCAGTCGTCCTCCTGGGTGACGCCCCAGCCCACCACCGTGCCCGAATCCCCGTGCGGCGTGGTCAATTCGGCGGTCGGCAGGTCGACCGGGTGGGTCAGCGTGAGGAGGGCGACGTCGTGATGGTTGGCCATATCGCCCTCGAACAGCGTGATGCCGAAATCGGGATGCAGATGCACCGACCGCACCCCGACCGTGGTCCCCTCCCCGGTCCGAAGATCGGTGCGCCCGAACGTGACCCGCATGGCGGACGGGGCCACCCCCGCGACGACCGCGCAGTGCCCGGCCGTCAACACCTGGTCCGGCGCGACGAGCGCACCCGCACAGAACTGTCCCCCGGGCCGTAGCGGGAACGCCGGGGAGCCGATGGCGGCCAGCCACGGGTACGCCGACGCCGACGTCTCGGTCCCGCCGACCACGCCCTCGGCGGGCGACGCCACACCGAGGGCGACGAACAGGGCCGCCGCCACGGCGGCAATACGACGCGGATGCATGATCTCGGCCTCTCTGTCGATGCTCCGCCTTACGGTACGACACATGACCACCTGGACCGAGTTCGCGGCGGCGGCCCCGCGCATCGCCGCCACCTTCCTCCGCCGCCACGCCGCCACCACCGGCCTGTGCCTGCTGGCCACCACCCGCGCCGACGGCTACCCCCGCATCTGCCCCCTCGAACCCCGCGTCTTCGAGGGCGAACTCTGGATCGGCGGCATGCCCGGCACCCGAAAATTCGCCGACCTCGCCCGCGACCCCCGCTTCTGCCTCCACACCGCCACCGTCGACACCCACGTCACCGACGGCGACGCCAAACTCTGGGGCGCCGTCCACCACGTCCCCGACCCCGCCCTCCACCAGCGCTACGCCGAATGGCTCTACGCCACAACAGGTTTCGACCTCCGAGGCCGGACCTTCGACACGTTCTACGCCGCCGACATAACCTCCGCCTCCGCCGTCGAGATCAACGAGGGCCACATGGACGTCGTCATCTGGAAGCCCAGCAAGGGCGAGTACGTCGTGCGGAAGCATTGAGGCCCCACCACTTCTCTCCGCCGAGTCGCCGGACCGCAAGACCTCGACCCGGCGCTGGCGCGCCGGGTCGAGGTACAGGGGAGGGTGACGCCGGGCCGGGTGCAGTGGGCTGATGCTGGGCCGGGGTGCGGGTGCAGTGGTGCCGGGGCGGGGTGTGGGTGGGCTGATGTCGGACGGCGGCGCGGGTGGGGCGATGCCGAACCAGGGGTGCGGTGAATGATTCCGGGCCGCAATGTGCGTGGGCTGATGTCAAGCCGGGTGCGGGTGGAGTGTGCGGGGTCGGGTGCGGGTGGGCTGGCGCTGGGCCGGGGTGTGGATGGGTTAACGCCGGGCCGGGGTAGGGGGTGAGGTCCCCGCCGAGCGGCCTCCACCCTGTCCCCGCCGACCGGCCTCCCCCCTGTCCCCGCCGAGCGAAGCGAGGCTGGGGTCACACGCTGGCCGCGTGCGCAGCCGCCAACCGCGCCGTCCGAATCGCGTTCCACAACGGCCGGAACAATGTCTCCTGAGCCTGCATCGCGCTCGCCGACGCCGGTGAGGACGTCGGCGTCTGCTGCGCGACGGTGAGAATGGCCGCCACATGATCGGCCGAGTCGAGGATCCGCCGGGCGCGCAGGGGAGCCGAATCGGGGTACTGGTGGCGGGAGTACGCGGCCAGTTCGTCCTCGATCAACTCCCGCGGGTCGTCGTCGCCCGTGCCGATGCCGGTGGTCTGGAGGCGCATGAGGGCGTCGGCGGCGTCGCGGACGGCCTCGCGCATGGCGTATTCGGCCTCGCCGAGGGCGACGTCGGGGACGGGGGTGGGGATCGCGGTGCGGTAGACGGTCCATTGGAGGGTGTCCTCGTCGACCCACTGTGGGACCAGGCCGGTGCCGTCGGAGCCGGGTGCGCCGATGAGGATGCCCTCCTCGGCTTCCATTGCCGCCGTGGCGAATTCGGAGCCGACGGGCAGGCCGCGGGGGTCGCCGGGGACCGGGAGCACCAGGCGCAGATGCGCGCCGGGCGCGCGCACGGCCTCACGGATCACCTTGAGCAGCACCATGATTCCCGAACCGGCGTCGAGCGGTTCGGCGGCGGGCCAGGGCAGGCCGGTGTGGCCGCCGGTCACCGGATCGCCCGCCGCGAGGCTCTGCCGGGAGGCCCACGCCCGCAGCGCGTCCAGCACGTCGTCGGGCGCGCTGCGGCCCGCGAGCCACGAGCCCGCCCACAACGTCAGCGTCGCACTGGGGGAACACATGTGTTCGAGCATAACTGGGTCGTTGCGTACGCACCCGCCGTGGCGAACCCGGCTACCGCGGCTCGGTGACGAAATCGATCAGCCGTTCCACCGCCCCGATGAGCGGCGATTCCAGATCCCGGAACGAGTCGACCGCTTCGTAGACCCGCCGCCACCCGTCGCGCGGCGTCCCCCAGCCCAGCCGCGCGCACACCCCGGTCTTCCAGTCCTCCCCGCGCGGCACCTCGGGCCACGCCGCGATGCCGACGGCCGCGGGTCGCACCGCCTGCCACACATCGATGTAGGGATGTCCGGTCACCAGCACATGCGGGCCGAGCCCGGTGGTGAGCGAGGTCTCCTTCGATCCGCTGACCAGATGATCGACCAGCACCCCCACTCGCTGCCCGGGACCCGGCTCGAACTCGGTGAGCCGTTCGGCCAGATTGTCCAGTCCCTCCAGATGTTCCACGACCACGCCCTCCACCCGAAGGTCGTGTCCCCATACGCGTTCCACCAGCGCCGCGTCGTGCACGCCCTCCACCCAGATCCGGCTCGCCCGCGCCACCCGCGCCCGCAGTCCCTCGACGCGCGTCGATCCGGAGGCCGAACGGGTGGGCTGGCGTGGCGCGGCAACCTTCGGGCGGACCAGTGTCACGGGCCGCCCGTCGATCAGAAACGCCGCCTCCCGCAACGCGAACAGCCGCACGGCGCCGTGCCGGTCCTCGAGTTTGACGAACTCCCCGTCGTAGGTGCGCTCGAAACCGACCACGGCGCCGCAGAACCCGCTCGCCGCGTCCTCGGCCACCACCTCCGCGGTCGCCTCCACCTGTGGCACCGCCCGTTTGCGGGTCCTGGCGTGTCCCGAAAAGATGTCTCCGTACTCGCGCGCACTCACCCGCACGAAAATACCTGGGGTCGTGTGTTTCCCGCCGGTCACGACACGGACACCGGCGCGCGCAACACGGCAGCGACACGGCCGCCGAATTCGGGCGAAGCGGGTACGGTAAGGGGCGTGGCCGCAATCGTGTGGCTGGTCGCGGGGATCCTGCTCGCGGCGGCCGAGATGCTCACCGGTGACTTCACGCTGCTCATGCTGGGCGGCGCCGCGCTGGTGACGGCGGGTGTCGCCGGGGTGGCGCACACCTCGCTGCTGATCGACGCCGTCGTGTTCGGGGTGTCCGCGCTCGGCCTGATCCTGCTCGTGCGGCCGATGTTGTTGCGCCGCTTCGCGACTCCGCCGCCCACGCTCACCAATGTGCACGCGCTGCCCGGCAAGACGGCCAAGGTGCTCGAGACGATCGACGGGGACCAGGGCCGGGTGAAGATCGACGGCGAGGTGTGGAGCGCTCGCCCGTTCGACCCGACGGAGGTGTACCCGGCGGGAGAGACCGTCTACATCATGAAGATCGACGGCGCGCACGCCGTCGTGTGGAAGGGACCGTAATGGCCGTACTGATCGTCGCCGTCGTCCTCATCCTGTTGGTCGCGGTGGTGGTGTTCAAGTCGATCGCGCTGGTGCCGCAGGCCGAGGCGGCGGTCATCGAACGCCTGGGCCGGTACTCGCGCACCGTGTCCGGGCAGCTGACGTTCCTGGTGCCGTTCGCCGACAGAGTGCGCGCCAAGGTCGATCTGCGCGAGCGGGTGGTGTCGTTCCCGCCGCAGCCGGTGATCACCCAGGACAACCTCACCGTGCAGATCGACTCGGTGGTGTACTTCCAGGTCACCAGCCCGCAGGCCGCGGTCTACGAGATCAGCAACTACATCGCCGCGGTCGAGCAGCTCACCATCACCACACTGCGCAACGTGGTCGGCGGCATGACCCTGGAGGAGACGCTGACCTCCCGCGACCAGATCAACTCGCAGCTGCGCGGCGTGCTCGACGAGGCGACCGGCCGTTGGGGACTGCGGGTTTCGCGCGTCGAACTCAAGGCCATCGATCCGCCGCCGTCGATCCAGGAGTCGATGGAGAAGCAGATGAAGGCCGACCGCGAGAAGCGCGCGATGATCCTCACCGCCGAGGGTCAGCGCGAGGCGCAGATCAAGAGCGCCGAGGGCGCCAAGCAGGCGTCGATCCTGTCGGCCGAGGGTTCCAAGCAGTCGGCGATCCTGTCCGCGGAAGGTGAACGCCAGAGCCGCATCCTGCGCGCCCAGGGTGAACGCGCCGCCGCCTACCTCCAGGCCCAGGGCCAGGCCAAGGCCATCGAAAAGGTCTTCGCCGCAATCAAATCCGGCAAACCGACCCCCGAACTGCTGGCGTACCAGTACATGCAGACCCTCCCACAGGTCGCCAAGGGCGACGCCAACAAGGTCTGGGTGGTGCCCAGCGATTTCGGCAAGGCCCTCGAGGGTTTCGCCAAGCAGTTCGGCGAGCGCGGCGACGACGGGGTGTTCCGCTACGAGTCGGCCCCCGACGGCGAGGTCGACTCCCGCCCCGAGGACGACTCGGACGAGGTCGCCGACTGGTTCGACGTCAAGACCGACCCCGCCGCCGAACGCGCCGTCCGCGCCGCCGAGGCCGCCGCCGCCACCCCCGTGGAATCCCCCCTCACCGCCCCCATCGTCCCGCGAAACCTGGCCGGCCAGACCGGAATCGCCCAAGCCCAGCCCCCGCAGTACCAACCCCCCCAGCCCCCCTTCCAACAACAACCCGACCCCCAACCCCGCCCCGAACCCCAACAGCCCCCCCAACAACAACCCCGCAGCGACGTCGAGGGCCGCCCCTGGCAACCCCCGGAGTTCCCCCGCCGCTGACCACCCCCGGCCCCACCAACCCAGCCGCACCCCTTATTCGGATCCGCACACGTTGTATTGCCCTGTAGGGGGTGCGGATTCGAACAAGGGGTGCGGCTGTGTTCGTGCACGGGGGGAGGCGGTTCGGGGGTGGTGGGGTGGGGGGATGGGTGATGATGGGGGGTGATGGGGATGACGACGACGCGACGGGCGGTGCTGCGAGCGGGGGTGCTGCTGCCGGTGACGGCGGCGTGTGCGACGGGGACGGTCGGGCGGGGGGATCCGTTGCGGGTTGCCGTGTCCTGGAGCGGGTCTGAACTGGCGGCGTTTCGGGCGGTGCTCGCGGGGGTGCGGGCGCCGGGGGCGGGGGTGCCGGGGTACGCGGATCCGGTGGAGGTCGTGCCATTGGGGGACGATATCGATATCGCGTTGAACGCGCGGGGGCGCAACGCGCCCGACATCGTGATGCTGCCCGACGCGGGGCGGGTGCAGGAGCTGGCGGGGACGAAGCTGCGGGCGGTCGGGGATTCGCTGTGGGAGTGGCAGGGGCGGCCGCGGTATCCCGGGCCGTGGTGGGATCTGTTGCGGCACGGCGCGTTCGGCGCGGTCAGCCAGTACGGGGTGCCGTTCAAGTCCGCCAACAAGTCCCTGGTCTGGTACGACCGCACCGCCTTCCTGGACGCGCGGACCGATCTCGGCCGCACCGATCCCGCGACCGATCCGCCCCGCTCCTGGACCCTCGACGAATGGCCCACGCGCATGCGCGAATTCGCCACCGACGAGCGGCGGCTGCTCGCGCTGGGCGCCGCGGACGGCTGGGTGCTGGCCGACATGTTCGCCAACGTGCTGCGCTCGGTCACCCCGGGCGACTACGAGGAGCTGGCCCGCCCGCCCGGAAACGATTCCGCCGCAGGCGTTCTCCGCCGCGACTGGCATCGCGACGGCGTCCGCGACGCGCTGACCGTGCTCGGCGAACTCTGGGGCGAGCCGACCGCGTTCCCCGGCGGCGTCGCCGCGACCCTGCGCTCCCAGCTCGCCGACTCCGTGCGCGAGGTGTTCCAGCACCGCCGTGCCATGCTGGTGGTCGCCCCGGACTTCGCGGAACCCATTGTGCGCCGGTGTCTTCGCGCGACCGGCCGCTCCGACGTGACCGTGGGCGTCATGCCCTTCCCGGCCGTGGACCGCGGCTACCGGGCGCCCAATATCGGCGGCGGCGACGTCATGGTGATCACCGCCGCCGCCAGCGAACGCGCCGAACGGCTGGTCGCCGCGCTCGCCGAGCCGACCGCGCCGCTGCCGTGGACGACCCGCTACGGCGGCTTCGTCGCCCCCAGCGACCAGACCCCGCGCCCGGCCTCCTACCAGGGCGTCTTCCGAACCGTGGCCGACCGGCTGAACGCCTGGGACATCTTCGATTTCGCCGATCTCATCGGACCCATCGGCCGGCGCAACGGCCTGTGGCGGGTGCTCACCGACTTCCTCGTCGACGTCGGCTACCGCCGCCGCGGCCGGGTCGCCGAATCCGTGGACCTGGCCTTGGCCGCGCTGGATCGGAGCGCGTCGTGAAACCCTGGCACCTCGAGGCGGACGGCCTCACCCTGGAACTTGCCCCGCGCCGCCCGGCGGGCCCGCTCGTGCGCGGCTGGTACCTGAACCGGCTGGCCGCCGCCGCGCTGCAACTGCCCGCCGCCGTGCTCATCACCCTGCTGCTCGTCGCTCCCGGCGCGGCGACGATCGTCGTCGCGGCCCGAAACCGTTCGGGCGCGGTGCTGCTGCTGTCGTGCGCGATCGTGCTCGCCGCCGGGGCGGTGATCGACGGACTGCGCCGACGCGGCTGGAAACCCGGCCGGGCCGGGCGCTGGGCCCCGGTCCCGCTGCTCGCGGCGGCCGCGGCGACGGTCCTGCTCATCGGATATCCGCCCGGGGTGAACGGGCCCGGCGAGTGGTCCCCGCCCACGGCCTGGGCGGCGGCCGCGATCCTGGTGGCCGCGGCCGTGCTCGGCCCGCGCTGGTCCCGGGTGCCGTCGCAGTGGCGGCTGCCGGTCGCCGCCGTGCTGCTGGTGGTGCCGATGGAGTTGCTGTTCACGGCCCGACACCGGCCGGGGATCATGGCCGCGATGACCGTATTGCTCTGTGCCGCCGTGCTTTTCGCGTGGCTGTGGCGGCGGATCGCGCCGAGCCGGTCCGAACTCCCGCTCGCCGCGGTCCCGGCCCTCGCGGCGGCGCTCGCCGCGGTCGGAGTGGTGGCCGTGGTGCTCGACGACGCGGGGCGACAGGCCTACGCGGTCACGATCGTGTGGGTCCTGGTGGCGCTGGGAGTGATTCTGCCCGCGGCGGTCTGGGCCGCGCGCGGGGTGGGGAAGCGGCGCTGGTGGCCGTGGTGGCCGCTGGTCGTCCCGTTCGGGATCTCGGCGTTCGTGGCGGGTCTGGCGTTCCGGCTGATCTTCGAACCGCCCGTGCACGCCGCGGGCGACGTGCGCGTGCAGGTGCTGCTGTACGCGGCGATGCTCGCGGCGGCGTTCGTGTGGACCTGGTTCGGCGCGCTGTTCGTCCTGCTGCGCGCGGCCGTCGACAGCATCGAGGCGGATCCGGTCCGCAGCGCCTACCTGCACGACGCGGACGACGCGCGAATGTGGTTGCGGCTCATCCGTTTACTGAATCCGGTGCTGCTCACCCTCGGGCTCGTGGTGGCGGTCGCCGCGGCCCGCGTCTTCGACGTGATCCTGGTCGCGGTTCCCGGACCGCAGCAGTACGTGCTCGACAGCGCGACCGTGCACTGGTGGCAGCTGACCACCGATCCGGGCGGCAGCCCGGTCGGGCCGGAGGCGTACGCCCTGCCCTTGGCGGTCGTCGTCGGCCTCGGCGCGTGGCTGCTGCAATCGGGCACCCCGTGGCATCGCACCCGCTGGCCGCGACCCGACCCGCAGCCGGTCCCGGTGCGCCTGCGGCTGTTGCGCCCGGACTGGGCGGACGAGCGCGCGGCCCGCCGCCGCGCCGAGCGGTCGAGCGAGGTTGTCGAACGGCGCGCCCGCGTGCTCGGCGCGACGTCCGCCGCCCGGCTCGGGCGGGCGACGCGCTGGCTGATCACCCGCGGGCTCACCCCGCTCGCTCTCGCCGTCCGCGCCGGGGGATTGTGGGCGCGCGTGGGAGTCGTTGCGCTGCTGATGCTTTCGCCGCTGCTGGTGCTGGCGGGGGTGAGCAGGCTCGGCCTGGACGACACGATCCTGTCCGGAACCCAGTCGGTGTGGCAGGACGGCGAACTGTGGCACGCGCTGCTGCAGACGGCGTGGGTCGCGGGCCTGTCGACGGTGCTGACGCTCACCGCCGCCCTGCCGCCCGCCTACTACGCCGCCGCGCTGGAACCCGACAGCCGCCGGTCGCGGGTGCTCGTGGTGTCGCTGGTGGTGCTGGCCGTCATGCCCGCGCAGATGTACGTCGGCCGCCTCCGCGCGGTCATCGACCACTACAGCCTCGCCGGATCGTCCTGGCCGCTGGTGCTCACCCACGCCGCGCTCGGGCTGCCGATCGCGATCCTCATCCTGCGCGGCGCGCTGCTGGCCCCGGCCGACGCGCCGACCGCCGACGCCGGGCGCGGCCCGATCGATCTGCCGCTGGCGCTGCGGCGCACGGCGGCGGCCGCCGGACCGGCCCTGGTCACCGTCGCGGTTCTGCAACTGGTGCAGGTGTGGAACGACTTCTTCGTCGGCCTGCTCGTCAGCGGTGCCGACGCGAGTCCGTGGTCGCTGCTGCTGTGGAGCGAGGCCCGCCAATTGCACGAGAACATCGGCCATCTCGCGGCCGGGGCGCTGCTGTCGGCGATTCCGCCGGTGGTGCTGCTGCTGGCGACCTGGCGGCGTTTCCTGGTGCCCGGCCTGACCGGGGGAGTGTTGCGATGACGGAGCCGAATCGGAGCGGCGAGCCCGACGCCGGGTCGGCGCTGGACGTCGTCGCGAAATCCTCGGCGTGGCAAGGCTTTCTGAGCGGCGCGTCGGTCATCGCCACCTCACTGCTGCTCGAGATCGTCAGCAAACTGCTCGAGAGCTGGGTCGGCGAGAGTCAGGTGCTGTCGTCGCTGTCGTACTGGCTGAGCCGGATCGCCGCGCTGGTCGTACTGGCCGCCGCCGGATACGTGCTGTGGCGCAGGCTCGCCGCCGTGCGCGACCGGGCCCGTGCCGAACGACGACTGCGGTTGATGGCGGAGCTGATCCCACCCGGCCCGCGAACCGAACTCGGCGACGAGACCGAACCCGTTGCGCCGCAGGTCGATTCGAGCCTCGACGGGAACATGGTGGCCGCGATCCTGCGCGATCTGCCGTTCCGCCGCTACGAGGCCGCGGCCCTGTACGAGATGGTCACGGCCGTGCTCGCGGCGCGGCGGCGCGTGCCCGACCTCGAACGCCCCCGGCAGGAGCGCGCCACGGCCGCGGTCCTCGACGAGCTGCGCGCCGCCGGAGTGCTCGATTTCGGGCGGCAGGACCGCCGGGTGCTGGTCCGCGTCCCGGAGATCCCCGCGCCGGACACCGTGCGCGTGAGCCTGGAATGGGAGGCGGCGCTCCCGGCCCTGCTCCGCCATCACGCCGACCGCGCGACGCGCTGGGCGGCGGCCCTCGATTCCCCGTCCCTGGCGTCGGGCGCGCGCCGCTGGTTCGAACAGGAACAGACGTATCTGCGCGAACTGATCATCCGAACCGCCGAACACCGGGCCGACTTCGGCCCCTCGGACGACACGACCGCCGCCCCGCGCGCCGTGCTCGACGCGGCCGTCCCCGAACTCGTCCGCATCGCCGAGGCGCTCGACCTCTGGTCCGCCCGCGACGATCATCCCGACGCGAATACGCCTGTGTTCCGAGCGATCTCCGAGCTCACCTCGCCCGGCCGCTATCCCGTCGAACACGAACTGGCCCGCATCCGATCCGGCCGCGTCCCGCACCGGTCGGAGATCTCGTGGCTGCACCCCTACAAGGCCGCCCTCGTCGCGCGCGCCGACATCCACCGGGCGCTCGCGCTGGCGTCCGGGCGGGCGACGAGGAGGCGCTCGCGGGCCGCCGCGTGGCTGCTGGAACGGGCGTGGCGGCGGCTGCCGCGCAAGGACGTCGCCGGGGAAGTGGCCGCGCTGATAGATCTCGGTTTGGTGTACGTGCGGGAGGGGCGGCTCGAGGCCGCGCGCGAACGCCTGGACGCCGCCCGGTCCCTGGCCGACTCCGGACGCGATCCCGCCGGTGCCGCCCACGCGATCGAGAGCCTCGGCGTGCTGTGGTGGGCGCGCGGGGAACGCCGCCGCGCGCTGCGGTCGTGGCAGCGCGCGCTCGGCCGATATCACGATTTGGATCACCATCGCGGCGTCGCGCGCTGTCTGCAACATCTCGGTTCGGCCATGGTGGTCGCCCCCGAGTACGGCGGCCAGCTGCTGCCCGAGGCGTTCGACGCCGACGAGGTCCGCGCCCAGGCCGCGGGCTGGCTCGCCGAGGCCGAGCGGCTGCGCGGCCATTCGCTCGACCACGCCACGCCCGCCTGCCTGGCCACCCACTACCGCGACCGGGCGCGTGCCGCGCTGCCGGAACGGCCGCTACCAGCCGAGATCGACCGTTGGCCGGTGTCCGCTCCCGCGGATCGACACGCCTGACGGGGGCACAGGTACCCGGATTCGTGCGACGCGAATCACTATATATCAGTGATCTCGGCCACATAACGAACCTATAACTACAATTATGTAGTCCGCGTTTCCTCCCGTACGAACTGCGCAAACGGTGACACTCTCAGCTATCGGTCGAGGATGAGCAAAAGTTATCACCACGTGATCTGTCGTGATTCTTTCGTTACCGTCGTCTCCGGCGCCGCAGAAGCGGGCCGCGCCTCGAATCGCTGAACACCGGCAACCCTGTCCCACGATTCGAGTTCGACCCCGACACACCTGGGGACAGGGACCCGAGCGAATCTCTCGCCGGGCCGTGTGGGCGCAGGCAGGAATCGCATATGTCTCGCAACCGCAAGTTCAGCACCCGCGCATTCGGATTCGCCGCTGTCGCCAGCGCGCTCGTCGCCGTTCCGTTCGGTCTGTCGGCCACCGCCTCGGCCGAGGGCGGCCACGACTGGGACGCCGTCGCGCAGTGCGAGTCCAGCGGCAACTGGGGTGCCAACACCGGCAACGGCTTCTACGGCGGCCTGCAGTTCACCCAGAGCACCTGGAACGCCTACGGCGGCTCCGGCAACGCCGCCGACGCCAGCCGCTCCGAGCAGATCCGCGTCGCGGAGAACGTGCTCGCGGGCCAGGGCGCGGGCGCGTGGCCGGTCTGCGGCGCGTACCTGTAAGGACCGCCGCCCGGCCCGATGACGGGCCGACCACGGACGTGACGGGCCGCCCCGAACAGGGGCGGCCCGTAACCTATTCTCCGGCGGCCGAATTCAGGCGCTCACCGCCGAATTCGATGCCGCGAACCGGCTTTCCACCGGCTCGAGGCCGTAATGGCCGCGCAGCGTGTCGGCGGTGTACTCGGTCCGGAACAGGCCCCGCTCCTGGAGGATCGGCACCACGCGATCGACGAAATCCGTCAGCCCGCCCGGCAGATACGGCGGCATGATGTTGAACCCGTCGGCCGCACCCGCCTCGAACCAGGTCTGCAATTCATCGGCTACCTGTTCCGGCGTACCCGCGAACGTCCGATGTCCGCGTCCGCCACCGAGTTTGGCGATCAGCCCGCGAACCGTCAGGTTCTCCTGTTCGGCCAATTCCTTCACCAGCGTGAAGCGGCTCTTGCCGCCCTGGATCTCGTGTTCGGCGGGCAGCGGCGGCAGGGGCGCGTCGAGGGCGTGCTCGGTGAGATCCACCCCCAGCATCGACGACAGCTGGCGCAGCGCGTAGTCGGGGGAGATCAGCTCGGTGAACTCCCGCTCCAGCGCCCGCGCCTGCTCGGGCGTGTCGGCGATGAACGGCACCAGCCCCGGCAGCACCTTGAGCTCGTCGGCCGCGCGACCGTAGCCCGCCAGCCGCGCCTTCAGATCGCGATAGAACCGCTGTCCCTCGGCGAGCGTGCGCTGCGCGGTGAACACCGCCTCGGCGTAGCGCGCCGCGAACTCCTTGCCGCTCTCCGAGGATCCGGCCTGCACCAGCAGCGGCCGCCCCTGCGGGCTGCGCGGGGAGTTCAACGGCCCGCGCACCTTGAACCGCTCGCCGTGATGGTCGAGGGTGTGCACCTTGGCCGGATCGGCGAAGGTGCCCCGCTCGGTGTCGAGCACGATCGCCGAGGACTCCCAGGTGTCCCACAAGCCGAGCGCGACCTGCACGAACTCCGTGGCCCGCTCGTAGCGGCGCGCGTGTTCGGGGATGGCGTCGTAGCCGAAGTTGAACGCCTCGTCCTCGTTGCCCGAGGTGACGATGTTCCACCCGGCCCGCCCGCCGCTGATGTGATCGAGCGAGGCGAATTTGCGGGCGAGGTTGAACGGCTCGTTGTAGGTGGTCGACGCGGTCGCGATGAGCCCGACGTGCTCGGTGACCGCCGCGATCGCGCTGAGCAGCGTGACCGGTTCGAACACCGCGAGGGTGTTGCGTTCGATGCGCGGTCCCACCGCCAGGTTGTCGGCGAAGAACACCGAATCGAGCTTGCCGCGTTCGGCGATGCGGCCCAACTCCTGAAAGTGCCTGACGTCGAGCACATTCCGTTCATCGGTGCGGGGATGCCGCCACGCCGCCTCGTGATGCCCCACGCCCATCAGGAACGCGTTGAGGTGAAAGGTTCTGCGAGACATGGCTTTCCTTCTACTGCGCGCGCCAGCGCGACAGCCGTCGTTCGGCGGTGACGAGCACCCCGTTGAACACGAGCCCGACCAGCGAGATGGCGACGATGCCCGCGTACATGTCCGGGATGGCGAAGTTCTGCTGCGCGGCGGTGATCAGATAGCCCAAACCCGCACGCGCGCCGACCATTTCGGCGGCGATGAGCACCAGGATCGAGGCCGAGGCCGCCATCCGCAGGCCGGTGAAGATCGACGGCACCGCGGCGGGCAGCACCACCTTCTGGAACAGCCGCACCGGCGAGAATCCCAGGGAGGTGGCCGATTTGATCAGCAGCGGATCGACCGTGCGGACGCCGGTGATGGTGTTGAGCAGGATCGGAAAGAAGCTCGCGTACACCACCAGCGAGATCTTGGAGGTCTCGCCGATGCCCAGGATCAGGATGAACACCGGCAGCAGGGCCAGCGCCGCGGTATTGCGGAACAACTCCAGGATCGGGCTGAGGAATTCGGCGACCGGCCGGTACCAGGCGATGGCCACACCCACCGGCACCGCGGCCACCAGCGCGATCACGAAACCGACCAGCGAGCGGGTCAGGCTGGTGGAGACGTGCTCCCACATCTGGCCGTTGCGGATCAGCTCCACGCCCGCCTGGAACACGGTGGAGAACGGCGGCAGGAAGACCTCGTCGACCAGCCCGACCCGCGGCGCGATCTCCCACAGCGCCAGGAACAACGCGATCGCGACGGTGGGTTTGAACACGCGCCACGCGATCCAGCCGGCGCCCCGCAGCACCCGCAACGGCAGATCCGTTGCGGCGGGGGCGAATCGGACGCGGTCGGCGGCGACCTGCACTGCGCTAGCCATGGCTGGACCTCCTGTCGGTGGCGGCGAGGGCGGCCTGTTCGAGGGTCTGCGCCCGCTCGACCTCGTCGTGCAGCAGCGACCAGATGTGGTGGCGCAGTTCGCGGAACGGCTCGCTGGATCGGATGTCGGCGGCGGTGTGCCGGTCGAGGTCGATGTCCACCACGGCCTTGACCCGGCCCGGCCGCGAGGTGAGCACCGCGACCCGCTGCCCGAGATAGACGGCCTCGTCGATGCCGTGGGTGATGAACAGGATCGTCTTGCGGGTGGCCTCCCAGATGCGCAGCAGCTCGTCCTGCAACGACTCGCGGGTCTGGGCGTCGAGCGCGGCGAACGGCTCGTCCATCAGCAGCACCTCCGGATCGAAGGCGAGGCTGCGGGCGATGGCCACGCGCTGCTTCATCCCGCCGGACAGCTCGTGCGGATACCGGTCGCCGAATCCGCCCAGCCCGACCAGGTCGAGGTAGTCGTCGGCCAGCCGCCGCCGCTCCCGGCGCTTGACTCCCTTTGCCTCCAAACCGAATTCGATATTGCCGCGCGCGGTGCGCCACGGCAGCAGCGCGTACTGCTGGAAGACGATCCCGCGGTCCAGGCCGGGTCCGGTGATGGGGGCGCCGTCGAGCAGCAGCTGTCCGCCGCTCGGCCGTTCGAGGCCGCCCAGCAGATCCAGCAGCGTGGACTTGCCCGAACCGCTGGGGCCGACCAGGACCAGGAACTCGCCGTCGCGCACGTCGACGGTGACGTCCTCGAGGGCGGTGAACGACTCGCGTTCCCCGCGCACCCGGAACTCCTTGCGCACGCCCGACAGGGACAGTTTCACCGGTGTGCTCATTTGTTCACCGCCTCGCCGTTGGGCCCGCTCGTCGCGGGATAGGTACCGTTCGCGTACGGGTTGTCCTTGTTGGTGAAGACGTCCTTGGCGACGACCTTGCCCGCGGGCAGTTCGCCGTTGCGGACCAGCCAGTCGATCCAGATCTGCAATTCGCGCTCCTCGATCGCGGCGCCGGGGACCGGAATGCCCGAACTGCGGTAGTAGGCGAGCAGATTCGTGTTCTCGTTGCGGCCGCGCTTGGCGATGATGTCGGCGAACCGGGCCACCACCTGATCGCGCGGGGTCACCTGCAACCATCGGGTGGCGCGGGCCGTGCCCTGCACGAAGTCGGCCACCGCGTCGCCGTGCTGCTTGATGTAGTCGTTGCGGAAAACGTATGTGCCGTAATCGAATTGGCCGAACAGGTCCTTGTCGGTGTACAGCGGATGCAGGCCGCCGCGGGCGAGCGCGGTGTCGCGGAACACCCCGCCCAGGGCCGCCACATCGATCTGCGCGTTGCGCAACGCGTCCTCGGTGCTGGCCGGGGGCAGCACGACCAGCTGCACCTGCTTGATCTCCGCGTCGGACAGGCCCTGCCGGTGCAGCCACTCGCGGGTCACGAATTCGTGGTGTGCGCCCAGGGTGTTGACGCCGACCTTCTTGCCGATCAGGTCGCGCGCTGACTTGATGGGCGCGTCGTCGCGGACGTAGTACCCGGTGAACGACTGCTCGTCGGCGCCGTAGGAGCTGAGCACCGAGGTCACGGGCGCGCCCCCGGCGATCAGTTTGATCACGGCCCCGTTGAACGCGCTGCCGAATTCGATCTGTTTGGTCGCCGCGGCCTGGATATTGGCCGGGCCGCTGGTGGTGTCGCCCTCCCAATGGAGTTGGACCTTGGTGAAATAGCCGAGATCCGCGGCCAATTCGACGGGCGTGACCTGACCGGTCTGGCCCTGGTAACGCAGCACGGTCTTACCGTCCGCGGTGGTGCCCGGCTGGGAGGAGCCGCACGCGGCCACGAGCGTCGCGGCGAGGGGTACGGCGAGAGCGACGGCGACGCGGGGCAGCCGCCGTCGGAGATACGACAACATTCTGGTGGAACTTTCGCTGATGACACGGAAGAGGGGCGCGGCGGCCGGTCGCCGGACCGGCGGTCAGGCGCGACAGATGCCGTGCGGGACGCGCATGAGGTCGACCGTGCGGCGGCGCGTCAACGGGCGGGGACTGATCATGTCGGGGCCTTGCGTCGGTGGAGCGGGCGGTGACCAATGTTCCCCGGGGCGCGAGCCTTTCCCCAGGGTGCGAATCAGCGTGATCCGAATACCGCCCCGACCGGGCCGATTGACCGATATGTCGGCGAACTCGTATGGTGATGAGGCGATGAGCAGAGGAATCCGGTGAGAATCCGGAGCGGTCGCGCCACTGTGATCACCCCGCGGGGTGTGAGTCAGACCCTCGCATCGCACTGTTCTGTAGCCGACGGGGACGCGAAATCCCCCCGCAGATAGGAGTTCTCGTGGCCACGTCCTACGCTCCGCGCTCCGGCGCCCGCGCCGTCTCGCTGTCGATTCCGAGCACCGCGCTGTGGCTGGTCGGCACGACCGTGCTGGCGCTGCTGGCCCTGTATTTCATCGGTATCGATCAGGGTGCGGTGTCGGTGTTCGGCAGCGATATGCACGTCCACGAGTTCGTGCACGACGGGCGGCACTTCCTCGGCTTCCCCTGCCACTGAGCACGGAAATCCCACGCGCACAATGGAAAAGCGAATCATCGGGCTCGGCGTGCTGTTCGGCGCGCTGGGCGGACTGCTGGCGTTCCTGTTCGCCCGCGTACTGGCCGAACCGATCATCGATCGGGCCATCGACTACGAGGAGGCCCGCGGGCACGCCGAGGCCGAACTCGACCGCGCCGCCGGGCATTCGGTGCCGCACGTGCACGACGCGGAGCTGTTCACCCGGTCCGTGCAGGCCAATACGGGTCTGGGGTTCGGCGTGATCGTGTTCGGCGCGGCCATGGGCGCGTTGTTCGCGGTCGTGTACGCGCTCGCGGTGGGGCGGGTCGGCAGGCTCGCGCCGCGGCCGCTGGCGCTGCTGGTGGCCGGGGGGATGTTCCTGGTCGTGTACGCGGTGCCGTTCCTGAAGTATCCGGCCAACCCGCCCTCGGTCGGCAACGCGGACACCATCGAGGAGCGCACCGGGCTGTATCTCGGGACGGTCGTCCTCACGGCCGTGCTGCTGTTCGCCGCGATCTGGCTGGGGCGCAAGCTGTCCGCCCGCTTGGGCGCGTGGTCCGCGACCGTCGCCGCGGGCGCGGCCTTCGTCGTCGTGACCGGCATCGCGCTGGCCCTGCTGCCCGCCCTCGGCGACCTGTCGGCCAACGCCGCCACCGGCACCGAGACCCCCCAGCCCCTCACCGACCCCACGGGCCGCATCGTCTTCCCCGGCTTCCCCGCCGACGACCTCTACCACTTCCGCCTGTATTCCCTTGCCGCACAAGCGATCCTGTGGACGATCATCGGCGTCGGCGTAGCCTCGGCGACCACCCGCCTGTTCGGCCGCGAGGCCGCCCGCGGCGACACCACCCCCGCCCCCCTCGTATGACCGACACCACCCGCCTCACCCTGATCACCCACGCCCTCACCCCCGCCGTCCGAGCCGCCCGCTTCCCCCGAGACGAACCCCTCGACCCCCACGGCGAGCGCACGCTCACCACCGTCCGCCCCATCCCTGCCGACCTCATCCTCACCGCTCCAGAACTCCGCACCCGCCAGACGGCCGCGGCCTTCGCCCTCGGCCGCGCGCCCGCCGATTGCGGGCCTACCGCGATCACGGGTCCCGCCCCCGCTGATCGCGCGCCCGCCGGTTCGAATCAGGGCCTCGCGAATTCCGGGCTCGCTGATTCGGCGTCCGGCGCACTCGTCGATCCCGCCCTCGCTGACCTGAACCACGGGGACTGGGCCGGAAAGACGATGGATGAGCTTCCGCCCGACGCGCTCATGGCCTGGCTCACCGATCCGACCTTCGAACCGCCTGGCGGCGAATCCATTACGGCCCTCCTCGACCGCGTGGCCGCGTGGCTCGTGACCCGCGCCGCGACCCCGCAACGCGTCATCTCGGTCACGCACCCCGCCGTCGTCCGCGCCGTCGTCCTCCGCACCCTCGACGCCCCACCGAAATCCTTCTGGCGCATCGACATTCCGCCCGCCACCGCGACCACTCTCCACGCCCGAGCCGCGACCTGGACCCTGCGCAGCACCGCCGTCCCCCTGTGAGAGCCCGCCGTACGGTACGGTGAGCCGGGGTGCGTCGGGATCCGTGGCCTTCGTGTCGCGTCGTCTCTCTCCCGATGTCGAATGATGGTCGTGCCGTCCGGTGACACCGAAGTGATTCATGTTTCCGTCTCGTCGTGGGAGTACGGGTGTTGTGGGGAGGTTCCGCGTGTCGGCGGGGTGCTGCGGGCGCGGGTGAGCGCGTTCCCGGCGGAGGAGGGGGAGACGTTCGCCGCGCCGCCGGTGCTCGAGTGGGATCGGGAGCTGGAGGTGGTGCGGTTCGGGGTGGTGTCGGCGCGGTGGACGGGTGAATTCGGTGATCCCGAGGGACGAGCGGTGCGATTGGTCGCGTCGTGGCACGACGAGGGGCCGGTGGCTCCGGATGTCGTCGCCGATATCGTCGAGGTGTATCGGGAGTCGGTGCTGTATCGGCTTTCCGACGGCGCCTGGCGTCCGATCGGTGGGACGGCGGAGCACACGAGAGTGCCTGTGATGGAACGCTTCTCGGAATCGGGTGCCTTCGACCAGCCGGGCGACGGGCCGGTACGGCAGGTGTGCGGTGTCGTCCTGGGCCTGCGGGTGCGGTCGTGTGCGGAGGCGTCGGCCGCGGTCGTCGCCGAGTATCGCGACCGGCGGGAGCGGGACGCTCGAACCGTGCATCTCACCGGTCCCGCCCCGACCTTCGGGCCCCTGATTCCCGGGCGCGGCGAGCGGCTCACCATCGATCTGTCGGATCCTCGAATCAGCTTGTCCGGCAGGGCGATCCCCCGGCCCGGGGTGGTGAGCGGCGAGGTCGGTCAGGTCAGCGTCGTGTCCGACAGCGGGCGCAGCTGGACCACCCTGGGCGACATCGCCCCCGGCACCCCGGCCGACACGGTCGACGCACCACTGTTCGTCGCCCTCATCCTCGAACCCGATGACCTGCACCACCCCCTCTGACCGGATCCCAAGGTGAACCACCCCAGCCGCACCCTTTGTTCGCCGTCGCACCCTTTGCAGGGTGTGCGGATTCCGATAAGGGGTGCGGCTGGGTTGCCGTACCTGGGGGTTGTCAGGAGGCCAGGGGGTCGGCGGGTTCGGGGGAGTCGGGGTCCAGGAGGGGTTCGGGGAGGAGGGGGTCGGCGAATTCCGGTGCGGCCCAGCGGGCGTCGATGATGAGGCCCAGGATGCCTAGGGTGATGCAGATGCCGGAGAGGGCGAGGAGGGCGGGGTTGGTGCGGCCGGTGAGGGCGTCGCCGAGGACGACTATGCCGATGGTGCCGGGGATGACACCGATGAGGGTGGCCAGGGCGTAGGGGAGCAGGCGGACCGAGGACAGGCCCGCGCAGTAGTTGATGACCGAGAAGGGGACGGGGGCGATCAGGCGCAGCGAGCCGACCGCGAGCCAGCCGCGCTTCTCCAAGCGGCGGTTCACCGCGCGCACCGCGGGATGGGTGAGCCGGGCCGCGATCTGTTCGCGATCCAGCGCGCGGACCAGCAGCAGCGCCAGCAGCGCGCTGACCGTCGTCGCGGCGACCGCGAGACCGATGCCGAGCACCGGGCCGAACAACAGCCCCGCGCTGAGCGTGAACACGGTTCGCGGGAACGGCGCGACCGTCACGATCGTGTGCACGAGGAAGAACACCACCGGGAACAGCGGCCCCACCGACTGCGCCCAGTCGCGGATCTGCTGCGGGGTGGGATGGGGTGCCAGCGCCGCCACCACGATCAAGATCACTGCGAGCGCGAGCAACCCCAGCACGCGCGGATCGCGGAATCTCCTCAGCACGGCCCCGAGGCTACCGGGACCGGCCCGCGAGCAGGGAACGGCGTTCGGAACATCCATCGAACTCCCCGCGAAACACCCACCCTGCCACCCGAACCGCCGCTGTGGTGTGCGTAACATCGAGGGACGAGAGCGAATGAACGTTCACTTAGAGCGGGTCCGACCTGCTCGAACACCTCCGTCGCCCCGCTGTGAACGACTCGCACAGCGGACTGCGAAGTCGCTGCGAAGGGTTGGGGGTGGGCGCGGGTATCCGGTAGAGCTGGAATATCGGACACAGGAGAAGAGGTAACAGCAGCGATGCCGAACGATTCGGATCCGGGCGCGGACTCCGTTCCCGGGTACGCCGCGTGGCGCCAGAGCGTGGCCGGGGTGCTGGCCAAGTCTCGCAAGGTGGAACCGGCCGAACTCGGTGACGAGCCGGAGCGGCTGCTCGCGGCCACGACCTACGACGGCCTGACCGTCGCCCCGCTCTACACCCGCCGCGACGAACTCCCCGAACAGCCGTTGCCCGGCGAGTTTCCGTTCGTGCGAGGCACCGACGCCACCCGCGACGTGCACCGCGGCTGGCACGTGAGCGCCCGCTTCGGCGGCCGCGACGCCGCCGAGACCAACCGCGAGATCCTCGCCGCCCTGGAGAACGGCGTGAGCGCGGTATGGCTCACCGCCGGACCGCACGGCGTCCCCGTGGCCGACCTCCCCGCCGCGCTGCGCGGACTGCTGTTCGAACTGGCCCCGCTGACCGTGGAGGCCGGAACCGAGACCGCGGCCGCCGCCGAGCGGGTGTTCGCGGCCCTCGACGGCTACGACGCCGCCGCCCGCCGCGCCGACATCCACGTCGTGCTCGGCGCGGCCCCCCTGACCAACCGCTTCGCGCACGTCGACGACATCGACCTCGACGCCACCGTCGAGCTCGCCCGCACCGCCGCGCGGCGCGCGGAAACCGTTCGCGCCGTGGTGGTTTCGGGCGACGTGTTCCACAACGCCGGAGCCTCGGACGCGCAGGAACTGGGCGCGTCGATCGCCGCGGGCCTCGAGTACCTGCGGGCGCTGACCGCCGCCGGAGTGGACGCGCCGACCGCGTTGCGGCAGTTGGCCTTCCGCTTCGCCGCCACCGACGACCAGTTCGCCACCATCGCGAAATTCCGTGCGGCCCGGCGCTTGTGGGCCCGCGTCGCGCACGAGCTGGGCGCGCCCTCGCTGGGCAACGCGCCGCAGCACGCGGTCACCTCGGCGGCCATGATCAGCCAGCGCGACCCGTGGGTGAACATGCTGCGCACCACCCTCGCCGCCTTCGGCGCGGGCGTCGGCGGGGCGGATCAGGTGACGGTGCTGCCGTTCGACGCGGCGCTGCCGCCCGGCGAACTCGGTGTCTCCCAAGCCTTCTCGGAGCGCATGGCGCGCAACACCCAGCTGCTGCTGCTCGAGGAGTCGCATCTGGGCTTCGTGCAGGACCCGGCCGCGGGCTCCTGGTACGTCGAGAGCCACACCGACGCGCTGGCCGCCGCGGGCTGGGCGTTCATGCAGGACCTCGAGCGCGCGGGCGGATATCTCGCCGCGCTGGAATCGGGTCTGCTCGCCGAGCGCGTCGCCGCCACCAAGGCGCGGCGCGATTCCGATGTGGCGCACCGCAAGACAGCGGTCACCGGTGTCAACGAATTCCCCAATCTGGCCGAGAAGCCGTTGTCCGCGGCCGCCCGCACCCCGGGCGACGTGGCCCGCTACGGGGCGGCCTTCGAAGCGCTGCGGGACCGTAGCGATGTGTACCTCGAGCAGCACGGCGCCCGGCCCGAGGCGTTGCTGGTGCCGCTCGGCCCGATCGCCGAACACAATGTGCGGGTCACCTTCGCGGCCAACCTGCTCGCCTCCGGCGGCATCCACACCACCAACCCGGGCGCGGCCACCGTCGAGGCCATCGCCGCGACCGCCCGCGAGAGCGGGGTGCGCATGGCGGTGCTGTGCGGCACCGACGCCCGCTACGCCGCGGAAGCCGGTGCGGCCGTGGAACTTCTGCGTGCCGCCGGGGTCACCACGGTGCTGCTGGCCGGTCCGGAGAAGGCGGTCGCCGAACTCACCGGCACGCAACGCCCGGACGGATTCCTCACCCTGCGCATGGACGCGGTCGCGGCCCTGTCCGATCTGCTCGAGAAACTGGGAGCATAGATGACGACACGCGAATTCCGGCATGTCATCGGCAGTTTCGCCGAGGTGCCGCTGGACCGTCCCCGGCCCGCGGACGTCGACGCCGACCGGGTCGAGGCGCACCTGCGCGCCGCCGCCGAGGCGAATCACTACGCCCCCGAGGAACTGCTGTGGTCCACGCCCGAGGGCATCGACGTGCGGCCGGTGTTCACCAAGGCCGACCGCGACGCCGTGGCGGCCGAGGGCTATCCGCTCGACAGCCTGCCCGGTCTCGCGCCGTTCGTGCGCGGACCGTACCCGACCA
The DNA here is from genome assembly GCF_042874315.1 of Nocardia sp. NPDC004068. Classification (NCBI taxonomy): domain Bacteria; kingdom Bacillati; phylum Actinomycetota; class Actinomycetes; order Mycobacteriales; family Nocardiaceae; genus Nocardia; species Nocardia sp. NPDC004068. The sequence continues at coordinate 523,714 of NZ_JBIAMW010000005.1, forward strand.
TGTACGTGAACCAGCCGTGGACGATCCGCCAGTACGCGGGCTTCTCCACCGCCGCGGACTCCAACGCCTTCTACCGCCGCAACCTCGCCGCGGGCCAGAAGGGCCTGTCGGTGGCGTTCGACCTGGCCACCCACCGCGGCTACGACTCCGATCACCCGCGCGTCACCGGTGACGTCGGCATGGCCGGGGTGGCCATCGACTCCATCCTCGACATGCGGGAGCTGTTCGATCAGATTCCGCTGGACCAGGTTTCGGTGTCGATGACCATGAACGGCGCGGTGCTGCCGATCCTGGCGCTGTACGTGGTCGCCGCCGAGGAGCAGGGCGTCAAGCCCGAGCAGCTGGCCGGAACGATTCAGAACGACATTCTGAAGGAGTTCATGGTCCGCAACACCTACATCTACCCGCCCAAGCCCTCGATGCGGATCATCTCCGACATCTTCGCCTACACCTCCGCGAAGATGCCGAAGTTCAACTCGATCTCCATCTCCGGCTACCACATCCAGGAGGCGGGCGCGACCGCCGATCTGGAACTGGCCTACACCCTCGCCGACGGCGTGGAGTACATCAAGGCGGGCCTGGACGCGGGCATGGAGGTGGACCGGTTCGCGCCCCGGCTGTCGTTCTTCTGGGCGATCGGGATGAACTTCTTCATGGAGGTCGCCAAGCTGCGCGCCGGGCGGCTGCTGTGGAGCGAGCTGGTCGCGAAGTTCGATCCCAAGAGCCCGAAATCCCTTGCGCTGCGGACGCATTCGCAGACCTCGGGCTGGTCGCTGACCGCGCAGGACGTGTTCAACAATGTCGCGCGCACCTGCGTGGAGGCCATGGCCGCCACCCAGGGCCACACCCAGTCGCTGCACACCAACGCCCTCGACGAGGCGCTGGCGCTGCCCACCGACTTCTCCGCCCGCATCGCGCGCAACACCCAGCTGCTGATCCAGCAGGAGTCGGCCACCACCCGCCCCGCCGATCCGTGGGGCGGCAGCTACTACGTGGAGTGGCTCACCCATCAACTGGCCCAGCGCGCCCGCGCGCACATCGCCGAGGTGGAGGCGCACGGCGGGATGGCGCAGGCGATCTCCGAGGGCATTCCGAAACTGCGCATCGAGGAGGCCGCGGCCCGTACCCAGGCCCGTATCGACACCGGACAGCAGCCGGTGATCGGGGTCAACAAGTACCAGGTCGACGAGGATCAGCAGATCGAGGTCCTCAAGGTCGAGAACTCGCGGGTGCGCGCCGAGCAGGCCGAGAAGCTGCGCCGGTTGCGCGCCGAGCGGGACCCGGCCGAGGTCGAACGCGCGCTGGCCGAATTGACCAGGGCCGCCGCGTCTTCCGGGGGCGGCATGGCCGACAACCTGCTGGCGCTGGCCATCGACGCCGCGCGCGCCAAGGCGACCGTCGGGGAGATCTCCGACGCGCTGGAGAAGGTGTACGGGCGGCATCAGGCCGAGATCCGCACGCTGTCCGGTGTCTACCGCGAGGAGGCCGGGAAGGTGACCAACATCAGCCGGGCGATCGATCTGGTCGAGGAGTTCGCCGAGGCCGAGGGGCGGCGGCCCCGCATCCTGATCGCCAAGATGGGCCAGGACGGCCACGACCGCGGCCAGAAGGTGATCGCCACCGCCTTCGCCGACCTCGGCTTCGACGTCGACGTGGGCCCGCTGTTCCAGACCCCGGAGGAGGTGGCGCAGCAGGCCGCCGACAACGATGTGCACGTCGTGGGCGTGTCGTCGCTGGCGGCGGGCCACCTCACGCTGGTGCCCGCGCTGCGGCAGGCACTGGCCGAGGTCGGACGGCCCGACATCATGGTCATCGTCGGCGGCGTCATCCCGCCCGGCGACTTCGAGGAGTTGCGCGCGGCGGGTGCGGCGGCCATCTTCCCGCCGGGCACCGTCATCGCCGACGCGGCGCTGGACCTGTTGCGCAAGCTCGGCGCCGAACTCGGTCACGACCTCGGCGCCGCGCACGACGCCGAATGAGCGGGGGCGCGGCGAATCGCCGGGCAGTGGACGTCGACGATCTGGCCGAGCGGGTCCGCAAGGGGGAGCGGGCCGCGCTCGCGCGGGCCATCACGCTGGTGGAGTCGACGCGGGCCGATCATCGCGAGGCGGCGCAGCGGCTGCTGCTGGCGGTGACGCCGGACTCCGAGGCGGTCGACTCGAATCGGGTGGGCATCACCGGCGTTCCGGGCGTGGGCAAGTCGACGTTCATCGACGCGCTCGGCATGTATCTGATCGGGCAGGGTCATCGGGTGGCGGTTCTGGCGGTGGACCCGTCCTCCACCCGTACCGGCGGCTCGATCCTCGGCGACAAGACCCGCATGGCCCGGCTGTCGGTGGAACGCGACGCCTACATCCGGCCCTCGCCCACCGCGGGCACGCTCGGCGGCGTCGCCAAGGCCACCCGGGAGACGATCGTGCTGCTCGAGGCCGCCGGATACGACGTCATCCTGGTGGAGACCGTCGGCGTCGGCCAATCGGAGGTGACCGTTGCCAACATGGTCGACGTGTTCTGCTTCCTCACCCTGGCCCGCACCGGCGACCAGTTGCAGGGCATCAAGAAGGGCGTGCTGGAGCTGGCGGATCTGGTCGCGGTCAACAAGGCCGACGGCCGCCACGAGGTCGAGGCCCGCTCGGCCGCCCGCGAACTCCAGGGCGCGATGCGGCTCATCCATCCGCGCGAATCCCTCTGGCGCCCACCGGTTCTCACCATGAGCGGCCTGAACGGCACCGGCCTGGACACGTTCTGGGACACCGTCCTCGAACACCGCCGAGTCCTCACCGAGGCAGGCGAATTCGCCGAGAAACGCCGCCGCCAGCAGGTCGACTGGACCTGGACGATGGTGCACGACCAGCTGCTGCGCCGCCTCGCCGAGAACACCCGCGTCAAATCCCTGCGCGCGGACGTGGAGTCGCGGGTGCGCGACGGTTCGCTCACCCCGGCGCTGGCCGCCGAGGAGATCCTGCGCGCGTTCGACGAACGCTGACGACCGCCGCGGCGGCGCACCACATACGCTGCACCCATGGTCGACGATGAGGTGACGCCCGAGGCGCTGGGTCCGGTGCCGTGGGGATCGCGGTTGCTGGGCCCCGCGGACGAGGGGTCGTTGCGGCGGCGAATCCGGGTGCAGGCGTTGCTGACCGCGCCGTTGATCCTGGGCAATGTGGTGGGGATCGCGGTGGCGATCGTGTTGATCGCGTTCGTGCTGCCGGGGCCGTCGGTGCTCACCTGGAAACTGGCGTTGCTGAATTTCGTGGCCGCGCCGGTGTACATCGCGCTGGCGTTGGTGGCGGGGCTGGTGTGGGGCACGACGTGGGGGTTGCGCACGCTGCGGTGGGCGATCGATCCCGATCATGTGCCCACCGAGCGGGAGCAGATCGCGGCGACGGCGGTGCCGCGGCGGCTGGTGGTGCAGCAGGCGGTGCTGTGGCTGGGCGGGATGGCGCTGCTGACGCCGCTGTACGCGAGCATCGATCCGGCGTTCGTGCCGAAGTTCGTGCTGGGCGGGGCGTTCAGCGCGATCGTGGTGTGCGCCAACAGTTATCTGATCGCGGAGTTCGCGCTGCGGGTGGTGACCGCGCGGGTGCTCGACGCCGCGCCCTCCCGGCGGCGGCGCGGCATCGGCGTGTTCGGGCGGTCGGCGCTGATGTGGGTGGTGGGGTCGGCAACCCCGATCGCGCTGCTGATGGTGGTGGCGGTGCTGGCCCTGTCCGGGATGGATGTCAGCACGGCGCGGCTGGCGGTGTGCGTGCTGTCGCTGGGCGGGGCCACGCTGGTGTTCGGGTCGCTGCTGATGGCGCAGGCGCTCTCGGCCACGGTCGCCCCGATCCGCGGGGTGCGCGGCGCGTTGCGGCGGGTCGAGGACGGCGCGCTGGACGTGGCGGTCCCGGTGTACGACGGCACCGAATTGGGTGAGCTGCAAAGCGGTTTCAACCGGATGGTGGCGGGTCTGCGCGAGCGCGAACAGCTGCGTGACCTGTTCGGCCGCCACGTCGGCCGGGATGTGGCGGCCGCGGCCCTGGCTCGCAATCCGGGCCTGGGCGGTGAGGAACTCGAGGCCGCGGCGCTGTTCATCGACATCATCGGCTCGACCACCATGGCCGCCACCCGGCCGGCCCCCGAGATCGTGGCGATCCTCAATCGCTTCTTCGCCATCGTCGTCGACGAGGTCGAACGGCACGGCGGCCTGGTCAACAAGTTCGAGGGCGACGCGGCCCTGGCCGTGTTCGGCGCACCCGCCCCCATCGCCGATCCCGCCGCCGCGGCGCTGGCCGCCGCCCGCGCCATCCGCGAACGCGTCCGCGCCACAACGGAATTCGACGCGGGCATCGGCGTCGCGGCGGGGCGCGTGGTCGCGGGCAATGTCGGCGCGCACCGCCGCTACGAGTTCACCGTCATCGGCGACGCCGTCAACGAGGCCGCCCGCCTCTGCGAACTCGCCAAACAGGATTCGGCGCGCCTGCTCGCCTCGGCCGGCACGGTCGCGGCCGCGAATCCGGAGGAGGGCGAGCTCTGGACGGTGGGGGAGGCGGTGACGCTGCGCGGCCGGGTGGAGCCCACGCGCCTGGCGCGACCGTGAGCGCGGAGACCTCGTTCACCCCAGGCCGAACAACCGAACGGCATTGTCGTGACAGACCTTTCGCAACCACTCGGGGCCGAGCTCGAGGCGTTCGAGGGCGTGCAGGGCGTGCGGGTACGGGTAGGGGATGTTGGGGAAGTCGCTGCCGAACAGGACGCGGTCGCCCAGGGCGGCGAGGCGGGGGAAGGCCGAGCGGGGGAAGGGGGCGTCGGATTCGAAGAAGTCCGTGAAGTTCATCGTGGTGTCGAGGTGGACACCATCGTATTCGTCTGCCAGAGCGAGGAATTCGGTGTATTCGGGCGCGCCCAGATGCGCGACGATCGGGCGCAGGCGCGGGAAGCGGCGCAGGACCTCGCGCAGAGGTTCCGGCCCGGTGTGACGGCCGGGTACGGGGCCGGAGCCGCAGTGGATCACGGCCGGAATCCCGTTGTCGGACAACATGTCCCAGACCGGGTCGAGCCGCGGATCGGCCGGATCGAAGCCGCCGACCTGGACGTGCACCTTGAACACCCGCGCCCCGGCCTCGATCGCGCCCGCCACGTACTTCTCCACCTCCGGCTCCGGAAAGAACGTCGCGGTGTGCAGGCAGTCCGGCGTGCGCCCCGCGAACTCCGCCGCCCACCCGTTCAGCCACGCCGCCATCCCCGGCTTGTGCGGATACAGCAGCCCCGTGAACGCGCGAACCCCGAACGCGCGCAACGTATCCAGCCGCACCCGCTCCTCGTCCCGATAGACGATCGGCCACGGTCGCCGAGTGAGCGGCCCCGCCGAATCGAAGTACGCCCACACCTTGCGCAGCACCCGCTCCGGCATGAAATGCGTGTGCACATCGACCAGCCCCGGCAACCCGACCCGTTCCCGGAACGCGGCCACCTCTTCGGCCTCGGCGTTCCGTGTATCCGGCGCGCTCATCGCGCCACCGCCTCGGCCTTGGCCTTCCGCGCGTGCGGCGCTCATCGCGCCTCCCCCTCGTACACGGCCCGCGCGTAGTCGCCCACGCGGTCGACGAGCCGGTCGAAGAAGTAGGCCGGGTCGGTCGCGATCACGATGTCCGCGTTGGGTTCTCGGCCCCACATGCCCGCCCAGTCGGCGACCGTTGTGCCGCGGGTGATGGTGCCGGTGAGTTCCACGTCCACCGTGGCGGGCCGGGTGGTGGCGAGGGCCGGGTCGAGCGCGACCGCCGCCGCGAACGGGTCGTGCATGTGCGCCAGATAGCCCTGATCCCAGGTTCGGTGGAACTCGAAGTAGAACCGGACCGCGTCGGTCACGAACCGGACGATCGGATTGCTGGCCCGTGATCGGACACCCGGCGGGTCGTCCGCCGAAACCTCCAGTGCCGGAACGCTGTTCGCCCGCTCGGCCAGCCGGACCAGATGCTCGGGCCGCATCTCGATCGTCTCGGTGACGTCCAGTCCGCACACCAGCGGCCGCCGATCCGGCGGGGCCGCGGCGAAGGCGTCGGCGACCTCCTTCCACGCCTCCGGGTCGACGTGCACGTTCCACTCGGTGGTGGGGGTGGTGTTGCCCGGATGGTTGAACGCCCCGCCCATGACCACCAGCCGTCGAAGCAGCCGCGGCAACCGCGGTTCGAGGCGAAGCGCCAGCGCGAGATTCGTCAGTGGCCCGGTGCACAGCCCCACGATCTCGCCCGGATGCGCGCGCGCCGACTCCACCCACAACTCCGCCGCCGAACGCTCCGACAGCGCCCGCGCCGACGGCGGCAGTTCGGCGTAGCCGACCCCCTGCGGCCCGTGGGTGTCCTCGGTGGTTCGCAACGGAATCGCCAGCGGCGCGGCCGAACCCAGCGCCACCTCGATCTCCGGCGCCCGGCACAGATCCAGCAGCGCCAGATTGTTCGCGGCGACCCGCGCGGCCGGGACGTTGCCCGCGGTGGCGGCGATCCCCACGATCTCCGCCTCCGGACTGGCCAACAGATAGAGCAGGGCCAGCGCGTCGTCGATCCCGGTATCGACATCGGTCATGATCTTCTGCCGCACCGCACGAGCCTAGCGAGCCTTCGGTGCGGGTCAGTAGCTCGGCAGTACGAAATCGTCGGTCTGGCCCGCGACCATCTTCTCCATCAGCGGCCGGAACGCGCGAGAGGTCATGAGCCGCATGCTCACCCGGCCCAGCCGCACCCCCGTCTTCGACTTCGGGCACATCATCTTGATGCCGCCGCCGGGCAGCTCCTTGGCCTTGTCCAGGAACGGGGTGATCCTCTCCTCGTAGCGGGCCAGCGCGCCGGGCACATCGCCCGGGGTGGTCGCGAGCTCACCGGCGAGCACGTACGCGCCGACGATGGCCATGGCCGTGCCCATGCCGGTCATCGGGGAACCGCAGAAGCCGGCATCACCGAGCAGCGTCACCCGGCCCGCCGACAGCGACGGCATATCGATGCGGGCGAGTTCGTCGAAGTAGAAGTCCGGCGCGTGATCCATCGCCGCCACGATGTCATCGGCCTTCCACGGCGCGCCCGTCAACCGCTCCCGGATGAACCGCTGCTGCGCGGCGGTGTCGCGGTACAGCGCCGGATCGGCGTCCGCGCGCAGCGTGATGATCGCCTTGGCGCTGGCCGGATCCCGATCGGGCCGAATCCCGAAGAACCCGCTGGGAATTCCGACCCCGGACATCCAGCCCGGTTCCAGATCCGCCGGGGTGGGCAACGTGAAGAAGGCCATGTACCCGCCGAGATGGGTGGCGAACCGGTCCTCGGGACCGAACACCAGCCGCCGTGTCGCCGAGTGCACGCCGTCCGCCCCGACCAGCATGTCGAACCGCTCGGTGCGCCCGGACGCGAAGGTGACGTCGACGCCGTCGGCGTCCTGCGCGATCGCCTCGATCCACTCGCCGTAGCGGTAGTCCAGCTCGCCGCCCTGCTCGCGCAGCAACTCGAGCAGCACGTCGTTGAGGTCGCCGCGCTGGATCTCGATCTCCGCGGCCGGGCCCTCGCCGCCGAACATCTCCGCGCTCATCCGGGCGTAGGTCCGGCCCTTGTCGTCGAGGTACTTCCAGCCCACCTCGTGCAGTTGCAGCTTGCGGATGCCCGGCATCAGACCCATCCGCTCGGCGACCTCGCGGCTCGGCCCCCGCAGATCCACCGCCTGCCCTCCCGGGCGCGGGGTGGCGGCCCGCTCGACCACGGTGACCCGGATACCGGCCCGAAGCAGTTGCAGCGCAAGGGAATTCCCGGCGATGCCGCCACCGGAGATCAGCACGTGCGTGGTGTTCATGATGTGTCCTGTCTTGGTTCGAATGTCTTAGACAAATGTGTAACACACGGCTGGCACGAGTGTCTAGAACAAATGTCTAAGACGCTGGTAGGGTGGTGGACATGGGAAACCGAGAAGACCTTCTGGCCGGGGCCCGCAAGGCGGTGCTCGAGCGCGGGCTCGCCAAGGTGACCGCCCGGGACATCGCCACCGCCGCCGGTGTCAGCCTCGCCGCCATCGGCTATCACTTCGGCTCGAAGGACCGGTTGATCGCCGAGGCCGTCACCGAGGCGACCGGCACCACGATCGGCGACGCCATGGAGGCGGCCATGCGCGACGCGGGGGAGGGGCGGTCGCTGTGGGAGGCGCTCGCCCCGACCTGGTACGGGATGCTCGACGTGGTGCAGAACCACCGCGAGGAGCTGCTGCTCAGTTTCGAGAACAGCGCCAATGTGATTCGTTCCCCGGAGTTGCAGACCTATCTCGCCGAGGCGAGCGACGGCGCCTACGCCGATCTGGCCGCGATCCTGCGCGAGACCCACCCCGACCTGTCCGCCGCCGAGGCGCGCGCGGTGGCCAAGTTCTATTTCGTGCTGTTCCAGGGCTATGCCATGATGTGGCTGCTCGCGCCCGCCTCGGAGCTGCTGACCGGTGACGATGTGGCGCTGGCGGTGAAGACGTTGCGCGGCAAGTGAATTCGCGCGGCAGGCGACGGACGGGAGGCGCGACGATGGTGGCCGAGAGCAGCGGAACGACCTGGCTGCGCGAACTGCGCGGCGCGCCCGCGCCCCGGGCGATCCTGATCTGCTTCCCGCCCGGCGGTGGTTCGGCCGCGGCCTACCGCGCCCTCGCCCAGCACATCGACCCCGCTATCGCCGTGCACGCCGTGCAGTACCCCGGCCGCCAGGACCGCCTCGGCGACCCGCTGATCCCCGACCTGCCCCGCATGGCCGACCTCATCGCCGCCGACCTCCCGACCTGGCCGCCGTCGGCGCGCATCGCCCTGTTCGGCCACAGCATGGGCGCCACCGTCGCCTTCGAAACCGCCCGCCGCCGGGCCGCGTCCGGCCGCACCCCCGACCACCTGTTCGTCTCCGGCCGCGTCGCCCCCGACGCCCCCTACGAGGGCGCCCTCCACAAGGGCCCCGACGAGGCCCTCATCGCCGAACTCCAACGCCTCGCCAACGACCCCGCCTCGGTCGAAATCCTCCGCACCGAACCCAGCCTCGCCGAACTGGTCCTCCCCGCCGTCCGCAGCGACTACGAGGCCGTCGAAACCTACACCTACACCCCCGCCGACCCATTGACCTGCCCGATCTCCGCCCTCCTCGGCGACGACGACCCCACGGTGAACGCCGACGACATGCGCCGCTGGCACTCCCACACCACCGCCCCCTTCGACCTCACCACCTTCCCCGGCCGCCACTTCTACCTCGACGAAACCCCCACGGCGGTAGCCCACCTCATCTCCACCCGCCTGGCCTGACCCCAACGCCAGGCAACCCAGCCGCACCCCTTATTCGAATCCGCACCCCTTGCAAGGCCCTGAAACGGGTGCGGATTCGAACAAAGGGTGCGGCTGGGTTGCCTCAGCCCTGTGGGCCTGCTGTTACTACACGCGTATTATGCGAGGGTGGGGTTCGAGTGGCCGGACTGGGCGTTGGCGCATCTGACCGGTGTCGAACCCTGGGAGGTCCGCCAGGTTCTCGGGGCCGAGCGGCGCTGGCCCCGGCTTGCCGATGACGGCAGCGTGGTCGCGTTGTCGATCTGGGGACGCACGAGTGGTGGGCGTCCGCTGATCGTGGTCACGCGACGGTTCGATCAGTGGACCTGGATGATCCTCGGCGCGCGTGCGATGCGGGCCGACGAGCTGACGATCTTCGAGCAGTGGGAGCAGGAGAACCGATGAGCGACAAGGACTTTCCCTCCGAACCGGAGGAAGTGGGCGCCTTCCTGGACCGGTTGACCTTCCGCGACGATCCGGTCCCCGCCGACCAGATTCCGCCTCGCCTGCAACCCGGCGACGACATCATGGTCACCACCTCCATCCGGCTGCCGATGCGCCTGCACAGCCGCATCAAGGAACTCGCCGACGAACGCGGGGTGGGGGTGTCGACCCTGGTGCGGGAGTGGGCTGAGGCGGCCGTCGCCGATCTGGACGACCGCGACGAACTCATCTCCCGTGCGGACGCCATGCGTGCGCTGGCGCGCATCCACACTGTCCGTCACGCCAGCTGAATCGTCCTGGGGCACAGGCGGATCGGCGTCGGTCTATCTTTATTCATCCCTTTACGACGATATGCGCATCTATGCATTAAAAGCCGCACGTGTCGTACCCGAGAGAACCGCAAGCGTCACCTCACGAACAGCAAAGAGGGAGAGGGCGACCCAAGCCCCGCCCCGTCACCAGTCGGCAGGCGCGTAATCCTTGAGGAAGCACCCGAACACATCGTCCCCACTCTCACCCCGCACGATCGGGTCGTACACCCGAGCCGCCCCGTCGACAAGATCGAGCGGAGCGTGAAAGCCCTCCTCGGCCAAGCGCAGTTTGGTGAAATGCGGCCGTTCGTCGGTGATCCATCCGGTGTCGACGGAGGTCATGAGAATGCCGTCGCTGTCGAACATCTCGCGGGCGCTGGTACGGGTGAGCATGTTGAGTGCGGCCTTGGCCATATTCGTGTGCGGGTGGCCGGGGCCCTTGTAGCCGCGGGCGAACACGCCTTCCATGGCGGAGACGTTGACGACGTACTTGCGGCGGGCGGGGGAGGCGGCGAGGGCGGGGCGCAGCCGGGAGATGAGGATGAACGGGGCGACCGAATTGCAGAGCTGGACCTCGAGCAGTTCGGTGGCGTCGACCTCGCCGACGGTCTGCACCCAGCTGTTGGTGTGCGCGATATCGGGCACCAGGCCGCCCGCGTCGATGGCGACGCCGCGCGAAAGTCGTTCGGGGGTGGCCGAACCCGCGACGAGGGCGAGTTCGGTGACGTCGGCGGCGGACAGGGTGGGGGTGAGCGAGGCGGTCAGCGCGGTCGGGTGGGCCTGCATGGTCTTGCCGAAGCTGACGGTGTCGGGGAGTTCGCCCGCGGGCAGCGGGCCGTGTTCGGCCTCGACGAGCGCGCTGTAGGCGCCGGGGGAGCGCCGCACGGTCTGGGCGGCGTTGTTGATGAGGATGTCGAGCGGGCCCGCGGCGGCGACGTCGTCGGCGAGGGCGACGACCTGGGCCGGGTCGCGCAGATCGATGCCGACGATGCGCAGCCGGTGAATCCAGTCGGCGCTGTCGGGCTGGGCGACGAAGCGGCGGATGGCGTCGTTGGGGAAGCGGGTGGTGACCGTGGTGTGGGCACCGTCGCGCAGCAGGCGCAGCGCGATGTACATGCCGATCTTGGCGCGGCCGCCGGTGAGCAGCGCGCGGCGGCCGGTGAGGTCGGTGCGGGCGTCGCGTTTGGCGTGGTTCTGGGCGGCGCAGTCGGGGCACAGCTGGTGGTAGAAGGCGTCGACGCGGGTGTAGCGCTGTTTGCAGATGTAGCACGGCCGGGCCCGCAGCAGGCTGCCCGCGCTGGCCCCGGAGGCGTTGGAGGACAACGGGATTCCGGCGGTCTCGTCGTCGATGCGGTTCGGGGAGCCGGTGGCGGTGGCGGCGACGACGGCCTTGTCGGCGGCGGAGATCGCGTCGCGTGCCTCGGCCCGCTTGCGCTTCTTGAGCTTCTTGAACATGTGCCCGACCGCGCGTTGCACCGCGATCGAGTCGGGATGCTCCTTGTCCAACCGCCCGGCCTGGTCCAGGACCCGCAGACACACCTCGAGGTCGGCGCGGTCGATGACCGGCTCCGGTGCGATGGTCGTCGAATCGTGGTCGGACATGGCTGTGCGCTGCGGTCTTTCGGGAGTCGGGTCGTTTGCAGCGCTCATTGTCGCATCACCCTTCCTGTGACCCCGCCCACGCCGTACGGTGGGGCGAGCGATCGGAGGATGCGGGCCATGGCCATTCGCCACATCATCACCATTCGCGTCGCGCCCGGGCGCGCGGCGGAGTTCGAGGCCGCGTTCGCGGCGCTGGCGGAGGTCGTGCGCCGGGAGCCGGGGTGCGAGCAGTACGAATGGTTCCGGGGCACAGGCGATCCCGACACGTTCGTGATGCTCGAGCGGTGGACGAACCGGGACCTGCTCGCCGCCCATCAGCGCGTCGAGCGGGCGGACAATGCCCCGCTCGTCGAGGCGCTCATGGCGCTGTGGGCACCGGGGTCGACGCCGACCGTCGAAGCCTACGAGAGCTGATCGGTCCGCCTAGCTCGATCCGGCGAGCCCGTCCGCGTGCTCGGGTCGATCGAGTCGGCGGGCACGGTCGGCGAGGCGGGTGCGGAGCGGGTGCGGGATCTCCGCGCGGACCTCGACCAAGGCGTCCCAGACGACATCGGGGGTCTCCGGGGTGAGGGCGGTGAGGAAGTCGTCGAGATCGTCCATGGCACAAATAATTTCGAGGACTCGGGCGCGACCGGGTGGGTCCTGGGCGAGGGCGATCTCGACGAGGACGGGCAGGTCGGCGCTTCGGGCGGTGGTTCGGACGGCCGAGAGGAGTTGGGCGCGGTCGAGGTCGCCGAGGCAGGAGGCGATCGTGGGTTTCGCCGCGTCGGGCAGGGCGTGGACCAGGGGGAGGACCTCGGCCCACAGGTCGTGGGCGGCGGCGGTGTCGATGACCGCGCGCAGGATGTCGCGGTCGGCGAAGACGGGCAGACCCGCGAGGCGGCGGCGGTCGGGGTCGGACATGGCGAGGGCGATCGGGATGAGCGCGTGCCACAGGCGGGCGGCGTCGGCCTCGCGGACGAGGGCGGTGAGCTGTTCGTCGGTGCGTCCGGCGATCCGCGTGGCGACGAATCGCATTCGCGCCGAGGGCAATTCGGCGGTGAGGGGGAGCAGGTCGAGCCAGAGACCCTCGTCGACGGCGAGGTCGACCAGGACGCCGAAGTCGTCGCTGTCGGCGGCGGCGAGGACCGCGGCGCGGCGTTGCTCGTCGGTGAGTTCGGCGAGGCAGAGCCCGAGGGTGTGTTTGGCGCGGTCGGGCAGGGCATCGACCAACGGCAGGACCTGCGACCACAGCTCGTGCCGGGCGCAGGTGGCGGTGAGGGCGCGCAGCACCGCGGGTTCGGCCATGACGGGCAGGCCCGCCATGCGGCGGCGGTCGGGGTCGGACATGGCCAGCGCCACGGGGATCATGGCGTCCCACTGCTCGGCCGCGTCGGCGGCGTGGACGAGGTCGGCCAGTTCGGCGTCGGGCTTGGCGGCGACGCGGGCGGCGATGAAGGCCAGGGGCTCGGCGGGGAGGTGGGGCGCGAGGGGCAGGAGGTCGAGCCAGAGGCCGTGGTCGAGGGCGACGTCCATGATCGCGCTGAGGACGGGTTCGGTGTGCACGGTCGGGCGCGCCGCGAACAGGGCGAGGCTGTCGGGGCTCATGGTGGCGGTGACGGGGAGCAGGGTGGTCCACGCGTCGAGTTCGTGGGCGGCGCGGACCAGGCCGTCGAGGATCTCGCCGCCGGAGCGCGCCGCGAGATCTCCGATGCGGGAACGGTTTTCGGGGCTGACGGTGGCGAGCAGGTCGATGCCCTCGGCCCACATGCCGTGTTCGTGGGCCGCGCGCACCACGCCGGGCAGCCGGTCGGCGACGAGTTCGAGCAGGGCGTCCATCGCGGACTTGTCCTCGATCAGGTACCCGACCCGTAGCAGATCCGCATCCGACATGGTGTGCGCGACCGCCCGCATCATCTCCCCCGATGCGACGCCCACGAACCGTCCCAGCGTGACGTGCTCACCCCTCGAGAGCAGTTCACGCGCGACGGCCACGACCAGGGGCACGGGCACCCGGGGAATGATGTCGGCGGTGCGGCGCGGATCCAGCCGGATGGTCGCCTCGGCCAGGAACGGCGCGGGCAGGGCCTTGGCGATGTCGATCGCGCGGGCTGGCTCGACCTGGGCGGCCACCGCCGCGCACAGATCCGGGCCGAAGGCGTGTTCGGCGGCCTTGGCGGCGATGGGCGTCGGCACCAGCTTCGCGGCCTGGGCCACGCGGCGCAGTTTCGCGGCATCGGCGTCGAACAGGGCGTCGGTGGCGCGTTCGCGGAAGGCGCGGATCGCCTCGGGCGGGAGCTCGGTGAGGAAGTCCAGCGCCGACGGGTCCGGAATATCCAGCAGCCGAGCGAGTTTGGTTGTCTCGGCGTGGGCGAGCAGGCGATCGGTCACAGGCCCAGCGCCTTGCGCAGGGTGGGGCGCAGCAGGCGCGGGACGTAGCGCATCGACGAATCCACCGCCTCGGCAAGGTGTTTCGCGCGGCGGGTGCGGGCCGCGCGCAGCAGGCGGTCCAGTTCGCCCAGTTCGGTATCGGACAGCCGGGTGAACTCCTCGGGCAGCGGCGCGCCGAGGGTGTCGGTGAGCGGATAGGCGGACATGATGCCTCCGGGCGGTCGGGCGGTCGGGCGGTCGGGCGGTCGGGCGGTCGGGCGGTCGGGCGGTCGGGCGGTCGGGCGGTCGGGCGAGCGGGCGAGCGGGCGAGCGGGCGAGCGGGCGAGCGGGCGGACGGACGGGCGAGCGGACGGACGGACGGGCGAGAGGGCGGGCGCGGTCAGCGCGGGGAGTACTCGAGGGGGCGGTTGTCGGCGCGCAGGTCGTCGACGAAGTTGGCGATGGCCTCCACGACCAGTAGCGGTTCGGTGACGGGTAGCGCGTAGTCGGCGGGCAGGCGGTAGCACCACAGCCGGTCGGTCGCGTGGCGGACGTGGCGGTCGGCGGCGGGCAGTGCGGCCGCGTCGGCGCGGTCGACGATCAGCTGCACCGGGACGGTGACGTGGTGATCGCACGGATGACGCAGGCGCGGAACGAGATTCGCGGACAGGATGCGCGCGGCCGCGCGCAGGTCGGCCGGGGTGACGCGCAGTGCCGAGCGCGGGGCGCGGCGCAGTCGGGGCCAGCGCAGCAGGCGGCGCCCGAGGACCAGCCAGCCCAGGCCGGGTAGCCGCCACCACCGGATACGGGGCGGGTGCGGATCGCGTACGGCCGCGAGCAGGGGATCGAGGCCGGGGACGCCGAGCGCGGTGATCGAGGCGATGCGGGTGGCGGCGCGCGGATCGGCGGCGGCCTCCCACGCCTGGATCGCGCCCCAGCCGTGCCCGGCCAGGTGCGCGGGACGGCCGGGACTGGTCGCGTCGAGGATCGCGTAGAGGTCCTCGACGAGCGCGGCGAGCCGATAATGTTGCCGCCCAGCGGGTTTCGCGGAGCGGCCGTGGCCGCGCACATCGTAGGCGACGACGTGGAAGCCGTCGGCGAGCAGCGGCGCGACCCGCTCCCACACGCGGTGGGTGTCGGTGAGGCCGTGCACGAGCACGAGGGTGTCGGCGGCGGGATCGCCGTACTCGCGGACGGCCAGGCCCCGCACGCGGCGGCGGGTGGGCAGTGGGGTCATGGGGTTCACCTCGGGGTGCGTGGTCCGCACCGAACGTACCGGCAGTACGAATAGTGATACTGGCAGTACGTCCGTCGGAAGGCAATGCCCGCGCGACCGGAAGGTCTGTGCGCTAGCTCACAGAAATGGCGGCAGCGGTGCGATCGATGTTTCCGGTAGGCGAGCGCATGCCGTGCCGTACCAGCGGTACAGGTATCCTCGCGGGAACCACGCAACCCGTATCGGAGTCGAATCCCGTGCCCCGTGCCACCAGCAGGACCACTGCGCGGATCACGCGCGACGACATCGTCGACGCCGCGTTCCGGGTGATCGATCGCGCGGGCCCGCGCCCCAGCATGGACGACATCGCCCGCGAGGCCGGGATCACCAAGCCGCGGCTGTATCGGCAGTTCGCCGACAAGGCGGATCTCTACACCGAGATCGCGAATCGGGTGTCGCGCAACGCTTTCGCCGCGACCGGTGAGGACATGACGCTCATGCTGCACCCGCCGCGGGCGGCGCTGCGGCGGGTGTTCGCGGGGTACGCCGAGGGAATCCTGGCCCATCCCAACGTGTTTCGGTTCCTGGCGCAGGCGCCGGTGGCGCAGGGCGCCGACGACCAGGTGTTGCAGTTCGATCTGGGGCGCGAGGCCGCGCGGCGGTTCACCAAGCTCGCCCGGTCGGTCGCCGAGGCGGTGCCGCTCGACACCGCGGGGATCGACTACCTGTCGCGCGCGGTCGTCGGGGTGGTGGTGGCCATCACCGATCTGTGGCTCGAGGGCGCGCCCGCCCCGGCGGCCGACGAATTCGTCGACCGGGCCACCGAACTGGTCTGGGGGCTGATCGACGGATTCCTGCGGCGGCAGGGCATCGACGCCGATCCCGAACTGCCGATCTTCACCACATTGGCCGAGGTCAACCAGGCGCGCGGCGCCGACTGACCGATGTTGTTGACATTACGCCAATAGGGCTGCCACGCTGGTGCTCACGAAGTCGGGCACGAGACGAAGGATGCAGACGATGGCGCGCGCCGCGTGGAGCGATGACGAGGTCGAGGCCGTACGGGAACTGGCGAGGAACTTCTTCGACAAGGAGGTCGTCCCGCACGAGGAGAGGTTCGTCGCCCAGGGTCATCCGGATCGCGGACTGTACAACCGGGCCGGGGAACTCGGGCTGCTGTGCGCCTCGATCCCCACCGAATACGGCGGCGGCGGTGGCACTTTCGCGCACGAGGCCGCCATCATCGAGGAGCAGACCTTCGCGGGCGACGGCTCGCTGGGCATGTCGGTGCACTCGTCGATCATCGCGCCCTACCTCCACCACTTCGGCTCCGAGGAGCTCAAGCGCCGCGTGCTGCCCAAGGCAGCCAGCGGTGAGATGGTGCTGTCGATCGGCATGACCGAGCCCGGCACCGGATCGGACCTGCAGAACATCAAGACCCGCGCGGTGCGTGAGGGCGACGAGTACGTCATCACCGGTTCGAAGATCTTCATCTCCAACGGCTGGCTGTGCGACGGCATCATCATCGCCGCCAAGACCGATCCGACCAAGGGCGCGGCGGGCGTGTCGCTGATCTTCGCCGAAGTCTCCGACGACACACCGGGATTCACGCGCGGCCGCATCCTGTCCAAGATCGGCGGCAAGGGTCAGGACACCGCGGAGCTGTTCTTCGACGGCCTGCGGGTGCCCGCGTCGAATCTGCTGGGCGAGGCCGAGGGGCAGGGCTTCTACCAGATGATGCAGCTGCTCGCCCAGGAGCGGCTGGTCACCGCGATCCTGGCGGTGGCGATGATGGAGAAGGCGGTCGAGATCACCGTCGAGTACACCAAGGGCCGCGAGGCGTTCGGCAAACCGTTGTTCGCGATGCAGAACACCAAGTTCGAACTGGCCGAGTGCGCGACGATCACGCGGGTGAGCCGGACCTTCCTCGACGACGCGATCGCCAAGCATCTGCGCGGCGAACTCGACATCCCGACCGCGGCCATGTCGAAATACTGGCTCACCGATCAGTTGGGTATCGTGGTGGATCGTTGTCTGCAACTCTTCGGTGGTTATGGATACATGACGGAATACCCGATCTCCCAGCTGTACACGGGCGCGCGCGTGCTGCGCATCCTGGCCGGGTCGAACGAGGTGATGAAGGATCTCATTGCCCGCTCACTCTGACACCGCGCTGACCGACGCCGACGCCTCCGCGCGCCGGCGTCGGCTCGAACCCGACGAACGGCGCGCGCAGATCCTCGACTGCGC
Organism: Nocardia sp. NPDC004068; assembly: GCF_042874315.1. Taxonomy (NCBI): domain Bacteria; kingdom Bacillati; phylum Actinomycetota; class Actinomycetes; order Mycobacteriales; family Nocardiaceae; genus Nocardia; species Nocardia sp. NPDC004068. Next base: position 541,178 of record NZ_JBIAMW010000005.1, read on the forward strand.
CATCGCCATGTTCGGCGAACGCCCCTACGCCGCGGTCTCCACCGCCGAACTGGCCCAGCGCGCGGGCGTCGCCCGCGGCCTGATCAACCACTACTTCGGCAACAAACGCGACCTCTACCTGGCCGTCGTCCGCCGCATGGTCACCCTCCCCAGACCTGACCACATGACCACCCCCACCGGCACCGTCCGCGAACGCGTCGACGCCAGCGTCGCCTGGCTGCTCGACACCATCGGCGAACACGGCAGCACGTGGGTCAAGGTCACCGGCCACGAGGGCATCGGCGACGACCCGGAGGTCCAGCGCATCCTCGACGAGGCCGACGACGCCGCCGCCGACCGGCTGCTGCACATGGTCGGCCTGGGCGGCTCGAAGCACGGCGACGAACTGCGGGCGCTGGTCCGGGCGTACGGGGGGTTGGTGAAAGCGGCTGGGCGGGAATGGATTACGCGCGGGTCGCTCGATCGCGATCAGGTGCACGCGTTGCTGGCCGACATGCTGTTGACGCTGGTGACCACGGCGTTCCCGAAGATTGAGCGGGGGACCTGACTCAGCCGATCGGGGCGCTGTTCCACCACGCGTGCAGTCGCTCGGCGGCGCCGTCGGCGCTGCTCATCGGGCGGGCGATCAGCAGGAACGTCGCGCGGTCCGGGTCGTCGAGGAAGGTGGTCACCCGGGAGACGAACGGCTTCTGGTAGATCGAGCGGGCGTCGTGCCAGAACTCGTAGTTGGTGTAAGCAACGCCGTTGTTCACCTCGACCGTCCGGGTGTGCGGTGGCAGACCCGCCACGACCGCCCGGACATCGTCGGGCGAGCGGTAGGCGTAGATGCTGAACGTCACCACCTCGGCGCCCAGGCATTGCCAGGCGCCGATATAGGTCTTGAAGTCGATGGTGTCGAATTCGGGATCGAAGGCCCGGAAGCCGGGCACCCCCTCGCAGCTCGAATGCCCGTATCCGGATCTGGTCGTTCCCACGGTCCGCTCCGCCGGAACCATCTTCGGGAACGCGATACTCGCCGCCCGCAACGCGGCGACGTATTCCTCTCCTTGCCGCTCCTGCTCGGGATCCGGGGTCCGGGTCGGCCGGGCCGCCACGGGCGCGGCTCCGGAGCTGTTGCTGAGAACGCTTGCGGCGACACCGATTCCGGCTCCGGCGGCGACGAGCACGGCGATCGCGGTGGGAATGACGACCTTTCGCCATCGGGAGCGGCCCTCGTTCACCGAGGCGGGCAATGCGGGTGGCGGGCTGTCGGGCGCGGGGGCGAGGACCGGCGCGGGTCGCGGCTGGGTCGCCGCCGGAGCGAGCCGAAAATCGTTCTGCGTCAACGCATACCACGCCGCGGTCGCGAACTCGGTGCACGAGGCGAACCGGTCGTCGGGATGCTTGGCCAACGCCCGCGCGAGCACCGCGTCCATCGCGGGCGGCACCCCGGCCCGCGCCGCGCTCACCGCCGGGGGACTGTGCTGGAGATGGCCTTTCACGACCGCGGCGGCATTGGGCGACTCGAACGGCGAGCGGCCGGTCAGCAGCCGGAACAACGTGCAGGCCAGCGAATACTGGTCGGAGCGGGCGGTGGACGCGACCCCGGTGAGCTGTTCGGGCGAGGCGTACCCGAGGGTGCCGTTCACGGTCCCGGTGCGGGTCAGGTGACGCGTCTCGTCGAGCAGGCGGGCGATTCCGAAGTCGGTGAGGACGATTCGCTCGTCGCGCTGCCCGGGGCGCGCGAGGAGAATGTTGGCGGGTTTGACGTCGCGGTGCAGGATGCCGTGTCCGTGCGCGTAATCCAGGGCCTGCGCGACGTAGCCGACGATTCGGACGGCGTGCTCGGGCGCCAGGCGCGCGGGATCCAGTGCCGCCGCGGTGATTCCCTCGACGTACTGCATGGCGATCCACTGCTGATCGCCGTCGATCCCCCGGTCGTGGACGGCGACGATGCCCGGATGGTCCAGCCGGGCGACGAGTTCGGCCTCCCGCTCGAAGCGCGCGCGAATGGCGTTGTCGGTGAACAGTTCTCGATTCAGCACCTTCAACGCGACGGACCGGGGCAGGCGCGGGTGGCGGGCGAGGTAGACGGTGCCCATCCCGCCCCGCCCGAGCACGCGCTCGATGCGATACCCCGCGAACGATGCGCCGATGTCCGGCATCGAATATCCCCCCGTGCAATCGATTCCATCCGTGTGCCGTTCAGGATCGTACCCATCGGCGGCTCGACGCCGCGCGGGTGCAGTAGGGTGAGCGCGCGGAGAAGGGTGGGAGGTGAGACCGGGGTGGCGCAATCGTTGACCCACGGCCAGGTTTTCGCGGGATATCGGATCGAGCGGCTGCTCGGCGTCGGCGGCATGGGCGAGGTCTATCTCGCGCACGATCGCGATCTGCCGCGCTGGGTGGCGTTGAAGATCCTGCATCCCGCGGTCGGCGACGACGCGACCATCCGGGCGCGCTTCCTGCACGAGGCCGACACCGCGGCCCGGCTCGCGCATCCGAACATCGTCACCGTCTACGCGCGCGGGCAGGAGGGCGGGCGGCTCTGGATCGCGATGCAGTACGTCGACGGCGTGGACGCGGCGGCGGCCGTGCGCGGCGGCGGCCCGATCCCGGCCGAGCACGCCGTGCACATCGTCACCGAGGTCGCCAAGGCCCTCGATCACGCCCACGCCGCCGGTGTCCTGCATCGGGACGTGAAACCCGCCAATATCCTGCTGTCGAGCGGACCCGCGCAGCAGGTGTTCCTCGCCGACTTCGGCATCGCCAAGGCACTCGACCAGGCCGATCAGTTCACCCGGGCCGGGGAGTTGTTCGCGAGTTTCCAGTACGCGGCGCCCGAGCAGTTCGACACCCGCGCCGACGTCGATCGCCGCGCCGACGTGTACGCCCTTGGCTGCACGCTGTATTTCCTGCTCACCGGGGCGCTGCCCTATCCCGGCACGACGACCGGTCAGCTCATCCACGGTCACCTGAACCTGCCCGCGCCTCGCCCGACTCGTGAGAACCCGGTTGTACCAAGCGGTTTCGATGCCGTGATCGCTCGGCCGCTGGCGAAGAATCGCGACGACCGGTACGCAGGATGCGGTGAGCTCGCCGCGGCCGCGCGGCGAGCGCTGCCCGCGTCGGCGCCGCCCCGGCGACGCGCCGCGCGGATCGCTCTGGTCCTCGTCGGCGCCGTCGTGCTCGTCGCGGCGACAGCCGCGGGCGCCTTCGCCGCCCACAGCACGTGGACCCGCAGCCGGGTCGACAGCGCGCGGGACGCGGCGCGGCAGGCCGGATGCGAGTACGCCCGCCTCCTGGCGACCTACGACTACGACAAGCTGGACGGCTGGGAGACCGCGGTACTCGACCGGTCCTCCGGCGACCTGCACGCGAGCCTGGTCTCGACCCTGCCCGACAACACCAGGGCCATCGCGACCTCGCACGGGCACTCGCACGTCACCGATAGCACCTGCACCGCGCAATCGGCCGACCTGTCCAGCGCCGAGATCACCGTGGTCCTCACCCAGGTCTATCGCAACGACACCGTCAACCAGCGGGAAACGACCAAACCCCAACAGTTTCGGCTGGTGATGGAGCGGCTCGACGGTCGCTGGTTGTGCCGGGAGACCACGATCATCGGCGGCACCAACTAGGCCCGGCCGTCATGCCTTGCGCGCCTTGCTCGGTTGCACCCGCGGCGGCTCGTTGGGCATCTTCGGGTACACCGGTGGCCAGGGCGCGTCCATCAGCCCCGCGTCCATGTCGCGCTGGGACATCTCCAGCAGCGGGTCGATGGATTGGGGGGTGCGGTCGGCCCAGGGGTCGCCCAGTTTTTCCACTCGGGCGGGGACCGTGGAGAGGGTGAGCTCGTCGGGGACGATGGCGCCCAAATCGTCCCAGGAGACCGGGGTCGAGACCTGGCCGCCTACCTTCGGGCGGACGCACCACGCGCCGAAAACCGTTCGGTGCGGGGCGTTCTGGTTGTAGTCGATGAAGACGCGGCGGCCGCGTTCCTCCTTCCACCAGGAGGCGGTGAGGAGGTCGGGGTGGCGGCGTTCGAGTTCGCGGGCCAGGGCTATCGAGGCGGCGCGGACCTGGTAGCCGTCCCAGCGGGGTTCGAGCAGGACGTAGATGTGCAGGCCGCGGGAGCCGGAGGTCTTCACGCGGGCGTCGATGCCCAACTCGGAGAACAGGTTTCGGGTGCGGACGGCGGCCTCGCGGAGGTCGTCGAAGGTGATGCCGGGGGAGGGGTCGAGATCGATGCGCAGTTCGTCGGTGACGCCGGTGGGCGGCAGCGGGTTGCCCGCGGCGTCGTAAACGACGGGGGCGGTGCTGGCCTCGGCGGCGCCCGCGTGGGTGGGCCAGACGTGAAAACCCAAGCAGCCCAGGTTGACCGCCCACAGGATGTGGGCGAGGTCCGCGGCGACCAACGCGTCGCTGGTGGTGCCGTTGGGGGTTTCCACGGTGGTGGTCCGCAACCAGTCGGGTACGGATTTCGGAACGCGCTTCTGGAACCAGGACTTGCCGCCCGCGCCGTCCGGATATCGTTCCAGCAGTACGGGTCTCGCGCCCATCGTGCGCAGGATCGGCTCGGCCACCGCCTGGTAGTAGCGGACCAGGTCGAGCTTGGTCTCGCCGCGGGTGGGGAAGTACACCTTGTCGGGATTGCTGATCGAGACGACCTTGCCGTCGGTCTCGATCTCGATGGCCTTGCTCACCGCGCCGCGCCCTTCGCCTCGGCGAAGATGTCGGCCAGCTCGGCGGGGGCGACCTCGTCGAGCTGGGCGTAGGTGCACGATTCGGGGGTGCGGTCGTCGCGGAAGCGAACCAGCCTGCCGCCGTGGCGTAATCGGCCCGCCATCACATGCTCGTAGCGCACCTCGGCCACGAGCTCCGGGCGCAGCGCCTCCCACGACAGATCCTTGCCGCCGGTCCAGCGGCTCACCCCGCCGGGCATCTTGCCCTCGCTCTGGGCCTGCGCGGCGGCGTCGGCCCACTCCCGCCACGGATGGTTCTCGAGGGCGTTCTTCCGCAGCGGGGCCAGCTCCTCGACCAGCTCCCCGCGCCGGGCCGCGGTGAAACTGCTCGCCACCCCGACGTGATGCAACCGGCCCGCGTCGTCGTAGAGCCCCAGCAGCAGCGATCCCACGCCCTGCCCGTCCTTGTGCCAGCGGAACCCGGCGACGACGCAGTCCGCGGTGCGCTCGTGCTTGACCTTGATCATCACCCGCTTGTCCTGGAGATAGGGCAGGTCGGTGGCCTTGACCATGACCCCGTCGAAGCCCGCGCCCTCGAATCGGGTGAACCAGTCCTGCGCCACGTCCGGATCCGAGGTCAGCGGCGTGCGATGCAGCCGCGGCACCGAGTTGTCGACCACCGTCTCGAGCAGCCGCCGCCGCTCGGCGAACGGTTCCTCGGTCAGATCGCGGTCGTCCAGCGCCAGCAGGTCGAACGCCACGAAGCTGGCCGGGGTCTCCCCGGCCAGCTTGGTGACCCGCGACGCCGCCGGGTGCAGCCGCTGCTGCAACGTGTCGAAATCCAGGCCGTGCTCGGTGACGACCACGATCTCCCCGTCGATCACGCACCGCGGCGGCAGCGTCGCGCGCAGCAACTCCACCAATTCCGGGAAGTACCGGGTCAGCGGGCGATCGTTGCGCGAACCCAGCTCCACCTCGTCCCCGTCGCGGAACACGATGCAGCGGAAGCCGTCCCATTTCGGTTCGTAGTACAGCTGCGGATCGCGCGGCAGCGCCGACGCCGATTTCGCCAGCATCGGTTTCACGGGCGGCATGACGGGCAGGTCCACACGATCCTCCTCGGGTCTCACCGATGCCGACGGCGCGGGCCGGCGAAATTCATCGCCCGCTGTCGGCAAGATCGTATTCCGGCCCGCCCGTCCCCGTCAGCTGTCGAGCCAGCCGTGTTGATCGGCGAACTCGGTCAACCGCTCGCGGATGGTGAGAATCTCCCCGGCCGTGAGCGCCGGACTCGCGTCCAACAGCAACTCGGTGATCAGCCGCTTGTGCTCGGCCGCGGTGAGCTGACCCGAACCGCGCCCGCCCCGATGCGGGCGCGGGGCGGGCGCCCCGCCGACCGCGGTCAGATTCACCGCCTTGGGCCCCCGGTCGCCCTCGGTCACCTCGAATTCGAACACCCGCCCCTGACGCAGCTCGTCCTCGTCCAATCCGATGTCGTTCACGTGCACGAAAACATCCGGGCCACCGTCTTCCGGGCGGATGAAACCGAACCCCCGAGAACTGTCGAAGGACACCAATTTCCCGATCGACACCTACACCCGCTCCTCGTCGCCGTCCCTATTCCTGCACTCTATCGACCGCTGTCGCGGCCCGTTCGGTGTTGACCGAAAGAGCCTTCCGCAGCGAATCGAACACCGTGAGCCCCTGTCCGACCATGCCGTTGACCACCTCGCTCACTCCGTCGGGCCCGTTGAGCACGGTCAGATTCGCCCCCGCCAGCCCGCGCGAGGCCTGCGCCACGATCTCGGGCAACTGCTCGATGAGCAGCTGATCGAGCGCGATCCGATTGTTCGACGCCGCCGCCTCGGCCTGGATGCGGGTGCGGTCGGCCTCGGCCTGGGCGAGGATGCGCACCCGCTCGGCCTCGGCCTGCGCGGGCTTGACCACCTCGGCCTGCAACTGCTGCTCGCGCAGCTCGGCCTGCTTGCGGGCCTGCACCGCCTGCGCGGTGAGCACCTCCTGCAACGCGTTGGCCTGAGCGAGCGGACCCGATTGCGCCGCTTCGGCATTGGCCTTGTCGATGTCGCGCTGGTACTGCGCGCGCAGAATCGCCGTCTCGCGCTGATACTCGGCCTGTTTGCGCTGCGATTCCTGTTCGGCCTTCGCGGCCTCCTGCGCGGCCTGGGACTGGGCGATCTGCGCGTCGCGCTGCACCGCGGCGTTGTGCGGGGCCGCCAGCGCCGCGATGTAGCCGAGGTTGCCGTCATCGATGGACTGGATCTGGAACGAGTCCACCCACAGCCCGATATTGCTCATCTCCACCTTCGAGGCCATCAGCACCTCGTCGGCGAGTTTCTGCCGCTCCCGGATGATCTCCTCGACCGTCATCGACCCGACGATCGAACGCAGATGCCCGGAGAAGATGCGCCCGGTCAGCACGCTCATCTCCCGTTCCTGCTCGGACAGGAACCGTTGCGCCGCATTGACGATCGAGGCGGTGTCGTTGGCGACCTTGAACGCGATCACCGCGCGCACATCCAGCTGGATGCCCTGCTTGGTGACGCAGCGCTCGCCGATCTCGGATTCGAACATCGCCAGCGACAGATACCGGACCTTGCGGAACAGCGGAACCACGAAGGCGCCGTGCCCGATCACCACCCGGAACGGCGCATTGTCCTTGCCGCGCCCGCCGCTGACCAGCATGGCCTCGTCGGGATCGGGCACGTGGTACCCCAGCACTGTTGTCTCCCTTACTCTTTCGGAAATTCCCCACCCGGTCCGAAGTCGAGCGGTATCCAGGGCACTACGTCCACGATCCGGCCCGGGTTCACGCCCACGACGAGCACGGTGGTGCCCGCGGCGAGCGGTTCGGTGGCTCGTGCCAGGTAGATTTCTGTGCCCCCTCGGATCGCGACCAGGACCTCCCCGAGCGTGTCCGCGCCTCGGATCGGCGATGTGAGCGTACCGGTCAATCCGTGCACCGGGTCGGTCATCGCGACGATCTCCTTGCCCACCCTCGGGATACCGGGGAAACCTCAGCCTACTCGTCCGAAGCCCCCGAAAAATGTGCTGGTCAATCGCTCGGCGACCTGGCAGGCTGAAGCGGTGACACAACCTCCGGATATCCGGGCGCCACAGCCCGATTCGGCGTCGGACAAGCTCGACGCCGCAGTGTTCAAGGTGGCCGGCGTCGTCGTGCTCGGCGCGATCATGTCGATCCTCGACATCACCGTCGTCACGATCGCGCTGCCCGAGTTCCAGCGGCAGTTCGGGGCGAGCTACGCGGTGGCCGCGTGGTCGATGACCGGCTACACCCTCGCGCTGGCCAGCGTCATCCCGTTGACCGGCTGGGCGGCCGACCGGTTCGGCACCAAACGCCTCTACATGCTCGCGCTGACGCTGTTCGTGCTGGGGTCGGCGCTGTGCGCGACGTCGTGGAACATCGAGTCGCTCATCGCCTTTCGCATCGTGCAGGGCCTCGGCGGCGGCATGCTGATGCCGCTGGGCATGACGATCATGACCCACGCGGCGGGGCCACAGCGGGTGGGCCGGGTGATGGCGGTGCTCGGCGTGCCGATGCTGCTGGGCCCGATCATGGGTCCGATCCTCGGCGGCTGGCTGATCGGGTTCCACTGGCAGTGGATCTTCCTGATCAACGTGCCCATCGGCATCGTCGCGCTGGCGCTGGCGTACATCGTGTTCCCCTCGGACAACCCGCAGCCCTCGGAGAGTTTCGACTTCCTCGGAATGCTGTTGGCCTCACCGGGTTTGGCGCTGTTCCTGTTCGGTGTGTCCTCGATTCCGGAGAAGCACACCGTCCTCGCCGCCCGGGTGCTGGTGCCCGCGGCGATCGGTGTGGTGCTGCTGGTGGCGTTCGTGTTGCACGCGTTGCGCACCCGGCATCCGCTGATCGATGTGCATCTGTTCCGCAACCGGTCGCTGACCTTCGCCGTGCTGACCATGCTGTTGTTCGCGGTGGCGTTCTTCGGTGCGGGTCTGCTGCTGCCCACCTATCTGCAATCGGTGCGCGGTGAGTCGGCGCTGACCGCGGGTCTGCTGCTGGCCCCGCAGGGGCTCGGCGCGATGGTGACGATGCCGATCGCGGGCCGGTTGGTCGACAAGATCGGTCCGGGCAAGATCGTGCTGACCGGTGTCGCGGTCATCGCGGTGTCGATGCTGTTCTTCGTCCAATTGCAGAGCGACACTTCGTATCTGCTGCTGGGCATCGCGTTGTTCGTGATGGGCCTGGGCATGGGCTGCACCATGATGCCGACCATGACCGCCGCCATCCAGACGCTGACCCACGAGCAGGTCGCCCGCGGCACGACGCTGATGAACATCGTCAACCAGGCCGCCGCCTCGGTGGGCACCGCGATCATGTCGGTGGTGCTGACCAACCTGCTCAACAGCCACGAGCTGGCGGGCGCGGCGATCGCCTCGCACGAGCATCCCGAGATCGCGGACAAGCTCCCCCCGGGCGCGCTGGACACCGGATTCTCCGACGCCGCAGCGGCTTTCGCGCACACCTACATCGTCGCGGTGGTCCTGGTCCTGCTCACCCTGATCCCCGCCGCGTTCCTGCCCCGCCGCAAACCCGCCCTGCCCGCGGGCGCCGACGCCGCGATGATGACGCACTGACGGCCACGGCCCCGGATGGGTACCGTCGTCGGCATGGCAACCACATCGGACCGAAACTGGACAGGCCGGTGGCGCAACGAGTACGGCTCGCTGCTGGTGATCACCGACGACAGCGACAACCTCCTGCGGGGGAGTTTCGAAACGGCCCTCGGCGACAGCGCGTTCGCCGGGGCGTCGGTCCCCATCCAGGGCCTGCACCGGGGGCCGTGCGCGCACTTCGCGTTCACCGCCCCCGGCGACATCGCGAGCATCTGCTCGTTCACCGGCCTGCTGCGTGACGGGCGGCTGCACGCCGCCTGGCACGTGGTCTCCGACGAGGCGGTCAAGCCGCCCCACCCGGGAGCCCCGGCGGAGCGGCTGACCTTACCGTGGGCGCACGCGGTGCTGACCAACAGCGACACCTTCGTGCGCGAGGAGTGACCCGTCAGGGTAGGGGTGCCGTCTCCGGTTGCGGCGCAACGGGTTTGCGGTCGCGGAGGAGGATCAGGCCCAGGCAGGCGGCGGCGAAGGCGAAACCGGCGCTGATCCAGGAGCCGTGGGACATGGCGGTGGTGAAGGCGGTCTTGGCGGCGTCGGCGTAGCCGAGTTGGAAGGCGGCGCCGATCGAATCGCGGGCCGCCTCGGGGGCATTCGCGGGCATGTTGTCGGTGAACACGCCCGCCAGGACGCTGCCGAGGACCGCGATGGAGATGGCCATGCCGACCTGCTGGAGGGTGTCGTTCATGGCCGAGCCGACCCCGGCGTGCTCGAGCGGGATGGCGCTCATGATCGCCGCGTAGGCCGCCGGGCCCGCGAGGCCGCCGCCCATGCCCATCACCAGCATCGCGGCCAGCACCCAGCCGTAGCCGTCGGCCTGGGCGAGGATCGCGAAGGCCGCGGCCATCACCACCAGACCGGTCACGATGAGGGTCTTGTTGCTGAGCTTCTTGCCCAGCGTCGCGCCGAGCCCGTTGCACACCGCCGAGGACACCGCGTACGGCAGCAGCGCCAAGCCCGCGCGCATGGGCCCGAAGCCGAGCACGAACTGGAGATACTGGGTGAGCATCAGCATCACCGCACCCATGCCGAACACCATGAGCAGCAACGTCAGACACGTACCGGTGAAGTCGCGGCTGCGAAACACCCCCAGCGGCAACATCGGATGCGCCGAGCGCGCCTCCCACGCCGTGAACGCCACCGCCCCGGCCACCGCGAGCGCGATCACCCCGATGTTCCACTCCCGCTCGATGATCACGTACACCGTCGCGGTCAGCGTCACGATCGACAACACCACGCCCACCGGATCCACCGGCCGCTGATCACCGGTCGTCTCCCGCATCAGCACCAGCGCCGCGCCGATCGCGAGCACCGCGACCGGGATGTTGATCAGGAACACCGACCCCCACCAGAAGTGTTGCAGCAGAAAGCCACCCAGCGTCGGGCCGAGCACGATCGACACCATCGACGTCGTCGCCCACGCGGCCATCGCCGTGCGGCGCTCGTCCTCGGCGAAGGTCGTCATCATGATCGACAGCGTCGAGGGCATGAGGATCGACCCGCCCACACCCATCGCCGCGCGCGCCGCGATCAGCTGCCACGGTTCGGTCGCCAGCACCGCGAACAGCGACGCCGCCCCGAACACCGCCAATCCCGTGATGAGCGCGCGGCGGCGGCCGAACCGATCCGACAGGCTGCCCGCGGTGAGCAGCAGCCCGGCGAAGACCAGGACGTAGGCGTCGAGGATCCACTGCACGTCGGCGGGCGTGGCGTGCAGATCCCGGATCAGCGACGGGATGGCCAGATTGAGCACGGTGCTGTCGATCCCGATGACCAGCACCGCCAACGACAGCACCACCAGGACCCACCAGCGGCGAGGATCGCGCACGACCGCCTCGCCCTCCATTGCGTTCGAAGTCACTCGAACAGCGTACGAGAAACTGGAACAGTGTGCGAGTGAATTATCGTGAAGGCTGTGAGCAAACCCTTCGCCTCGGTATGGCTGCGCCCGCAACGCCAGCCCCGGACCTCGGGCCTGCGCCGCGAGCAGATCGTGGCCGCGGCCGTCGAACTGCTCGACGCCGAAGGGCTCGACGCGCTGAGCATGCGCAAGCTCGGCGCGAAACTGGGCGCGGGCGCGACCAGCCTGTACTGGTATGTCGCCAACAAGGACGAACTGCTCGAACTCGCGCTGGACGAGGCGTGGGGCGAGGTCGGCGTGCCCGACCCCGCTCAGGCGTCGTGGCGGGAGGTGGCCACGACGATGGCCTACCGGCTGCGCGCGACCATGCTCGCGCATCCGTGGATGATCGCGCTGATCGGCCGGTTGCCGAGCGTGGGCCCGCACTCGTTCGCCCTCGCCGACGGCATGCGCCGCACCTTCCTGCGCGCCGGGTTCACCGGGATGGACGTGCACTTCGCCAACAGCGCGCTGATCAGTTACGTACTGGGACAGGTGGTTCCGGATGTCGCGCTGACCCAGGCGGGCGGGCGCATCGAGGACTACGACTTCGACACCGTGAAGGGCGCGCTCACCGAACTGGCCGGGGCGGACTATCCGGATCTGGTGGCCGAATACGACGCCGCCGGATCCCGCGATCCGGCCACCGCGCGGGCGCTGGCGTTCGACTTCGGATTGATCTGTGTCCTGGACGGATTGAACGCCCGGTTGGCGGGCGACCCGAAAACGCCTGGCCCCCTGCCGGATTCGGTGCGCGAGTCGGCGAGCTGACCGGTCAACGGTAGATGGTGCGGTAGGCCGTGGTGATCGCGACGATGTGATCGACGATCTGCTCCCGGCTCGCCCGCAGCGAACCGTTCAGCCACGCCGAGAACATTCCGGCGTTGCCCGAGGCCATCGTCACCGCCGCCAGCCGCCGCCGATCGGGATCGTCGATGTAGGCGAACAGATGGTCCTGGATGAGCCGGGTGAATGCGGGCATCACCGCGATCGTGGTCTGGCCCAGGCCGGTGCTCGAATACGGTTCGACGAGGAACAGCCGCGATTTGCGCGGATCCTCGAGCACCTTGTCGACCAGCGCCCGGGCCAGCTCGCGGTCGTGTTCGGGGTCGTCGGCCGCGGCGAAGGCGGTCATCGGCGCCAGGAACTCGTCGGCCACCTGCCGGTAGAGGGTGTCGAGCAGGTGATCGCGGCTGGTGAAACTCTCGTAGAAGTACCGATCGGTCAACCCGGCCGTGCGGCACACCGCGCGCATGGTCACCGCCCCCGCCCCGGCCTCGCCGATCAGATCCAGCGCGGCCTCGAGCAACGCCGCCCGCCGCGCCTCCCGGCGCTCGGTGAGAGTGGTCCCACCCCAGATGCGGGGCTCGCCACCGGCGACATTCTGACCTTCGGACACTCAGCCACAGTAAATCCCCGGGGGCGGCGGGTGCTGTGGGGGGTTCGCGCGACCGATACGACGGCGCTCTGCCCCACCCTGCTTGCCGCCGCTGGGTAGCGTGGAGGCATGGGTTTCATCGGTGAACTGTTTCCGGGCAACAAACTCGCCGACGAGGGCAGCGAGGACAGTGACGGGCAGACGCACCGCCCGCGCTTGGACCTCGATCTCGACGCGGGCGTCGTCCGGCTGACCAAGCCGTCCGGGGAAGCGGGCGATCAGCCCAGGATCTCGTCCACGTAGCACCAGCGCCACTTCTCGCCGGGCTCGACGCTGCGCATCACCGGGTGGCCGGTGGCGTGGTAGTGGCGGGTGGCGTGATTGCCGACCGAGGAGTCGCAGCACCCAACGTTGCCGCAGCTCAGACACATTCGCAGATGCACCCACGTCAGGCCCTCGGCGACGCATTCCGCGCACACCTCGGGCAGTTCGGTGAGCGCCACCCGCGGCGCGTCGGCCAGATGCTCGCAGCCCGCCGTGCCCATCGCGCGCAACGGCTCGCCCGGCTGATCGTCGGCCTCGGCGACCCGGTCGATGGTCGACTCCTCGAGGTCGAGCGAGGCCATCACGTGTTCGAGGACCTCGTGGTCGATCGTTCCGGAATCCCGTGCGCGCAGGACGGTTTCGCGTTCGGCGCCCAGCATCACCAGCCGCAGCCGCCGGTACTCGCCGCTGGGGGTGATGCGCACCGACTCGGCCCGGCCCAGCTGTTCCCAGGCGGCGTTGGCGCGGCGAGCCACCCGCTCGCGCAGCGCGGTGACGATCTCCTCCGGCGTCTCCGGCGCGATCTCCGCCTCCAGCGCGGCCAGACCCGCCGCGGTGGCCTGTTGCAGCAGATTCGCCTCCTGCAACGCGTCCTCGGCGCGGCTGGGCCCGCGCAGGCGCAGCGCGCGGATCAGCCATGGCAGCGAAAACCCTTGCAGCAGAAGGGTTCCGCCCACCACGACCAGGGCCAGCAGTTTGAGCGTCGCCAATTGCGGTGTGTCCGAGGGCAACAGCAGCGCACCGGCGAGGGTGACCACCCCGCGCATGCCCGCCCACGACACCACCGCCGGGCTCGTCCACGCCGGGCGCGGTTTGCCGCGCGGGCGGCTCTCCACGAACCAGGCGAAATAGGTGGCCGGGAACACCCAGATCGGGCGCACCACGACGACGGTCGCGAGGACCGCCGCGCACGCCAGCAGCAGCGTGGTGTGGTCGAGCCCGCTCGACCAGGCGTCGTCGACGATGTGGCGCACCTGCAACCCCATGATGAGGAACACCGCGTTCTCCAGGATGAACTGGATCGTGCGCCAATTGGTGCGCTCGGCGATCCGCGAGGCCGCGCTCTGCCACACGGGCGCGCCCTGCCCCAGGATCAGCCCGCACACCACGACCGAGATGACCCCCGACGCGTGCGCGGCCTCGGCGGGCAGATACGCCGCGAACGGCGCGAGGAACGACAGACTGGTGTCGAGCACCGGATCGGTGATGCGGCGGCGCAGCAACGCCAGCACCCCCGCGGCCACGACGCCGATGACCGTGCCGCCGACCGCGGCCATGGCGAAGTCCGCGCCCGCCTGCCAGACGCTGAACGCCCCCGTCAGCGCGACGATCGCGGTGCGCAGGGTGACCAGCGCGGTCGCGTCGTTGAACAGCGCCTCACCCTCGAGCAGCGTCACGATCCGCCGCGGCATGCCCACCCGCCGCGCGATCGAGGTGGCCGCCACCGCGTCCGGCGGCGAGACGACCGCGCCGATCGCGACCGCCGCGGCGAACGGCACGTCGAGCAGCCGCCACACCACCAACGCGACCGCGAACGTGGTGAACAACACCAACCCCACCGACAGCAACGCGATCGACAACTTCTTCGGCCGGAACTCCACCAGCGAGGTACTGATCGCGGCCGTGTACACCAACGGCGGCAGCAGCCCCAGCAACACCACCTCGGGATCGAGATCGACCGCCGGCACGAACGGCACATACGACGCCGCGATCCCCGCGACGGTCAGAAACAGCGGCTCGGCCATCCCCACCCGCCGCGCCAGCGCGGCCAGCGCGACCGCCGCGGCGACCAACACCACCAGCCCGACTGCGATATGCACCCGGTCATCCTGCCAGTTCCGGACGGAACCAGCGCGACCGGTTCGCTGTGAGCCGACAAGTGGTGGCATCGGGATGCGCGGCCCGACACGCTGTGCACCTCGGCAGTCGATGCTGCGAGGGTGCGGCGGGCGCGGATAAGATCGCGCAATGCCTGCCACGCCGCCCGAACTCGATGCCCGCGTCGCCGCGTTGGAGGACGAGGACGCGGCGACGCGCGCGCGGACGGACGCGATCGTGCGCGCGGTGAATTCGCTCGGACAACAGACCCGCGAGCGGTTCGACGCGGTGGAGGCGCGATTCGAGCGGCTCGGCCGCAAACTCGACGAGACCGACGCCCGGGTGCGCTCGATCGAGGAGAGCGTGGCGGAGTTGAAGGACCTCCTCGTCCGGGCGCTCGGAAACCGATGAGTCCGGCCCCCGCATACTGGTTGCCGTGAGCGCGTCTCGGGAACCCTTCTCGTCCGGGCCGATCGGCACCTCCTCGGGTCCGATCGGCCTACCCAGACCGCGGCGCACCGAGCTGGTGCTGTGCGTCGCCGCGGTGGCCCTCGTCGCCGTGGCCGGTGTCGCCGTGGCGAGCGCGACCGGCGGCGACCACACCCAATTACAGTGGCCGCTGGCCGTATTCGCGGGCCTGACCCTGTTGGCGCATCTCGCGGTGCGGGTGCTGGCGCCCAAGGCCGATCCGGTGATCCTGCCGTGCGTGATCCTGCTCAACGGGCTCGGCCTGGTCCTCATCGAACGGCTCGACCGCGCCGAGGCGGCCACCGCGGCCGCGCTCGGCAAGGCCGCGCCCTCCTCCGACGCCGCGCACCAATTGATCTGGACCGCCGCGGGAATCGCGCTGTTCGCGTTGCTGCTGGCGCTGGTCCGCAACCACGGCCAGCCCGCGAAATACGCCTACACCTGCGGGCTGGCGGGTCTGGTGGCGTTGCTGGTGCCCGCGGTCCTGCCGTCGCGGTTCAGCGAGGTCAACGGCGGTAAGAGCTGGATCATGTTGAGCGGCTTCTCGATTCAGCCCGGTGAGTTCGCCAAGGTGCTGCTGCTGATCTTCATCGCGGCGTTCCTGGTCGACAACCGGGACCTGTTCGGGGCGGCCGGGTCTCGTGTGCTCGGGTTCACCGTGCCGCGGCTGCGTGATCTGGGGCCGCTGCTGCTGGTGACGTTCGTGTCGGTGCTGGTGCTGGTGTACGAGAAGAATCTGGGCTTCTCGCTGCTGGTGTTCGGGACGGTGCTGGCGATGGTGTACATCGCGACGCGGCGAGCGTCGTGGCTGTTCATCGGGATCGCCATGTTCGCCGTCGGCGCGATCATCGCCTACCAGTTGTTCGGGCATGTGCGGGTGCGCGTGCAGGTGTGGCAGGACCCGTTCGCGACCTACTACACCAACGGTTATCAGATCGCCCAGGGACTGTTCGGTCTCGGCACGGGCGGGCTGTGGGGCGCGGGCCTGGGCGGTGGCCGCCCGCAAGAGGTTCCGTTCGCCAAGACGGACTTCATCATCGCGACCATCGGCGAGGAACTGGGCCTGTTCGGCCTGACCGCGATCCTGCTGCTGTTCACCGTCATCACCGTGCGCGGCTTCACCGCCGCCCTCGCCACCCGCGACGCCTTCGGCAAACTCCTCGGCGGCGGCCTCGCCTTCTCCCTGGGCTGGCAGCTGTTCGTCGTGGTCGGCGGCGTCACCAAACTGATCCCCCTGACCGGCCTCACCACCCCCTTCATGTCCTACGGCGGCTCCTCCCTGCTCGCCAACTACATCATCATCGCCCTCATCATGCGCATCTCCCACGACGCCCGCACCGTAGCCACCCCCGCCGCCCCACCCCCCGCCCCCATCGCCGAGGCCATGACCGAACACATCCGCCACCCCGGCCCAGCCCGCCGCCCCAGATAACCCACCCCAGCCGCACCCTTTACCCGTATCCGCACCCCTTGCATGGCCTTACAACGGGTGCGGGTCCGAATAAAGGGTGCGGCTGGGTTGCCGTGCCTGTCTCTTGCGGCCCATTCCAAAGTACGTCCCTCCTTGTCCCTGCCCGGTGCCCGCCAGGGCGCCGGGCAGGGCCTCAGACGGGCCGAGAGTTATTGGACTCCAACGGCTTTCCCGCATCCCGCCACGCCACGATCCCCCCGTCCAAACTGCGCGCATCGTGCCCCGCACGCCGCGCCAGCGCCGCGAACCGGCGGGACAGCTCGCCGACCGGGCACACGAACACCAGCGGTTTGCTGCGAGGGAAGGGGATGCCCTGGGTCAACATGTCGTCGAGTTGGTCGTCGCGGATGTTGATGGCGCCGGGAACGTGCCCGATGCGGTAGGCCATCGCGCCGCGGGTGTCGACGACGATGGGGGAGTCGAGGGCGGCGAGGTCGTCGGGGGTGACCGGGGGGACGGCGGCCAGCTCGTCGGCGGTGGGCGGGATGGTGCGAGACGCGTTGCGGCCGAACAACTCCGGACGGCGCTGCTTGATGTAGGACAGGTACGGCTCGAGGCGGTCGCACACGATGAACACCGCCACGATCGGCTCCCCGGGCTCCCGGGCGGCGAGCGTATCCAACGCGGCCGCGTAGGACGCCCCACTCGTCGGCCCGGCCAGAACACCGTGCCGCAACGCCAGTTCCATCGTCGCGTCGATCGCGCGCCCGGAGTCGACCGGCACGATCGCATCGTAGAAGTCCGGCTGGAACAACCCCACATCCCACATCTCGGTCTCCGACCGGATACCGGGAATGAAGTCCGACCGCTCCGACACCACCGCGATCGTGCGCAGATCCGGATGATGCTTGCGCAGATAGGTCGCCGCCCCGCGCGTCGAACCCGTGGTCCCCAGCCCGCCGATCAGATAGTCGACCCGGGTGATCCCGTCGCGGAACAGATCCTCGTGGATTTCGCGCCCGGTCCCGTGATGATGCGCCTCGATGTTCTTCTCGTTCGTGTACTGCGACGCGTGATGAAAGGCCCCGGGCCGCTTGGCCATCGCCGCCTCGATGACCGAGTACACGTCGTTGGGCGTCGTCGGATCCGGACATTCCGACAATCCGGGCAGCTCCTCGATCTCGGTGCCGAGCAGCTCGAGCAGGTCGCGCACCTCGGCCACCTTCATGCGATTGGTGACCGCCCGCAACCCGATCCCGCGCATCGCGCCGAGAATCCGCAGCGCCTTGGCGGTGTTGCCGCTGGACGCCTCGATGAATCGCTGTCCCCGCGCGGCGATCTCGTCGATCTCGTCGCGGATCATGCCCCACGCCACCCGGTCCTTGACCGACCCGAACGGATTGAAGAACTCCAATTTGGCGTACAGCTCGACGTCGGCCAGCCCGTGCACGGCCGGATCCAACCGCAGCAGCGGCGTGTCGCCGATGAGTTCGGTGATGTGGTCGTAGCGCATCAGGACCTCACCAGCGCCGGTTCGTACTCTCCGTCCGGGCACATCCGAAACCCGTTGTCGGCCCGCACCACCGCCACCTTGGGTGGCAGCGGATGCATCGACGCACCGGCTGCCGACAGGTCGGTGTGGTAGGCGGCCGTGTTCACGAACACCACATGATCACCCGGCCGGGGGCGTCGCGGGAACCACACCTTGTGATTGCTGATCATGTCGCGTTCCAGGCACAGCCGCCCCGCGAGGAACACCCCCACCGGCCCGCCGTCCGGCCCGTCCTCGCCCACCAGCACCGGATCCATCATCACCTCCTGATCGGCGGGAGTGACCGTATCGCGCCCGATGTCCAGATTCACCAGCACACTCCCGTCGGCGGCGCGCTTGACGAATTCGACCGTGGCGACGGTGATTCCGGCCTGATCGACCAGGGCCTTGCCCGGTTCCAGCCACAGCTCGAGCAGATTCTCCGCGGCCACCTGCGCGAGACCCCGCCCGGCGTGCGCGTCCAGCGGCGCGGCGAGCAGATCGTCGAGCATGGCGGTCGCGGGCACGGCGTTGGCGTATTTGTGGAACACCGGCGTCCCGTGCACGCCGGTGTCATCCATGTGGAAACCGAAGGTGTTCCCGCCCCACGCCATCGGCTCGCCCCGGCCCAGCAGCGCGGCCCGCAACCGCGCCACGTACGCGTCGAACCGGTCCGGGTCGGCGGTGAAGACCTGCCGCAGCCCGCCGCCGAGGTCGAGGACGGTGGGCGCGAGCCCGTGGGTGTAGGCGCGTTCGATCAGCCCCAGGCACTCCTGCGCCGCCCGTACCCGTTCCGCGGTCGCCCCGGAGTCGAGGTGGAAGGCGAAGCCCCGCAGGTTGATTCGGTCCCGATGCGCGGCAGCAATGGCCAGCGCGTCGTCCATCTCGGCCAGCGCGATTCCGAACCGGCTCACCGCGCTGCCCGGAAAACCCGACACCCGCACCAGGACCGGAACTCCGTCGCCCAGCGCCGCGAGCCGCTCGAGCTCCCACAGATTGTCGACATTGACCGTCACCCCCGACCCGATCAGCGCGCGCAGGAAACGCTCGCCCTTGGGCCCGGTCACCTCGATCCGCGCGGGATCGAAGCCCGCTTCCCGGGCCGCCGCCCACTCCTGCTCCGACGCCACGTCCACCGCGAGCCCCGACGCCTCGGCGGTGCGCAGGAACGCGCGCGATCGATTCACCTTGAACGCGTAGCAGATTCGGTAGTCGATCCGATGCCGGTCGAGCACGTCCCGCAACCTGCCCAGATTGTCCAGATACACCTGCGGGAACAGCAGATGCGCGGGCGACCCGAACCGCTCCACCGCCGCCTCGACCGCGCCCGGCGTGTTGAGGAACGCGCGGACCAGCGGTGGGACGGCGGCGGGCAGCGCGGGCGGCGCGCCGGTCATACGGCGGTTTCCGTCGGCTGGGCGGCGTCGGGCACCGGCCGCGCCGACACCGGGTTGTAGCCCCCGTCGCGCAGCGCCTCGAAGGCGCGGTGCCGATTGCGCGGACTGCGGAACTCCGCCACCACGCGTTTGCTGATCAGATCGATGTCGTGCACCCGGATGCGCATGGACTCGAGCACGCCGGTGATGGTGCGCACGCAGTGCTTGCAGTTCATGTCCGGTACGTAGAAGATCCGGTCCTCGGGGGCGAAATCGCCTGTGTCGCCGGATATCTCGCCGTCCACCTCGTCGACGGTGAGCCGCTCGACGGTCGCGACGAACTCCTCGACGAACCGCTCGGCGATCACCGGCAACAGGCTGTAGTGCCCGCCGTCGACGCGATGCGCCGTCGCCGCCAGGCAGGCCGGGCGCGTCCCGGGCGGCAACAGCGCGTACTGCCGCGAGATGAGATCGAGCTCGTCGTGGTATTTCGCGAGGGCCGCCGGAACCGACAACCCCTCGACGGTGGTCGCCCGGTGCATGACCGCGTGCGCGTCGGCGATGGTGGCGTCCTTCATCGCGCGCAGCGTGGCGACCGTCTCGGCGGTGTAGCGCACGGTCCGATCCGGCTGGACGTCGAAGGCGACCGGGATCATGCCGCGCCGATACGTCGACGCCTGCAACTCCCAGTACCAGCGCGTGGCCACCGCCGCGAAGATCCCGGAATCGCGCATGCCGCAAGCGAATTCGGCCGGGCTGCGATACGGCGTCGTGTGCGCCAGCAGGGCGTGCTGGGCCAGGGCGCGTCCGCACGCCTCGATGCCGACGCGGAAGATGTCGATCGGCTCGTGATCGGTGGTCGTCGCGGCCAGCACCGCCCGATCGTTCGCGCTGAGTTCCAAAACACGTTGCGCGAGAGCGTGATTGTCTTCGAGCGCGTGCCACAGCGTCAGGACGGTTTCGCGCACGGCGATGGGGACGATCGCCCCGAGGCCGTCGGAATGCACGAATCCGGTGTTGGGCACGCCGTCGCCGTCGGTCCACGCGAGCCGGTGGGTGGCGCTGGTGACCTGATCGGGGCGGCAGGGCCGCATGAATCGCTCGAGATACAGCCGCTGCGACAGCGTCAGATGGCTGTCCTGCTCGAAAGTCAGTGGGGTGCGCACGAATTCGACGCGTCCGGGCCGCGCCGTGGGAGTATCGGCGAACAGGCCCGGACGGGCGAGCCCGGCCAGCACCCGGGAGGCGGCGCGACGGTCGTAGCCGGATGTGCTCATCGGACCTCCGAGGCGATCGTGGCGACACACCGAACGAACCGGTCGATGTCGTCGCCGGTGGTGTAGACGTGCGTACTCACCCGCACCGAATCCGCGTCCGCGAGCCCATTCGGGCCCCCGGCATCGACCGGCTGGACTCGTTCGGCACCCGCGTCGGCGGGAACGCAGTGGGCCCCGGTGCGGACCAGGAACCCGAGCTCGGCGACCACGAAACCGAGGTCGGTGGCGCCGATGCCGTCGAGGGTGAACGAGACGATCCCGTAACCGTTTTCGCACGGGGCGTGTGCGGGACCGGGCAGGAACCGCAGCCCCGGCACCGGCCGCAGGCCGTCGATCAGGCGGCGGGTCAGTACTCGATTGTGCTCGGCCACCCGCGGCAGGCCCATGTCGGTGAGCACCTCGAGGGCCGCGCCGAGGGCGAGGATGCCGGGGATGTTGGGGGTGCCGCCCTCGAGCCGGCGAGGCATCTCGGCCGGTTGCAGCATCGAATCGGCCACGCGCACAGCGGAATTGCCGCCGGGCAGGAACGCGGTCAGCCGATCGTGCACCCGCCGCGCGCAGTACAGCACTCCCGTGCCGGTGGTGCCGAACATCTTGTGCGCGGACAGCACCGCGAAATCCGCACCCAGCGCCCGCACATCGATCGGCAGGTGTCCACCGCTCTGGCTACAGTCGAAGCACCACAACACCCGCGGATCCACCCGGTCGCGCAGCTCCTCGAGGGTGGTGAGCGCGCCGAAGACGTGATGCAGATGGCTGACGGTGATCAAGCGGGTGCGTGGGGTGACGCGTGCGGCGAGGTCATCGATATCGGCCTCGCCCAACGCGGTCACCCGGTAGGGGACCAAGCGGATGTGCCGGCCGAAGCGGGCCAGGGTGGTGCGCAACTGCACCCACGGGTACACGTTCGCGGCGTGATCGCGTGGGCTGTAGAGGATTTCGTCGCCGTCGTCGAGTTCGGCCAGCCCCCACGCGAGGGCGACCGCGTTCAGGCCCGCGGTCGCGCCCGGGGTGAACACGATCTCGTCCGGCCGCGCGCCCAGGAAGTCCGCCGTCCGCGCGCGGATCGACTCGATCTCGCGTTCGAGGACAGTGGCCCATCGGTAGGTGCCGCGCCCGGCGTTGGCGGTGTGGCGGCGGTGGTAGCCCTCCACCGCCTCGATCACCGGCAGCGGTTTCTGGGTGGTGGAGGCGCTGTCGAGATACACCTCGTCGGCCTCGGCCAGCGCGGGGAACAACGCGCGCACGCGGGCCGCGTCGAAGCCGGGCGCGGGCTGAACAGGACTGTGCCAAGGCGCTGGTGACCGCAACGCGACGCTCCCTCCGGCTCGTACGCTCCGACCTATCAACGATACGCATAAATCGCGGCACGGTCCGAACGTTGTCGCGGGCAACGGGTTTGGCACGGTCGCGTCGGCGGGCCGGGCGTGTCCGCCGCGAATTCGACACGCCCAGGCGCGGGTTCACGCGGATGCGACGTCTGGGTGCACTCGGTACCGTCATGCCGGTGAGCGCGGGGCGGGGCGGAGTGCGGGCGGCGCTCGGCGACCCGCGCCGCGGTGTGCCCGCCACCGCGGTCGACGACGCCGTGACCGCGCTCGCCGCGGTGTGGCTCGTCGCGGGCCTGATGCTCGACGTGTGGGGGCGGTCCTCGACGCCCGAGCCCGGCGCTTTCGCCTGGCGTGGTGTTCGGCAGTGGGTTTCTCGCGCTCGCGGGGTGGATGTTGTGTCTGGTGTGGCGGCGCGTGCGCGAGGGGCTGCGCGGATTCGCGGCGGTGCCGTGGGGATACCGGTCGGCGGTGGTCGCGGTCGGCGGATTCGTGGTGTCGGGACTCGCCGACATCGTGTGGCACGCGCGGTTCGGAGAGGCGCGCGGCATCGCGATCGTGTTCGCCCCCGGGCATCTCGGGTTGACGGTGTCGATGCTGGTTCTGGCCACCGCGCCTCTCCGCTCCGCGGTCGCCCGGACCGATATCGGCGACGCCCCGCCGCTGCGCCTACTGTGGCCCGCCCTGCTGACCACCGGCCTCGCCGCGTCCCTCGTCATGGTGGTCCTCGACTACGGCAACGCGATCACCTACTCCGCCAACCGAATCGTCGACGCCCTCTCCGCCACCGACGACGACGCCCCCGTCCGCGAACTCGCCGCCGTCCTCATCACCGCCACCATCCTGCTGTTCCTGGCCCGCCGCTGGCGCGCCTCCCCTTCGGCGCCGCCGCCCTCACCACCCTCCCCGTGGTCGCCCTCTCCGCCACGCAAACCCACGCCCACAACCGCGCCGTCCTCCTGCCCTTCACCCTCGCCGCCCCCGCCCTCGACCTCCTCATCCTCATCCCCACCCGCCCCACCGCCTACCGCACCTTCGCCCTCACCGCCGCCCTCACCACCTGGTCCCTCTACATCGCCATCACCTCCGCCGCCGTAGGCCACCTCCCTACGACCCCCGAACTCTGGACCGGCCTCCCCCTGACGACCGCCGTCACAGCCTGGCACCTCACCGTCGTTCTACTTCCGCTGAGCCAGCCCTCGAATTCGCCTTGAGTCCCAGCACGTTCGGCATGCTCGAAGGCCCCGAAACGTTCGGCACCCTCGAGACACGGCGGCCTCCAAGACGTACGCCGCCCATAGGTGCAACGCCCAAGATGACGCCACTGCGGAAGGTCCGTCCCCAAGATGACGCCACGCCCGAAGGCCCAGCGTCCCGCCACCACCAAAGGCGCAACGCCCGAAGGCGATATCACCCCCGAAGGTACGGCGGTCTCTAAGACGTGCGCGCTCGAAGGCGCGGCGTCTCTCGAGACGAGCGCGTCCCCCAGAGGCGCGGCACCCGAAGAGGTACGCCGCCCCAAAAGGCTCGGCGCCCCAAGCGGTACGCCAACCCAGCCGCACCCTTTATTCGGATTCGCACCCCTTCCAGGGCTATACAGCGGGTGCGGATCCAAATAAGGGGTGCGGCTGGGCTGGTGGGAGTGTCGGAATTTTTGTGGGCAGAACGGTGAATTGTCCTGCTAGTTTCCGGTTATCCGCTCACCATAGTGCAGGGCGAGCGTGTTGAGTAT